>NZ_WJHU01000040.1:0-332 GCF_033712365.1 Chryseobacterium sp. JV558
GTTTGAGGATGCTAACCTTGCTTACAACGTAAACGGAGTGTATGAATTTGATTCAGGTTTTGATCAATCAGCTTTTGAATTGGCTTATTGGGATCTGATGGTGCGTCATGAATCTTTACGTACGGTGTTCAGGGCGAATGATCAGGGTGATATCCGTCAGTTGATTCTTGATCCTGATCCGGATAAATTCCAAGTGTTCTATTTTGATTTCCAGGATCGTAATGAAGCTGATGAATCATCACAAAAGATCTCTGAATATATCACCGAAGCGTTTGATCTGTATAATGGTCCTTTATTTAAATTAGGTCTTTTCCGTCTCTCCCCAGAGAGAT
>NZ_WJHU01000041.1:0-310 GCF_033712365.1 Chryseobacterium sp. JV558
CGTACGAAGAATTTCATGACGCGAAACGATGCGCCTGAAGGATTCCTCAAGGCTTACAAGATCCAGAGAGCCTTGGATATGGTGGCTCGATGGAATGCTATAGGCCACATTGCCAGCCTCGAACTGGCTCAAAATCCACATTCGCTTCTGCGAGGAAGATAATGGGTAATCTGCCTGGACAGGCGACTGGGGAATGGAGGCAAAGACAGTCTTTTGGGAATTATCAATCAGAAGAGCCTGATCCTGTAAAACAGAATACCGGAACAAGTCTGTAAGGGCTAACTGAACACCCAGATGTTTGCTGATCTGG
>NZ_WJHU01000042.1:0-294 GCF_033712365.1 Chryseobacterium sp. JV558
TATAGACCGTTCCTAGTGAAGGAGTTCTATTATTAACCGTAGATGACGCAGATTTTCGCAGATGATGATGTATATATATGTATACAAGGGAAACTATTTTTGATGGAAATAGGCTAAATAGCGTTCCTACTGGGTATAATGAGCCTGGTATTTGTAATATGAAACTCATAATACGAAACCCGCAACGCGAACCTAGAATCCCACAACTCATAATTTATAACTCATAATTTATAATTCGTCTCCTCTCCTAGCCCTGATAGAAATGGTTACCCCGCAGCTTGTCCGGAAGAGCTG
>NZ_WJHU01000043.1:0-275 GCF_033712365.1 Chryseobacterium sp. JV558
AGATCTTCAACAAGCTCATCAAAGCCATAACCTTTATACCTGTAACCGTTCATTGTCGTATCACGAACATCTGAAAGCAATTGCGTAAAGCTGTCATCTGAGGAGAACCTGCTGCGGATAGCTAGGGTATTGAGGTAAAAGCCAATCTGGTTGTCAAGGTCAATATGGTCACGACCTGTGATCGGACAACCCAAAATGATATCCGTATCTCCACTGTAGCGGTACAATAATACATTGATACTACTCAGCAAAGACATATACAGCGTGGATCCTGA
>NZ_WJHU01000044.1:0-256 GCF_033712365.1 Chryseobacterium sp. JV558
ACGTTTTGAAGGTGATGATAGCTTCCATATGCTTTTGGATAAAGTCAAGGCCACTGTTTTTGCCGGCCTTGAACACCAGGATTACCCATTTGATGAGCTTGTAGAATCCCTGTCGCTTGCAACAGATCTGAGCCGCAATCCTTTGTTTGATGTGATGGTGATCCTTCAAAACGCAGATATTGGTAATAACCAGTCAGTAGAGGGTATGCAGGGACTAAATTTCAGCAGTTCCGATGCTGCCTTTCTGGGGAGTGTT
>NZ_WJHU01000045.1:0-256 GCF_033712365.1 Chryseobacterium sp. JV558
GCGTTTTGAAGGAGGCGATAGCTTCCGTATGCTTTTGGATAAAGTCAAGGCCACTGTTTTTGCCGGCCTTGAACACCAGGATTACCCATTTGATGAGCTTGTAGAATCCCTGTCGCTTGCAACAGATTTGAGCCGCAATCCTTTGTTTGATGTTATAGTAACCCTTCAAAACGCGGATATTGGTAATAACCAGTCAGTAGAGGGTATGCAGGGTCTAAATTTCAGCAGTTCCGATGCTGCCTTTCTGGGGAGTATC
>NZ_WJHU01000046.1:0-251 GCF_033712365.1 Chryseobacterium sp. JV558
AATCCTTTGTTTGATGTTGCGGTTGTGCTGCAGAATAATGACATTGGAGGCTCCGGTTCCCAGACAGAAGTTGCTTCTTCCGAATCAGATCCGATGATGGTTCAGGGTTATGAAAAGCCGGATGACGGTATCAGTAAGTTTGACCTGACCTTTGATTTTAGTGAGGTCTCGGGTGAATTGTACCTCTTTGTGAATTACAACACGGATATCTATCACAGCTCTACCATTGAGCGTATGTGCCGCCATCTGGA
>NZ_WJHU01000047.1:0-245 GCF_033712365.1 Chryseobacterium sp. JV558
GGTACCTCGAGCGGATTATTGCCTCTTCGTATCCAATATAAGGATTATGTTATGTGGCAGATAATGGAGAATTCTTCTTCGCATTACGATGAAATGAAAGCGTACTGGCTGGGAGAGTTCTCAGGAGATCTTCCAGTGCTTAACCTGCCTGGTGATTACCCTCGTCCTGTAGTTAAGACCTATAAAGGGAGTACCTACCATACGCATTTTGATAAAACCGTTACCGCAGGACTTCATCGTCTTTC
>NZ_WJHU01000048.1:0-206 GCF_033712365.1 Chryseobacterium sp. JV558
TGAGGGTTTGAGAGTAAGAAGTGGGAATTATGATACAGGACACCAGATTCGGGATTCGGGATACGAGGTACGGGGTGCGAGCGAAGGTGAGGGATTTCGGGTGATGATAATATAGTGTATATAATAAAGATGTAAGTTTTGGCTAAAGTCGGAGGAAAAAGGGGTTCTTTGATTAAAAACGGGCTCCCTTCGGCTAAGCTCAGTAC
>NZ_WJHU01000049.1:0-203 GCF_033712365.1 Chryseobacterium sp. JV558
ACGCTTAACGAAGATTCACTCACATAATACAAAATCAGTTCTTTGTTCTCAGATGAGCCTTCACTGGCATGAACCAGACAGTTGGTAATCAGGGGATGCTGGCTCATAACCTGTGTGATCTCTCCAAGCTCGATACGGTAACCACGGATCTTTACCTGGTCATCGTTCCTGCCCATGAACTCAACATAACCCTGGTAGTTCCA
>NZ_WJHU01000005.1:0-261551 GCF_033712365.1 Chryseobacterium sp. JV558
TAAATTTAAACTTATCAAAAACAAAACGAGTAATAATACTGTTGCAGCCTATTCTTTTAGATTATTTTCTTTGTAGATGGCACTCAAAAATTCGGCATAAGACTTTTCCAGACCAATAATATCTCCGGATTTAAGATTCAAACCTCCTACTCCTGAGTTATCCGGCTTTACTTTTAAAGATGAAACCTGAAAGTATAGGTTGTCATCATTCGCTTTGGGCTGAACTTTTATCGTAGAGCCTAAAAGTTTTTTAGTTGAAATTGTATAGACTTCGCCAGGAACAATTTTTAATTTTAAAAATGATCTTGGAGAGATCGTATAATCTTTACGATTGATACTTATTTTCTGATCTTTTTCAGAGGATGCAAATACATACATCATTCCATGCTGGGCTGCCAACTTTTCTTTAGGTGTATAGTATAAAGCAATCTTATAATTGGCAACATTGAATGACTGAGCTGTCCCATCCACATTTTCGAAAGGTTTTAACTCAAAGGTATTAGCACCGATTTCTTTTGCTTTTTTATAGACTAAGGAAAAAACGAGTGCATCGTCTTTTGAAAATCCCTGGACTTCAACTTCTCCTAAATATATGACATCTGTAGTGGCTGCTTCTTTTTTATATAAGAATTTATCCTGGTTATCATTTGTTTTTTCAACCTTAGTGAGATAAACATTCTGTGCATTCCATAGCTGGATACACAATACGGAAAAGATGATTGCAATATTCTTCATATATATTATTGTTGTGAAAGTGTTTCAACACATTCTTCAAGACTGTTTTCCCAATGTTTGGGTTCTATTTTGTAAGTCTCTTCTATTTTGTCTAAAGACATCGTACTTCTTACAGGCCTTTTCGCGGGTGTTGGGTACTGTTCGGTTGTTAATGGATTCAATTTTACTGAAGATTTTGAAAATTCAGCAATTTTTTTTGCAAATTCAAACCAGGTTGTCTCCGGATAGTTTGAGAAGTGAAAGACTCCATAGGTTTTATGATGAGCTGCAATGATCTCCATAACAGCTTCTGCCAGATCGTTCGCGTTGGTTGGCTGTCCGAACTGATCAGCAACAATTCCCAATTCTTTTTTCTGAGAGAACAGATTCAGCATTGTTTTCACAAAATTCTTATTGAACTCAGAGTACAGCCATGAAGTTCTCAGAATAATTGTTTTAGGATTCAATTCAAGTGCAAGTTCTTCTCCTTTTCTTTTTGATTCTCCATACACACCTATTGGGTTCGTAAAATCGTCTTCAGAGTATGGAAGGTTTGTAGTTCCATCAAAAACATAGTCTGTAGAAACATGAATCAGGGTAGATTTATTATCTGCGCACGCCTGGGCAAGATGAGCTACCCCGTCAGCATTTACTGCAAAAGCTTTTTCTTTTTCAGTTTCTGCGAGATCTACTGCTGTGTATGCTGAAGCATTGATGCAGTAATCAGGTTTGTTATCATAAAAGAAATCGTTTACCTGGTCTTCATTGGTAACATCAAGAGTGGATGAGTCTGTAAATAAGAATTCATATTGATGTTCAAAGTCCGGGGCTATTTTTCTAATGCAGTTTCCTAATTGTCCGTTGCTTCCTATTACTGCTATTTTTTTCATTTATATATTATTAATTTTTAAGTTGGAATCTTCAATAAGAGTTGCTGATTAAGAATTTTTCGCGTTTTGACTTCTTAAAAACTTCACTCTCGACTGGAAGTCTTTCTGTATCAAATCTACATAAAACTTATCGAAAATTTCTTTGATATCTTCCGGATGAACTTCAGATTTTCTTGTTTTGACATTGAAATAGATAATAGTTACCCAAAGTACAGCATGAGTTGTCTTTTCATCTAAACTTTTCATCAGGATTTCAACTTTTGCAGTTCTATCCTGTACATCGATGGTTTTGCTGCTGATGACAACCTGCGTATTATATCTTACTTCTTTTAAGTATGCTATTTCATTTTGAATCGCAATCCAGGTACAGCCGGTTTTCTTGGTATATTCTTCGTATGTAAATCCATAAAATGTTTCTACATGATCTTCTCTGGCATTGAACATATAATCAAGATATTTTACATTATTCAAATGTCCTATCGGATCACAGTCACTAAACCTAACTTTTACCGTAGTTGATACTTCTTTTTCCATTCCGCAAAAATAAAAAAACCACCTCTAAAAGAGGTGGTTAGTTTTATAAATCTTTGTTAATTTGCTGAAATTATTGAATTCCTAATTCTTTCTTTACAGCTGCAGTAGCATCAGCTCCTGCTTTATAAAGGAATGCAGGTGAATTTGCATCCATAATGTAATCGTATCCACTAGCTTTAGCTACTTTCTCTACTGCATCATTTAACTTTTTCTCAACTGGTCCGAAAGCCAGGTCTTGCTTAGCTTGTAGATCTTTTTGAGCTTTGTCCTGCATTTGCTGGATTTCTTCAGCTAATTTTTTCATTTCAGCTTCTCTTGCTGCGTTTTCATCAGCTGTTTTTTTCGGAGCTTCTGTCTGATATTGCTGATATTTAGTCTGAGCAGCATCTGCTTTTTTCTTAATCTCAGCTTGTTTTGTATCTAAGAATGTTTTAAGATCAGCATCTGCTTTCTTTTTCTCCGGCATAGCGTTAAGAACTCCCATTACATCTAAAGTAGCAATTTTTTGAGCTTTTGCCATACCTACAGATACAACCATCATTACTGCTGCAAATAATACACTTAATTTTTTCATAACTGGTAAATAAATAATTTAATTTGTTTTTAGATTTTAAAATATAGCAAAAGTTAATTTTTATAATTTATTTTTTGCCTTTGCTATTTGTTTTTTCCTTCTTATCTGTTCCTTTTAGCAAAACAGACAATACTTTCTCGGTGTAATCATATTTTGACTGAAGGAAAATAACACTAATGTTATTGCTTTTATCAAGAACTATGCCCAATCCATTTTTCTCGGACATTGTTTTGATGGCTCCCCAGATCTGATCCTGAAAAGGCAAAACAAGGTTTGTTCTCAGTTTTGTAATTTCACCGTTAGCTCCAAAACGTAAGCTAGTAGTAGTTTTAATATTTTTATCAAGGTCTACAACTTCTTTTTCTCTTAGTTTAAGCTGATCTCCTATTAATAATATTTTTTCGCTTTCAAATGCAGCCTTTTTTCTTTCATATTCAGATTGAAGACTTTGAAGTTCAGACTCCCAGGTATCGATCTGAGAATTCAGTCTTGCTTCTGCTTCTTTATACTGAGGTAATTTATTTAAAATTTCATTAGTATCCACCACTCCTATTTTCTGGGCATTGCTGAATCCAAAAAACAAAAGTAATGCGAATGTAAAAGTTATTTTAAGGTGCTTCATATCTGTAATTATAATGTTTGGTTCATCAAGAAGTGGTTACGCCATCCTGACTTATCACCTGATAACGTTTTATCAAGACCAAGTGCAAAGTCGAATCCGATCAATCCAAATGCTCCCATATATACTCTTACTCCGATTCCGACTGATCTTTTCAATTGGAATGGACTGTAAGAACTCCACGAGTTCCATACGTTACCTCCTTCAGCAAATGTCAATGCATAGATTTTTGCAGTCTGGCTCATTGAGATCGGGTACCTTAATTCTAAAGTAAATCTGTTATAGATTGTACCACCACCTGTCTGAGTAATATCTTCTGCCTGCCCACCTTCTGTAGTAGCATTTTCATATCCTCTTAAAGGGATCAATTCTCTACCGTCATATCTACCTCCGAAAAGACCTGTACCTCCCATATAGAATCTTTCGAATGGCGGAGCTCCCAATTTACTGTTATATCCATCCATGAATCCCATTTCTGCAGAAGATCTCAAGACAAGTTTTCCAATGATTTCATTATAAACATCTGCCTTGAATTTAATCTTATAGAATTCCATCCACTTATACTTGTCAATAGCTGACATTGTGGAGTAATCTTTCTTTTTAAACAATGAGTATGGAGGCGTCAGTTTTGCTGAAAGCTCAATATTGGATCCCATTGTAGGGAAAATCGGGTCGATACCTGCTGAGTTTCTGCTCAACCCTAAGTTGATACTGAAGTTATTGGCAGTACCATTATTTTCTGTTGTATTTCCAAACTGGAACGGATAGTTATTGAAGTCATACTTCTGGAACTGTAATCCTGTATAAAGTGAGAAATAGTCATCCGGCCAGTTCAATAGTCTGTTTAAACCTGCTGAAGCTGAGAAAATGTTCAATTTCTGAGCTGCTCCGTATTGATCTGTATATCTTACTCTGGAGTTATTCAAACTTACTGAAAGGGCTGTTGCTCTTGTACCAAATAACCATGGTTCTGTGAATGACACTCCATAGTTCTGGAAGTACTGTCCTGCCTGAACCTGAATAGAGAAGGTTTGTCCGTCTCCCTGAGGTACTGGTTTGAAGTCTTTAAACTTAAGGAAGTTCTTTAATGAGAAGTTATTGAAAGTTAATCCTAAAGTACCAATGAAGCTGTTACCACCGTAACCAGCCTGCAGCTGCACCTGAGAAGATCCTTTTTCTACCAGTTTCCAGTTAATATCAACGGTATTATCTACCTGATTTGGCTGAATATCCTGTCCAATCTGCTGAGGGTCAAAGAATGACATCCCTGCCAGATCGAAGTATGTTCTTTTAATTTCCGTTTTCTTGAACAGCTCTCCCGGTTTTGTTCTTAATGCTCTAAGAATTACGTGGTCATGAGTTGTTGTGTTCCCCTGCCATGATACTTTGTTCCAGGTAGCCTGTTCTCCTTCGTTAATTCTAACTTCAAGGTTGACGGCATCTCCTGACACTGATTTTTCAACAGGTGTTACATTGGAGAAAAGGTAACCATTGTTCATGTAAACAGATTTGATATCTGAATCATCTTCTTTACCACCGTCTTCTCCTACTTTTTTGTTGAATCCTACAGCATCGTAAATATCTCCTTTCTTATATCCCAGCAATCTTTGTAAATATTCTGTAGCGTATACTGTATTACCTGTGAACGTAACGTCCCCGATGTAATATTTTTTACCCTCGTTAAGTTTTACATTGATTTCGTAGTTATTTCTTTTGTTTCTCCATACTGAGTCTGAAACGATTTTGGCATCTCTATATCCCAAGGAGTTATAATAATTGATAAGACCTTGCTTATCTTCCTGATATTTATCTTCAATGAATTTTGAGGATTTCAAAATACCACCAATACCGAAACGTTTTTGCTTCGTTTCTTTGAAAGCTTTATTTCTAAGCTTACTATCGGTTACACTTTCGTTTCCTTCAAATTCAATATGATCAATCTTAATTCTTTTCCCTTTCTCTACATTAATAGTCCAGTCTACTAAAGCAGGATCTCCTGCGTTTACTTTATCCTGAATACTGATTTTAGCATCTGCAAAACCTTTTTTAATATAGTCTTTAGGGACATTCGTTTTAAGGCTAGAAACTAAGTTTTGAGTAATCTTAGTTCCTGGTTTAAGGTTGTTATCCTTTGCCAGTTTTTCACTTTTAGATTTACCAATTCCTTTTCCTGCGAATTTCACTTCTCCAAGTTCTTTCAGATCCTGCAGGTGAAATTTCAGAACGATTGTCTGTCCTTCAATGCTTTGAACATACACTTCCACTTCAGAAAAAGATTGGGTATCCCAAAGTTTTTTAACAGCATTGCTGATTTTCTGTCCTGGAATATCTACACTTTCTCCTTTTGTAAGGCCTGTAAATCTTAAGATCTGAGCTGGTGTATATTTTTTTACCCCATCTACGACGATGTCTTTAAGTGTATAAGTGCCTGCCTCATTTTCTGCATGAACAGCATTATTTACTTTTGTGCTGTCTTGTGGAGTTACTTGTCCATAAAAATGTGCAGAAGCAGCAAACATAATGATGGGTAATAGTCTAAACTTCATTTTATCGAGTCTTTCTTTTCTTAAAATTTTATTGGCCTTTTACTTGCTCACCGGTTAAACCGTATCTTCTTTCTTTGTTTTGATAATCAACAATACATTGGAAGAAAATATCTTTGGTAAAATCCGGCCACAGAACATTTAAAAACTGTAATTCTGCATAAGCGATCTGCCAAAGCAGGAAATTGCTTATTCTTATTTCACCGCTGGTTCTGATCAGTAGGTCTACAGGAGGAAAATCTTTTGTATAAAGATAGCTTTCAAATAAACTTTCGTTAATATCATTTATCTCTACTTTTCCTTCTTTTACATCAGAACTTATATTTTTAACGGCTTCCAACATTTCATTTTGTGAGCCATAGCTTATAGCCAATACAAGGTTCCCCTTTGTGTTTTCTTTTGTGAGTTCTACCACACGTTCCAACTGCTCTTTTACTAAAGTGGGCAGTTTTTCCAGATTCCCTATCACATGCATTCTCAATCCTTTGCTGAAGATCTCTTCTGCCTCAAGCAGTAAGGTCTCTACCAACAGATTCATCAGTGTATTCACTTCTTCAGTTGGACGGCTCCAATTTTCTGAAGAGAATGTATAAAGTGTTAGGTAAGGGATATTAATCTCATTACAAGCATTAATGGCATTTCTTACTGCATTAATGGCATTTTTGTGACCGAAAGTTCTTTCTTCGCCACGAGATTTTGCCCATCTTCCATTACCATCCATAATGATGGCTACGTGTTTTGGTAAATTCTCAGAATTTATTTTATCTTTAATCAACGACATATTATTCACAATAACATGGAGGTCTTCCGAACGAATACGTGAGTCCTAAACTGAAAGTATTCATCCAGTCGTTCGATCTCGTATCTCCAATATTTCTCTTTTTAATAAACTCTGCTTCTCTTTCTTTAGAAACTGCATAATAATTTCCTGACTGCAATAATGAACCTCCTGTAGCAGGGTCCAAAATATCCGCATTAAAGGAAGTCTTTACATCTTTGTCAAGGATCTTACTATGATCCAACTGATCTGTCAATGTATATCTTAATGTAGCTTCTGCAAATATTGCCCAAGAATGGTTGAATTTATACTTCAAACCTACCCCAAAAGGAATATGCATGGTTACTTTTTTTCCTAATGAATATTCTGTTTTCGTAGTAAAATCCAATTCATTGATTGGAGCCTGCGCAACACCATCTGCATCTCTTCTGAAGTCATTCACAAGATTTGCTTTAGGAGCATCAAACATTAAAGCACCAACACCTCCAAAGATATAAGGGCTTAGCATGCTGATCTGCTCATTATTCACCGGGAAAAAGTTATATTCAAACATTAAACTCGCCTCATACACGTTATTTTTTCCGTATGAGTTTCTATTTCTTCTATAATCCTCTTTGGCAGCTTTATCACTAAACTGAACCTGGTTGTATCCTAAATCCAATCTAACGGTCTGATGTGGGTTAAAATTAAATCTATATAACAAACCTCCATAAAATGGGACGCCCAAATCTGACACTCTGTTTAAATCCAACGGCTTCTGTAAAATATAATTTGTCCTTCCTACATCTCCCACTAGGTTACTCATACCTAGACGAACTCCCAATTCGTTTCTTTGTGCTTTAACACTTACCACTCCAAGGAAGGCAAGGAAGCTAAACAATAGTTTTTTATTCATAAAAGAATATGGATTTATGGTTATTTTAAAATTTAATTTTTGCAAATATAAAACTTTTTTATATTAATGATAATCTTAATGTTTAGTTAAAAATAAACAAAAAAACATAATTTGTTATAAAGTAAACGGCAAAGTGGCAAAAATATTCTTTTTTTCATAGAATGAAAATACATTAAATATGAAAAAACCCCCATTAAATGAGGGTTTAATGCTTTATTTTTTATTAAATAATACCTGTACCTTATTTCTGATCCTTATTAATAAAGGCTCTTTATAATTTTTATCTTCATCAAAATATCCGTAACCATAACCATATCCGTAGCCATAACCGTAACCTTGTTTCGTATTATAATCATTATAAACAAGTCCCAGATTTTCAATTTCATCATTATGATACTTTTCCGTAATCATTTTCAGCATGTACTTTTCTGTGTATTCATGACGTACAACATAAAGGTTGGCATCAGAATACTTCATCAGTTCATATGAGTCTGCCACTAATCCTACTGGTGGTGAATCTATAATAATGAAATCGTATCTTTCTTTCAGTTCTTCTATAAATCTGATATTTCTCTGGCTCATTAAAAGCTCAGAAGGGTTTGGCGGGATAGGTCCTGAAGTGGCAACATCAAGATTCGGGATTCTTGTTTTATTGACAATCTGATCAATTCCTACTTCTCCTGTCAGATAATTTGAAATACCATATTTATTATCAATCTTGAAGTCTCCAAAGATTTTTGGTTTTCTAAGGTCCATCCCCAATAAGATAGTTTTTTTATCACTTAAGCCTATTACGGATGCCAGATTAATGGAAATATAAGTTTTTCCTTCTCCTCCGATGGAGGATGTAATTAATATGACTTTGCCTTTTTGATCATCGTTATCCATCAAAAATCTCATATTCGCTCTTATTCCCCTGAAGGCTTCTGATACTGACGATTTTGGTTGTTCCAGAACAGTAAGCATATTTTCATTATTGTTATTTCCGATAACCCCAAGAAGTGGAATTTTCGTAGCACTTAAAAGCTCTTTGATATTTCGGATCTTGTTGTCAAACACTTCACCAATCAAGATAAACAATAGTGGGAGCAACAACATTCCTGAAACAATAGCTGTTTTTGCCAGTTTTACATTAGGGCCAATTGGTCTTTGTCCTAAATTTTTAGCCGGGTCAATTACTGTTATATCAGACTGATTGGTAGCCATTCTCATCTGGGTATCACTCTGTCTGCCCAAAAGACTGTTATAAGTAGCTTCAATCATGTTATAGCCTCTCTCTGCATCCAGATATTTTCTTTCTTTTTCAGGATAAGTTGCTAAATCAGAATTGGCACCAGCCATTTCACGATCTATTTTATTGATCTCTTCATAATATCTGTTATAATAGCTTCTCAAACTATTAGATGACCCCATTCTTGCTTCATCAATAAGCCTGTTGATTTCTCTCATAGGCTCTGATGACGGCTTATAAATGGTAGCCATCTCCGCTTTTTTGGTATATAAAGCTTTAAGTTCAGAAACCGTTGCTGAGAAAATACCATCTTCAAAACCGGCTGCATTTGTTCCGATCATTTTATCGAAATTCTGAGACTGAAGCGTGTTCTTGATATTATTTAGAGAACTGATTTTGCTTATAATATCAGCTTTTTTAGCTTCAAGTTCTTTTATTTTTTCAAGAGATTTTTCGTCTCTGTCTTTAATATTATAAAGTTTTTCTGAAGTCTTTAAATAATTAAGCACATTTGCACTTGAATCAAGTTTTTTACGGATGTTCGCAAGGTTGTCTTTTAAGAAAATATCTGTATTCTTATTAACAATATTTTTATCAGCAAGTCTCTTTTTCTGTAGTTCTGCAACAGATTTATTAAGAAAATTAACTGTACCATTAAGGTTATATCCTTTTTTAGTAATAATCATAATAGACCTGATTTCTTTATCAAAGTCTACTCCTGTTGTAGAAACAATTTCATCTACACTCTGGTTTACAGAGTTTAGATTAATAATAATATTATCCAGCTTAATTTTGGTAGCAACAGGGTTTTGAAGCAGCCTGAATCTCAGGTTAGGAGAATTATACCACTCATTAATTTTGATGACCTTATCTGCTGGTCTGCTATAAGAATTAATACTCTGGAATCCTTCCACTTCATAACTATATAAACTTGTAGATTCTCCTTCTTCAGGCAAAACCACTTCATAAGTCCCATTCCCTTTCGGTATCAGAGTAATAGGATAATTAATCTGCTGAAGGTGCTTTTTATCAATCTGAAGAAAGACCGGTGAATCATCTTTGTCCAGATAAGTAGATTTTATAAGTCCTTTGGTAGAATAGTTCACAAAAAGGTCTAATTCTTTTACCAAAAATTCGTTATGGGATCTGGATAGAAGCATTTTCTTTAAATAAAGCCCATCCTGATTTCCTGTATCTCCCCAAATGAAGTTAATAGATTGGTTAGACTGAGTGGGTAGAAACTCGGAAGCTTTACTGGAAGTACTTAATGATAAGTCTGATGCATAAATATTTTGTGCATAATATTTACTGTACACCCAAGATATGGCATAGCCAATGATCAGCATCAATACAAACCAGTACCAGTTTTTTAGAATCCTTCTTAAAAAGTGCTCTAAATCAAATAATGCGAATGTCCCAGATTTATCTTTCTGAGAATTATTCTTCTCTGCAGCGTTTGCTCTTTCCGGAATCATGACTAAAGATTTTTAAGGAGTAAATAAATAGACAATGCAGTAGTAATTACAGAAACTCCTGTAGTCAAAGTCTGGATTGGGTCTTTTCCGAATCCATTCAAGCTTTTCGCTCTTGTATTCAGATAGATCTCATCTCCGTTTTGTACATAGTAGTAAGGAGAGTTCATAAGATCTTCGCGGGTAAGATCTATTTTGGCAATTTTGATTCCTTCCGGAAGTTTTCTGTGGATAACGACTTCTTTTTTATCAATCGTTCTGTTTAATCCACCATTAATCGCCAATGCTTCAGTAATGGTAAGGGTATTTTTGTGGGCTACTTTTTCGCCTGACAGTCCTGTAGTTTCCACATCCCCAAGAATATAATAAGTAATACCGTCCGTATTCAGTCGTACTTCAGATTTACCTTCCTGGAAGTTTTCGTTTACTTTATCCTGTATCTCTTTTGTAATATCATCAAGGGTTCTTCCTTCAGCTTTTATATATCCTATTCCGAAAACATTGATATCACCATTGGAATCAACTTTCAGTCCGTTAAAATAAAAATTCATATTCCCACCTCTGTTTCCTCCGGAGTTAGCACCAATTACACCTCCTACGGATCCTCCTCCTGATATAGCAGAACTTGTTGCACCTCCACCAGAAATTCCGCCTGAAACATTGTAAGAGGAATAAAATTGTGCTGCATCACCTTTAGGAGTTGTCACAATATTAAGATTAAGGATGTCATTTTTGGTAATCCTGTACACGGGAATATTGTAAGGAATAAGACCTTCTTCGTTAATGACAAGGCTTTCGCTTGGCTGCAAATATCTCACATCCTTTGTTGTGATACATGAGGTAACTAAAAAAGGGAATATTAAAAATAAATACTTAAAATTCTTCATCATATTTGAATATTGTTTACAAAAGTAATATTTAATTGTTAATTTTTGTTATTTCTTAATCGATATAGCAAATCTGGAAGATAAGCTCCGAAAAAGCCTAATGAAAGAATCACCAATAATAAAAGATTGACATTAATATGTCTTAAATAATAAGCAGCCCCCACAATCATTAAATAGTACAGAATGATATAAAAAGTAGATCTTCTGTGGGTAAGATTTAGCTTCAACAGCTTATGGTGAATGTGATTTTTATCTGCATCAAACGGTGATTTCTTGTTGTAAAGTCTCACCACTATTACATTTAATGTATCTACAATGGGAAGAATAAGGATAGCTACAGCGACTACTGGAGCAGACTGAAGGTGATACCGTGGCACATCTGCCAGGTTTTTATCAATAAAAATATCTATAAAACAAATGGAGGTAAAGGCCAGTAAAAAGCCAAGCAGCATGGATCCGGTATCTCCCATAAATATTTTAAGGGTACGATAGTTGGACAGGTTATAATACAGGAAAGCCAATACAGTCCCAATAATAATAACAGACAATACTACCAGCGGATAATTATATTCTCCCAACCGATAATAGCTTATTCCAAATAAAGCACTGCAGATTACAGAATAACCACCTGCCAAGCCATCAATCCCGTCGATCAGGTTGAAAGCATTAATCAGAATAATAAAGGTGATAATACTGAACAGGACACTTACAAAATACTCCAGCTCATACACGCCCAATATTCCAAACAAGCTTCTGATTCTAATATCCGAACCAATAACCACCAGTGAAGACACCACAATTTGTGCAACAAGTTTTTTATAAGCCCTCATCACAACAATATCATCCATTACCCCTACATAAAGCAGAATAATTAATGAAGCAAATAAAAATTTGTAGAGATCAAAAAGCTCATAAGCAAAAATAGAAGCACAGATTCCTATTGAATAGAAGATGGCTATTCCGCCAAGATTAGGAATTTCTCTAAGGTGCGAACTTCTTATTCCAGGCTCATCCATCAGGTTCTTTCTTCTTGAGATCTTGACAATGGTAGGAATGGAGAAAAAGGTAATTAAAAAAGCGAATACGAAACCAAGTCCTATTTTTATGTAGAAAATAGGTATTCCTGATCCGCTTAAGAACAATTCAAAATTTTTCATTCTTTTCTTATTCAGCACTTGTATCTCCCAATAAAACTCACAATGCAGAACTTATAAAGAACTTCATCATCATTTTTCTATTGCTCGAAACAACAGTACATACATTTGTGTTTATTAAACCAACTTTCTTATCAATCTTTTCTGTCCTCCAAAAAACAAGAGATAAAAAATTTTTTTCTTCAAAGGCAAAGATAAAAGATAATTCTTACCAAAACGACTATACTTCAATATATCTTGAATTTTTATTTGTCTTTCCTTCATAAAAAGAACCAACTGATCAGACATACTATAAAATAATTCTTCTTTTTTCACAAACGCCAGATAGGCCAGAAATGAATAAACTCCTTCAAAGATCTGGAAGTTTTTCAATTCCTCTTTTTTGTGGGAATATTGAGATTCATTGAAAATATTTTCTACATCAGCCACTGCCTTCAGCATATCAAGTCCCTTTTCTGTATGGGTTTTTGTAATAGAATCAGTACGTTCAAGATATTGATAATGGAAATTCTGGGTTTGAGCGATGGTATCACATTCCAATAAAAGCTGCGGAATCAACTGAATATCTTCAAAATGAACTCCTTTTTTGAATCTTCTCTGATTAAAAAGTTCTTTTTTGAACAGTTTATTGCATGCAAAGTAACTGATATCTGAGAATACTGAAAAATTACTTTCAAGAGCAATTTTCTCGGGCATGTTGGGAAGCTGAGTTAGTTTTTGAGTAACCTTCCCATTTTCATCCACTTTCTGAATATTGCAGATTACCATTTTTGCCTGATGTTTTTCTGCTAACAAAAACATTTCTTCAAACATCGTTTCGGAAACATAGTCATCGCTGTCTACGAAACCTATATAATCTCCAGCAGCTCTATCAATTCCAAAGTTGCGGGCATCACTTAATCCTCCGTTTTCTTTGGTAAAAGCTTTTATTTTTTCCGGATACCTTTGTGCATATTCTTCAATGATTTTTTCAGAATTATCTTTGCTTCCATCGTTTACTACAAGAATCTCGATATTAGGAAGACTCTGCTTCACCAGGGAGTCAAGGCATTTTGTCAAATAATTTTCGACATTATAAACAGGAACAATAATGGATACTTTTGGGGGAACATTTGTCATACATTAAAATTTCGTCAGTCTTGCATTCAGCCATCCTTTTTTAGCTTCATCAAAATCTTTTCTGGAGCATGGAATGCAGTTTTCTATATTTTCATCATCACCAAAATACCACAAATTACTGAAAGTATCACGCTTGAAAGCATATTGTCTGTCGTCTATCAAAACATAGAACAGTTCATAATGTCTTTCCTTCGGATGCGAGTGCTGGATATTGATTCCTTCAATCAGATACCATAACATTTGGGCTAAAAGCTGGTGGTTCAGCTGATTTTCTGAATAAATATTATAATTAAAAATCCCTACGGATTTCAGATTTTCACTTAATCCGATTTCTTTCATGTAAGCGCAAATTTCTCTTCTGTTTAATCCATTTACCTGTGGATTCATAGAAAAAGGTTCACTGAAGCTTTCCACAGCATCACAGTTTAAGGTAACCAGATCTGTTTTTCTGAAGAAAGGTTCTGTCTTTTCTGTAGAATTCATCATTTCAGCAAGACGGATAATATCAAACTCTACTTCTTTGATCAATCTTACAGAATCCATTTCATTCAAATGTTTTTGGTATCCTAAATGATGATAATTTTTAATGGAGAAATTCTTGGCACCGAAAATTTTGCCTAGAAAAGTATGTTCATTGATTGTTTCCCCTTGTTGAAGGGAGATAATATTACTGATCTGGGTATAATTGATATTTTTCTGATGAAAATTCAAGGCAGAAAATAATGAAAAGGCAAAATCATTGGATCCGCCTACAATCACCGGAATTGCTCTTTTGTAATGACATGCCGAAAGGACTTCCTGCAAAATATAATGGGTATCCTGAACAGATTTTCCAGACACCAGATCTCCAAGATCCACAACAGGAATTTCGAAGTCCATCTGTGAAAGTTTATAAAACTCATTCCTTACGGCTGTAAAATCCTGCACTTCTGCATCTCCGCCCACTCCTCTGTAATCTGACACAAACAAAAGAACAATACTGTCTTCTTTGATCTCTTTTGTAATCCGATTTCCTATCTGCCAGCTTTCTGTTTTGAAATTCCTTGGTGAAATGATAAAGTCTTCGAAATCCATATTTTAATTTGAATGTAATAATTTATTAATTGCTTGATGTAACAAACATACAAAAAACATAGGAACTTAGTGAAGCGTGTTTCTTTCTGTTCACAAAAAAGCCGTCAACAAATTGTTAACAGCTTTGCATTTTCATCAACCTTGTCAAAGTTTAAAACTTTGAAGGTTTCATTCATGAAACCTGTAAAAACAAATCCGCCTCATATATGACATGAGGCGGACTTTTATTTTAATTCGTGTACTTGTTAATTAGCACTTTCCGAATGACTGGCTAATAATCGTTATTCCCGCTATAATAATAGTAACTCTGATTCCTGTTGGAATTCCCCAGGTAGTACAAATAGATAAACAAGCCTGACCAGCCGTTCCATTAGGAATACTTAATGGTATACTGAAACAATATTTCCCGAAACCTAATGGTAAGTTGATACAAACTTTGTTGTTCTCAACAGTAATTGAAATACACTCTGCTGTTACAAGAAGATAACCTGCGCTGGCGTTGGCAAGGCTTAAGTCTGATTCTGCCCCAGATGAACGGCGACTTGCCTGACTGTCTTCGTGTGATCTTTTTGCTGCTTCTAATGCGTGCGAAATAGCTTCTTCGCTAAATTTAAATTCTGCCATGATTTTATAGTTTTGTTTTCTTACTCGTTTGGCTTTTCAGAATCCGCCTCGTTTTTAAAGTGGTTTCTGAACTCCACCGTTTGTAATATTACGATGTAAAACTAAAGAATTAAAACACTGAAAATCATAGTTTTATTACTTATTTTTCAATTTCCGTATTTATACTTAGAGCTAAGTAATCATCGTCATTCACAAGATTAAATCCCAGTAAAGGGAAATTAATTTAACATATTATCCTATGTAGTTTTATTTTTTTTAAACGATTTCAATGAAAATCATAAGACAGAAAACTATGTTATCACTTAGCAGCTAACTTTATAAAAACAAAAAAAGCACAGACCTAAATCTGTGCTTTCCTATTTTATTAAAAACTATTTATTTTTTAGCTGCCGGTTTCTTAGCCGCAGGCTTTTTCGCTGTTGTAGCTGCCTTCTTGGTTGTGGCTGCTTTTTTCGCGGCAGGTTTTTTCTTTTCTGCAAAGGCTTTAGGATCCTGATCTGTAATCCATTTTTTAACCTCATCTAAAGAAAGTTCTTTCAAATCATCAGCTTCGTATTTTGTATCGTCTGCTTTCTTCGGAATTTTGAACATTGCTTTTCCGAATTTGATGAAAGGTCCCCATCTTCCATTTTCAATGGAAATTTTTTCTTTTTCCCACTGCTGGATATATCGGTTGGCTTCTTTTTCAAGCTTTGCATCAATTAATTCATTGATATCGCTTTGAGAAAGATTTTCAAAGTCATATTTCTTTGGAACATTTACGAAGATAGCTTTATACTTAATAAATGGCCCGAATCTTCCTGTTCCTTTCGTTACCGGCTCTCCTTTATAAGTTGCGATAGGAGCATCTGCAATTTTCTTTTCGTTGATAATTTCCTCTGCACGTTTCTGATCTACAGAAAGAGGATCTTCCCCTTTCGGAATGCTGATATAAGTTTCTCCCCATTTCACATAAGGTCCAAATCTACCAACCCCCACAGAAACCGGCTGTCCGTCAACTTCACTTAAATCGAATGGCAATTTGAATAGTTCTAATGCCTCTTCAAAAGTAATCGTTGCAATATTCTGCCCTGTCATTAATGAAGCAAAAACTGGTTTTTCTTCATCATCTGTTTCTCCCATCTGGATCATCGCTCCAAATCTTCCGATTCTTGCATGAACATTTTTACCCGTCTTTGGATCTACTCCTAATAATCTGTCTCCTGTTGCACGGTCTGCATTTTCTTCTACGTCTTCAATTCTCGGGTGGAATTTTGAGTAGAAATTCGTCATCATTTCTTTCCATTTCTGGTCACCACTTGCAATTTCGTCAAAGCTTTCTTCTACTCTCGCTGTGAAACCGTAGTCAAGGATTTCTCTGAAGTTATCTGTCAGGAAATCATTCACCACTTCACCTATATCTGTAGGAAGGAATTTATTTTTATCTCCTCCAAATTTCTCTTCAAGAACTACTTTTTTGATCTTATCTTTTGCTAAAGACATTTTGACCACTTCACGGGTATGCGGTTCAACTTCTCTCTTATCCACATATTCTCTGTTCTGAATCGTTTGAATCGTTGGAGCATAAGTAGATGGTCTACCAATCCCTAATTCTTCAAGTTTTCGCACCAATCCGGCTTCAGTATATCTTGCACTTGGTCTTGTGAATTTTTCAGTAGCGGTAATGGTTTTATAGTTTAAAACCTCTCCTACGCTTACTTTTGGCAACAATTTATCATTGTTCTCTTCATCTTCATCCTCTGTCTTCACAATACCGTAAGCTCTCAGGAAACCATCGAATATGATCACCTCTCCCTGTGCTTCAAAATGATGGGGTAATGATGCATTTCCAATTTCGATCACAGTCTTTTCAATTTTGGCATTAGCCATCTGAGAAGCTAGTGTTCTTCTGTATATAAGTTGATATAATTTATTCAGCTGTACATCACCAATGCTTTTTACTCCAAAATCCGTAGGTCGGATTGCTTCGTGAGCTTCCTGTGCTGAAGCAGATTTTGTAGTATAATTTCTTGGAGAAGAATATTCTGCTCCGTATTCTGATGTGATTTGTTTTTTTGCTCCTTCAATTGCTTCCTGAGAAAGGTTTACGGAGTCTGTTCTCATATAGGTAATGTACCCTTCTTCATACAGCCTTTGTGCCATACGCATGGTATTGGTTACATTATATCCAAGTCTTGAGGAAGCCTCCTGCTGTAATGTAGAAGTTGTAAATGGAGCTGAAGCGGAACGTGTACCCGGCTTGGTTTCAACATTCAGAACTTTAAATTCTGTAGTTTTTGCCTGCTCCAGGAATTTTTCTGCATCTTCTTCTTTTTCGAAGTCTTTCTTTAGTTTAGCAGCTATTTCCTGCTCTGTTTTATTTAAAAAGATTCCGTCAAGTTTAAAACTTGCTTTTGGCGTAAACTCACGGATCTCCTTTTCTCTTTCAACGATTAATCGTACTGCTACAGATTGTACTCTTCCTGCAGATAGTCCCGGTTTTACTTTTTTCCATAAAACAGGTGACATTTCAAAACCTACAATTCTGTCCAGCACTCTTCTGGCCTGCTGGGCATTTACTAAGTTCTGATCTATATCTCTTGGATTGTCGATTGCTTTTAGAATGGCGTTTTTGGTAATCTCATGGAAGACAATTCTTTTTCTGTTTTCAGGCTTCAATTTCAATTCATCCGCCAGGTGCCATGCAATAGCTTCCCCTTCACGGTCCTCATCGGAAGCGAGCCATACCATATCGGCTTTCTTTACTGCAGCCTTTAATTCGGTTACCAATTTCTTCTTGTCTGCTGAAACTTCGTAATCAGGACTGAATGTAGTAAGGTCTATCCCCATCCCTTTTTTAGGAAGGTCTCGGATGTGCCCGAAACTGGATTTCACTTCAAAATCCTTTCCTAAATATTTCTGAATAGTTTTTGCTTTTGCCGGGGACTCTACGATTACTAAATTTTTCGACATTCTAACTAAAAATTTTTGCAAAAGTAAAGCTTTTTTATTATATACTTTTTGTAAAACGGGTTTAATTTAACAATTCAGATGGTTTATACCTCTTTTCAACACCCATTTTTTAAAGATTCAAGTCCTTTGTAGTATAGGTTTTAGACCTTTATGTAGATTAAACATTTATTATATAGAATTTTTCATCAACCATAATAGATGTAAGGTATATGCCTATATATGAAAAAGCAGAACAAGAGACCTTATTCTGCTTTTTGAATCCTCATATTCAGGATTTATCGTTTTATAATTTTAACAACTGCTTCTGAATTATTTATTCTTATCAGATACACTCCTGCATTCAAAGATGACAAATCCGCCTGATTATTTATAAAATGTCCGGATTTTACAAGCTGACCCAATGCATTAAAAATCTGGAAATGATATTCTTTATTTTGCGTAGCCTTGATATACAGAACATTGGAAACCGGACTTGGGTATAAAGTAATCCTGTTCTCCATCTCTTTAATCTTGGTATTAGCAGTACTCAATGTGGGACTATCAGGGATTACTGTAATTCTGGAAGCAGGCCCTTCTTCATTACCATTGGCATCATATTCTATTTTCACACATCGGCATCCCACAGCAAAATACGGATCATTATTATCATGAAAGACCATAATCCTGTTGGTAGTAGAAGCTGCATCAAAAAGTACATTAACCGGTCTTCCCAGATAATTTGAAGTTAAAGCAGCCGTCCAGACAGCCGGATACTGAAAATTGAGAACATTGAATCTTCCCTGTGCGGTCTGATTGGCAATCACACTCCTGAATCCTCTTGATCCTGAATCCGGATAGTTTCCTAAAGGATAGACAGGATTATTAAATAGATATCCTATGGTAGAATTGGTAGAATTTCTCACTCTGGTTCCTGAATAATCTGTAGCAATACTATATGATGTGGCTACATTTTTATCTTTCTTATACCAAGGTGTCTGCCCAAAATCATTTCCTGAAACCAAAGCTGCATTCGTCAGGTCAGGAATTCGCCAGCCTTCCGGACAAGGATCGAAAGGAGATTTTTCACCTCCTCTTCCCCATCTGTCAGGAGCCAGGCTTGGCTCTGTGGCCAGCCAGTCTGTCCCGTTGGTATAATTGGGTGTTGCACTGTTAAAAGGAGCAAACGTACTTGGAATCATATACACCAAAGGGTTTTTAACGGAATAAGACAGTATCTTGGAAATCTTATCTCCCAGCTTGTCTGTAATCTGTACATTTGATGCAGCAGCATAGGTATTGTAAGGAACTATATAACTACCTGAAAGATTGTTGTAATCAGCTGGAGTAAGGACAGCGTATGAAACTGTTCCATTGGCGGCAGCAGTTCCTAAAGAAATATTGTAGAAGCTTCTGTTATCTGCATTCTGGAAGGCAGGAATAGGATCTTTTCTTCCCCATTGATAGTGCAATCCCGTAGAAGCGCGTATCTTCAGGAGTTCATCAGCACTAGGTGTAAGGGGATTTGCAACATTGGGAAAAGCATCTGTTGCCCCAAGATTACGATCCATAAAAGTAGTCTGCAATATCACATCCGCTTTGTTTACATAATTCACATAATTCGATACTAATACAGGAGGTTCTGTAGTATAGGTGTAAGATTGTATAGGAGAATCTGTAACCCAGATATGCCAGCTCCAATATACCGGAGCTGATATACTGCCGTTATGCAATGTCACTACAGCATTTCCACTCTGATCAGGAGCTATTTCTACAGCTATTTTTGAACTAACAATGTTTTGCACTGAAGAGGGTGATGGATTTATTATTGAAATTCTATTGATAAGACCAGTATTTGTAGTCCAGAGAACGTTTCCTTTTAAATTATTAAAATTGGAAGGGTTTAATATCTCTGAATTATTCAGCAATTGACTTTGTACCGAAAATGCCTTACTCACTGGAATTTCAATAACAACCGCTGTTCCGCTTTTTACAATCTGGTAGGTATTTGGATTATCAATTCCTTCTCTATATTCTGTTACTGCAGGCAGATATTCCGTAGGAAAATCATAATCATTCACGAGATATAAAGGATCTTTTATACATCTGCATCCATTCGCATCTGAGGTATACATTACTGACATAGGAAAGTAATAATAACGCCCTTTAATATTGGGGTAGTTAGCATCCGGAATATCAGGCTGTGTCTTATCCGGAATCATAGAAAGTCCTCTAACGGTAACAGCAGGGGAAGCATCAAACTGCCGGGCCATGGTAGCCGTCCACAATGCAATATGATGCTGGTCACTATACTGTCCCAAATGCGCTCCTCTGATAAGCTGCCCGTTTCCCGGAAAGATTCCCATATTGTAACCTCCAACTGCAGAAAGATCAAAACCGAGGTTAGGATACACCTTAACCCCTGTCATAAATGCGGGAACTCCGGCATTAGTAGGCTTTATAATATGGTATTTATTGGTTTCAAAAACATTTTTCTCCATATTGGTTTTCACTCCGAATGGTGAAAAGTCTATTCTGATATCATCAATATAGGATCCTGAGGCCAGATTCGCAACCAGCATAGACGGTATACGCCATCCGTTGGGACATGGGTCATAAGAAGATTTATCCCGATAAGGTTTTGCTTTGTCATCGGTATTATAAACAGCTTCTATTTTCCCTTGTGCATTATCAGACCAAAGATTAAGCTCTGAAAGCCGGTTGGTAGGCAAAGTTGTAGACTTCCCAAACCAATTGACAGGTAAATTAACATTATTATTGTAGTAAGCCTGACCGGAGTTATCCTCTTTATTGACATAGATAAGGCTGAGTGGATTTTTTACAGAAAGTCTTAAATTATTGGTAACCTCTGCACCAGAAAGTAAAACGAATTTTCTAAGATCATCAATACTTACAGCATTGGTCATATTTTTTGCTCCTCTATGTCTGACTCTTCCTATAGATCCTGAAGCTTCGTAGAAATCATTCCCTCTGGTGACCAATGGTGGAATTGGGTCTTTTCGTCCCCATTGATACAGAAGTCCTATACTTCGATTCCAGTCTGAAGCGGTGATAGAACTGGTAAGTGCGCCAAGATTTCTATCCATCCATTTCCAATCTGTATCGGGGATGACTTCAGTTGTGCCGTCTGATTTCATCCTTTTAATGTTATTGAAGCTTCTATAGACTGTTCCATTGGTAGGATCATCAGTAACCCAGATATGCCAGCTCCAATAGATTTCTCCATTTACTTTAAAGGCAACCACGGCATTTCCTTGTTTTGTTTTGTTGATGGGAACTTTTATTTTAGCATCCTGCCCTGTTCCTATTATTTCGAGAGCATAATTTACTCCTGATTTTATCAGGCCATGAACATCTTCCCACAATACATCTGCAGTCACGGTTCCTGCCGGAATACCATTCCCGTTGAGATAGCCACCTCCTTCCCACATCGCATATGCTTTCTTTACCGGAACAAGCAACCCTTCACTATTCTGATTAGGGTCAAAGATGTAGCTGTTAGGTGCTTTTTTCCAATCCGGAAGTAATATTTTTTTCAATTCACTCACTGGTCTGGTGAGTGAGTCTATACGATGATTAATTAATACATTATGCTCAGCTGAGGGAATACTTTTCCTGACACTACCTTTAGAATATATCCCCAACGATATCAGGCAGATAGCTGCCGCTAATTTTCCAACTAACTTTTTCATACCTTATTGATTTGAGTGCTATTAGCAAAATGCAATTTTTAAGCCCACATCAACAAAAATAGATTTATTTTATAGATAAAAATAAAATATTTAAATTATGTTATTAATAACCCAAACAAAACCCTTATAAACAGTACAAATCCCAACAATCTCATTCCACAAAAAAAAGACAGCTAAAAAGCTGTCTTTATATTTTTACTACCAAAAATCTTATGGAAGAATATGATTTCTATAACGCTCTATTGAAAATCGTCCCGCCTTGATATTATTGAAGAGTGAGAAGACAACAAAATTGAAGACAACGAGCGAAATAATAAATGCATAAATCATGTTTTTGGTCCTCGCCGAAACCACATACATCGCATTCGGAATAATGATATACGAGAATCCAATGAACGCTCCTGCAAGTCTCGATGAGAAAATAGGGTTATTTCTAAAGATAAAGTACAGACAAATACCTATCACAGCATAGTTTCTATGGTATTCATAATAAGGGTAAAGCTCTTTCATCTTGGTATCGAAAACAAAAAGGAAAAAGGTCAGGATCGCCATCATTACCTCCGGAATCCCGATACCACCATTCAATCGCTGTACTGTTTCATCGATATATCCGTTGAAACCTTCTACAAGTGTACTATTCGACGCCATCCCATCCAGGAAACCACCAAAGCTCCTGTATATCTCAAACGGGGACAGAAAGACAGAGCCAATGATCATAATCAGCATTATTGTTTTGTTCAGCGGAACACGGGCCAGCCAGTACATTGGCAGGAATAAATAACAGACACTGTGTATACCAGATCCTATGAATATGAAAAATAAGTAATGCCAGAATTTCCGTTCTTTGATATACCGTATCGCAAAGTAAACGATAAAGGTTCCCAGGTTTTGTCTGATCTGCCCGCTTTCTCCGATAAAGAAATTGGGAATAAACATAAAAAGGGTAAAGGTAAATGGATAAAATGTATTGTCTTCTGTATATTCTACTTTAAAGATCATCGCAACAATAGCAATGACCAGAGTCAGCATATAAAAAGGTGCATTAAAAAAATTGAGAAGTATTTTATTAATCAGCGTATACAGCCACTCTACATCCAGGTTTTCAGACCCTTCCATATGGAGCATCTTCATAAAGATACTGTAATAGCTTTTGGTGTCAGAGTAAATATAAATCCCTTTGTAACTTCCGTAGTCAGGACCTACCTCATTTCTAAGCCCGACAATAATAATAAAATAAACAGCAAGGAACCAGAACCATTTTTTATCAACCTTTTTCCCATACACCTCCTGAATACTGAAGAACAGCATATAGAGGATTGCAATAATATAATATGGATGTAGTAAACTCATGCTAATTCTCTGATGTTTTTTTAAACTGATGATATGCTGTGATAATTCCTGTCAGAACTAAAGGCAGAAAAAGCCTCACCTCCCAAAAAAGACCTACTAAAGTGATCATGATAAGGTAAGGAATTGAAAAGAAGAAATATTTTCCAAAAACGTTTCTGTTTTCCTCGTCAGTACAAAGCCTGTATATAAAGTAAATCACTATGATCGCAAAGACCAATCCTGCAAGATTGAAGGGACTTGAAAAATTTCTATTAATATAAAACCCTTCTACAAAGGTAGTTTCATCCTGTACAAGCAGAGCTCTCAATCCCAGATAAGGAACAATAAAAGCAATAACCAGAGGTATTATTTTCCAGATCACCTGATAATTTCCTTTCTTCAATTCGTCAATATTGAAAAATACTGCAGCAAAAAAAGCAATATTCAGACAGGCTGTCTCTCTTACCAAAGTGGAAATTCCGATAAGGCCAATGAGAATAAAATAGAAGATTTTTTTATTGGTATCTAAATATTTCAGGGTTAAAAACACACCTGCCAGATAGCAGAAAAGTGCAATCGTATCACAATTTGTTGGTGCATACTGAGTTATTACGATAAAAAAAACGGATAAAAGATGGATAATCCTTCTTGCATTAAGATTCAGAAGAAGACCTGTCGACTTCAGTTTAAATACAGCATTTAAGATCAGTGAGCATCCAATAAAAAACACACTATTCATAAGGAAAAGCCCGTGATAGAACGGCGTTCCGTTTTTTGATAAAAAATCTTTAAAGAAAGAAAAAGGGCCGTTGATCAGATGGTACATCAAATCTGTCATCTGCACACTCAGGTAATTGGGAATCACCCTGTAGGCATATACCGAGGAAAATAAGAAGTCGGGAGTTGTTTCTGATGTTTTCAGTCTTGTATAGGAAGATTCAAATCCATAATAAGACATCGCAAACAGAAGAAGCGGAAGTACTATTACAAATAGAAATCCGTTTATTTTTTCATCATTTCTTTTCAACATATCTAAAACAGATTCTTATTTTTTAATAATAATTGTGATTTAAAATACATTTTTTTAAAGGGGAACTTTTGCAAAAGTAGAATATTTTTTCATTCTTCCTAGAATATTTTATTGATTTTCAGTCAAAACTTATCTCTAACTATTTTGAACTAATGCTTAAAAATTTAAATTTGCAGACTTGATTTACATGCAATGCATCGCTTTTTTATATTTTTATATTATCTGATTTCCAGAAATAAAATCCTATCTGTAGTTACAGCCTTAGGAATTGCTGTTTTATGCCTATTTTTTGCTTCCAAAATCAATTTTGAGGAAGACATTAATCAGATCATTCCTAAAAATGAAAAATCTGATCTTACAGCAAAAGTTCTTAAGCAGCTTAATTTTTCGGATAAGATCATCGTTATTATTGAGAATAAATCTGGTGAAGACAGCTTCCAGCTTTCTGAAACGGCAGATACTTTTTTGAAAAAGATAGAACCTTTACAAAAGTATATAGGTTCTGTTCAGGGCAAAGTGAATGATAATGAAATATCGGAAACATTTGATTTCGTCAGCCAAAATTTACCATTATTCCTCAATGAAAATGATTATAAGGAAATTGACAGAAAGCTTCAGAAAGACAGCATTGCCAAACAGGTAGAGAACAATTACATCTCATTGGTTTCTCCCACAAGTCTTGTTACAAAAGAATTTATCAAAAAAGATCCTTTGGGGCTTACTTTTTTAGGAATCAAAAAACTGAATGCCTTAAACATCAGCAAAGATTTCAAGCTTGAAGACAGCTATATTGTAACCAAAGACGGAAAAAATCTCTTACTTTTTATTGATCCGAAAAACAAAAGTAATGACACGAAAGCCAATGAAGTTTTCGTAGATCAGCTTAACTTAATAAAAGACGGCATTAATAAACAATTCAAGGGAAAAACAGAAATCAGCTATTTCGGTTCTCCGGTGATTGCCGTAGCCAATGCCAAACAGATCAAAAAAGATATTCAGAATACGGTAGTAATTTCTATGACGGTTCTTTTGATCCTTCTGATCTATTATTTCAGGAATTTCTTTACTCCCATCATTGTCTTTTTACCAACAGTATTCTCGGTACTTCTCGCCTTATTGGTTCTGTCTTTTATTAAAGATAAAATTTCAGCAATTTCATTAAGTGTGGGAGCCGTTCTGATCGGGATTACGATAGATTATGCCCTGCATATTCTTACCCACTACAAGCACAATAATAATATTGAAGAGCTTTACAAAGAAATTACCCAGCCTATTATACTGAGCAGTGCAACGACAGCTGTTTCATTCTTATGTCTGGTTTTTGTACGTTCCGAAGCATTGAAAGACCTCGGGCTCTTTGCAGCAATCACCGTCATTCTCTCTTCAATTTCGGCATTGATTATTGTTCCTCAACTATATAAACCAAAAGAAAAGGGAAAAGATCTCAATACCAATTTCATCGACAAAATAGGATCTTATCCTTATGAGAAAAACAAACCTCTGATCATAGGATGCTCTATTATCATTCTTGCCTGTCTGTTTGGATTCAGACATGTAGGTTTTAATGAAGATATTGGTGATCTTAATTATATTCCAAAAGACCTGAAAATCAGTGAAGCCAAACTACAGAAGCTTTCGGATATTACTTCAAAATCTATTTATACAATTTCTTATGGAAATTCTGAAGAGGAGGCATTAACCAGAAATTCTGAACTAAGCAGCTTCCTTGAAAAAGAGAAAAAAGAAGGAAAAATATTAAGCTACAATTCTATAGGAAGCATTGTACTCTCAGAAAAAGACCAGCAAAAAAAGATTGAAAAATGGAACAGCTTCTGGAATGACTCTAAGAAAAATCAGACTATTTCTGAACTGATCAGCAATGGAAACAAATTTGGGTTCAATGGTTCAGCATTTGACAACTTCAATGAAGCTCTGCATAAAAATTACACTGCATTAAGCCTTAAAGATTATGAAAAGGTAAAAGCTCTTCAGATTTCAGAATTCATGAGCAGTGAAAATGGTTTTTACACCGTTTCCAATGTAGTAAAAGTAGACGAAAATAAAAGAGATATTTTCATTAAAGATATCGAAAAGAAACATGATGCTCTTGCGATTGACCGCCAGCAGATGAACGAAAATTTTCTGGGCCTGCTGAAGAGAGACTTCAATACGTTAATCAATTATTCTCTTTTAGCAATTGTTCTTACGATTATTGTGTTCTTCAGAAATCTTGAATTAACTATTCTTACGATGTTCCCGATTGTTCTGACGGGAATTGTAACAGCAGGAATCCTTTATTTCTTAGGATTAGAACTCAATATTTTCAGTACCGTAGTATGTACATTGGTCTTTGGAGTAGGAGACGATTTCAGTATCTTCCTCACACAAGCTATGCAAAAAGAGCACACAACGGGGAAAAATGAATTACCAACCTATAGAACATCCATTATTCTTGCGGTTTTCACCACCATTCTCTCTATTGGATCTCTGATCTTTGCCAAGCATCCGGCGCTGCATTCATTAGCATTAGTAGCTCTTATCGGAATGTTCTCTGTCATTATTATTACGTCTACCCTCTATCCTTTCTGGTTTAGATTATTCATTACCAACCGGGCGAGAAAAGGTCTCTCTCCCATTACTTTCAGATTATTTTTACGGGCAGTATTTTCGTTTTTATATTACGGATTGGGTGGATTGGTATTTTCAGCTTTCGGAAGTTTATTTATTAAAAATTCGAAAGGAAAAACGTTAGATATTATCAAACTGATCCTGGCTAAATTTTTAACATCAGTACTTTATTTAAGTCCTTTTGTAAAGAAAAGAGTCATTAAAAATACAGCTGAAGATTTCAGCAAACCGGCTGTTATTATTGCCAATCATACTTCTTTCTTAGACACACTGGCCATTGCCATGGCAACCCACAAAATCATCTATCTGGTGAATGACTGGGTATATGAATCTCCCGTTTTCGGAAAACTGGTAAAAGCACTGGGCTTCTATCCAGTTTCACAAGGGATTGAAAATGGAATGGATAAGCTGAAAGAAAAAATTGCACAGGGATATTCTTTGGTGGTTTTCCCTGAGGCAGAACGTTCATATACCAATGATGTTAAAAGATTCCATAAAGGAGCATTCTATCTTGCTGAGCAATTCGAGCTGGATGTCCTTCCGCTTTACATTCATGGAAATTCTGAAGTATTACCCAAAGGAGATTTCATTATTTATGACGGAAGTATTACCGTAAAAGTAGGCAGCAGAATCAGCAAAGACGATATGAGTTTTGGCAAGAATTATTCTGAAAGAACAAAGAAGATCAATGCTTATTTCAGGGAAGAATTTGCCAAACTGAGAGAAGAGATTGAGGATGAGAATTATTTTAAAAAGAAACTGTTCCTGAGCTTCCTTTATAAAGACAGTGAAGTGGTAAAAGAAGTAAAAGAAGACTTCAACACCAAAAAATCAGTATATTTCGAACTGAATAAGCATATTTCCAATGAAGCCAACATTCTTCACATAGCAGATGACTTCGGACAAAAAGATGCTTTATTGACTTTATATCAGGCCAGCCGAAGAATTTTTTCTCTGATGAAAAATGATGAAAAAAGAGCAATAGCGGCGCACAGCTATCTGGTAAAAAGAAGAAAGATACAATATATAAAAGACCTTTCGGAAGTGAGTAAAAAAATTGATGTTCTTTTGATCTCAGATGATACCTTTACCATGAATGATATGCAGGACCTTCCTGAGACCATCATTTTTGTCAATACAAAGAACTCTTCTTTTGAAAATGATAATTATACATTGGAATTTAGTTCTGAATCATTAAAAGTATTTAAAACTAAATAATAAATATGAAAAACATATTTTTGTAAACGCTAAAGAAAACTAATGAAGAAAAATATACTTGTCATATATTATTCGCAAACCGGACAACTCGAAGATATCGTGAGGAACATTGCTAAACCTTTTGAAGCTCAAAAGGAGAAATACGATGTAACCTATTATAACATTCAGCTTAAGGAAGATTTTCCTTTCCCCTGGCCAGGTGATGTTTTTTTCAATACTTTTCCAGAGTCTTATTTACAGATTCCGAATGAAATTCTGCCGCCTTCGGAAGAAATTCTGAACAAAAAATACGACCTTATCCTTTTCGGGTATCAGGTATGGTATCTCACACCATCCATTCCTATCATTTCATTCTTAAAGAGTGGTTATGCAGAACGCATCCTTAAAGATACACCTGTAGTCACAATCTCCGGAACCAGAAATATGTGGATGCTTTCCCAGGAGAAATTAAAGGTATATTTAAGAGATTTACAGGCTAAACTTATTGGGAATATTGCACTGGTAGACAGACACGACAATTATACGAGTGTATTGACTATTCTTCGATGGCTTACAACAGGCCAGAAAGAAAAATCAGGAATGCTTCCTGCAGCAGGGGTTTCTGACGAAGAAATTACAGGCTCAGTAAAGTATGGCGAGATTATTGAAAGACATTTTAATAATAATGACTTTAATAATTTACAGCCGGAACTCGTTAAAAACGGAGCCATTGAAATCCGTGCGTTTTTGGTACGGGTAGAGAAGGTAGGAAACAAAATTTTCACAGTATGGTCTAATCTGATTATCAAGAAAAAAGAGAAACGTCCATTGCTGATAAAATTCTTTAAGGTATATTTGATGGCAGCGATATGGATTATCTCACCTGTCGTTTTGGTTTTACACCTGCTTACAACCCCTATATTTTGGTTTAAAAGACAAAAACAAAAAAGATATTTACAAGGAATTAATTTAAAATAGAATGTACGACGTATTTATAACAAAAGCATCAAAATACTTACCCAATGAGCCGGTAGCGAATGATGAAATGGAGACTTATCTTGGGCTTATCAATGATGCGCCATCTAAAGCAAAATCACTTATCCTAAGAAATAATAAAATCACGACAAGATACTACGCTTTAGACAAAGAAGGAAACCCTACACACTCTAATGCGCAGCTTACTGCAAAAGCAATTGAAGGACTTTTTGATGAGAATTTCAAAAAGGAAGATATGAAATTATTATCCGTAGGAACTACTTCACCAGACCAGATCCAGCCTTCTCACGCTTCTATGGTACATGGTGAACTGAACATCGGAAAATCTATTGAGATTAATACTTCAACGGGTCTTTGCAACTCTGGGATGAATGCACTTAATTATGGATTCCTTTCTGTAAGAGCTGGTGTACAGGAAAGTGCTGTATGTGCAGGTTCCGAAAGAATGTCTGCATGGATGACTGCTGATAAATTCAACCATGAAGCAGAAAATTTAAAATTACTGGAAGAAAGACCTATCATCGCTTTCAAAAGAGAATTCCTGAGATGGATGCTTTCTGACGGTGCAGGTGCTTTTCTGCTGCAAAATAAACCAAGAGAAACCGGTATTTCTTTAAAAGTAGAATTCATTGATTTCTATTCTTACGCTCACGAAATTGAAGCATGTATGTATGCAGGATGTGACAAACTGGAAGACGGAAGCCTGAAATCATGGGCAGATTACCCTTCTGATGACTGGTTGAAGCAATCTATCTTCGCCATCAAACAGGATACTAAAATCCTTGATAAATATATCCTTGTAAAAGGAGCAGAAAGCTTAAGATCTTCTTTTGATAAACATAATCTGGATCCAGAAAAAATTGATCATGTATTGGCTCATATTTCTTCAGGATACTTCAAAGACGGACTGAAAGAAGAGTTTGCTAAAAAAGGAATGGATTTCCCTGCAGAAAAATGGTTCTATAACCTGTCTGACATTGGAAACATTGGTGCTGGATCTATCTTCGTTGCCCTTGAAGAATTAATGAATTCCGGGACATTGAAAAAAGGAGAAAAAGTACTTCTTTGTGTTCCTGAAAGTGGAAGATTCGCTTATTCTTGTGCTTTATTAACAGTTTGCTAATGGAAAACAGACTGCCGACCTCCGATAGAGATTTTGTAGAAAGTCTAATCCCGCAACGTTTTCCTTTTGTGATGGTGCATGAACTATCAGAATATTCTGAAAGCCATCTTTTATCTGGTTTTGAGATCAAAAAAGATAACCTTTTCATCCAGGACGGATTATTTCAGGCTTCCGGACTGATTGAGCATCAGGCACAGAGTGTAGCGCTGCATACCGGATACAAATATTATCTGCTGGGAAAAGATGCTCCTACCGGATATATCGGAGCCATCAAATCTTTTGAAGCTGAAATATTGCCCAAAATAGGAGACCATCTACAATCTGAGGTAACCATCCTCAATGAAGTAATGGGAGTTACTCTGGTAGATATCGTTACCAAACTAAACGGTGAAGTGATTGCAAAATCTCAAATGAAAACCGCTGTAAAATAAACTGGAAATGGAAATAAAGGAAGAGAATATCATCAATATACACAACTTTTTACCACATCGCGAACCGATGCTTATGGCAGACTATATTCTGGAACTGACCAAAGAAAAAGTAGTGACTTCCTTTGAAATAAAAGAAGACAATATATTTGTTCACAACAATGAGTTTGCTGAAGCCGGATTAATTGAAAACCTGGCGCAGACCTGCTCATCCATCCTTGGACAAAGCTTCTTTGAAAATCCTGAAGCAGATACAAAAGTGATCGGGTTTATTACCAATATCAAGAAAATTGAGGTTTTTGCCCTTCCAAAAGTGAAGGATAAAATCATTTCCAAGGCATCTCTTATTTCACAATTTGAAAACATCTGTCACATCTTCTGTGAAACATTTCATAATGATGAATTATTGATCAGGGCGGAAATCAACCTGTTTATTCAGGAGGTAAAGTCGTAAAGATCAATTCAACATATAATAAAAGCTGTACCAACGTACAGCTTTTTTGTTTTTAAGCCATTCAGTATTTAATGCTTTCAATAGATCCGTGAATATTTGTATAATTTATTGGTGTCATTTGTGTTTAAAATATAAGTTTAGGCTAAAGCCAGTTGATTTTTCCATCTTTTGAAAGTGGGCTTAGCCCACTCCTATTGAGTTGATTACAACCGCCTTAGAATAAAAAAATATTCATTTTTTATTTATTTTCAAACTTATAAAACCCATCATAACATCACTGATAACCAATTTGATACAAACAAAAAACCTCATCATAAGAGGAATTATTTCACGTGAAACATTTTACAAATCCGTGAAACTCTGATCATCAGGGAGAAACAAATTTAAATCAAAAAAAAAGCGGAACATTTCTGTTCCGCCTATAACTTTCTACTTGAAGGTTTTATTTTTTATAAAACAGTAAAAGTAGGACGAGATTTAATCTAATGCCTAAATACTTTCTTAGATAATCACTTCATAGTCATTCCCGCCACAAATCTGTTCCGCCGGAGTAGCAATATCAGTATTGACATTCACATTACGTATTTGACCAGTAGTTCCATTAGCACATGAAATGTAAACAGTTATTCCTCCTTTCACTTGCTTTAACTCATTCTTTGTAAGTAACTTCAAATTTTTCATGAAATTTAATTTGTTTTTAATTATTAGTTTTTGTTGTTTAACACAAACAAATATAAATAAAACAATCAAATAATAAATATATTCTCCATAATTAACAAAACTTTATAAATATTCGCAATTTAACATCATTGCATCTGGCCATCAGGATCTGTAGAATATTTTTGATAGAGCCTCTGTTTCAAAGCAATAGCGCTCTCAGATTTAATATGATTTACATATAATGTATTTTCACTATTTTAGCCACCTGATTAAAAGAATCAAAAAACAGGTGAACTTTATTTCATCTGGAATCTAAAAAAATTGACATTATTTAGATGAAAAAACAAGACCTGCCTCAAGACGAAAGTAACCTAAAATCCGCCAACATGACTGAAGTTCTGTATGTGACGGATGAGAATGACAACTACACGACAGCAAACAGTACAGGCTGGGATGCCAAGAAAGCTGCTCTGGATGAATCAATGGAGCTTATTTATGAAAGAATTGAGGAAGCAAAACAAAATGTTGCCAATCAAATAGTAAGTCCTATTGTTTATTTTATGGAATTGAATAAAATGGACCTGGGTGTTCTTGCATCTTATGTAGGAATGTGGCAATGGAGGGTAAAAAGACATTTTAAACCCAAAATATTTAAGACACTAAGCGAAACTGCACTGAAAAAATATGCCGAAGCATTCGGGATTTCAGTGGATGAATTAAAAAACTTCAACGGGAAATAAATGAAATGAGGTATATAAAGTGCCGGATTCCATTTTGCCAATGAAAAGATACAATCTGCAAATGAAATTAAACTTTGAACACCATCAGACTGCGCATTGCGAAAACGGTGTTGCTTCTAATCTACTGCTTAATAAAGGCCTGAAACTAAGTGAGCCGATGATCTTTGGGATCGGTTCAGGATTGTTTTTTGTCTATCTTCCTTTTTTAAAGGTAAATTTCGCTCCGGGCTTCAGCTATCGTCCGATGCCGGGTGCTATTTTCAGTAAAGCAGCCAAAAGATTAGGAATTAAAATCAAAAGAGAAAAATTCTCAAATCCTAAAGATGCTCAAAAAGCTCTTGAAAGAAATCTGGATCAAAATATACCTACAGGACTTCAGGTAGGCGTTTTCAATCTGACCTACTTCCCGGAGGAGTACAAATTCCACTTCAATGCCCACAATCTTGTGGTATACGGAAAAGAAGACGGAAAATTCCTGATCAGTGATCCGGTAATGGATTATACAACATCCCTTTCTGAAGCAGAACTGGAAAAGGTAAGATATGCCAAGGGAGCACTTCCTCCAAAAGGACATATGTACTATCCTATTTATGTTCCTGAAAATGTAAACCTTGAAGAAGCCATAAAAAAAGGAATTAAAGATACCTGCAAAAATATGCTGGCTCCGGTACCGCTTATCGGCGTAAAAGCAATGAGATGGGTGGCTAAAAGTATCCCGAAATGGGCTGAAAAGAAAGGTACAAAAGTGACCAATCATTATTTGGGACAGCTAATCAGAATGCAGGAAGAAATTGGAACCGGAGGCGGAGGCTTCAGATTTATCTACGGAGCATTTCTTCAGGAAGCATCCGTTATCCTTAAAAATGACGAGCTGAAAGAATTATCAAAAGAAATCACTTCTATTGGTGACCTTTGGAGAGATTTTGCCGTGGATATTGCCAGAGTGTATAAAAACAGAAACTCAAAAAGCAATATCTACAATGAACTTTCAAAAACGATGCTGCACATTGCAGATCTGGAAGAAGCTTTCTATAAAAAACTGAGAAAAGCGATCTGATATGGCAGAAAATATGATTGAGATCAAAAACCTATATAAGAAGTACAAAAATTCTGATGATTTTTCTGTAAATGATATTTCTTTGAATATCAGCAAAAATGAAATTTACGGAATTCTCGGACCTAACGGAGCTGGAAAAACGACTTTGATTTCCATGCTTTCGGGACTGATAAAACCTACTTCAGGCCAATTTACAATCAATGGATTATCTCCCCATTCGGATGGATTCAAAATAAGACAGATTATCGGTATTGTACCCCAGGAATATGCATTGTACCCAACACTTACAGCTAAAGAAAATCTGATGTTTTTCGGAAGCCTGTATGGTTTGAAACATAAACAGCTTATCAAAACAATTGATGAATCTCTGGAAATTATGGGACTTTCAAAATTTGCAGATAAGCAGGTAGGACAGTTTTCGGGAGGAATGAAGCGCCGCTGCAACCTCATCGCCGGCACCCTTCACAATCCTAAAATTCTATTCTTAGATGAACCCACCGTTGGTGTAGACGTTCAATCTAAAAAAGCAATTATTGACTATCTTCTGGATTTAAATAAGCAGGGAACGTGCATTATTTATACTTCCCATCACTTGTCGGAAGCAGAAGAATTCTGTACAAAAATTGCCATCATTGACCATGGAAAAATTCATGCTGTAGGAACTCCTGAAGAGCTGGTTTCACAAATTGCCAATGCGGAAAACCTTGAAGATGTTTTCATTTCATTAACCGGAAAAGAACTAAGAGATGTTGTTGTATAAACTATGGAGAAGCTTTATTAAAGAAATTCTTCTGCTAAAAAGAGATATCGGAGGGATTGTCATCATCTTTGTGATGCCGCTGCTTCTGATTGTCACCATTACCCTTATTCAGGATTCTACCTTTAAAAACCTTGAAGGATCAAAGATTCCGATTATTTTCATTGATAATGACAAATCTGATGTTTCAAAGAATATAAAAGCGGAACTGGAAAACAGCAAAACATTCCAGCTGCTGACCAATTTCAATGAAAAGTCTGCTCAGGATGCTGTTTTCTCTGGAGATTATCAGATGGCAATTGTTATTCCTTCCAATTTAACAAAAGATTTAAATTCCAATATTGATTCTAAAGTTCAAACCATTGTAAGTTCATTTGGACTGGAAGGAGATTCAGCAAAAGTAAAAGCGGTTGCTCCGAAGACAAAAGAGATTCATTTGTACTTTGACCCGGCCACCAATGCAGGATTCAAAAACTCAGTGATGAATTCTGTCAACAAAATGGTTTTTGAGATTGAAAATAAAAAGATCTACAAAGCATTCCAGGATCAGCTGGGAACAACGGAGAATCTTAATGAAAATAAAAACCTGATCAGCTTTAAAGAAATCACACCCAAGAAAGGAGCAATGGACGTCATGCCGAATTCCGTTCAGCACAATGTTCCTGCATGGACTCTTTTTGCGATTTTCTTTATTGTAGTTCCTTTATCCATCAACCTGGTGAAGGAAAAAAGTCAGGGAACAAGTGTAAGAGCAAGAATAAGCCCTACTCCCTATTTTGTACATATTTTAGGAAAAACATTTACCTATCTTATCATCTGTATCATTCAGTTTTTACTGATGGTAGCGGTGGGAATTTATCTTTTCCCTTACATGGATCTTCCGGCCTTTGATGTATCCGGAAAAATGTTCCAGCTTATCACTGTAACGCTGTTTGCAGGATTGGCGGCCATCGGATTTGGAGTTTTATTGGGAACTATTGCTGATACACAGGAACAATCTGCCCCATTTGGAGCTACTTCTGTAGTGGTTTTGGCTGCTATCGGCGGTATTTGGGTTCCTGTATTTTTAATGCCGGAATTCATGCAGACCGTAGCCAAGTTCTCTCCAATGAACTGGGGACTAAATGCTTATTATGATATTATTTTAAGAAATAGCGGAATTGGTGGAATAGCTAAAGAATTAGCATTCTTATTATTATTTTATTTTGCCACCGTAGCAATTTCCATTTTTTACGAAAGAAAACAAAATGCAGTCTAAAGAAAATATATTAACCTGTACTGAAGAAGTCAGAGTACGATTCAATGAGACAGATCCACTGGGAATTGTCTGGCACGGGCATTACATTGTTTATTTTGAAGACGGAAGAGAAGCTTTTGGCCGCGAGCATGGCCTCACTTATCTTGACATTCAGAATGCAGGATATGTGACACCAATCGTAAAAAGTACCTGCGAACATTTTCTTCCTTTAAAATATGGAGAAACCTTCAGAATTGTAACGACTTATGTAAATTCGATATCTGCCAAGCTGATCTATAGATATGAAATCTTCAATAAGGAAGACCAATTGGTATGCAGTGGTGAGACCATCCAGGTATTTCTGGACAGTAACGGAAGCTTATGTTTGTACAATCCGGAATTTTTTCAAAACTGGAAAGATAAAATGGGATTATCATGAAGAAGGAAATTTATATCACAGACTACAATTGTGTAACTCCCCTGGGTTTCGATGCAGATTCCAACTGGAAGGCACTTTCAGAAGGAAAATCGGGAGTTGCTTTACATAAAATTATAGACAATCAGGAGGCTTTTTATGCTTCTAGGATTGATTCTGAAAAACTGAACGAAGAATTCAGCAGATTCTTTGCTCAGAATACTATTGATTTTACAAGACTGGAAAAGATGCTTCTTTTAAGCCTCCTTCCTCTTGTTGAAAAACACACCATTTCGGAAGACACAGCTTTTATCCTTTCAACAACAAAAGGAAATATCAGCCTGTTAAAAAAACAGACTGAATTACCGGAAGGCGTTTATTTATCAAAATTAGCACAGAAAATAGCAGACTTTTTTGGGTTTAAAACAAGACCAATCATTGTCTCCAATGCCTGTGTTTCAGGGGTAATGGCAATTGCAGTTGCCAAGAATATGATTCAGGCAGGGAAATATAAAGATGCTTTCGTTATTGCGGGAGATGAACTTTCTGAATTTGTTATTTCAGGATTCAATTCATTTCAGGCTATAGGATCAGGACATTGCAAGCCTTATGATAAAAACAGAGACGGGATTAATATTGGTGAAGCAGCAGCAGCAGTTTATGTAACTGGATGCCTTTCTGACGAAGGAGGAATCTCACAAAACGAAAAATTCAGGTTTAAAGTTCTGGGAGATTCTGCTATAAATGATGCTAACCACATCTCCGGACCTTCAAGAACGGGTGACGGTTTGTATGCCAGTATTAAAAATGCAATGACAGAAGCCAATGTTTTGTCAGAACAGATTGATTTTATCTCAGCTCACGGAACAGCGACTTTATATAACGATGAAATGGAAGCCATTGCCTTCAACAGAATGGAACTTCAAAATGTTCCTCTCAACAGTATGAAAGGCTATTACGGCCATTGTCTGGGAGCATCAGGACTTCTTGAAAGTATTATTTCTATGGAAAGTGCTCTTCATAGCACGCTGCTTCCATCAAAAAATTTCGAAGAAACAGGAGTTACCCAACCTTTGAATATTATCAAAGAAAACCAAACTTCAGATATTAAATATATTCTGAAAACAGCTTCAGGTTTTGGAGGCTGCAATGCCGCAGTTGTGCTGGAAAAATGTTAAAATGAAAGTGATGAAGAAAATAAACAGCTGTACTATAGAACATTCAAAAATAACCGTTGACGGAAATCTTATTTTTGAAAGCCCAAGCGAAACTTTTCAGGAATTTGCTAAAGAAGCTTATAAAAGTTTAGACCTTAGCTATCCCAAGTTTCATAAAATGGATCATTTGAGTAAACTGGCTTTTCTTTCTGCTGAAACCATATTGAAAGACGAAGATCACAGCAGAACGGCCATTGTTTTCGCCAACAGATCTTCCAGTCTGGATACTGATTTCAAATATCAGGAAAGCATCAACGATCAGGATAACTTTTATCCGAGTCCGGCAGTATTTGTCTACACTCTTCCTAACATCTGTGTAGGGGAAATCAGCATTAAACACAAAATGCAGACAGAAAATGCTTTTTTCGTTTTGGATGAGTTTGACGAAAAATTTTTAAACGATTATTCTGAACAAATCCTCTTGTCTGGGAAGGCTGACAAAGTATTGTGTGGCTGGGTAGAATTGTATCAGGAAAATTATAAAGCTTTTGTATATTTGCTAACCTTATAAAAATGCAACAATATAACAGTGTAATTAGTTAACAGGCTTCATTGCTGACTGACACGTAGATTACACTGATAAATCAACTAAATTATGAAAAACTTAAAAACAGAATTGAAACACAAAATTATTGAAGTTCTTAATCTTGAAGATGTATCTGTAGAAGAAATCAAAGATACTGATCCATTATTCGGAGGAGGATTGGGACTAGATTCTATAGATGCTTTGGAACTGATCGTTCTTCTTGATAAAGACTACGGAATAAAATTAGCTGATCCTAAAAAAGGAAAGGAAATCTTTCAATCTATTGATACGATGGCAAAATTCATCGAAGACAACAGAACGAAATAAATTAATATAACAATCTAACAGTGCAGCAATGTAGCAATTATTGATAGGTTGGTACACTGTTACATTATTTAATACCATGAGTCAAAAAATTGCCATAACGGGAATGGGCATCATTTCCTCCATCGGAAACAATGTGGAGGAAAATTTTATTTCATTGCAATCCGGAAAACATGGAATTTCAGATATTGAAATGTTTGAAACCAGACATGCCGGAATCATTAAAACAGGTGAAATAAAATTATCCAACGAAGAACTTGTACAGAAACTTCAGCTTGATGAAGACAACAACGTAACAAGAACTTCTCTATTGGGTATGATTGCTGCGAAAGAAGCTTTAGAAAGTGCAGGAATTTCAGATATCAATGGTTACAGAACCGGATTGATCTCTTCCACCAGCGTAGGTGGGATGGATATTACTGAAAAATACTTCTACTCTTACGAAGACTTCCCTGAAAAGCAAAAGTATATTGACGCTCACGATGCCGGAAGCTCCTCATTGGCAATTGCTGATTATTTGGGATTAAAAGGCATGGTTTCTACCATCAGTACAGCCTGTTCATCAGCAGCTAATGCTATTATGATGGGTGCTAAGCTGATCAAAAACGGAGTTCTGGACCGTGTCATTGTTGGAGGAACAGATTCTCTTTCAAAATTCACTTTGAATGGATTCAATACGCTGATGATTCTTACGGATTCTTACAATACTCCTTTTGACAACGACAGAAAAGGACTGAATCTTGGAGAAGCTGCGGCTTTCTTAGTTCTTGAGTCCGAAGAAGTAGTCAAAAAAGAAAATAAAAAGGTTCTTGCTTATCTTTCCGGATACGGCAATGCTAATGATGCACACCATCAGACGGCTTCTTCCGAAAATGGGCAGGGAGCATTTTTAGCCATGCAGCAGGCTTTAAAAATCTCAGGATTAGCTAAAGAAAATATAGATTATATCAACGTTCATGGCACAGCAACTCCTAATAATGATCTATCAGAAGGAATTGCTATGATCAGAATCTTTGGAGAAAACCAGGTTCCTGAATTCAGCTCTACAAAAGCATTTACAGGACATACGCTGGCAGCGGCAGCAGGAATTGAAGCGGTATTTTCAATTTTAGCGATGCAAAACAGCGTTATCTTCCCGAACCTGAATTTCAAAACAAAAATGGAAGAATTTGATCTCACTCCTGTTACCGAATTGAAAGAGAAAAACATCAATCATGTGCTTTCCAATTCATTTGGCTTTGGAGGAAACTGTTCAACCTTAATTCTTTCAAAATCATGAGTTCAGTATACATCAACAGTGCATCCTGTATCTCAGTTCAGGACACTTTAAACGAAAATATTCTTCAGAACCTTACCCCGGAGAATTCTTCCAATATCATCAAAGCGATAGAACCTAATTACAAAGAGTTCATACCACCTGCCATGATCAGAAGAATGTCCAAAACGGTAAAAATGAGTTCTGTAGCATCACAATATGCCTTAAAAGAAGCAGGTATTGAACAGCCGGATGCCATCATCGTAGGAACCGGAATGGGCTGTTCTCAGGATTCTGAAAAGTTCCTGAAAAATGTGATTGATAATCATGAAGAGTTCCTTACGCCAACTTTTTTCATCCAGTCTACCCACAACACGGTAGCAGGACAAATTGCTCTGGGATTACAGTGTCATGCTTATAATTTTACCTATGTAAATACTTCTTCTTCACTGGAGTTTTCATTATTGGATGCTCAGCTTCAGATCAATGACGGAGAAGCAGAAAATGTTTTGGTGGGTTCTACAGACGAGCAAACTGCCAGAACAATGGAGCTTTATTGTTTAAATAATACCATAAAAAAAGAAGAAGATCTTCCTGCCGATTATTTACATTCCACCACCAATGGAGTGATCTGGGGTGAAGGAGCCAGCTTCTTTGTTCTAGGAAAAGATAAGACCGAAAATTCTTACGCAAAGCTTAAAAATATTAATATCACTAATAAAGTAGAGTTGAATGAAGTGCAGGATTTTATCCAGAATTTCTTAACTCAGAATAATCTCTCTACTGGTGATATTGATGCTGTTATTTTAGGATTCAGTGGAGACGCAGATTCTGATGTGTACTATACAACAGCAATGGATCTGTTTCCGGACTCATCTTTGCTTTATTACAAACATCTGAGCGGAGAATTCAATACAGCCAGCGGCTTTTCAACGTTTATGGCCTGCCATATCCTTAAAGAACAGCAGATCCCGGAAATCATGATGATCAATGCAGAGAAAAAAGAACACGTAAAGAATATACTTCTTTACAACCATCTTGCGGGTAGTGATCACAGTCTGGTATTATTGGAAAAGGCATAATTGTTGAAATTGAAAATTACACGTTCTATTTGTCATTCAGAGCGAAGTGAAGCGTGGAATCTAAATTAATCCAGACTCCTACGGAGTGACAATAATAGATATCATGACCATAACACTCATAATGACAAGTTTAACATAAAAACAGCCAGCAATGAAACACTATCCATTCATCCTGTTCTATCTTTTCTGTAACGTTTTTATTTATGCGTTCCACGGAAGTTTTTGGGTGTATCTGTTTTGTTTTTTTGCTTTTTCAGCGGTTGTAGTCTGGGGTTCATTTGACATTGAACTGGGATATTTTGTCAACAGCATTACTCATAAGCGGACCAGAATCAAAGAAGTTGCCCTTACTTTTGATGACGGCCCTACAGAGTTTACCCCAAAGTTTTTAGACTTACTTAAAGAACATCAAGTAAAAGCAACCTTTTTCTGTATTGGGAAACAGATTGAAAAATATCCTGAAACCTTTCAGAGAATCATTGCGGAAGGTCATACGATCGGAAATCATACGTTATCACATTCCAATTCCACGGGGTTTTTATCCACTTCAAAAATGATTGAGGAAATTGAAAAGTGTGATGAGGTGATTAAGAATATTGGAAATATAACGACTCATCTTTACAGACCTCCTTTTGGGGTAACGAATCCCAATATTGCAAAGGCAATCAAAAGAACGCATAAAGAAAGTATCGGATGGAATATCCGGTCTTTAGACACCATCATTGATGACGAAAAGAAAATCTACAGCAGAGTAACCAAAAGCCTGAAAAAAGGCAGTATTATCCTGCTTCATGACACTTCGGAAAAGACCTGTCGTGTGCTGGTAGATTTATTAGTATTTTTGAAGGACAAAAAATATTCAACCTTTACTGTTGATACAGTTACAAATTCAAATAGAAATGATTAAAAATATTGCTTTCGGAGCATTCTTACTGGTTTCCGGTTTCTTTTTTGCCCAAAATACGGTAATGTCCGGCGCGGAAGCTAAAGCGTTTGTCTCGAAAGTTTCTTCGGAGACCAAAGAGATTAAAACTTTACAGAGTGACTTTACTCAGACCAAAAAAATGGACTTTCTGGATAAAAGCATTGTAACTTATGGGAGAATGTCACTGCAGACTCCCAATATGCTGAGTTGGAAATATACCAAACCTTATCAGTACAGTATTGTTTTTAAAAGCAATAAGATCTTCATCAATGATCAGGGGAAAAAGTCATCTGTAGATGCAAAAAGCAAAACATTTGAGAAGATCAACAAACTGATTGTAGGAAGTTCAAACGGAACAATGTTCAATGACCCTGAGTTTACGGTAACCTATTTTAAGAACGGAAATTACAATGTAGCTAAGTTTATTCCTAAAACATCGCAGCTGTTGAAATATATCAAACAGATCGAACTATATTTCCCGAAGAACCAGTCGACGGTTTCTCAGGTTAATATGACCGAGGCTTCCGGAGACACCACCAATATTGTTTTCAAAAATACCAAGATCAATGCTTCAATTCCTGCGTCAGAGTTTACTTTATAGCCTGATTCTGATTCTGGCTCTTTCCTGCAAAACTTACAAGCTGGCTGATGTCAAGCCTGTTTCTGCCTCTGAAAAAACGGTTGAAAACTTATATTTCTCTTCCAGCGAAGATTATGTATACAAATGCCAGATGGATATTTATAAAAACCATGTGAGCGGTATCCTGATCGTCAAAAAATTGAATGAAACGACACACCGGGTCGCCTTAACCTCTGATTTCGGGAATAAACTGATTGATTTTGAGGTTTCTGACAATAATTTCAAACTGAATTATGTACTTCCTGATCTGGATAAAAAAATCGTGATCAATTTTCTGAAGAATGATTTCCAGCAGCTACTGAAAAGACAGTATCCCGTGAGCGAAAGTTTTGAGAATGACAATGCTAAAATCTATCTTTCAAAAATTGAGAATAAAAGCTATTATTTATTCTTCAACAAAGAAAACGGTTTACTGAAACAGATCATTTACACGAAAAATAATAAGGAAAAAATCGATTTTACTTTTGATGCAAAAAAACCTATCTTCGCGGATAGCTTAAATCTACAGCACAAAGATTTTAAGATCAATATAAAACTATTTCAAATAACCGAAACAGAATAATTTCCAACATGAAAAACTATAAGCACACAGCAGTATAGTTTTCCAGAAAGAAGTTGCTTACCTATTCAATCTTAAAAATAAGATCATGCAAACTATTCTTACAGATTTTTATACATTAACATCTTATGAGAAAGCAGAAGACGGAAAGTTTACTGCCCACATCAATCTCAATAAAGACCACGATATTTTCAAGGGCCATTTCCCTGGAAATCCGGTGACTCCCGGTGTTTGTATGATGCAGATCATCAAAGAACTGACAGAGGAATTTATGGGTTCAAAATTATTCTTAAAAACCGCATCCAATGTAAAATTCATGGCCATCATCAATCCTTTTGAGACTCCTGACTTACAACTTCAACTGGATATTAACGAAAATGAAGATGATGTTAAAGTAAAAAATATTACTTCTTTTGGCGAGACTATTGCATTAAAACTGTCTGTAAGCTATAAAAAAATATCGTCATGAATCTTATCTTCTCATTCATAGCAGCATTTGTTTTTTTCTTTCAGTCTGACCTTGAAACGCTGAGAAACAGCTATGCTAAGGCCAACGAATCTAACAGTAATACACAAAACTTCATTGAAACTGCAGAAAAACAATCCGGTTCTGATGCTGTGACTGTGGGTTATAAAGCAGCAGCGAAGATCATGGAAGCAAAAGTTACCAAAAGCAATAGAAAGTCGCTGGTAAAAACAGGAGCTACAAGTCTTGAAGCTGTTATCAAAAGTAATCCCAATAATGTAGAGCTTCGCCTGATCAGAATGAGTGTTCAGGAAAATATTCCGAAAATTGTTGGATACCGTGGAAGCCTGAAGGATGATAAAGCATTTCTATTAAGTAATTACAGCAAACAAAATACAGCATTAAAAGGCTATATCAAAAGGTTTGCAATGCAGTCTAAAACCATTACAGAGGCGGAAAGAGCCACTTTAAAATAAAAGAATGTCCCTTGCTGAAGTACAAAATGCAATTTCTGAAAAGAAGATATGCGTTTTAATACCTACCTACAATAATGAAAAGACCCTGAATAGGGTTATTGACGGTGTTCTCGAGTATACCGGAAGTATTATTGTGGTTAATGATGGCTCCTCAGATTCTACGCCTCAGATTCTTGCCCAATATCCTCAGATCACGGTAATCTCTTTACCGGAGAACAAAGGAAAAGGAAATGCCCTTAAAACAGGTTTTAGAGCAGCAAAGAAGTCAGGGTATGATTATGCCATCACTATTGATTCGGACGGACAGCATTATCCGGATGATCTTCCTATATTTGTAGAAGCCCTACTTCAGGAAAAAGAAGAGGTTCTTTTGATTGGGAACCGAAATATGTCTCAGGACGGTATTCCCAAGAAAAGCAGTTTTGGAAACCGTTTTTCCAATTTCTGGTTCTGGTTTGAAACCGGTATCAAACTGGAAGATACACAGTCTGGCTACAGGCTTTATCCTTTACATAAAATTCCAAAGAAATATTTTACACCTAAGTTTGAATTTGAAATCGAAATCATTGTAAGAACTGCATGGAGACATGTTCCGGTAAAAAATGTTCCAATCAAAGTTTTGTATGATCCTGCAGAACGTGTTTCCCATTTCAGGCCTTTTAAAGATTTTACAAGAATCAGCATTCTGAATACGATTCTGGTAACAATCACCCTATTTTATATTATTCCGAGAAATTTTCTGAATAATTTCAAAAAAAAAAGCTTTAAAAAATTCATCCAGGAAGATGTCTTAGAAAGTGACGGAAGCAACCGTACAAAGGCATTTTCTATTGCGCTGGGAGTCTTTATAGGACTTTCGCCTTTCTGGGGATTTCAGACACTTCTGGTCATCAGTTTATCTGTACTTTTTAAACTTAATAAGGTCCTTGCTTTCGTAGCCTCTAATGTGAGCCTTCCTCCTTTTATTCCTTTTGTCATTGCAGCCTCTTTATTTCTGGGAGCGCCATTTGTAGGTGGTAACAGCGATATTTTAAGTCAGGATTTAAATTTTGAACTGATCAAGAACAACCTGCTGCAATATATCATTGGCAGTTTTATTTTAAGCACTACACTTTCTGCTTTGTCTGGAATAGCTGTCTTTTTATTTTTGAATAAAGTAAGTCCGGAAAACAATTAAAAAAGCCCGGAATAAAATTCCAGGCTCATTACAATTAGTTATTATAATTTCTTATTTAGAAACAATAATCTTTTGAGAATAATCAATTGAGTCATTGCTCACTTTCACAATATAAGCTCCATTGATTAATTTTTCTGCATTGATCGTATTTTGTTTATTAAGGTTGATACTTTCCTTAGAAATCAATTTACCTGTAAAGTCATAGATAGCAACGGTAGTAATTCCTGATAAATTGATATCAGATGGCGTTTTTATCGTGAATTCGTTTCTTACAGGGTTCGGATAGATGGAAATTCCCTTAGTATTGTTGATTTCTTTTACTGCCAATGTTGCGCATTCTGCAGGAATAGTAAAATCTTCAACCTGATCACTCATTTCCGGCAAAGGCTGGTTGGCTCCAAATGCTAAACCGTTAAGAGCGCCAGCAGAAGCATTTACCCCTAATCCTCTTTTCGCAAAGGTACTCCAGATCATACATTTATTTTGTCCTCCAGTAGATGCCTGGTCAGCAGCAAGAATAGCATCTCTTCCCTGCACAAACGTAGGATTACATGGCTGTAATTTAAGAGCATCCATTACCAGCTGTAAAACTTTTGCACTTCCGCTGTTCGGATCTGCCAGAACATTACTGTTGTACCCATACTTATCTACATATTTCCAGTTAAGATCCCAAAGCATTGAAGCCCAGATAAATCCTATACTATGAACATCAGGAACAGTAAGTGCTCCAAGAACTGGATTATTTGCAGTTACTTTCATTCCGTTAGTACGACCATATGTATAATCATTGATTGTAAAATCAGGTGAATATTTTGCAGGTCTTATTCCCAATCCTGTAGTTCCCTGCCCTGAAACAAAAGTTCCTACGCCTCTTGCAATGGTAGAAGTATCTCCAGGTCTGGTTGTCATCATCAAGGCGAAGAAATCAGACCATCCCTCTCCCATCTGTTCATTAGAAGAAATATAAGATAAACAAGAGCTTCCAGTTCCGGTAAGACGATTGGAAATACCATGACCATATTCGTGGCTGATTACTCCATTATCCAAACTTGCATCTTTATAAACGGCATCAGTTTTTATTGTTGCATTTCCAACAATACCATTAGTTAAATCATTTACCAAAAACTGGCCTTCTGACATACCCACCATAATGGTAGGAATTGTAATGGTAGCATCAGCTCCTCCCATTCCTATAGGAGTATTGCTTGATGGGTGGTATTGTATAACCCCTACTGCACCTGCATTCTGTAAATTCTTTGTTTTAACAGCAAAACCACATCCTGCTGCATTCACCACTGCAATCTTTCCTATAAGACTTCCGGCTGTAACTGCAGTACATGCATCAGCTGGAGTAGAAAGGGCAAGATCTCCTGTCACAGGTGGATTACCCATAATCTGCGGACCAAAATTCGCCGTAGTAGCTATTGGAGCCCTGGCAGTATAAGTTGATGGTGAATTATAATAAAGATATCTTACATTTCCCGCAGGTGAAAAAAGGAACATCTGCATTCTTCCGCTTGTTCCATCAGTACCCGGATTAAAGTTTGCATTATTAAAACCACTTCCATCTCTTGCTTCTGCAAGAACAGGGTCATTACCCGTACCTCCGTTTCCAAAATTATTTACCTGATAATTTCTCGCAGATTCCGTAAATCCGAATTTATAAAATACATCATGCATTTTATTCGAATTATAGAATAAATTGGTTACTGCTGCTGAAGTATAGGTAGTGTGGGCAGCTGTTATATCTAAAGGAAAATCAAATGTTCTGGTTGCTCCTCCATCAGGAGAGAACTGCGCTGTATTGGTATTATTTTCGTCAGTATATGCAAAGGCATTATTACCTCTTGTTATTGTGTAATGGTTAGTCCCATCAGAGTGCCATCCTTCCGGTGAAGCTGTCAGATCCCATGGATTTGTAAGCAGTGTTCTGGCTCCAAATGTAGGTGCTTCTGTAGGGAAGGCGAACACATTATAAGAAGCATTATCTGGTAGTAACACCAAATTTGCAGAATTCTGAAGGTTCGCAGCTGCTATATTAGCAGGGAAAACAGCTTGAGCATTTTGTAATGGAGATCCGGCGTGATGATCGAAGGATTCATCGTGAAAGTTACATGATAAAGTAGTATTTTCCTGGTATAAAAGAGTACCATCCTCTGTACTTATAATAGTATTCCATACATTCCCCGTTCCTTTTTCTTCAACAGAAAACTGATAACCAAGAATCAGCTCTCCTCCTTTTGCAAAATAAACAGTATTAGCTACTATTGGACTTTCTTTTCCATCAATATTCTTTACGGAAGACAATCCGTTCAGTTTTTCAATTGTTGATGCTACTAAAGTACCTTTTCTACCACTTTCTTTACCTTTAACAGCAGAAGGATAATTCTTAATAAAAGTATCCGCAAAGTTTAAAACTTTTCCATCTCTGATTAAAACATTGGCAGAACTTCCGAAAACAGGGATTCCGTTAATCGTTTGCTGTATGCCTACAACATCTCCATTTAAACTCTTTGAAGGATCTACATTAATGATTTTAAATGTTTTCAGTTCTGGGCTTACTCTCTGGAATGATCCTTGGGCAGAATTGACATAATCCTTAATTGTTTGCTCATATTTTTGTGCAGATACTACACCTGCGCTTAAAAGTGAACAAAACAACAGAAGCTTAACACTAAGTCGAATTTTTTTCATTTAGATTACTTTTAACAAATATTAATAGTTAGATTTTAACAGTTAGTAGGGAAATAATCTGAAATGTTACACAATTACATGAAATCTATTTGAAATAAACAAATCATACCAAATGAATATATCCATTTGGTATTAACTTCATAAAAAAGGTCAAGAAATTATTTCAGAATAAATTGTGTCAGGTCTTTCAAAAACTGTTCATCAACTTTTCCTTTTGTTTCATAATCTTTTGGAGAGGGTTTTCCGGAACCGGTTATGAATAAGTGACTTAATGTTGGGTACAATTTAAATATTGCTGTTTTATCGTTTTTCAATGCTTCTTTCCAAAGGTTGAAATCTTTCTCTGTTACCTGATAATCTCTTCCTCCCTGGGCAAAAAACATTGGAGCTTTTATTTTTTTAACCTCATTAAGCTGACTGTATTCTTTTAAATATTTCCAATACGCAGCAGATTGTCCCAACGGAAGTTCTGATGCCGGTGAGCTTAGGGTGAATTGGGATGAGTTTAAATAGGCAACCTGTTTTTTTATTTCCTGAACAGCTTCAGCAGGAACTTTAGACGAATCCAGAGAATGAAGATAATCATACTGTTCTACCAACAGATCCTGTAACGGTCTGGCATTTCCAGCCATAAAAACATATTTTGAAACCTGAGCTTTTTCTACAATTTTAGGCATCATATACGCTCCCTGGCTATGTCCCAAGATAATGATTTCATATCCTTTATAATCTGCATTGTTTTTAAAATATTGAGCAGCATTTACTGCATCATTGATGGTTTCCTCCTCTACAGTAGACTTTTCATTGAACGCTTCCGGGTAAGAATATGTTCTTTTATCATATCTGTAGGATGAAATTCCGTTGTTGAGAAGGTATTCTGCTATGTCTTTGAACGGTTTATTTTCTCCAATAGTCTCATCCCTATCATGTGCTCCCGAGCCATGAACAAAAATGACCAATTTCTTTTTGTTGTTGGAAGGAGGAACCAATAATGTTCCATTCAATTCAATAGCATCGCTTTTGATTTTCAATGTAGTCTTCTCGTCCGGTTTTTCAATTGTTTTGTGGGGAACTAAAAAGAAACCGAGCATTTTATTATTTTCTCCGAAAGTAAGCTGAACATCCAGTTTGGTCTTTTCAAATTCGGAATAGTAATAGTAAATATTTCCTTCGTTGTTTACTTCAAGAATAGTTTTCAAACTTCCAATCTGTCCCTGAAGTTGTTCTGTAATGGCTTTAAGTTGTTCCACCGGAATCTGCCCTGCTATGGAAGGATCAAAATAAGAATGTGCTTTTTCTATGTTTTTATCGATTAATAAAGTTTTGATAAAAGTTTTCCCTATTTCTTTTCTGTCCTGAGAAAATGATAATAGAAACCATGTGGTAAGGAAAAGGGTTAAAAGTTTTTTCATAATCAATTATTTATAAACAATATCAGAAAATGCTAATGGCGTCATCATGATGGTGACAAATATCGCAATAATTACCAGGGCCAACTGTGTTATATGATATATTTTTTCTCTTTCGTCTTCTTTTATTTCAAAAGTAAATTTTATCTTATCCGGTCGTCTTATAATCAACCAGATAAAGAGAAGAACGGCCAGATTCATGAGTACCGGGAACACAACAAATATTTTACTCCCATAGTTATCTTTCATATTTCCATAGCCGTGAATGGGTATGACGGCAGGGATGGAACTGTATATCGTACACAGATACACCGAATAGCCGATAATAATAACAAAAGGGATGCAGAACAGCAGTTTTATATATTTAGGAATCATTTCAGTTTGTTTAAAGTTTTCTTCAGATATTTTTCTACATTTTTTCTGTCCGGAACCGTTGTAATTTCTTTCGTTAAAGCTTTTTCAAATGCTTCTTTTGCCTTTGAGTATTCTTTTTTGCTAAAATAATATTTTCCTGATTGATAATAGACCAGCCAAAAGTCAGGGTTCATAGATTGATAGGAAGGGATAATACCATTTGTCAACAGTGTATTTTTATCGTCTGCAGCTTCATTTATTTCTTTGCCGTACATCTTAGACAGCTCATAGTTTTGGAATTCTTCAGAATCTGCAAACGGATCACGGGCAATATTCAATTCTGATTTTGAAAAGTCATCAGGCTGTAATCCTTTTTCTGAAAAGATCTCGTTCAAATCATAGCATACAAATTCTCCCAGCTGATAAGGATTTGAAGATACCCAAACCAGTTTTTTCTGTGGTGAAAATATAATAGCATGATGTGCAAGAAGCTGGTTAAGAGCTTTTTCATTACCATAGCCGATCTTCTCTCCTTTTAATCCGGATCTGTCTCTTAAAACAGAAGCCATCTTTTCCGGAGTCATTTTTTTTTCTTCCTGCAAAAGCTCCTGAAGTTTCTCATACCGATATTCCGAATGGCTTTCTTCAATATGCTTCTGATTTCTTTTGTCATCTTTATAAGCTTCTGACTGGAAATGGTTAGTACAAAGAACCTTGCTGGTGTTTTGTACTCTGTACACACCGAAATTCTTAGGTGACACTTCAATAATTACGGCATTCTTATCATTAGCACTTCCTACCAGAATAGATTCAGATACAAAAACCTTCCTCTTTTTAGCAATGGCAATCGCTTCATCAATATTTTTAGCATACTGCAGAATCTCTCTGGTAACAAGGGAAATAGGCGTTTTTGCAGTCATGGGAATTTTTGATTTTCCTGCGTTAATGGTTACCGTAATTCCTTCTTTATTCATCCCGGACACCACCCCTATCATTCCCGGCCAGCTTACCGACATATAGGGAATTCCTTCTTCCGGCTGAACAAATTCTACCAGTTTATTTTTTGCAAAATCGTCTCCCACATAAAAATCGAAATTTCTTCCGATCAACAGATCGCCATCTTCAGTATTTTCGTTCCATACCGCAAGGGAAGTACAGCCAACCATGGCCAGATCCTGCATCGCATGCCCAATATCATGAGCTCCGTGCAGATAAAGATTCCTTAAATATTTGGGAGCAATAAAATCATATTGATCGGATGAGTATTGTGATAAACCGTATAATTCTGCCTGATAGTCTTCTCTTACATTGAGGTACATTTTTCTGTTGTACCATTTTAAAAAGCCTCTCAACAACCTCTGTTTAAATTTTGACGGTACAAATCCCTCAACTTTTGAAAAGAAGATTCCTTCCTGTTTCTGCATTAAACTTTGAGTCAAAGCTCCATTATTATATCCCAACTGCAGAGGATTTCCTTTGATATAAAGTTCCCAGAGCTGCTGTTTATTTTTTGTAAGGTAATTCTGGTTATAACTGAAAGTGCTGTCATTGATCTGGGATACTTTCGGAACCTCCAGCGGATATTGTTTTACATCCGGAATATGATGGATAGATTTTGATATTCCGCAGGAAGTGAGGAAAAAACAAAAAGTAAGGTAAAAAAGAGTTCTTGTATAAGATGAATGAATGGTTTTCGTTTTTTTCACTTTAGTTTTTATTAATCATTTGTGTCAACCGCATATCTATCTTTTCTTTTCCTAAGATCTCTGCGCAGGTATTAAAAGCTCCAATGGTGACTCCTAAAATCCCATGCATATTGACGGATTGCCCTGTCAGAAACAGATTGTCTATCTTGGTACGGGGAGAAACCATTGTTTTAAGAGGATTCTCCGAGTTTTTCATGTATCCGTACATATTCCCTTCAAAATTCCCGATATAGTCTCTGTAAGATAAAGGAGAAGAAGTATATATTGTTTTGATGGCGTGCCTTAAATTTGGAATTTTCTTTTCCAGGGCATCAAGCATCTTTTCTGTTTTTTCAAGTTTAAATCTTTCATAAGCCTCTCCTCGTTCATGCTCATCTGCTACGGTATTGAATGTATTTTCCCATTCTCTAACCTCATCAAAATCCATATAGGAAATTGCGGTAAGACTTTCTGCAAATTCAGGATGATGTTTTGAGGGCGTGGATGAAAGCATATAAGTTTCCGGCCATGCTTCTTTCCGGTAACGGAATGCATTCCAGACCTGTTCTTCTGATGAATAGTGATATCTGTTGTAATTGAAATTCGGAAGACTGTGAGGTCTTAAAACCAGATAAATACTAAAGCATGATGAAACCGGTTTCCAGCTCAAAACCCTGTTCAGAAAGGACTTTTTAAGCCTTTCTTCTCCAATTAGTTTAATAGTGGAACGAATCTCTATATTTGAAATAAACTGTTTTGCTGAATATTCTTTTCCTTCTTTCGTTTTTACGGATGTCAATACATTATTTTCATTAAAAACAAAGTCAGACACTTCTGAATGCTTGTGAATTTCCGCTCCATATTCCCTAAGTTTTCTGATCAGAAGTTTAGAGATCTGGCTTCCGCCTTTTACACATTTGTAAGCGCTCTGGATATAAGAATTTACGGTTAGAGCATGTACATAAAAAGGAACATCTTCGGAGTCTCCGGCATATAAAAAGTTGGAACCCAGTAAAACAGCCTGGAGTCTTTTGTTCTGGGTAACGGATTCTATAAATCTTTTGGTATTAAGATGCAGAATTTCCTCGTTGTAATTGTCTTTTCCTACTACATGATATCTTGGAAACTGGCTGCAGACATACTGAATCTCTTCACAGTAGTTTTCAAGGTTTACTTTTTCTTCAGGAAAATACCTGGAAAGCTGTTCAACGAAATTCTGATAGCCCTGTGCATGCGGATATTCTATTTCGTCCTCTCCAAAACTTATCCTGTCATACCCATCTTCATCCATCAGCTGAAGCTCAAGATCATCCATAATTTCCAGATAGGAAAAAAACTGGTTCAAATTCTGGCCTTTGGATAAACCTCCAAGATAATGAACACCTGTATCAAAAATCAGTTTGTCGCGTGAAAAAGTCTGCAGATTTCCTCCATATTGGTTATTTTTCTCAAGAACACACACTTTCAGACCTTCTTTCGCCAAAATAAGAGCCGAAACAAGACCTCCCAACCCGCTGCCGATTACAAGTATGTCGTATGCTTTCTTCAAAAGAAAATGTGCTTATAATAATTAAGAATAAGGGAATTTAAGATATTTAAAGATTACTTTGGTACAGTAGACAAAGAAATTTTATTTGGAAAATACTATTTAATGATCTTAATTCTCAGTAAATCTTAATGGTTTTTAGTTTTTCGTTAGTTTTTAGGGGATAAAAATAGAAAAATTAATCTATATCGTCCCAAAAATCAAAATAATTAAACCATTGAAGCGGATATTTTTTCACCATGGTTTCAAGATTCTGAACATATGATTGCAAAAGCCCCTGTGAATCACGGTTTTTTATATTCTGAGCCACTCTTGCATACAGGTGGTAATGAAGATTATTTTCCTTCATCACATACACATATACTACGGGCACTCCTAATCTTGAGGCAATTAAAAACGGACCAGCCGGAAACTTGGCACTTTTCCCCAGCAGTTCTGCTTCCAGATATTTTGAACCTTCAAAATAGCGGTCTCCGGTGAAGCAGATCAGTTCATTATCTGACAAAGCTTTGTTGATCTCAAAGATATGCGACATATCTTCTTTTACATAGATAAATTTGATATTACTCTCTTTTACGGCAACACTTTCCAGATATTCCTTAATGACGGTAACTTCCTGATCTGTAGTTACAAGATTGATCTGACAGTCGAAGTCGATATCGGCGAAAAAATGTTCAGCAATTTCAAAATTACCGATATGAGCACTGATGAGGACACCTCCTTTTTTAGCTGCCAAAAGATCTCTGAGATTTTCAATACCGTCAAATTCATAAGTGTATTTACCTCTGAGCCCGGCAGAAATAGCGGTTTTATCAATCAGAATTTTTCCGAAGGTAAAATAGCTTTTAAATATAGAAGCTTTGGATTTCCAGTATCCGTAGTTCAGTCTTTTCTGAAAGTAATAGAGAATATATTGATTACTCTTTTTCTGAAACAGCGAGTAGTAGGCTGCCACAAAGTAAAGCACGCCATATGAACTTCTGATCCCGATATTTCTAATACACCAGACGAATATTCTGTATCCGAGTACTGTTCCTTTAGATTTACCTTTCCACTTGTTCATATATAGAATTTAATATAACAGAGAACCAATGTAATACTATCTTTTTTTAAAGCGTTCTTTACCGGAACACAGTGATATTATTACATTGGCTCATTTTTTATAGAATAAAGATGTACTCAATAACTACGCGTTTTTTTCAGCAATCTTGTTTTCAATCGTTGTATAGAAATCATCAAATGTTATCATTTTCTTGAAATCTGCTTCTCCTAATTTCACTCCGAAATTGGATTCGATCACGACGACCATGTCGATATAGTCCAGGCTGTCTAAGCCCAGTGTATTTTTAAGGTTGGCATCATTACTGATTTCGTCTCCGTCTACCTCGAATTCATTTACCAGAAAATCATTAACAATGGCAACAATTTTTTCCCTTTCCATGTTTTTAATCAAATTTTTTAACTATTAGTGCAGAATTGGTTCCCCCAAACCCAAAAGAATTCGACAAAAATACATCAATTTTTTGATTTTTTGTTTTTGCGACCAAATTTATCTTTTGTGCTTCATTATCAGGATTTTCCAGATTAATGTTAGGAGCAACGAAATCATTCTGCATCATCAGAATAGAGTAGATCACTTCACTTGCACCTGCCATCCAGCACTCATGTCCGGTCATAGATTTGGTAGAACTTACCGGAACTTCACCTCCGAAAATCTCATAGATTGCTTTTGCCTCATTGGCATCACCAATAGGGGTAGAAGTTGCATGAGCATTAATATAATCAATGTCTGAAGCTTTTAATCCTGATTGTTTAAGCGCTCTGTCCATTGCCAAAGCAGGCCCATCTACATTGGGTGTTGAAATATGACCTCCGTTTGAAGAGAAACCATATCCAATAATTTCTGCAAGGATCGGAACACCTCTTCTTTGGGCAGATTCCAGACTTTCAACAATCAGACTGGCAGCACCTCCGCTTGGAATCAATCCGTCTCTTTCTGCATCGAAAGGTCTGGAAGCTTTTGTAGGCTCATCTTCTCTGGCTGAGAAAACTCCCAATCCGTCAAAGCTCGCCATAGAATATTTGTTGGTTTCCTGAGCTCCTCCACAGATAATCATATCCTGAAAACCATTCCTGATCATCATATAAGCCAGTCCCAACGAGTGCGAACCGCTTGCACATGCCGCGCTTATGGTAAGGTTAATTCCTTTCAGTTTAAAGATGGTGGAAAGGTTCATTGTCACCGTTGAATTCATTGATTTGAAGATCGCTCCCGACCCCATCAATGTAGTATCTTTCTTTTCCCTTGCAATATCAATAGATTCTACAACTGCCTGGGAAACACTGTCATTTCCGTATAAGATCCCCACTTCATGAGAATCCAGGAACTCTTCATCCAGATTCGCCTGCTTCAATGCATCCATGGTCGCCAGATAAGCATATTCGCTTTCTTCTCCCATACTGACACGCTGGCGTCTGTTTAAAAGGTTTTTAAGATCGGGTTTGGGAACAACGCCTGTAAGACCTGACCTGAAACCAAATTCTTTTCTGTCCGGATCTAAAACAATACCGGATTTTCCTTGATATAGGGATTCCCTGACCTCTTCTAAAGACGTCCCGATGCAGGAATAAATTCCCATTCCGGTAATTACAACCCTATTTTCCATGTTATGAATAAATTCCTCCGTTAATATTAATCACTTCTCCTGTAATGTAAGAAGATTTTTTAGATGCTAAGAATGCAACAAGATCTGCCACTTCTTCTGCTTCTCCAAATCTGTTGGCAGGAATCATAGCTTTCAATTCTTCTTCATTGAACTCCTGAGTCATATCTGTTTTGATAAAGCCCGGAGCTACTGCATTTACAGTAACGTTTCTTTTGGCAACTTCCTGCGCAAGAGCTTTTGTAGCACCTACTACAGCACCTTTTGCAGCTGAGTAATTTGTCTGGCCTGCTGTTCCTTTTACTCCGGATACTGAAACCATATTGATGATTCTTCCGTATTTGTTACGAAGCAGCTTTTGAATGAAGAAATGGGTTACATTGAAGAACCCATCCAGACTTGTATTGATTACACTGTTCCAGTCTTCTTTCTGCATCCACATAAAAAGACCGTCTCTTGTGATTCCGGCATTATTGACAATTACTTCTACTACTGCGTCAGGGTTTCTCTCCTGCCAGTCCGTTAAAACAGTCTTTGTCTCTTCGGTATTTCCTACATCAAATTTAAGGATTTCTCCGGTAGCACCCAATTCTTCTACTTTAGCCAATGTTTCTTTAGCTGCGGTTTCGTTTGAAGCGTAGTTGATAAGGATGTGATAGTTTTTCTCTTCAGCCAGTTTTATACAGATTGCCCTCCCGATTCCTCTGGAGCCTCCTGTTACAATTGCACATTTCATGCGTTAGTGTTTATATCGTTTTTAGTTTTTTTAAGTTGAAAGAGTGTCTTTAATTGAATAGACAATCCATGACAGCTAATAGTTACATTCCTTTCAGATATTTCTTCACTTCCTCCAAGTATGGATACATCACCATATCATCTGAGAAAGCAGGAATTATTTTTCTGATTTCATCATACAATTCTTTTGTAGAGGACGAAACCTTATCCTGGAACCCAAGATATTCAACAGCCTGAATGATTGTAATGGCTTCAATCGCCAATACTTCAAAAGCATTTTCAATGACTTTTCTGCAGATCACCGCGGCATTGGTTCCCATGCTAACGATATCCTGGTTGTCATTATTATTTGGAATACTGTGAACATACATAGAATTCGACAGCATCTGGCTTTCTGCCGTAGTAGAAGTTGCCGTAAACTGTACTCCCTGCATCCCGAAATTGAAACCTAATTTACCTAAATTTACAAAAGGAGGCAAAATTTCATTGATTTTAGCATTCAGAAGATAGTTCAATTGTCTTTCCGCAAGCATTGTCAGCTTGGTTACCACAATCTTAAGTTTGTCCATTTCCAGAGAGATATAATCTCCGTGGAAGTTTCCTCCGTGGTAAACGTGCTGGTCTTCAACGTTGATAATCGGATTATCATTGGCTGAATTGATCTCATTTTCAAGTACTTTCTCCGTATATTCCAAAGTGTCCAGTACCGGACCCAAAATCTGAGGAACACATCGTAAAGAATAATATTCCTGAACTTTTTCTTTGAATACCTTTTCCTGTTCTTCAAAATGGGTATAAAGGTGATCTTCTCTTTTTCTGATCAGTTTACTGTCTGCCAGGTGAGCACGCATTCTTTCTGCTACTTTCTGCTGACCGTAATGTCTTTTGGTTCCGTTCAGCGCTTCAGATAAATGATCATCGTAAGCCTGTACAATTTCATTGATGGCACAAGAAAGTCTCAGGGAAATATCTGTAAGCTGATTGGCTTTATAAGCATTCACAATACCAATTCCTGACATCACGGAAGTTCCGTTCATCAAAGCAAGTCCTTCACGGATCTCTACTTTTATCGGTTCTAATCCTTCTGTTTCAAAAACCTTTTTCGTTGATGTTCTTTCTCCTTTATAAAAGACTTCTCCTTCTCCGATCAGTACCAAAGCCAGGTGAGCCAGCTGAACAAGGTCACCACTTGCTCCTACTCCTCCATGTTCAAAGATCAATGGGGTAATATCTCTGTTGATCAACTCCTGAAGAAGATAAACAACAGACTGGTGTACTCCCGAATTCCCTAATGACAAAGTATTCAGTCTTGCCAGCATACATGCTTTCACCTCATCTGCAGGCAAAGGGTTTCCGATTCCTGAAGAATGGCTTCTTATCAGGTTATACTGAAGCTGGTGGGTGTCTTCATCACTGATTTTAAACTGAGCCATTGGCCCAAAACCGGTGTTTACACCATATATTACTTTATTTTTTGAAAACTCCTTTAAAAACTGAAAACTCTTATCCACTCTTGATAAAAGTGATTCATCCAGTTCTATTTTTTCATTCTCAATGATAATTTTTTGAAAGTCTTTCAGTTCTAAAAAGTTATTTATTTTCATCAATTAAAAGTAATAGTTGATAATTTTGTAAAATATTAATTATTTGTCACTAATTTTGCGGCAAAGATAAAAGTTATTATTAAAATAAAAAATCAAAGATGAGCAAAGAATTTGTTGACGTTCTTGTAATCGGAGCTGGACCTTCCGGATGCGTGTCTTCTTCATACCTGAAGAACAATAACGTCAGCGTAAAAGTAGTCGAAAAGACAAAATTCCCAAGACTCGTAGTGGGTGAAAGCTTAATTCCGAGGGTAATGGATCACTTTGAAGAGGCCGGACTTTTCCCTGCATTAGATAAAATGGGCTTTGAAAAAAAGCTTGGAGCACGTTTTCTTCGCGGTGATGAAGTCTGCATTTTTGATTTCAGCAACAAATTCGGGGAAGGCTGGGACTGGACCTGGCAGGTTCCGAGAGCTGATTTTGATAATACCCTTGCTCAGGAAGTTATTAATAAAGGAGTTGATCTTGAATTTGAGACTGAAGTTATTGACATAAAATTTAACGGAACAGATTCTGTAACGACGGTAAAAAATAAGGATGGAGAAACGAAAGAGATCCATGCAAAGTTTGTTATTGATTCCAGTGGGTACGGAAGAGTACTGCCTCGTCTGCTGGACCTTGAAAAACCTTCAAAATTATCTCCTCATTCTGCTATTTTTTCTCATGTAAATGATAGCAACAGAGAACCGGGAGAGGAAGGGACTTTAATTTCTTTTGACATCATTGAAACAGAAGTATGGCTTTGGGTAATTCCTTTTTCCAATGGAAATACAAGCTTAGGAATTGTAGGCCCTACTGAATATATTGACAAATTATCTGAAAACGGAGATACAGCCGAAGCTTTAAGAAAAGCTATTTCTCTTTCTGATTATTATGTAAAACGTTTTGGAGATGTAGAATTCCTTTTTGAGCCTAAACATCTGAAAGATTACTCTTGTTCGGTAAAAAGTTTATTTGGAGATGGATTTGCTTTAACGGGAAATGCATCAGAATTCCTTGACCCGGTATTCTCTTCGGGAATGGCTTTTGCCACAGAATCCGGAATGCTGGCCGCAAAACTGGCGTTAAGACAATTAAACGGAGAAACAATCAACTGGCAGACAGAATACACTGATTATATTTTATACGGAGTAGATGTCTTTACCACATATGTAAAAGAATGGTATACCGGAAATCTTCAGGAGCTCTTCTTTCACCAGCCGGAAAATCCGGACGTAAAGAAAAAGATCTGTGCTGTTTTAGCAGGGTATGTCTGGAATAAAGACAATCCTTTTGTAAAAAAGCACGATACAGTGATTAAAAACCTTGCCAACCTGATCAAACTAGAAAAACAGGAACAGCAAAACCAAGCATAAAAAAACGGTCTGAATTTTCAGACCGTTTTTTATTATTTCATAGATTTTTTGATTTCTTTTCCCAGATATCTTCCCGCGGATTCGTATACGGTAGCAATTCTTCCATATTCCATAACCTCTTCCTTACTCTGAATAAATTTATCAAATTGGTTCAGCTCCACTTCAGCCAAAACGACCGATGGATTACCGGCTTCCACCAATTTTATGGTTCCGCTTACTTGTGCTTCCATTACGATCATTCCGCCATGCCATCCGGGGGAAAGCCATTTTGTGTCTACAATTAAAGTATATTGAGCAGAACCATCTTTTTTAAATGTAACATCTTTATAGTATTTGCCTAACCCTTTTGTAAAGTAGTTGATATATTCTTCTTTTTTATATCGTTCCCATTCTCCAATCCATTTTTTCCATCCTTCTTTTCCTCTTTTCGGATTGGCAAGAACATCTTCTTTTCTATTTTCCAGATATTGAGCTTCCGTAAAGTTTTCTTTCATAAACAGTACATTGTCAAATCTAAGTTCTACATTCACTTCTTTCTGATCTTTTAAGGCTTTAAAATCTCCTGAAGTGAGTTTCATTTTCTCCTGTCCGAAAGCCATTGTCATCATGATCAACAACGTAATCAATAATAATTTTTTCATGTGTATTAGTTTTACTATTTAAGTACTCAAAGATATTTACTTTTATTAATTATTGACCACAAAAAAACGGTCTGAATTTCTCAGACCGTTTTTTGTTTTATTTTAAAGCACTTTTAATAGCTTTTCCTAATTCTTTTCCTGTTTTTTCATATGCTGCAGATATTCTTCCATATTCCATATGATAACTAACTTTACTTCCTATCCCCTCAATCTTATCACCTTGAATTTTAGCTAACACTTTAGATGGGTTTTCAGTTTCAACAAATATCAATTCTGAGGATAATTTAGCGGGCTGTGTTACAAATCCTGTCCATCCGGCATAGATCCACTTTGTATCTAGTATTAATGTGTACTTTGCCGTAACACCTTTACTGAATTTTATTTTTTTCGCTTTGCCGTTTAGTCCTTGAATAAATCTATCTAAAAAAACAGATTCTTTATGCTTTTGCCACTCTTCATCCCATTCTTTCCAGGATTCCTCGCCTTTCTTAGCCAACGTCTCTGCCTTTCTTCTTTCAAGATATTGGGCTTCAGTATAATTATCTGCCTGAAAAAGTGGCTTTTCAAATTTAAACTGAACATTTACCTCAGTCTGATCTTTCAGAAAGTCAAAATTCCCGGATTCAATATTAATTTTATTTTGGGCGAATGTTGTCGTTGCAATAGCTACAAAAAGTAGCAATAATAATTTTTTCATAGTGTATTAGCTCTAATATTTAAGCGACCAAAGATATATAAAAATGCAGATCTAGGTCTTTTTTCAGGTTTAATTTTATCTTAAATCAATAAAAGTAATTGGCTTTCTGCTGTTTGGATTAAAAACAGTTTTGGATAGAATATTAAAATCAATGATTTCAATTTTCGGGCTTACTCTCAATTTTGCCCGGAAGTGGTCTCTCACCTCATTCACAAAGCTGTCGTGTTCTTCTGTACTTAGTTTAATGATAATTTCGTCAAGACCTATTTCATTAGCCTGAATGACAATCTGATAGCATAAAATATTATTGAAGTCATTCAGAATATCATTCATTGCCGGCGGATACAGTGTTGTTCCTTTATATTTGATCATCTGCTGTTTCCTCCCTACTACAGGCCCTAATCTCATTGTATTTCTCCCACACTGGCACGGCTCATAGTGAGCTTTTACAATATCTCCGGTTTTAAATCTTAGCAAAGGGATTGCTTCAACGCCTAAAGTTGTGATTGTAAGTTCTCCACTTTCTCCTTCTTTAACCGGATTTCCGTTATCATCCAGAATTTCTGTGATAATTAATTCCGGGTGGTGATGTCCTCCGATCTGGAATTCACATTCAGTAAAGGCGGTACTCATTTCGGTAGAAGCATAGGTGGAAAAAAGTTTTATATTCCACTTTTCTTTGATCTTCTGTGAGAGAATATTATCCGTAAAATCTTGATTTTTGATACTTTCCCCAATACACACAGCTCCATACACGCTGGAATTTTTATAATCCAATCCGTGCTTTTCAGCATAATCAATCATTTTCAACAGAAAAGAAGGAACGGTAATCAAATATTTAGGTTTGTATCTGAAAATAGAATCCCATTGCAGTTCAGGAATTCCAGGACCCATTCTCACTACGCTTGCCCCCATTTTTCTTAAACCTAAAAAATAAGCAAGTCCTGCCATAAACCTTTTGTCTATGGTAGTAATCATCTGAACAACGTCTCCTTTCTGAATTCCTGCGCAGGCAAAAGAGATCGCTTCATTATAAGCAAGCCTTTCAAGATCATTATCGGAAAGCCCGAAAGTAACCGGATCTCCCAACGTTCCGGAAGTGGTACTGTAATCGACAATTTTATCTGGTGTTATGCAGAAGAAATCATGATTGTATTGCTGCAGATCATTCTTTGTAGTGGTAGGAATTCTCTGAAGATCCTCCAAAGTACGAATGTCAGCAATATGAATATTGTTTTCTTTGAACAGTTTCTGATAAAAAGGGGAATGAGTTTCAAGATAAATCAAAAGCTCATGAAGTTTTTCTTCCTGAAATAGTTTGATTTCCTGAATACCTGCTTTCTCGATTGACGGATGAAATTCCAATGATTTTAATTTTTAAAGAGCAAATTTATTTAATTAAAATTAAAAGATTTAAGTATTAAAAGATTATTTATCTCTGGAAGGTAAAGGTTTGTATGTTTGTATTTCCAGCGGTATTTATGGTTGTTACTTTTAAAGTATGAGCACCAGAACCTTTTGTACATTTTTCATCAAAAGTATAGACAAAATTATCTTTTACCCGGGCAAAGCGAAGCCATTTTCCATTCAGTTCAGCCCGGAATGAAATAATATCTCCCACTTTCGCTGTTCCTTTTAACAATAAAGAGCCACTGTTTACCAATGCCCCTTCAGCCCAACCTGATGAAACAGACGGCTGGGTATTATCTATCAATAATTTTGCTGTACCTAATCTATTGAACTGCCCTTCTGCCCTGTCACCATTCCATTTTGCTTTTACCACATTCTTATCACTGCCGTAATCAAGGAGGATAACGGCTTTATCTTTTTCTGCGGCAGTTAATTTTCTATTGGGTTTTATTTTCAAAGTATATTCGTCCTGAACCGGAATATACGGACTATGCAAAACGATACTATTTGAAACAGCATTGGGATCGGCATCCGGTTTTTCATAAGCATTGAAATTTACCGCATCATAGACTGCATTTTTGCTGAAATTAATCTCTGTATTTTCTGTGGAAATTGTTTTTCCTTCGTTAGGCATTACTGCTTTCCCTGTAGAAGATATTTTGTCTGAAGTTTTATTTAACTGAACTTTTGTTGTTAACCGACTTGCATTTCCTCTCGTATCTTTCAGTACTATTTCAATGTTATGAACTTCCTCATCCTGAAGATTGATTATCCCTGTCAAATTTGGAGTGCTGTAATTCTGAAGTTTCATCCCCGGTAAATCAGCCAAGTGCTGAATTCCCATTTTATCCCTGATGAATTTAGTATAATCTATACAGCCGTTAATATATCGGGTATCATCATAGTGTATCTTATCAATTTTAAAACTATAAATCACCTTTCCATCCATCAATAGTTCAGCATGATAAATCCCCAGATTAAAACCTTGATTGGCCTTATCTACAGCTTTAATAGCAAAACTTATTTCCGGAGAATTAACCTGAATGAGGTTAGAAGTATAAACATTTCCAGCTTTTTTCACTGCAATTCCATTCGCGCCAGGTTCATAAGTACTGAAACGTCTGTCATACCAATACAGGCCGCTGATAATAGGTGCAACAGTATCAGGAATAGCAAAACCGAAAAGTAGAGGATTAAGGCATTCTTCTGTTTTGGTATCTCTTATTTCAAAATGCAAATGCGGTCCTGCTGATCCTCCTGTATTTCCACTCAATGCAATTTGCTGTCCTTTCTCTACCGGAAACTGTCCGGGTTGAAAACTTATATCCTGCTCCCACTTTTCATCTTTGTATTGTCTTTCCTTTACATATTCATCAAGCTTATTGAAGTATTTGTTCAGATGGGCATACACGGTAGTATAACCATTGGGATGAGTAACATACACAGCATTTCCAAATCCGTAACGCTCTACTTTTATCCTGCTTACATACCCTTCTGCAGCTGCTAAAACCGGCAAATTTTCCTGGCTATTGGTTCTCAGATCCAGTCCCATGTGAAAGTGATTTGTCCTTACAGCTCCAAAATTGGCTGCCAACTGCATGGGAATATTGAGTGGATTTCTGAAATAATTCTGAGGGTAATTATTTTGAGCCTGTACAATGCTTGAGTTGATAAAGCAGACAAAAAGCATCAGTTGATAAAAGGTTTTCATACAGCATTTGGTTTTATAGGTCTATTTAAATGTACGAATTTTTAAGAGATGGTTCTATTTTTTTTCAGATTCTCACATAGAATTATGGGAAATAATTGCTAGAATTTGTTTTTAAGTTTGGGCTAAAACCAACGGAGCATTTTCGCCATTCCCAAACGAGCTAAAGCCCATTTCTATTGAACAATTTGCATAAAATTTCACATAAAAAACAGCCGGAAAAATTCACTTATTGATCATTCACCATTTGCTTTTTATCACCTCTCCCATTTATATTTCTGAAATTGAACTTTTTAATAGAATATATCGAAATAAAACATATATTATAAACCGACAAAATTTAGTAAATTTGCAGACTTAATTAATCAACGATATTGAGATATTTACAATGAGCCAATTTAAAGAATACAAAAACCTCAACCTTATTGACGTAGCAGAGAATGTAGCGGAATTTTGGAAACAAAATAAAACTTTCAATAAGAGTGTTGAGATTCGTCAGGGAAATCCTGAGTTTGTTTTTTATGAAGGTCCACCTTCAGCAAACGGTATGCCTGGAATTCACCACGTAATGGCAAGAGCATTGAAAGATATTTTCTGCCGTTACCAGACGCAGAACGGGAAACAGGTTTTCCGTAAAGCAGGCTGGGATACGCATGGTCTTCCTGTGGAACTGGGTGTAGAAAAGGAATTAGGAATTACTAAAGAAGATATTGGCAAAAAAATATCTATTGAAGATTATAACAGAGCTTGCCGTGAAGCGGTAATGCGCTATACAGACGTATGGAATACCCTTACGGAGAAAATTGGATATTGGGTAGACCTTGATGATCCGTACATCACGTACAAGTCAAAATATATGGAAACGGTTTGGTGGTTGTTGAAACAGTTATACGACAAAAGCTTGTTGTATAAAGGGTACACCATCCAGCCTTACTCTCCGAAAGCAGGAACAGGACTTTCTTCTCACGAGCTGAATCAGCCTGGAACCTACCGTGATGTTTCAGATACTACGGTTGTAGCTCAGTTCAAAGTAAAGAAAGACTCTTCAGCATTATTCAATGATGTTGACGGAGATGTTCATATCCTTGCATGGACGACGACTCCATGGACATTGCCATCCAATACCGCTCTTACTGTAGGTAGAGATATTGAATATGTTGTAGTTAAAACTTTTAATCAATATACATTTGAGCCTGTAACTGTTGTTTTATCAAGAGTCCTTTTACCTAAGGTTTTCGGTAAAAAATTTACAGAAGGTACAGATGAAGATTTTGCCAACTATACTCCGGAAACTAAAGTAATTCCTTTCAAGGTTTTAAAAGAGTTTACAGGAGAAAAATTTGTTGACACAAGATACGAGCAATTAGTTCCTTGGTTTACGCCAAACGATAATGCTGAAAATGCATTCAGAGTAATCCTTGGAGATTTTGTAACAACAGAAGACGGTACAGGTGTTGTTCATACTGCCCCTACTTTCGGTGCTGATGATGCGAGAGTTGCTAAAATGGCTCAACCTGAGATCCCGCCAATGTTGGTGAAGGATGAAAATGACAATCTTGTACCATTGGTAGATTTACAGGGTAAATTCATCAAAGGAGAGAATGTTCCTGAGGTATTCTCCGGAACCTATATCAAAAATGAATATTACGATGAAGGAACTGCTCCTGAGAAATCTTGGGATGTAGAACTTGCAATCCTTTTGAAAACGGAAAACAAGGCTTTCAAAGTAGAAAAATATGTCCACTCTTATCCACACTGCTGGAGAACAGACAAACCGGTATTGTATTATCCGCTGGATTCATGGTTTGTGAAAATGACCGCTGTAAAAGACAGACTGGTTAATTTGAACAAAGAAATCAACTGGAAGCCAAAAGCTACCGGAGAAGGACGTTTTGCCAACTGGTTGGAGAATGTGAACGACTGGAATCTTTCCCGTTCAAGATATTGGGGTATTCCGTTGCCTATATGGAGAACAGAAGACCTGAAAGAAGAAAAGATCATCGGTTCTGTAGAAGAATTATACAATGAAATCGAGAAATCAATTGCAACTGGACTGATGACTGAAAACCCATTCAAAGGTTTCATCATCGGAAATATGGCTGAGTCTAACTATGAGCTTGTGGATCTTCACAAAAATGTAGTAGACAAAGTAATATTGGTTTCTGATTCAGGAAAAGCAATGAAGCGTGAAAGCGACTTGATCGACGTTTGGTTTGATTCAGGTTCTATGCCTTATGCTCAACTGCATTATCCTTTTGAAAATAAAGAATTAATCGACAACAATAAAGCATTCCCTGCTGATTTCATCGCAGAAGGTGTTGACCAGACTCGTGGATGGTTCTATACGCTTCACGCAATCGGAACTGCTGTTTTTGATTCTGTTGCTTATAAAAATGTAATGAGTAACGGTCTTGTTCTGGATAAGAACGGACAGAAGATGTCAAAACGTTTAGGAAATGCTGTAGATCCGTTCGAAACCCTTTCTGTGTACGGACCAGATGCTACCCGTTGGTATATGATCTCGAATGCAAACCCATGGGAAAACCTGAAGTTTGACATTGAAGGAATTGACGAAGTAAGAAGAAAGTTCTTTGGAACACTTTATAATACCTATTCATTCTTTGCTTTATATGCGAATGTGGATGGCTTCAACTATTCAGAAAAAGAAGTGGAAAACCGTCCTGAAATTGACAGATGGGTTCTTTCTGAACTGAATCTTCTGATCAAAGAAGTGAAAGCTTTCTATGAAGACTATGAACCTACAAGAGTAGCAAGAGCGATCAGTAACTTTGTGAACGATAATTTAAGTAACTGGTATGTAAGATTATGCAGAAGACGTTTCTGGAAAGGAGATTATTCTGATGACAAGATCTCTGCTTATCAGACTTTATACACTTGTCTTGAGACGGTTGCAAAACTATCTGCTCCTATTGCTCCATTCTTTATGGATCAATTATATCAGGATTTAAATAAAGTAACAGGGAAAGAAAACTGTGAATCTGTACACTTAACAGACTTCCCAGTAGCTGATGAAAGTCTAATTGATCAGGATCTGGTTGAAAAAACGCATTTGGCTCAGAACATTACAAGTATGGTTTTCTCATTGAGAAAGAAAGAAAATGTAAAAGTTCGTCAGCCGTTACAAAAAGTATTGGTTCCTGTATTGGATAAGAAAACTGAAGAGCAGATTCTTGCCGTAGCAGAACTGATCAAACAGGAAGTAAACGTAAAAGAACTACAGTTAATCAATGCTGAAGAAGCATCTCACTTAATTGTAAAACAGATAAAACCAAACTTCAAAGCGCTTGGTCCTAAATTAGGAAAAGACATGAAGGTGGTAGGTGCCGAAATTAGCAATCTTACTGCAGAACAGATTTCCAGTCTGGAAAAAGAAGGAAAGATAGACGTTCAGGGATATGAGATCACTCTTGATGATGTAGAAATCTCTACAAAAGATATCCCGGGATGGACGGTAACTTCTGATGGTAAAACAACTGTGGCATTAGATTTGACATTAACCGATGAGTTAAAATCTGAAGGAATTGCAAGAGAATTCATCAACAGAATTCAAAACTTGCGAAAAGAGAAGGACTTTGAACTGACAGACAGAATTTCAATCACATTAGAAGAAAGCTCTCCTTTCCTGAGTGATATTAAGAAAAATGAGGAATATATTTCTTCCGAAGTCTTGTCAAATAAAATAGAAATTGTATCTTCACTTTCAAATTTTAACGAAATCGAAATAGATGAAGTTAATTTTAAGATAAATGTTGAAAAAAATTAACATGTAGTTATTATATTTCAAATTCCATTTCATAATTTTATTAAAAAAGAGAAAGAATATGTCAGACGAAAGAGTTAGATACAGCGATGCTGATTTACAGGAATTTAAAGCGATCATTAAAGAAAAAATAGAAAAAGCAGAAAAAGATCTTCAGCTTATCAGAGAAAGTTTTATCAACGACCAGAATAATGGAACCGATGATACCTCTCCTACCTTCAAAGCTTTTGAAGAAGGGGCAGAAACTCTGAGCAAAGAGCAGAACTCTATTTTGGCAGGAAGACAGGAAAAATTCGTTCGTGACCTTAAAAACGCTTTAATCAGAATCGAAAATAAAACGTATGGTGTTTGCAGAGTAACCGGAAAATTGATTCCTAAGGAAAGACTTTTAGCCGTTCCTCACGCTACGCTGAGCATCGAAGCGAAAAACATGCAAAAATAACCGTAAGGTTTGTAAAATACTATTGGGTTTATATTGTATTCACGGATACTTTATAAACCTAATTTTTAATGTATACCCATGAGCGAATTATTAATTTTGGGAGCTATTGTTGTAATAATATTATTGTTTTTCAACAGAGACCGGATCAAAAACAGATTCTTTCCTGAACCACAGAAAAACTATACTATTGATGACAAGTTCAATTCTGATAAACGCGACCGGGAAAAAGAGATCGACAGACTTTTAAGCAAAATGGGCAAAAACGGAGTCAATGATTTATCAGAAAAAGACAGAAAACGACTCGACGAATTATCCAAAATGTAAAAATTAAATACAAGAAATGGAATCTATTATAGTACATCCAAAAAATGCAATGGAGCTTAGTGCACTGAAAAGTGTTCTGAAAGAAATGAACATTAAGTTTGAAAAAGCTCATGTCAAAAGTTCATATAACGGACAGAAAGTGGTCAAGAAAGCCAGCGATAATAAAAATATAAAACCTGCTGCAAAACCTTCAAAACCTAAAGGACAGTAATGAAAAAGATATTAGCGATAACATTTTTAGTGTTGTTGATTGACCAGGCTTCAAAAATTTATATCAAAACTCATTTTGAACTGAATGAAAGTATTCCTGTGGTAAACGGTTTCTTTAACAAGACTTTTGTTGAAAACCCGGGAATGGCTTATGGATTTCATTTCGGAGGAATCATCGGAAAGTACTTTCTGGTAATCCTAAGAGTTTTCCTGATTGGAGGAATGGTATATATGTTTAAAAAATGGTTAAAAGATGGAGCTTCCAATTATCTTTTGATTCCTATGGCTATCATTTTCGCCGGAGCAATCGGAAATCTTATTGACGGAATGTTTTATGGGATGATCTTTGATACCGGAACTGTGTATGATGCCAGTACCGACCGATGGATTGGCTATGGAGGAATCTCTAAGCTTGTTCCTTTCGGACATGGATATTCTACCTTTATGAAAGGCTGTGTAGTAGATATGCTTCACTTCCCGGTAGTAGACTGGTACGTTCCTGAAAGCTGGCCTGTAATAGGAGGAAAACATATTGAATTCTTCAAATATATTTTCAATGTTGCCGACTCTGCCATTACGGTAGGTGCAGCATTCTTGTTAATATTCAGAAAAAAAGCATTCCCGAATGGGCTTGAGTTTTAAAAGATATATTTTCGAATGAAAAAAATAATCAAAAATATTTTTAAAATTTTCCTGCTTCTTCTGGTTGCAGGAATTATTTTTATTGCCTGGGCAAATTACAGCATCAAAAAGGACAGTGAACCTTTCGTTTCCTACAATATCGCTGATCTACCGGAAGCAAAAACGGGTCTGTTACTGGGAACCGGAAAACTTCTGAGCAACGGAATCCCGAATGCTTATTTCTATAACAGAATTGAAGCAGCTGCCAACTTATACAAAAACGGAAAAATACAATACATCATCGTAAGTGGTGATAACAGTACCAAAGACTATAATGAACCTGAAGATATGCAGCTGGCACTGATGCAGCAGGGAGTTCCACAGGATAAAATCATTTTAGACCATGCCGGATTCAGAACACTGGATTCTGTAGTAAGGGCAAAAGATATTTTCAGCCAGAAAAAGCTGGTGATCATTTCTCAGAAATTCCATAATGAAAGAGCCGTTTTTCTAGCCAGAAAAAATGGAATGGAAGCCTTTGGATATAATGCTGCTGATGTGAATAAATATGCAGGGTTAAAGACTAATATGAGAGAGTATGCTGCTAAAGCTAAAGCCTATTGGGATCTTCTTTTCGGGGTAGAACCTAAATTTGGTGGGGAGAAAATTGTGATTCCTTAATTTTTTTAGCCACAGATTACACGGATTTTCACCAATGATTGATGAGAAGATGTTAAAAGGTTGGTGAGTGGGTAGGTTTGGATGGGTTCTCCATTTAAAATGGCTAGGCTAAAGACCACCTCTATTGAATCAAGATATTTAAAGGTAACATCTTTTATCTTTTATCTTTTATCTTTTATCTTTTATCTTTTATCTTTTATCTTTCGTTATTCCCGGCAAACCTCGTAAATTTGCTATTCATTAATTTTTTAATATAAATTTTAAACAAATGTCAAGAATTCTTACCGGCATTCAAGCCACCGGAACACCCCATCTTGGAAATTTATTAGGGGCCATTATTCCTGCTATCGAACTATCCAAGCAGGAAGGAAATGAATCATTTCTATTTATTGCGAATCTTCACACGCTTACCCAGATAAAAGATGCGCAGATTTTAAGACAAAATACCTACGAGATTGCTGCGGCTTGGCTTGCTTGTGGATTAGATACTGAAAAAACATTTTTCTACAGACAAAGTGATATCGCTGAAACCTGTGAACTTTCTTGGCATTTATCATGTTTTTTTCCTTATCAAAGATTAACATTGGCCCATTCATTCAAGGATAAGGCTGACAGACTTCAGGATGTGAATGCAGGTCTCTTTACTTACCCTATTCTGATGGCTGCAGATATTTTACTGTATGATGCAGAGATTGTTCCTGTAGGAAAGGATCAGCTTCAGCATTTGGAAATTGCAAGAGATGTAGCTTCCAGATTCAACAACCAAATGGGAGAAGTTCTTGTTTTACCACAAGCTGAACTTCAGCAGGACACAAAATATGTTCCGGGAACTGATGGGCGTAAAATGTCTAAATCTATGGGAAATATCATCAATATTTTCTTACCTGAAAAAGAGCTGAAAAAACAGATCATGAGCATTGAGTCCGATTCTAAATCTTTGGAAGATCCTAAAGATCCTGAAACGGATAAAACCTTCCAGATCTATGAACTTATTGCTACTCCTGAACAAACAGAAGAGCTAAGAAATAAATATCTTGCCGGAAACTTCGGATACGGACATGCTAAAAAAGAATTGCTTGATCTTATCCTTGTACGTTTTGAGAAGGAAAGAGAAACGTTCGCTTATTATATGAATAATCTTGACGAGCTGGAAGCAAAACTACAGCAAGGTGCTGAGAAAACCAGACCTATCGCACTGGAGACTCTTAAAAGAGTAAGAACAAGCTTAGGGTTTTAATCCTGAGTTATTAATATAAGAAAGCCTTTCGTTTGAAAGGCTTTTTCTATTTATTGTCGTTTTCTGAATACTATTTTCCGTTATTCTTTGTCAGGATAAAGTAATGCATCTGATCTCCAAATTCGTAAGCAATATCCCAGCCAGAGTATTGTTTTATAATGGTTTTAATGATGGACAATCCTAATCCGGTAGACGTATGATCTGACCCCTGTTTATAGAAACGGTTAAAGATCCTGGATTTATCCAAAGGAATAGATGATCCGCTGTTTTGGAATGTTATCCGGCTATTTTCAACGATAATATTCAAAGTTCCTTCTTCATTGTTATATTTAACTGCATTTTTAAGAAGGTTAGACAATAGAATATCAGCAAGATCATGATTAAAATCTGCAACGAATTTTCCTTTCTCTACAACATTGACCTCTACTTTTTTAAATGCAATAAAATCATCATAATTCTGAACTAATTGAGCAATCATTCCATTAAAATCAATGTCTGACGTTTTATTGAACTGACTGTTTTCAATTTTGGAAAGCATTAATAAAGATTTGTTTAAGCCTACCATTCTTCTCAGATCATTTTTAACTTCAGTAAGAAAGGTCAGACTCTTTTTATCAAGGTCATCATTCTGAATCAGAAGATCAATTTTATTAATCACAATAGCCAAGGGAGTCTGAAGTTCGTGGGATGCATTTTCAATAAACTGTTTCTGTTGATAAAAAACAAGCTCGTTACGCTCAATCATTTCATTGATTTCCACATTCAATTCTTCAAACTCAGTGATCTTGTAAATCTGTTTTTCCTGTGAAAAAGGGATTCCGAACTGATATTTTTTAAGTTTATCCAAAATCAGGTAGAACGGTCTCATTGCTTTGTTCAACAGATATCCATTAACAACCACAATACTGATCACCAAAAGGATATAGAGAACACTTAATGCCGTTGTAAGATCATAAATCAATTCGTCCTCTTCTACAGTAGAAGTTCTTATGACAAGTCTCTGCTGATTTTTGAACTGATCAATAAAGTCTGCCTCAAGAACTCTGTAAGGCTGGTCTTTATCATCGTATTCCATATAATACATCTTATTGTAAAGCCTGCTTTTATTCTGGTAATCTTTAGCTTCAATGGGATTGATTTTAAATTCATTGAATCCAAAATCATTATTCTTCAGCAGCTGAGGATTCAGGTAAACAGCTTTTATGATCTGGATCTTTCTATTCTTCAATCCGTCATCCACATTGTCATGCACTTCATCCAGAATGTAAGCATAAAACAACCCTGCCCAAACTGCAATAATAAACAGCAGGATCATGATCAGGTATTTTATGGTATAATATTTTAAAGAGACTTTCATCAGATGAATTTATATCCTATTCCGTACACCGCCTGGAAATCAGCTTCTGCATTGAGTGTTTTTAATTTTTTACGAAGATTTTTAATTTGAGAATAAATAAAATCCAGACTGTCCGCCTGATCGATATAATCTCCCCAGATAGCTTCTGCCAGTGTAGTTTTCTGTAACGTTTTTTCTGGATGGATGACAAAATAATACAGCAAATCATATTCTTTACGGTTAAGAATAAGTTCTTCACTCCCAACTTTCACAGTTCTGTTCTCCGGATCGATGCTTATATTTTTATATCGGATAATATTCTCACCATCCTGATTTTTTCTTCTGATTACAGACTTGATTCTCGCCATTAACTCTGCAAGATGAAAAGGTTTGGCAAGATAATCATCAGCCCCAATTTCCAATCCGGTTACCTTATCATCTACTGAGTCTTTGGCAGAAAGGATGATCACCGGATCTTTCTTGTGCATTTTTTTGATTTCCTTTAGCAGATCAATTCCATTTCCGTCAGGAAGCATGATATCAAGTAAAATACAGTCATATTCATAAGAAATAATTTTCTCCAGCCCGTTGCTGTAATTTTCTGCATATTCCACAATGAAATGTTCTGCCTCCAGAAATTTCTGTACCGTATCTTTCAGTTCGGGCTCATCTTCTACTATTAAAATCTTCATACCTCTGGGTCTATATGCTGCGCGATTAACTTATATCAAATATAGGAAATTATAAGGAGGGAAGCCGGAGATAGGGATACACATCCGAAAGTCTACGAGAATATGATCAGTATAAGGGTTATATGATAAATTACCGATAAGATGTCTACAAAATGGAAATACTCCCTACCTTCTTTCCTCAGGTCCTTTTTCATGGATAATCTAATTTGATTTCACATTACGGCCGTCTGCATCAAAAACAAGACATAGACCGTTCATCAAATGAATTTTGTAAGCGTTATATTTTCTTTCAATAGATTCAATTACGCTGCAAGAATGGTTTCTTGTTATAAATGAAACCATATTCTTTCTAATCTGCGCAGAAGAAATCTTTCTGCCGTTGCTGTTTATTAAATTCCAGTTGACCATACTATTAAAATTTAGTGTTTATATTACTTCTGAATTAATCGTCAATTCTTTTAAAATTTCCGTTTCTGTCAAATTCAAGCTCCAATCCGTTGGAAAGTTCTGCTTTATAAGACCATCTTTTCTTTTCAATCTTGATGATGTAAGTATTGGGAAAGTTTTTCGCACTGTAATTTCTGATTGATGCCGGGATGAAACCATAGGGTAGTTTCTGATGTTTCCCATCCACTTCCTTCCAGTCTCCATTGCTGTCGAACTCCATTTTCATTCCATTGGTCAGATATACTTTATATTCGTCTACTCCATAAATCTCTCTGTCTTCTATGGCTGAGTTTACAGGTATTCCTTTAAAATGACTCCCAAGAAAGTTTTTGGCTGTTCTGGGTAACTGATTTGCATTGATCGCTCTATCCTGAGCAGAAACCAAACCTCCCATTAATAAAAACATGATCATCAATACTCCTGTGATTTCTTTTACATTTTTCATAACATTTAATTTTTCTGTCATTATTATGGAGCAAAGTTGCCAATCAATTTGGGAAAGAATTAGGAACAATTATTTCAGTAAAAAATAAGCAGACTTATGATTTCAAATACTTGGGTTTATTTCTCAATCTATAAAAACAGAAAAACCACTAAGATGATCTTAGTGGTCAATATTATATGTTGGACTTTATGGTCTTACATCTTATAAGTATTCTTTAATCTGCTGAAGATGGGTAATCGCTTTTAACCCTTCCTTCTGCTTATCTTCTTTATAAACATCAAAGAAGATGGCATCCATTCCGAAGTCTGTAGCTCCCATGGCATCTGCAATCCAGTCATCTCCAATCAGAATACTTTCTTCTTTTCTGGCTTCAGAAAGTCCCAAAGAGTACTCAAAAATCCTGGGATTAGGTTTTCTTACTCCCACGGCATCTGCACTGGTAATTGTCTTAAAATAAGGTGCAATTCCGGACAGAGTGCATTTTCTTTCCGTTACATCCTGAAATCCATTGGAAATAATGTGTAATGTATAATTCTTAGCTTTCAGATATTCCAAAACATCTTCAGCTCCTTCTACCAGTTCATTATGACTCACAATATTATCAAGGAAATTTTCTTCAAAATAAAGGGCAAGCTCTTTATTTTCTACTCCAAAATGTTTAAATGAATCATAAAAACGGTGTTCTCTCAAGTACTCCTTGCCAATAATCCCATCTCTGATTTTTTCCCATAAATCTTCGTTGATATCATGGTAAACAGAGTGAAACTCTTCAAAGTCAATATGATACTTTGAAGTAATTTCCTGTTTTTCAAAAAGTTCTTTGATGGTGAGATAGGCATTTCTGCGGTGATCCCAGAGCGTATTATCCAGGTCAAAAAAAACATGCTGCATTTTCATACAGCACAAAGTTAATCATTTTAATTTTTTAAAATTGGATAATTTTTGCTCTTACTTTTCACAATCTCAAGACTTTTAGAAAAATTAAGCAAAAAATCAATGGTTTGTTTCTTAGGTTTCAAAGTTTTCACTTTTAAAGAATCATTTTTTTTCATAGGCGAAGTATGTTTTCTTTAAAACGTGAAATTTTCCAAAATATTATCTATCTGGTTAATATTATATTATTTTCATCCATGATTTTTCTCAGGTTTATCAATGCATATCTTACTCTGCCTAAAGTAGTATTAATGCTCATATCCGTATGATCTGCAATTTCCTTGAAACTCAGCCCGTCAAAAAACCTAAGTTTGATTACTTCTTGCTGATTTTGCGGTAAAAACTGCAGCATCTTTAAAAGATCTTCCTGAATCTGATTCGTCACAAGCTGATCTTCGATATTTTCAGAAGGCTCTCTGATCAAATCAAAGATAGAGTATTCGTCAGTTTCAAAAGTAGTTTCTGAAACTTTGATATTCTTTGCTTTTGATCTGAAATGATCGATGATTAAATTGTAGGAAATCCTTTTCGCCCAAAGAATAAATTTACCTTCTTCGTTATAGCGCCCTTCTTTCAGCATAACAATAATCTTCATGAATGTATCCTGAAAGATATCGTTGGCTAAATCTTGATCATTAATTTTGTAAAAAATGAATGTAAACAGTTCTCTCTGATGTCGGTGAATAAGGGTTGACAATGCACCCTCGTCTCCTTTCTGGTAAAGGGAAATTAGTAAACTATCCGATTTTGATTTCATAACTCTTCTCAATATAAATATTTGTAGACAGGCATTCTACCAGATATTTCATCTGGCTTTTGCTGCATAAACAAAACAGTTCTAGAGTAGAGTCTCTTCTATAGGCGGTAGTACAATTATTATGATGTAAATATAATAATTTTTTAATAACTGTTAACCTATTATTAAATTTTCGAAAGAAAAATTTAATAAAAATCACTTAAACATGTCATGAATGAATACAGTAGGGATATTTAATGTAAAATTAATATTCAGACCTTTCATTTCTTTTCCATTCAATCGGGTGTCTCCGATAGGAAAAGCATAGCCTCCGGTAAGGTCCAGCATACCAAATAAAGTAACTCCTATTTTTGGGGCAATATATTTATTGGTTCCTTCTACTCCTGCTAAAAAGTAATAGGAGTGATAGAAGTCTACATTTTTTTCAAAATTTAGAAGAACATCTGCCTGCAGCTTCGGCATAATAGCAAACTTAGAATCCGCAACTCCCATCAGGGCAGATCCTCCCAATCTGTAAATCACATCATCATTTTTAAGAAAAAGCAACTTCCCTCCTACTTCACCAAAACTTTGATTTTGGTAAGTATACCCCACACTGATCATTTTATGCATGGTATATTGTGCCTTTGCTAATGTACTTAGCAAAAACAGGGAAAGGACAGCAACTACAGTTCGAAAATTCATCATCTTTCTATATTATTAAGGTGTAAAATTAAAAAAAACTGCCTTATCCAAAGATAAAGCAGCCCATTTATTATTTTTTAAAAGGAAAATTAAATTCCGAAAGCGGTTTTAATTTCCTCTACTTTGTCTAATTTCTCCCAAGTAAAGAACTCAAGATCTTTTAAAGTAAGCTCATTTTTCTGTCCTTTATTGAACGTTTTATCAGCTACATAGTGCTCTTTACCCATATGTCCGTAAGAAGCTGTTTCCTGATAAACAGGATTTCTTAATTTTAGGTTCTGCTCAATAGCATAAGGTCTTAAATCAAAAATTGCAGAAACTTTTTTAGCGATCTCACCATCATGAAGGTCTATTTTTGCTGTTCCGTAAGTGTTGATGTATAAACCACAAGGCTCAGCTACCCCAATAGCATAAGAAACCTGTACTAAAACTTCATCAGCTACTCCTGCAGCAACTAAGTTTTTAGCAATATGTCTTGTTGCATAGGCTGCGCTTCTGTCTACTTTAGAAGGATCTTTTCCTGAGAAAGCTCCTCCACCGTGAGCTCCTTTACCACCGTAGGTATCAACAATGATTTTTCTACCTGTAAGGCCTGTATCTCCATGAGGTCCTCCGATTACGAATTTCCCTGTAGGATTGATGTGATATTTAATCTGATCGTTGAATAAAGCTTTGATTTCTTCCGTCTGTTGTGCAACAACTCTTGGAACCAGAATGTTTTTAATATCTTCACGGATTTTGTTCAGCATTTCCTCTTCAGCGGCGAAGTCATCATGCTGAGTAGAAACTACAATAGAATCAATTCTGATAGGTCTGTGGTCATCAGAATATTCAATAGTTACCTGACTTTTTGCATCCGGACGAAGATAAGTGATTTCCTTATTTTCTCTTCTGATGGCAGAAAGTTCTTTCAAAATTGTGTGAGCAAGGTCTAATGCAAGAGGCATATAGTTAGCCGTTTCATTGGTAGCATACCCAAACATCATTCCCTGGTCTCCTGCTCCCTGTGCATTTGCTTTCGCTTCAAAAGATCCATCATTTACAGCTCTGTCAACTCCCTGGTTGATATCAGGTGACTGCTCATGGATAGCAGAGATTACTCCACAAGAATCTCCATTGAACATATATTCACCTTTTGTATACCCAATTCCGTTGATTACTTCTCTGGCAATGGTCTGTACATCAAGATAAGCATCAGATTTTACTTCTCCTGCCAATACCACCTGTCCGGTAGTTACAAGAGTTTCACATGCTACTTTTGAGTTTTTATCGTATGCTAAAAAATGGTCGATTAATGCATCGGAGATTTGATCGGCAATTTTATCCGGATGTCCTTCTGAAACTGATTCAGACGTAAATAAATAAGACATATAATTCTTTTGTTTTTAAAGATTTAAAAAAATAATGTTTGCGAAAAATATGAAATAAATTGCCCAGAAAAAAAGAATACTGTTTTAGCATATTTTTATAGAGGTTGCAATCAGGTCAAATTTTTCCTCGTAATAAACGTCAGCAAATTTAAGTACTATTTTCGTAATACTCAAAAATTTTGTTTATTAATTATAATTTTATTTAAATTGATGATTTCTATCACTTTAAAGCATTACCATTACTGAGGCTTAATGCTTACAAATTCTTTTGGACTTTCGTGATAATTCAGCTTAAGTTCTAAAGAAGTTTTGATAGAATGTGACAATTCATCAATTATTTTTTGCTTAAAAGTTGGCTTATAATAAATAATACTGATTTCTCGGTAAGGGAAAGGTTTTTTGAATCTGAAAACATTTTTCTTCTGTTCTTCTGAAAGCTGGCTCAGTGCAAGCTCCGGCAGAATACTGATTCCTCCTACTTTATCCACCATGTGTACCAAAGTCTGGATATTGGAAGCCAGGAAGTCTAAATTTTTAGGCTTCAATGTATTTTCCTTAAGGTGACAGATATTTTCAAACTGATTTCTAAGACAGTTTCCTTCTTCAAGCAGCCATACTTTCTCTACATTCAAATCCTCCGGAATGATGTAAGAATTCTTTTTGTTGGCTTCTGTATTGGAACTGTAAATCATCAGCTCTTCATTGAATAAGAAATCCTGATAAAACTCGTCAGCTGTATCATAAGGAGTTGAGATAATTCCCGCATCCAGTTCTCCGGCTTTTAGAGCTTTAATAATATTATCAGTTGTCATTTCTTTTACATTCATCTGGATCTTTGGATTATCTTCAAGGAATTTGAAAATTTCCGTAGGCAGAATGAAAGAAGAAACAGTAGGAATAATTCCCAGATTAAGAGTTCCTCCTAAAATATTATTCAAAAGGTTCGCTTTGTTTCTCAGCTCATTGACAGATTCTATAATTACTTTTGCCTGATCAATAATCTGCAGCCCTACATCTGTGGTACGAATTGGGTGGGTAGTTCTGTCGAAAACCTTTACATCCAGTTCATCCTCAAATTTCTGTATCATGGCACTTAACGTAGGTTGTGTAATAAAACATGCCTGGGCTGCTTTACCAAAATGTTTATACTTATCAACAGCGATAAGATACTCCAGTTGCTGAATGTTCATTTGATTAATATTATCTATTACAAAGATATAACGTTTTTGTTATTAGCAATTAAAAATTCAAGTAAATTTGATATTCATTACCTTTACACTTCGATTTAGAAAAAAGAAAAAGAATTATTCAAATCATCAATTATATGGATTCTAAAAAATTAACGTTAAGCAACGGCGCACCTTACTTTGAGCATCAGGATTCACAGACGGTAGGACCAAGAGGCCCGGTATTGCTGCAAGACTTTATTCTTCAGGAAAATCTTGCCCATTTCGTTAGGGAAAGAATTCCTGAAAGAATAGTGCACGCCAAAGGAAGCGGAGCATACGGAACCTTTACCGTAACCCATGATATCAGCCAGTACACAAAAGCAAAGCTGTTTTCGAAAGTAGGAAATTCATGCAGAATGTTTGCACGATTCTCTACTGTAGGAGGAGAAAAAGGAAGCGCAGATACCGCAAGAGACCCTAGAGGTTTTGCTTTAAAATTTTATACAGAAGATGGGAACTGGGATCTTGTAGGAAATAATACTCCGGTATTCTTTATTAAGGATGCAAAAAAATTTCCGGATTTTATTCATACCCAAAAAAGGCTTCCAAAAACCAATTTAAAAAGCGCCACCATGATGTGGGATTTCTGGAGTTTAAATCCTGAATCACTTCATCAGGTTCTTATACTAATGTCAGACAGAGGAACGCCATACGGATACAGACATATGCATGGATTTGGGTCTCATACTTTCTCTATGATCAATGATAATAATGAAAGAGTATGGGTAAAATTTCATTTCAAAACAAAACAGGGAGTAAAAAACTTCACTGATGAGGAAGCTGTAAAAATGGCAGGAGAAAACCCGGATTTCGCTCAGGAAGATCTTTGCAATGCGATTGAAAATGGAGACTTCCCGAAATGGACTCTATACATCCAGGTGATGACCGAAGAGCAGGCAAAAGATTTCAGATGGAATCCTTTTGATGTAACCAAAGTATGGTTCCACGATGACTTCCCATTGATTGAGGTAGGAGAAATGGAACTTAATGAAGTTCCTGTTAATTATTTTGCTCATGTTGAACAGTCTACTTTTTCACCAAGCAGCCTGATTAACGGAATTAGTTTCTCCCCTGACAAAATGCTGCAGGGAAGATTATTCTCCTATCCTGATGCACACCGTTACAGAGTGGGCGTCAATGCACATCAGCTGGAAGTGAACAGATGTCCTTTTGCAGTCAATAATTATCAAAGAGATGGTTATATGGCAGACTCAAGCTCTTATCAGGATAAACCCAATTACCATCCGAACAGTTTCGATGATATCAATGCGGATTCTGATTACAAAAGCTTTGAGTATGAACTAGACAGTGCTCATGTAGCGAGCTACAACAGAAATGATAATGACAGTGATCATTATACTCAACCCGGACTGCTTTATTCAAAAGCAATGGATGCGGAAGACAGAAATCGTTTGATCCAAAATATTATTGGCAGCATGCAAGGCATCAGCGGGCCGAAAAAAGATGAGATTATCAACCGACAATTATGTCACTTTTTCCGTGCCAATATTGAGCTTGGCATGAAAGTGGCTTCTCAGCTAAACGTCAATATTGATGCAAATATGATGAATCATTCCAAATAATCATATTGAATAATAAATTAAAAAAAAGGAAAAAAAAATAATATTTTTTCCTTTTTTTTGCAAAAAATTCATAATTTGCAAAGGATGATATTTTAAAGTGGAAAAATGAGTTACGACAACATATTATTAAAAAAAGAAGATAAATTATCTATCATTACCATAAACAGACCTGAAAGTTTAAATGCTTTAAATGCAAAAACAATTCAGGAAATCAGTACCGCACTGGATGAGCTTAAAGCTGACAACTCCTGCAGGGTAATTATCCTTACAGGAAGTGGAGAAAAATCTTTTGTAGCAGGTGCTGACATCAAGGAATTCAGCGACTTCGGACAGGAAAAAGCGGAAGAACTTGCAAGAAACGGACAAAATACATTGTTCAATAAAATTGAAAATATGTCTAAACCTGTTATTGCAGCCGTAAACGGTTTTGCATTAGGAGGAGGTTTAGAGCTTGCCATGGCATGCCACATCAGATATGCATCGGAAAACGCCAGACTAGGGCTTCCTGAAGTAACTCTTGGATTAATCCCGGGATACGGCGGAACTCAAAGGCTTCCAAAGCTTGTAGGAAAAGGTATTGCCAACGAAATGATCTTCTCTGCCAAAATGATCCCTGCTCAAAAAGCAAAAGAGATCGGACTGGTAAATGAAGTATATCCTATTGAAGAACTATTAACCAAAACGAAAGAATTAGCAAATACGATTGCCCACAATTCACCAATGGCAATCTCGAAGGCTATAAATGCCGTGAATTTATCTGACACGGAGAAAGGTTTTGAAACTGAAATTAAATATTTTGGGGAACTTTTTGAAATGGAAGATAAGAAAGAAGGAGTTACTGCGTTTCTAGAGAAGAGAAGACCTAACTTCTAAATCTTTTTAAAAGATTTTAATCCAAATTATTTCGAAAAAAAACAATGCTGCGGTATGAATAAGTTTGATAAAGCTTATCTAAAAATGGCTCAGGAATGGGCAAAACTCTCCTACTGTAAGAGAAAACAGGTAGGGGCTCTTATCGTAAAAGATAGGATGATTATTTCAGATGGTTACAACGGAACTCCTTCGGGATTCGAAAACTGCTGTGAAGATGGAGAAGGGAAAACACACTGGTACGTATTGCATGCTGAAGCCAACGCTATATTAAAGCTGGCTGCTTCTACTCAATCTGCAAAAGGAGCAACGTTATATCTGACGCTGTCTCCTTGTAAAGAATGTAGTAAGCTGATTCTGCAGGCAGGAATTGCGAGACTGGTGTACATTAATGAGTATTCGGATGACGATGGAATATCATTCCTGAGAAACCATAATATTGAAATAGAACAAATATCGGACTGTGAACTAAAAAAATAAGCACAAATGACTTGGGATGAAAAGATCAAAGATTTTGAAATATTTCTTCGTTTCGAAAGAAATTTTTCAGAAAACACTCTCGACGCCTACGTTCGGGACATTAAGAAATTAAAAGAGTATGCAAAAGAAGATCTGGCAAACGTCGGCCCAGAATCTATCGGTTACGAAAACCTGCAGGAATACATTTTCAATCTTTCTAAACAGAAATTCAGTGAGAGATCACAGGCAAGGTGGATATCTTCCATCAAAGCCTTTTTCAAATTTCTGCTAGAGGATGAATATCGTGAAGACAATCCTGCGGCGTTACTTGAAGGCCCTAAACTGGGATTGTATCTACCTGATACCTTAAGCCTGTCTGATATCAACAAAATTATCGCTGCTATTGAAGTCAATACAGATCTTGGAAAAAGAAACCACTGCATCATAGAGGTACTCTATGGGTGCGGACTTCGTGTTTCTGAACTGATTGATCTTAAGATTTCCAATATCAACTTTAAAGAGCAATACATCAAGGTAAATGGAAAAGGAAACAAAACCCGTTTTGTTCCTTTGGCCGACTATACCGCAGATCTGCTTGAAAGTTATATCAAAGAGGTACGTTCTAAGGGTAAAATCAATAAGAAATATGAAGACACTCTGTTTTTGAACAGCCGTGGGACATCTATGTCCAGAGTGATCGTGTTTCTTATTATTAAAGAACTTACAGATAAAGCAGGGGTTAACAAAAAAATATCTCCACACACCTTCAGACATTCATTTGCTACGCATTTACTGCAGAATGGAGCAGACCTCCGTTATATTCAGGAAATGCTGGGACATTCCAGTATTACAACAACGGAAATCTATACGCATCTGAAAACAGAAGAATTAAGGGATGTTATTTTGAGTTATCACCCGAGAAATATTAATATTGCTCAATGAAATTATTGAAATATTGCCCAAGCTGTGGCAAAGAGTCCTTACATTGGGATGGCGAAAAGAAATGGAGCTGTCCGGAATGTGGTTTTACTCTGTATAACAATGTGGCAGGCGCTGTAGCGGTTGTCATCAGATGTGGTGATGAAATCTATCTTACACGAAGAAACAGAGATCCTAAAAAAGGAAAACTAGATCTTGCTGGAGGATTCGTTGACCCTAAAGAAAGTGCAGAAGAAAGCTGTAAAAGAGAACTTTTTGAAGAACTTCAGCTTGATATCGATATTTCAAACCTGAAATACCTTACCAGCCTTCCTAACATCTATCAATACAAGGAAATTGATTACAATACTATCGATCTCTTTTATGAGTATAATGTTTCGGAAAAGTTTGAGGTAAATCTTGAACTCTCAGAGATCTCAGAAGCGGTATGGATTCCTTTACAGGAGCTAGACCTTGAAGACCTTGCTTTTGATTCTCAGAAGAGATTTTTTGAGAGCTATTTAAAGAAATAATTTTTGTAATATATTCTCTCGCAGACTTTGCAGATTAAGCAGATTGTTAGAATACAACCATTTGCCGGATCCGCAAAATCTGCGAGAGTTTTATTTTAATCTTAGAATGAATTGAACATTGAAGAATAAAGCGTTGAGAATTCTCTCAGCCTTTTCATTTTTTCAAGCATTACGCTCAAAACTAATAGGTTTCAGTTTTCAGCATTTCTTCAAAATACTGAATCAGCAATGCTCTTTCGGCTTCTGAAAGATTAGCTTCTTTATGATAAACGATATAACCAGGCATTGGCATTGCCTTGCTTTGGATAGTCTGAATAGATTTAGTAATCATATTCTTTTTCAAATCCTTATTATATGTTTCCCAGGTAGAAAAATTAAGATGTTCTCTGCCTTCATTGACATGGCTTTTTACAGACCATGAAACAGGTGCGATAAAAGCATATTTCGGATAAACGGTTTCATTGGAGTGGCAGTCATAACATGCATTTTTAAGCAGTGTTTTTACTTTTTCCGGTGCTTTCCTTGCATCAACGAAGTTCGTGGCAGAATCAACAGGCTTATTCGTCCTGTCAATAGGAAAAAACTGAATCAGGGCAAACGCTACCAATGTCCAAAATATTATTTTCTTAGCCATTTTCATCTGTTTACTTTGACGGAGTTAAAACGGCATTACCGGACTTAAATTCTTTTTTCAATACTTGTTTCGTAGCAGCAGGTTCCACAGGCTGAGAAGTTTCTGATGACGAAGCTGGAGGTGAAGTTGGAGTCGAAGCTGGTGCTGGAGTTGAAGAAGTTGATTTAGGACTGTCAAGTGTTCTGGTATCCTTCAGATCCCAATCTTCTCTTGTTTCCCACAATCCTCTTACGATCACTTTTTTATGGAAAATATAAGCATCTTCCGCAAAAATGTCATTGGCGAAATCGGCTTCATCCCAATATTTATTTCCGTTATTATCTACCAGAATTCTTACAATGTATTCCCCTGGTTTCAATATATCAAACTTTACTTTATCTCCTTTTATATATTTCTGATAAGCTATTTTATCAGAAGAATCCACCATCTGAATCCAGTAATTTGCAGCCGGAGCATTCTGAATAGAGAATTCAACGCTTCCAAACTGGTCTATTTTAGCAACATCAAAGTCAAAACGCTTTGACTGGGTATTTTTTGTATAGAATGAAGATACAGTTTCCTTAGGAACAGTAAGCTCATAGCTTTTTCCCATCACAAAATCTGATTGAACATGAATCTGATAAGGATTTGTTTCCGAAATTTTAGCAGTGAATGGTAAAGTGGTTAAGCTGTCCCCTTTAATCTTTAACGTCCATTTTGAAGGATCAATTTTATCAACAATATAATTTGATGCAATTTTCAAATCTGCCTTTGGAGCAATTGAAGTTCCGTCATTATCACTAAAGACATTCATTGCATTCTTCTTATTGTATCTGTAAAATAAAGAAACGCTGTAGGCACTATCTTTTTTCGGGCCTTTATTGTGAGTGAAGGTGAGTTTTTCATTGGCTGTCTGCCCCACATCATCTTTTACAGCATCAAACCATATTCTTACCGAGTCGGATTTTGGATTGTGTGTTATTTTAAGATCCTTTATTTTCTCATTCAGTGACTGAACTTTTACTTCGTCAGGATTTCCTTCGAATGACATTAAAATTCCGCCCGCAATTTCTTTCATATCCGAATACTTCACAGCCTTTCTGGAAGGATATACCTTTAAATTCAATCCTGAAACGGATTTTTCAACATCTATCGGATCTTTCTGGAACCCAACTTTTTCTTTTCCTGGGTCGTACATAGAGTTTCCGTTTTCATCATCAAAAGCGATAATTTTATATTTCCCCGGGGTCAGATAATTCAATTCATAATATCCATCTTCATCTACTTTTGTAATGTAGTAAGGTTTTTTCTTGTAATCCATTGTATCTTTTACCTGATACAATCCAACTACAAGTTTATTTTCCGTTGTTGTGCCCGTTTTCTTTTTGATATCCATTGCATCTTTTACCTCACCGCTGATGTAAAGATCATCCAGTTTGTCTCCCGTGGAAAAAGCAAAATTGAAATACCTCAGTATATTCGACTCATTATTATCTACAATAGAATTTCCGAAATTGAAATTATAGGTTGTATTGGCCTGAAGAGTGTCTGTCCATTGGATCAGCACAAATTTGTTGGCTATATTGGAAGGAAGAATTCTCGTTATCCCTTTAATTGGAGGTGAAATAATCAGGTTTTTATTGATATCTTTCAATGTCACATACTCATCAAAATCCAGACGGAGTTCGTGAATATCTTTTTTAACATTAATTCTTGTAGTATCAATGTTTGAACTTAAAAACCTTGGTGCTAAAGTATCCTTAGGCCCTCCAACAGGAGATCCCACTCTTGCACATGAATGTACAAGAAAGCAGATAACAAATAATAAAAGAAACCTTTTCATGAAAATGTTTAGGCAAAAATAAACATTATTCTCCAAAAACTTCCTGTCCGGAATTTAAAGTATCTTTATTGTCATGCATAACAGTATGCAGCTTCTCCTTTTGTAAAGGAAAATCTTCAAATAATCCTGATAAAGCAAGGGCTGTATATACTTTGTTTGAATATTTGTTTCCTATAGCAACAATAGTAACTTTAGATTTTAAAAGATGGGCAAATACAGAGTTTGTACCATGCCACCAGCCGTTGTGATACGTTAGCTTTTCACCATTATCAAAAATTTTCATCCTGAATCCTAATCCATAATTATTCATTCCTGCCTTTTCATTGCTGTAAGGAGCAAAAACCATCTCCATCAGTTCTGACTTCAGGAAATTTTTCGAATACATTGCTTTTGAGAAGTTGTACAAATCTCTTGGGGTAGTATATACATTTTTATCACCATAAATAAGATCCAATCTGTCCAGAGGATACAATTTATTTCCTCCATAATAGAAAGACTGTGACGCTGTAGGAATATCTTTTTCCTGGAAGATGTACGTATTATTCATTTTCAGCGGAGTGAAAACCATTTCTTTCATTGCCTGCGGGAAAGGAGTTTTTGTTACTTTCTCAATCAATAAAGCCAATAAAGCAAAGTTGGTATTACAGTACATAAATCCTGTATCGGTATCTCTTGCCAGATCAGGTTTGTATTTGATAATCATATTCAATACATCCTGATTCGTAATAAATTGTTTGGAAAGTTCTGCCGGTGCGGGCTGTATTTTGGTAATAAAATATTCGTATTTCGGAAGCCCGCTCCTTTGGTCCAACAAAGTCTGAACGGTAACATTCGGATATGGGAACCCCGGAAAAAACTGAGTAAGATGATCTGTAAACTTTATTTTCCCAGCCTCAATCAGTTTCATCATCGCCATCGCCGTTAATGTTTTTGAAACCGAAGCTACGTGCAATGGTGTATTTTTATCAATCGGCATCTGATTACCTTCTCTTCCGAAGCCTCTATAGTTTTCGTAAAGAATTTCATCTCCTTTAGCAACCAGAATTCCACCGCTAAGGTTACCTTCTTCCCATATTTTTTTGTAATACTGATCTATATAGCTTACCGTTGTCTGTTTGTTCAAAAGCTGCCCGTCACCTTTGACGAAAATACTTCCGAAGTCTACATTTCCATAGTTGGGCAGATTAGTCGTGTTTTCAGCTGAAACTTCTTTGGCTTCAGACTTTTTTTTACAGGAAAATATCGATAAAAGAACAGTTAGGATAAGTACAAAATTACGCTTCGTCATGAGATTCAAAATGAGCGGCAATTTAATAAAACTCAAAAATAAATAATAACCAAGAGAGGGACATTATGAATTATTTAACATAAATAAAAGGAAAAGTAAAATTTGACGGGGCAAAATCATAAAAAAAGCGAATTCACTTTTTGTAAATCCGCCTTTTATCTTTTTATTTTTCTTTTTCTAACAATGTGAAGCAACAATTTTATCTACAATAAATTGAGCCAGCTTTTCTTTGCTTTGATGGGTCCAGCCGGCAATATGCGGCGTAACAATTGCTTTTTCAGATTCAAGAAGGTATTTTAAATCTTCATTTTCTGTTTCAATATGCTCAAAGGAAGATTTTTCGTATTCTAATACATCCAGACAAGTGCCTTTTACCTTTCCTGACTTCAACGCTTCTACTAAATTTTTAGTTTTCACATTCTTTCCTCTTGCCGTATTGACAAAATAGAAGTCGTTTTTCATTTCTGCGATGAACGTTTCATCGATAAGATAATGTGTTTCTGAAGTCAAAGGAATATGCAGACTCAAAACCTCAGCAGACTGCTTCAATTCTTCCAGTGAAACCTGTGTTGCATATTCATCCGAAAGGCCAGGAAGCAGATCATGGAAGACCACTTTGCATCCGAACCCCGAAAGTCTTTTAGCGGTAGCTTTTCCCATATTTCCATATCCAATAAGTCCTACTGTTTTCCCCAACAATTCATCTCCTCTGTTCTCTTCACGTTTCCATATCCCGTTTTTCACCTCCAGAGAAGCAATAAAAAGTCTGTTCATGATCACAAGCAGCATTCCTACCACATGTTCTGCTACAGAATCTCTGTTCCCTTCCGGAGAATTGATCAGTTGAATTCCTAGTTTCTCAGCAACAGGAATATCAATATTTTCCATTCCCGCTCCTACTCTTGCAATAAATTTCAGATTCTTACCTTTTTCCAGAAAGTTTTGGTCTAATGGAATACGGCTTCTGATGATAATCCCATCGTAATTTTCAATTTTATCACAAACCTCATCATAAGACGATGTAAAATCCTCTTCCAAAATAAAATTCTGAGCCAAAAGCTGTTCTGTAATAAGAGGATGGTTTTTATCTAAAAGAAGTATTTTCATAGTTTAAACACAAATGTCACTAATTGATTTCACAAATAACACAAATTACAAGGTACCGTTAATCACTCTTTTCACTCCATTTTTAAACTGGATTGTATTAAAGTTGATCAACATACCAAGCTTACAATTGCTTAAACGAAGGTAGGTAAGTATCTGCGCCAGATGAATATCATGCAAAGATTCTACAGATTTTATTTCCAGCACAAATTTTTCTTCAATCAAAAAGTCAAGTCTATAGCCAACATCCATTTTCACCTCATCATAAACTAATGGCATTGGTTTTTGCCTTTCTACAAGAATATCATGTTTATTTAATTCATAAAACAGACATTCTTCATAGGCACTTTCCAAAAGTCCTGGTCCCAATGACTTATGAACTGTATATCCTGCTTCGTAAACAATTTTTGATATATCGTTTTCAGAAATATCCATTTTAATATTTTTTTTCATGTGACCTTACACAAACCATTTGTGAAAATTTGTGTAAGACATTCGTGTTTTTTGTGTTTTATAAGGATCTTACTTTTTGTCTTTCTTAGATTCCTGAGGTTCCTGGAAAAGTTTTTTAAGCTCTACAGATTCCAAAGGTTTCATTCTTCCGGAAAGGATTAATGAAAGTTCTTTTCTACGGAATGCTGCTGCAAATCTTTCTTTTTCCTCTTCTGTTTCTGGAACCATTTCCGGGATAGGAATCGGACGGTTGAACTCATCCACTGCAACGAAAGTATAAATACCTGCATTGGTGTGAATTTTCTTTTGATTGATAGGGTCATCCAACCATACATCTACATACACCTCCATAGAAGTAGAGAATGCTCTGGAAACTTTAGATTCCAATACCACTACTCCGCCTTCCGGAATCGGGTGATTGAAAGATACGTGGTTTACTGAAGCGGTTACTACTCTTCTTTCGCAGTGTCTTGCTGCAGAAATAGACGCGCAACGGTCCATTTTTGCTAAAAGTTCACCCCCAAAAAGATTTCTTAAAGAATTGGTTTCGTTCGGAAGAACGATATTGGTCATAATGGTCAGAGATTCTGACGCTTTTTTTATTTTTGCCATCTAGTCTTAGTGTTGTTTGGAACGGCCGGAACGGGTTTTACTCCTTTTCCGACAGGTTTTGCTAATGAATCTTTTTTCAAAGAATCTGAAACGGATGTTTCCGGGGTATGTACCATCACCTTAATTGTATCTTTTACAATTCTGTGGGTAGAGGTCTGTACAGAAACCTTATTGAAAGATTTCTTACCAAAAAGAAGTTCCTGCTGGGTAAAAGCCAGGTATAAAATCCCCAAAACCGGAATAATCAAAAGGAAAATCCAGAGAATAGTTTTTCTGAATTTAAAATCCTTTTCGCGGTTGACTGAAGGATTCACTTTCTCACCATTATTGATATCTGAAAATCTGATCTCTTCCAGTCCATAAAAGTCCGGACGTCCTGATTCTATTCTTTTTCCTTTGAAATGGGTATGCCCTTCTTCAATGAAGACTGTTCCAAGGTTTTGAATTTCAAGAACCTGCTCGGCCTGAAGTTTTTTCTTCCAAAAATCTGTCTGGATCTTCAGATCACTTCTTGAAGCTTCTAAGGACATCTGTTTTTGTCCTGCAATAAAAGCAGTAAGATCTTCAGCCTGTACTTCGTAGTCTATTGTAAATTCAATCTGACTGGCTGGAGGTAAGATGCTCCCGTTTTCGGAATTGATAATTGCCTTAGAATTTTTCAGTGAAAACACCCCAAAGCCTGGAACCGTGGCAGTTCCAAATTGTTTTATGTATTCTAAAATGTATGCTGAAATATTCATTTGGCAGCAAATTTATGACTTTTTCATGACTTTTTAAGATATTTAGCCTATATAAAAAAAGACTGTCGAAACAGTCTTTTGATTATTCTGTATCAAAATAGGAATACAGGTATTTAAACTTCTTTTTTTAAGCTTAACAATTATAATGAAATGGGTAAAAGGGCAAATCTGCAAATTCATTTATTTGCTTCCCAGGCCTTCTCATTATTGAATCTTCCAGCTTACACCAAACATGAAATTGGTTCCTGCCTGTGAAAAATAATAAGGCTGTCCTTCGTACACAGATCCATTGTTGACATATTTTTTATTGAAGAGGTTATTCACCAACAGTTTTAATGCAACTTCATTATTAGCAATTTTAAACTGATACTGAGCATTGAAATCTGTCAGGAAATAATCTTTAAGCTGCAGGTTGGCATCTTCTGTATTGTCCAGATATTGTTTCCCGACATACTGATTCATTAAAGCAAACTGAAAATTCTTTGTAGGGTTGAATTTCAGACTTAAATTGGCAATTACATTCGGAGAAAATGAAATCTGTGTATTTCCAAGGCTTTTGGGAAGATCTCCATTTTGAATATTAAAATCCTGATTTCTGCTCTGACTTAAGGTTACGTTTCCTGAAACCTCCCATTGTTTGGATAATTTTGCCAAAGCACCAAGTTCCACTCCTCTTCTGTAGCTCTTCCCGGAATTGGTTCTGATGAAAGCCCCTACATTATTAAGTACACCATTTAAAACCAACTGGTTAACATAGTACATGTAATAAATGTTCGCGGTAAGTGATACAATCCCGAACTGTTTTTCAAAACCGGCTTCAATGTCATGGAGCTTTTCTGCTTTCACATCGTTATTCGCCATCAGATCATCTCTGTTCGGTTCACGGTGGGCGTGGGCATAGGAAAGGAAAACTTTCCCTCCCTCAATTCTGTAATTTACCCCGGCTTTCGGATTAAAAAACAACCAGTTTTTACTTAAATCAGCTCCTTCACCATCACCAGCCATCAGGATCTTGGTATTGTAATTGATTTTTCTTAGTTGTAAATCACCAAAAAATTCAAAATTATCTACTCTGAACAAAGCTTTTGCAAAACCGGATACTTCATTCTTTATCGAGCGGCTTCTGTAATACTCACTTTCTTCAATCTGAGGAAAAAATACTCCCGTAACATTTCCGTAGTGTCTTCCGTAATATTGATTGGCTACTACTCCAACGTTCAGATCTAAGTTTTCAAACTTTCCGTAAAGTGTTGAAACCACTCCATAAAAATCATTATTCAGCCATTTTTTTCTGATAAAGTCTGAATATTTTACGGTTTGTTCACCCTCGGTCAAATCAGGTAAATTGTATCTGGAAAAAGGATCTCCCTGCTTATAGTTTTCGTAATATCCTTTTCCTTTAGTATAGTGAAATGTAGTTTCCAAATTCCATCGGTCACTGAATTTCTGCTCCCAGAGTAATTGATAATGATTCTGTCTGTAATTATCTGTTTCGTTATCATAGAAACTTACGATATTCTCCCAATTGGCATCATAAATTGCTCCTGAAACATTAAATTTAGGATCAGTCTCCCATGTTTTGCGGTCAACCCCGTTCCAAGCCTGGTAGGTTTTCTCTTTTCCACCGAAAGCCATTAAACGTAACTTGGTGTTTCCTTCTTCAAATAAAGCAGTAAAATTATAAGAATGCAGATTTGATGAAGCTCTGTCAATATATCCATCAGAATGTATATGAGTATATCTTCCCATTACGGAAAGACGGTTTTTCCAGAATTTGCCGGAACCTATCTCAGCTGAATATTTGTAGGTATTAAATGAGCCATAGCTGTCATCCGTTTTAAAATAAAACTTTTCTTCAGGATCTTTAGAAATCACATTGATACTTGCTCCGAAAGCAGAAACACCATTATTGGAAGTCCCTACCCCTCTTTGAATAACAATCTGTGAAGCAGAACTCGTTAAATCCGGAACATTCACAAAAAATGTTCCTTGACTTTCAGAATCATTGTACGGAACGCCATTCATCATTACATTAATCCCACTCCCTGAGACTCCACGAATTCTAAAACCGGTATACCCCACTCCATTTCCTGCATCTGAAGTGGAAATAATGGAAGTTTGATTTTTTAAAAGAATAGGAAGATCCTGTCCTAAGTTTTTCCCGTCTAAATCTTTCTGTACATTAATGATTTCCTTTGCTACAGGAAGTCTCCTGGTAAAGTTGACGGCTTCAATTTCTCTGACTTTCAGAGAATCCTTATTCTGAGCCTGGATAAAAGCTACAGAGCCTACGCTAAGCCCTAAAAAAAATAATCCTTTCATTCTATAAATCTTTGACATTTAATGAATAAAAGGGGATCGATAAGATATTATACAATTCAGCGCCTGATGAAGACGCATCCCTAAACAGCATTACCTGTTCCAGGTTCATTGGGTATAATCTCAGCCTGTTAAAGCACCCCTTTATTTCAGCCGCAAAATTACAAAAAATATATGAATTGAGATTCGGGGTGTGAGGTGCGGGGTTTTGAGTTACGGATAAAAAATAGAATGAAAAATAAGAATTATTGGATGAATCATTCATCATTCATCATTCATCATTCATCATTCATCATTTATAATTTTTTTAGTAGGTTTTATTATCAGCATCCACATAATAGTAGCTTTTTCCGTCTTTGGTGACTTCAAACATCTTACCCAGCTTCCAGCTAAAATTTCTTTTAATATTCGCGTATTCAAAAGGAATGATGATCTTATTGTTAACGTCAATCACTCCAAATTTATCATTATTGGAAGCAACAATCATTGGGTTGGCTACATCGTCTCCTTCCATAATGTACAGATACTGATATTGAGGATAAATCTGAAACTGCCTGTAATCTGCAGCATTCACAAATTTTGATTTTTCAATAATTCCGTAAAAGCCATTCATAGTATAAGCCTGAAATAGCTGCTGTTTATATTCTTCGAAGATGCATTTTCCAAAATCGGCTTCTTTGAACTGGTATACTCTCTTTCCAGACTGGTCTACCCGGTAAGAGATCATATCTTTTTCTACTGTAGCATATTCTTTTGTTCCAAATTTTCTAACCTTTTCATTAGGTGAATTCAGAAGGTTGCAGTCTTCGTAAAAAAATACAGCAATGTGATATTCTGGCTGAATAATAAATTTCCCATTCTGGTTAATATACCCAAACTGATCACCTTTCTTTTTAGGAATCAAAACCGGAAGATCTTTATTGATCACCACCAAATCAGGATTAGGCTTATTGGCTGCAGTCCCTTTCTTAACCATAGTTTTAGCCCCTTTTTTCACTGTTACTTTCTTCACAGATTTAGTCTGTGAAAAAACGAAAACCGAAGTAAAAATGCATAAAACATTCAGGATATTTTTCATATTCGCCATATGTCTACAAAAATATGACCAAAAATAGATATTATAAAATTCATATTTATAAAGAATCTAAATAATTTCGTTTCTATAAAATATTAAAAATTCGTAATTTTGGGAACATTTTGAATTGTTTGATAATTTTAAAAACTTTTAAAAAAGTGTAGATTATGCTGACTTTATTCGGTTAATGTTGCATCAAAATGCGAGAACTCAAAATGTCATTAACTGTATTTGTACAGACCGGTAAAGAAGAAGCAGGCCTACCTTTAATGTTGAAAGACCTTCTATTATGAATATTTATAAGGATTACATCAAAGAGATTGAAGAAAGAAAAACCCAAGGGCTTCATCCAAAGCCAATTGATGGTGCTGAATTACTAAGCGAAATCATTACACAGATTAAAGATTCAGGTAATGCTGACCGATCGGATTCTCTTAAATTTTTCATTTACAACACGCTACCCGGAACAACAAGTGCGGCGGGAGTGAAAGCAAAATTTTTAAAAGAAATTATTCTGGGTGAATCCGTAGTAGAAGAAATTTCTCAGGCATATGCTTTTGAACTATTATCTCACATGAAAGGCGGACCTTCTATTGAAGTATTGCTGGATCTTGCTTTAGGTAATGATGCAGCTATTGCTAAAGAAGCGGCAAACGTTCTTAAAACACAGGTTTTCCTTTATGAGGCAGATACAACCCGTCTGAAAGAAGCATTTGACAGCGGTAACGAAATTGCAAAAGAAATTCTAGAAAGCTATGCAAAAGCTGAATTCTTTACCAAACTGCCGGAAGTTGTTGAAGAAATCAAAGTAGTAACATTCATCGCTGGTGAAGGAGATATCTCTACAGATTTACTTTCTCCTGGTAACCAGGCTCACTCAAGATCAGACCGTGAACTTCATGGTAAATGTATGATCACTCCTCAGGCGCAGGAAGAAATTAAAGCTTTACAGGCACAGCATCCTGATGCAAGCGTTATGCTTATCGCTGAAAAAGGAACAATGGGTGTTGGTTCATCAAGAATGTCAGGAGTAAATAACGTTGCTCTTTGGACAGGGAAACAAGCAAGCCCATATGTACCATTTGTAAACATTGCTCCAATTGTAGGAGGAACAAACGGTATTTCTCCCATCTTCCTTACAACAGTAGACGTTACTGGAGGTATTGGTGTTGACCTTAAAAACTGGGTAAAGAAAGTTGACGAAAACGGAAACCCAATTCGTAACGAAAATGGTGATATCGTTCTTGAAGAAGCTTATTCAGTAGCAACAGGAACTGTTTTAACAATTAATACAAAAGAAAAGAAATTATATAACGGCGATAAAGAACTTATCGACCTTACTAAATCTTTCACTCCACAAAAGATGGAATTCATCAAAGCGGGCGGATCTTACGCTATCGTATTTGGTAAAAAACTACAGACCTTTGCAGCTCAGCTTTTAGGAGTTGAAGCTCCTGCTGTTTTTGCTCCATCAAAAGAAATTTCTCACGAAGGACAAGGACTTACTGCTGTAGAAAAAATATTCAACAGAAACGCTGTTGGAACTACTCCAGGAAAAGTATTACACGCAGGTTCAGACGTTCGTGTAGAAGTTAATATCGTTGGATCTCAGGATACGACAGGTCTTATGACTTCTCAGGAATTGGAATCTATGGCTGCGACAGTGATTTCTCCAATTGTAGACGGTGCTTACCAGTCAGGATGTCACACCGCTTCAGTATGGGATAAAAAAGCTCAGGCTAACATTCCTAAACTAATGAAATTCATGAACGAGTTCGGTCTTATTACAGCCCGTGACCCGAAAGGTGAATACCATGCAATGACTGACGTAATTCACAAGGTTCTTAACGACATCACTGTAGACGAGTGGGCAATCATCATTGGTGGTGACTCTCACACAAGAATGTCTAAAGGGGTGGCTTTCGGAGCTGACTCAGGAACAGTTGCTCTTGCATTAGCTACAGGTGAGGCGTCTATGCCAATTCCTGAATCTGTGAAAGTAACGTTCAAAGGAAACATGAAAGAACACATGGATTTCCGTGATGTAGTTCATGCCACTCAGGCTCAGATGTTGAAGCAGTTTGGAGGAGAAAACGTATTCCAGGGTAGAATCATTGAGGTTCACATCGGAACACTTCCTGCTGACCAGGCATTTACTTTTACAGACTGGACTGCTGAGATGAAAGCAAAAGCTTCTATCAACATTTCTGAAGACAATACTTTGATTGAATCACTGGAAATTGCAAAAGGCAGAATCCAGATCATGATTGATAAAGGTATGGACAACCATAATAAAGTTCTTCAGGGATTAATTGACAAAGCTGATCAAAGAATTGCAGAGATCAGATCAGGAGAGAAACCTGCTTTGACTCCGGATGCAAACGCTAAATATTATGCTGAAGTAGTAGTAGATCTTGACATAATCGTTGAACCAATGATTGCTGACCCGGATGTAAACAATGATGATGTATCTAAAAGATATACACATGACACCATCAGAGATCTTTCTTACTATGGAGGGGAGAAAAAAGTAGACCTTGGTTTCGTAGGATCTTGTATGGTTCACAAAGGAGACCTTAAGATTGTTTCTCAAATGCTTAGAAACATTGAAAAACAACAAGGGAAAGTAGAATTTAATGCTCCTCTTGTAGTAGCAGCACCTACTTATAACATCATTGATGAACTGAAGGCAGAAGGAGACTGGGAATTATTAGAAAAATATTCAGCTTTTGAATTTGATGATAATGCTCCAAAAGGAGAAGCTCGTGTTGAATACAAAAACGTAATGTACCTTGAGCGCCCTGGATGTAACCTTTGTATGGGTAACCAGGAAAAAGCGGCTAAAGGAGATACTGTATTGGCAACTTCTACACGTCTTTTCCAGGGAAGAGTAGTTGAAGATTCTGAACGTAAAAAAGGAGAATCTCTGCTTGCTTCAACTCCGGTTGTTGTTTTATCTGCTATTATTGGAAGAATTCCTAACATTGATGAGTATAAAGCAGCTGTTGAAGGCATTGATCTTACAACTTTTGTACCTTCCATTAAAGAATTAACAAGTACAAGCGCTCACTAATAGAAGCAATACAATAAGTCGTAAGACTATTGAAAATTATATAATTGGAAGATTTTAGTCCTTTAGGATTTAAAATCTTCCAATTTTTTGTTTAGAATGTTTCTATTTTAAGATGAATACATTTTTTTTCTGATAAAATCTTGAAAATAGAATCTATTTTTTCTTAAATTGAAAGTTATAAAATCTCTTGAAATTATAGTCAAAACCGTCCTGTTTATAGATTATAGGAACGTTTTTTGATGTATAAAGAAATGATTTTTCTTTTTCAAACATCAGAGAAAGAAGCATTAAACGGAAAAAGAACAAAATTAAAATACGATATGACTTTTGATATTGATATGATCAAAAAAGTGTACGAGCGTTACCCTGAAAGAATTGCTGCGGCAAGACAAATCGTGGGAAAACCTCTTACCCTTTCAGAAAAAATCCTTTATACCCACCTTTGGGAAGGAAATGCTACACAAACCTATGAAAGAGGAAACTCTTATGTAGACTTCGCACCAGACCGAGTAGCAATGCAGGATGCCACTGCACAGATGGCCCTTTTACAATTTATGCAGGCAGGAAAAGCTAAAGTTGCTGTTCCTTCCACTGCTCACGCAGATCACCTGATCCAGGCGAAAGTAGGTGCTGATAAAGATTTACAGGAAGGTATCAACAAAAACTCTGAGGTATTCAACTTCCTGAGTTCTGTATGTGATAAATACGGAATTGGATTTTGGAAGCCGGGAGCAGGTATCATTCACCAGGTTGTATTGGAAAATTATGCCTTCCCTGGAGGAATGATGATCGGTACAGACTCACACACCGTAAATGCAGGAGGACTGGGAATGGTAGCTATTGGTGTAGGAGGTGCTGACGCAGTAGACGTAATGGCAGGAATGGCCTGGGAGCTTAAAATGCCTAGACTTATCGGGGTAAAATTAACCGGTAAAATGAACGGATGGACTTCCGCAAAAGATGTCATCTTAAAAGTAGCCGGAATCCTTACTGTAAAAGGAGGAACAGGCTGCATCGTAGAATATTTCGGTGAAGGGGCAGAATCTCTTTCTGCTACCGGTAAAGGAACTATCTGTAACATGGGTGCTGAAATTGGAGCTACAACTTCCACTTTCGGATATGATGATTCTATGAGAAGATATCTTGCTGCTACCGGAAGACAGGATGTGGTAGATGCTGCTGATACAATTGCTGAGCACTTAACGGGTGATGCGGAAGTATATGCAAACCCTGAACAATATTTCGATCAATTAATAGAAATCAACCTTTCTGAACTTACACCTCACTTAAACGGACCTTTCACTCCAGATTTAGCGACTCCGGTTGCTGAATTCAGAGCTAAAGCTGAGGCTAACGGATGGCCTTTAGAAGTTGAGTGGGCTCTTATCGGTTCTTGTACCAACTCTTCATATGAAGATTTATCAAGAGCTGCTTCTATCGTAGAAGATGCAGTAGCAAAAGGAGTAAAACCAAAAGCTATTTTAGGAATCAATCCAGGTTCTGAGCAGGTGAAATTCACAGCGGAAAGAGATGGTTTCTTAGATTCTTTCAGAAAATTTGAAAACGCAAGAATCTTTACCAACGCCTGCGGACCATGTATCGGACAATGGGACAGAGAAGGAGCAGAAAAAGGAGAGAAAAACTCTATCATCCACTCGTTCAACAGAAACTTTGCCAAAAGAGCTGACGGTAACCCGAATACTCATGCTTTTGTAGCTTCACCTGAAATGGTAGCAGCTGTTGCTATCTCTGGAAGATTAGATTTTAATCCGATTACAGATACTTTAACGAACCAGGCTGGTGAACAGGTAAAACTTGATGAGCCTAAAGGTTTTGAACTTCCTGAAAAAGGTTTTGCGGTAGATGACAACGGATATCAAGCTCCATCAGAAGATGGTTCAAGCGTTGTTGTGAACGTAAGCCCTACTTCAGACAGACTTCAATTGTTAGAGGAATTCCCGGCTTGGGATGGCAAAAACATTGAAGGTGCTAAAGTATTGATCAAAGCATTCGGAAAATGTACCACTGACCACATCTCTATGGCCGGGCCATGGTTGAAATACAGAGGTCACTTAGACAATATTTCAAACAACATGTTGATAGGAGCTGTAAATGCTTACAACATGGACACTAATAAAGTTAAAAACGAACTTACCGGGGAATACGGTGAAGTTCCGGCTGTGCAGAGAGCTTACAAAGCGGCAGGCATTCCAACAATCGTAGTAGGAGACCAGAACTATGGTGAAGGTTCTTCAAGAGAGCACGCTGCAATGGAGCCTAGACATCTTGGGGTAAAAGCTGTATTGGTAAAATCATTTGCGAGAATCCATGAAACCAACCTTAAGAAACAAGGAATGCTTGGAATCACTTTCGCTAATGAAGCTGATTATGACAAAATCCAGGAAGATGACACGGTTAACTTCTTAGATCTTGATCAGTTTGCACCAGGAAAACAATTGACATTAGAATTCGTACATGCTGACGGAACTAAAGATATTATCACAGCAAACCATACTTACAACACTCAGCAGATTGATTGGTTTAAGGCAGGTTCTGCCCTTAACCTTATTAAGAAGCAGGAAAAATAATTAATTGTTAGATTAATATAGAGGCGGCTTCAATAGAAGTCGTCTTTTTTTATTATCATACCAAAAATTCCTGCTAATAAATTCAATAGGAGCAGACTTTAGCCCGCTTTTAAAATTATAAATGCATCTGGCCTTAGCCAAAACTTACAATTTTACTATAATCTATCCAGAAGACCTGCCCTATAACTCTCTCCGATAGGGATTTCGAACTCGGGAAGAATAACTTTTTTAGCTCCAATACTTTTGATTTTATCCAGATTGACAATAAAGGACTTATGAATCCGCACAAATTTTTCAGAAAGCTGGTTTTCCATTGATTTAAGAGTATCCAAAACGATATACTCATCACTTTCTGTCCGGATATTGACGTAGTCTTTGATGCTTTCAACATATAAAATTTCATTGAAACCAATGCGATGCCTTTGCCCGGAGGATTTCACAAAGAAATGGGTATTTTCCTCCTGTGGAAATGAAAACCGTTCCTGGACTTTCATTACGCTCTTCTGAAATCGCTCAAATGAGATCGGCTTTAGAAGATAATCAACAATATTATGTTCATAGCCTTCCAAGGCATATTCTGAATAAGCCGTTGTCAAAATATACTTTTGATCAGCTCCTACGATCTTCATAAAATTGATTCCTGTAAGCTCCGGCATCTGAATATCCAGAAAGATGAGGTCTGAATCATTTTTCTGAAGATATTCCAAAGCAAGAATAGGGTTCTCTGTAGAAAAAACCAGCTCAAGAAAAGGTATCTTCTCTACATAATGTTCAAGAAGAGATATGGCCAATGGCTCGTCATCAACGATGATACATTTTATCTTATTCATCCCTTAAATCAATTTTTAAATCTACAATAAATTCCGTTTCCGAATCTTTGATCTCAAGCTGATGTTTAGGATATAATATTTCTAATCTTTTTTTCACGTTCTGAATTCCTATTCCAGAAACAATATCTTTCATTTTCTGGGCTTTAAAATTTGAAAGATAAAAATGCAGAACCTTATCATGATCTGAGATTTTCATTGCAAAACCTTTATCCCGGAAGTCGCCATGTTTAAAGGCATTTTCAACAAAAGGAACCAACAGCATCGGGGAGATCTTAAGATGAGGATATTGAATATCTTTTTCTATACGCAATAGTTCCGGATTTCTGATTCTAAGTTTCTCCAAAGCAATAAGACTGTCAATATAACCAATCTCTTTATCCAGAGAAATAAAGTCTTTTTCGAGATCTTTTGTACTATATCTCAACAATTGTCCAAGTTCTTCAATGGCAGGCAATGCTTTATCCGATTTTTGATAGACAAGGGAATAGATATTATTTAAGGAATTAAAAATAAAATGAGGATTGATCTGGGTTTTCAGCGCCTGAAGTTCTGCCTGTTTTTTTTCAATCAGAAGTTGCTTTTTATCATTTTCAGCAACTCCATATTTCTCCACGATCCATAGAATCCCAGCAATGAAAACCGTCAGTGAAGCATTGTAGATATTATCGGTCAAATAATATAAAAGTCCGGTATCTTTATTATAGTTTCTGAAACCAAGGGTAATAGGAAGCAGTACTTCTTCAATTCCATACCGAATTACACCAAAGCTTAAAATAGAGATCAAAAAAACTAAAACGGCAGAATAAAGTTTCTCCAGATTTAATACCTTCGGAATAATAACCAGATACAAAAGGTAAAAAGTAGAAATTTCAGTAATAGAATAAGTAAAATTCAGCACATACGTTTGAAGTCCTCTTCGCTCAGGAAAAAAGAAATAAGGTGTAATGTTGTTTCCTATAAAATTGAAACTCCAATAAAAAATCTGAAGCCAGATAATTTGCTTTTTATTCATATTCAAATATAAATCTCTACACACAATTCATCAACACTTTTCGATAAAAAGCTGTTTTTTTCCGATGAAACTATTTTGATATGCATAATCATGCCCTTCATCTAAACGCTATTTCTCTTCAAAGAGCCTTCTTATACTTTTGTCAGAGAAATCTTAACACAATCATCATTTAATCTGTCATTGATAACCTATGAAAAAGCAACTTTTATTTATAACTACTCTTGTTTGTTCTTTTATAACAGCACAAACAAAAGATACCGTCAATATCAACACAATTGAAGCAGTGGCAGTGAATGGTAAAAAAGTTCTGGTAGAGCGTAAAGTAGATCGTCTTGTTTATAATGTTCAGAATTCTATGCTTTCACAGGGAAGTTCAGGAACTGAAGTTTTGGCAGGAACACCCTTACTTCAAGTGGACGAGAACAAGGGGTTACTTTCTATTGCCGGAAAAAATGGAGTTTCTGTAATGGTGAATGACCGTATGCTTAATCTTTCCGGATCTGAGCTGATGAATTATCTTCGAAACCTTCGTTCTGAAAATATCCTGAAAATAGAAGTAATCACCACTCCTCCTGCCAAATATGAAGCTCAGGGAAACAGTGGAATTATCAATATCGTTCTTAAAAAGAATCTAAACCTTGGATGGAGCGGCTATCTGAATACGAATTATATTCAAAAAACATATGCTGCTTTCACTAGTGTGGCGGGAGTCAATTATCAGAATGAAAAAATTAAAGCTTCTGTAAAAGTGCTGGGCTATGACGGAGATAAAAGATCAATAGAAAAATATAATATTATCGGCCAAAACTCTTCCGTAAGTAAGGATGATAGAAGGGATATGAATGACGGACTTGGCCTGAATGCTAATTTTGATTATTCCCTTACGAAAAATTCCAATATCGGTCTGGTATATGATATAACGAAGGGGCATACCAATATGGATATCAATTCTAAGCAAAACTATTTCACCGGAAACACTCCCACTTTACAAACAGATACAGATTCCAAACACCGTTCTGCTTTCACTTCCCAAATGCTGAACCTCTATTTTGATCAGAAATTTGGAGAACATAAGCTAAGCTTGGGCGCCAATTATTATGGAAACTTACCCGATACGGAAGTTAATTTTACAACAAGAAATATCGCCAGCAATTCAATGCAGGTCGTGAAAAATCTTTCTTCGGTAGATTATAAAATTTATTCCGGACAGGCCGATTTAACTTTAAACTTCAAAAAAATACAGCTGGAGACCGGGGCAAAATACAGCCAGTTTTCTAATAATTCAGACATCGGATATTTTAATTTCACCAATGGGAATTACATTATAGATCCTGAAAAAAGTAATCTTTTTGATTATAATGAGAAGAATTATGCTGCTTATATCAGTGCCAGCAAAGATCTTGGTGAGAAATGGTCTGTGAAGGCAGGACTTCGCTATGAATATTCACAAACCAATGGTTTTTCCCAAACTACACAATCTAAATCCGATAATAATTATGGGAAATTTTTCCCTACAGCCTATCTTTCTTACAAAGCCAATGAAAATAACCAGTTCAGCATTAATTATTCCCGAAGAATCAACCGTCCTTATTTCCGGGCTTTAGATCCGTTCCGATGGTATTCTAATCCGAATACCTATTATTCAGGAAATCCTAGCCTCCAGCCCTCTTTCAATCACAATATTGAATTGAATTATATTTTTAAAAATAAATTTTCTGCCAATCTTTATTATCAGAGAACAACGAATAATTTTGACCAGATTTCCTTCTTAAACGGAATTGATCTTACCAGTACCTACGAAAATTACTACAATCAGGATAACTACGGGATCAATCTCAACTACACGGATACATTTTTCAAAATCTGGGAAAGTAATATCTCCACTTCGTTCAGTTATAATGAGACTCAGATTACCAGATTTAACCTGGTTCCTAAAAACGGACAGTCATTCTATTATTCTCTCAACAATACTTTCCAGCTGAATAAGGCCAAAACATTCCTTTTATTTGTCAATTACTGGCAGAATCTGCCTTCACGTGACGGATACACTGCAGCAAGAAACAGTGCCAGTATTGATGCAGGAGTAAAGATGAGCTTCGTAGAAAAAGCATTACAGGTCAATCTTTCGGTGAGTGATATTTTCAGACAGTCCGGATATAAGGCAGATATGTACTTTACGGATAATACACAGTCATTCGACAACTATTGGGATGCCAGAAGAATGACTCTAAGCATTACATACAACTTTGGAAATCAGAAAGTAAAATCGAACAAAAGAGACGTGAATTTTGAAGAGAAAAACCGTGCTCAATAATTGAATACAAACAAAAAATAATAATACTATGAAAACCATTATTTATATTTTCTTATTATGCCTTTCTACATCTGTTTTTGCTCAAACAAAGCCTTCAGATTATTTTAAAAATCCAAAGACTAAAGTGCTGGTTGTAGGTTCCTTCCATTTTGATTATCCTAACCTTGATGCTCTTACAACCAGCAAGGAAGATCAGGTAGATGTACTTTCACCAAAAACGGCAAAAGAAGTTACCGAACTGGTAGATTATATCAAAAAATTTAAGCCCACTAAAATTGCAATTGAAGCATGGCCAAACTGGAATGCCAATCAAAAACTTAAAGAATACAGCGAAGGCAAACTCCGGGACAAAAGAGATGAGCGGTATCAGCTTGCTATGAGGATCGCCAATGAACTTAAAATCAAAGAACTGTTCAGCATTGATGCGGAATCTATTTGGGATGATCTTCAGAAGCAGTTTGGGAAAAAAGATTCTACGTTTTTTAACAACCTCAGCAAAGATTATGATTTTAGAAGTGATGATGCGCTTTCCCAACAGTTTAATAATTTCTTCAAGAGTTCTGAACCTAAGAATTTCAAATCGCTCTTAGACACTTTTATTTATATGAATTCAAAAGAAAGTCATCAATACGGATATGGTGCCTATCTTAGCGGAGATTTTAAACTAAGAGAACATGATGGTGCCGATATGCTTGCCCTTTATTGGTACAGCAGAAATCTGAGAATGTTCCGCAATATTCAAAACATACCACACAACAGCGAAGATAGAATTCTTGTGATTGCAGGAAATGGCCATGCGGCGGTATTACGACAACTTTTTACTTCTTCAGCAGAATACGATTTTATTGAATTTTCTTCATTGAAATAAAGAAAGTTATAAAAATAACTATACCAAAAAAATTATTTTTTATTGCTAACAGAATATAAAAAAACAGAGAAGACATCTCTGTTTTTTTATTAAATTTTCTAAGCTTTACTTGTTAGAATCTGAATTCAACTCTTGCAAATAAAAACCTTCCGCCAATACCGTACTGAGAAACCTGTCTGGAATATACAAACTGGTTATCAGCCGTTAATGAACTTATATTCGGACTTTTGGACGGTAATATATTCAGTATGTTATTGCTTCCGATCGTTGCTGAAATATTCTTGTTAAAATCATATCCTACAGATAAATCTGTCACGAAGCGGTTATTAAGAACAAAATGCTCTGTACTTCCTGTTACTCCGTCAAAATTAGCATCTAAAACATCTGCATCAGTCACTTTACCAAAGAAAGAATTACGTAATAGGAAAGTAAATCCGGAAACTCTTAAAGTATTAGACAAAGTAGCTTTTACGCGCGGTACAGCTTCTTCAAAATACACTCTATTAGGTTCTGAGAAATAATTATCAATCTGACTTATCAATTTAGGCGACGCATGAATATCTCCGATTCTTTTGGTCTGATTAAAATTGATTCCCAAATTATTTTCCAAAGAAATCCCCGATGAAATATTTGAATTCTGAGAAATGGTAATATCCAAACCTTTTGTCTGAGAATCTACCGCATTGGCAAAGAAGTTGGCAGCACTTGCTCTTGCAAGATCAAAAGCACTTTGCAGAACAGCCTGATCGGAACCTGGAGTAAAACTACCATCAGGACGATAGAAAAGATCTGTAAGCACTACCCTGTCTTTAATCTTTATTAGATAAGCATCTGCCGTAAAAGTCAGTCTTAATGTCGGAATCTTCCAGGTAATTCCTGTGCTGTAAGATTGTGAAGTCTCCTGTTTTAATTTTGGAATCCCTAATGCCTGTGCTGCCTCAGAATTATTCCTGAAAGTACCTACCTGTGTTGTTTTCCCCTGCTGAATTAATGTAGAAGTGGAACTATAGTAGATCTGAGCCAATGAAGGCGCTCTAAATCCTGTGGAAACAGCACCTCTCCAGTTCAGATTGGGAGCCAGTTTTACATTAGTAGCCACCTTATAATTGAATGTAGACCCGAAGTCTGAATAGTTCTCATATCGCAAAGCTCCTTCCAACAGCCATCCGTCAGTAACCTCCAGCTCTGCATCGGCATAAGCCGCGATACTGTTTCTATTTCCTGATACTGCATTTTCCGGACTGAAACCTGGAAAAACCTGTGCTCCTGCTGGTCTTATTTTCCCAAAGAAATCAGTTACTTTTTCATTTTCAGGAGTTTTTGCTGTTACTATACGTCCATAAATGTCGTAAGAAGCATAAGAATTTTCTTTTCCAGCATTTACTTTATAATTCTCGTGTCGATATTCTCCTCCGAAAGCGAGGTTCAATCCTTTCAGCACATCATATTTTTTAGAGAAATCCAGGTTGACAGTATTTTGTGAAAACTCAGATCCTCCCGCATCAAAGGTTCTTGGAGATCCGTCTGTGAGTGATGCATTAAAAGTATTTACCACTCCAAAACCAAAGGTATTTTTCCCGAATGTATTACTGAAATCCACATTCCAGCCATTCCATTTTCCTTTAATTCCGGCAGCAAGAGAATAATCGTTTACAGCTGCTTCAATCTGAGGAAGGTATCCGTTGGGAGTAACTGCATTAATGTTTCTTTCCGTATTCGGAAGACGGTAAAATCCCCCGGCATTTCCAAGACGATAACTATAACCACCAAAAGAGTATACTTTCCAATCATCATTCACAGGAATTTCAGAGTTGAAAAAGAGCTGCCCAGACTGTAGTTTAGACTGCCCTGCTCTCAGACTGAAGTCTTTTCTCTCTAATCCTCTGTAATTAAGTTCCTGGGATGTAAAATCTTTACCCAATATTTTTTGAAGATCGGAAATACTGCTGGCTCCCGAAATCTGATTTTGAAAATCAGGGGCAAAATAGTTTACCTTGGCTGCATATTGCTTAACAGTATTAATAATCTGCTGGGTGTTGGAAGTGTTGGTAATGTTTTTATACAAGCCGTCAATATTCACTCCATCCTGTGATGCTCTGTAATTAATAGCATTATAAGCATTGAAAATATCCCCTTCCCTTACTCCCGCTCTTGAATAAGGATCGCGGTACTGAGCAGAACCCGTAATGTTAATAAATCCGGTTTTTCCTATTTTCGCTCCATAATTAAGATCTACAGAAATAGTCTGTCCGTCCACTCCTCCGGAGAAATTATTGGCAACAGGAGAAGCATATCCTCCCAGAAACACCTGTCCGGAAAGTCCTAATCTTTTCTTCAGTCCAAGGTTGACAACTCCTGCAATGGCATCCGAGCCATATTGGGCGGAAGCTCCGTCTCTTAAAACCTCTATTTTATCCAAAGCAAAGGCCGGAATAGCGTTAAGGTCAGTTCCCACAGAGCCTCTTCCCGGCGTAAGGGTAACATTAATCAATGAAGACTGATATCTTCTCTTCCCATTGAGCAAAACCAAAACCTGATCCGGTCCCAATCCTCTTAAAAGAGCGGGATCTACAAAATCAGTTCCGTCATTGACGGTATGTGATGTGGATGAAAATGAGGGTACAATATAATTTAAAGCCTGGCTGATATTGTTCGTCGGGCTTTGTTTTAAAATTTTTGATATGTTAATGATATCTACCGGAACGGGTGTATCCGTTAATGATCTTCCGGAACCCCTTGACCCCAGGATCACCACATCTTCTATTTTTTTCGATTGTAAAGTATCCGTCTGTGCGTAATAAAATGTAGAAATAAGCGCAAAAGAAGGAATAAATATTTTTGTTTTGAAATTATGCATGTTGTTGGTTGTTTACTTTTGTTGTTAAAAATTGTTTTTTGAGCAATACAAATCCTGTAGCCTTAATTTTAAGGTTACCATTGATGATCGGAATGTTTGTATTATTTTTTAGAAATAGAAAGTGCTAGCAACAACAACACATGCGCATATAGAAATGGCATGAAAACATATTGGAATAATGAAGATTCACTTCATGATCCGAAGAATAAAAAATTACTGATGGAATGTGATTTCCCTTGTCTTTAAACATTTGGTTTTAACTTTAAAACAAAAATTCAAGATGGGAGAATGATAGAAATGATAAACATTTTTTCCGGAAGATCCGGCTTATCGATTGCAGCACCTTGCTTGTTTTTGCAGGTTGCTATCCCATCTAGAGATTCTTGATAATTACCCGGCAAAGATATAATTATTTCGGAAATAAAAAAAATTTTAGCTTAATTTTTCGATTTTCACAATTTTAACGTAACAAATTATCTTTTTCAGCGTCTAACCGGATATCAGTAAAAACATTATGAAAAAAACGATTTTCGCTTTATCCTTACTAGGCTCTGTTTTTGTTTTCTCACAGGAGAAAGGTAATAAACCTCAGGAGAAACAAATTGAAGGGGTAGTTATCACCAAAACTAAAAAAGCCGTTGAACAAAAGGCAGACCGTACTATTTTTGACTTTTCTGAGCAGCCTCAGCTGAATAACGGAAACGTTCTGGAAGGGATCAAAAAACTTCCGGGACTTGTATCTACCGACATCGCAGGGATGATGTATCAGGGGAAAATGCTGGAAGTATATCTTAACGGAAGACCTTTGAATATCACTTCCAATGAATTGAATTCTTTCCTTGAAGGAATGCCAGCCAATTCTGTAGAAAGAATTGAAGTGATTACGCAGCCCGGTGCAGAATTTCCTGCCACTTCCGGAGGTGCGATCATGAATATTATCACCAATAAAAATGCCAATAAATATTTAACAGCTACTTATTCAGGAAATTACTCTTTCACGAATTATGATAAATACAGAAGCAGAACGACCAATTCTGTTAATTTAAATGCAAGAAATAAATATTTCGGATGGCAGTTGAATGTAGGTCAAAATTACCGTGAGAGTATGCTTAATGGCCAGCAGGATGAACTTTTGAAAAGTCATACTGACCGATATGGGCGTGGATATTTTGCAAAATCAGGATTGACGTTTGATTTGGGTCAGGACAGATTATTATTAAACTACGATATTTATCACAACAATAACGACAATTATACTTTAAGTGACGGGCATGGGGATTTACCTTTTCAGAATAATCCAAAGGATTTAAGAGAAGCTTTTTATACTTCTTCGGATGTAGCTCATACCAATAGTTTGAGACAGGAAGCAGTGGTAACCTATCAGAAACGTTTTGCTGACAAATCTCAAAAGCTGGATTTCCAGTTGGGTTACACGAGATCGAATAGTAAATTTTCTCAGGACAACTTCTTTCAAAATGGCACATTTGCAGCGGCTCCAAATCCGCCAATTAACAGTGCAATGAGTGGCTTAAAAGATATTCTGAATAACGAATCTGTAATGAATATTGCTAACTTCAAAGTAGATTATGCCCAGCCTATCAAACTTCTTGATGGTGGAAAGGTAAGCTTCGGAGGATTGTATGAAAGACAGGATTATGATACGGAAAGCTTTGGATTAACCAATCTTGAATATCAAAGACAAACAGCTTCTACCTATTTAGAATTTCAGGCTAAACTGAAAAAGTTTGATTTCACATTGGGTTCCCGTGCTGAAAACTATGATATTTCCGGGGTAACAAGATATTTTGATAAAGATGCAAAGCTGGTGGAAGCTAATTTGATTCCTTTCAATAAATTTAAGCTTTTCCCGAACGCAAGTGTGCAGTATAACATGATGAACCAGGTTTATATTGCTGCGAATTATAACAAAAAAATCAGTTTACCAAGTATTTCTGCCCTAAACCCGAATAACGTAACGTTCTCCGGACCAAGTACGGAAGTAAATGGTAACCCGAATCTACAGCCTACTATTTTTGACAATTATGAAATAAAAGTATCGGCTTTTGATTATGCATTTATTGGGTATAGCGTAAGTTCGGCAAGCAATCAGGTAGCACAGATCATCCGAAAAGACGGAAGAAAACTCTATAATGAGCAGGTGAATATTTCAAATATGAAAATTCACAATTTCAACGTGGGTCTACCGGTTCCTTTTATGATTTTCAGCAAACCTTTGAGTGAGATTATGAAGTTTGATTTCAATCCTGATAAAATAAACTTCATGTATTTATATGCCGGTTATCAGAAACATCAAATCGATAATCTGGACAATAAAGGTTTCTGGATTTTCAATATCATGACTCAGATTCTTTTGCCTAAAGACATCAAAATGACAGCCAATTACAGCTATCTGACTCCAAAGGCAGGGTACTTTTATTTTACAGCAGAGAAACCATTCAACAACTCTCTTGATATTACGTTGACAAAGAAGTTTATGAACAACCGCCTGACACTTTCTGTTTTTGCGAATGATATTTTCAACGGACAGATGATGCAGGTACGTTCTAACCCGCCATCAGGAACTCCTGTAATGATCAGCAGTAAATATGATACGAGAAATTTCGGATTTTCTATCAACTATAAAATTCCGACAAGAAATAAACTGGCAAAAGAGGATCCAAATATCCTTAACCAGACTAAAAAAGAAGATAACGGTGGTGTAATGCAGCAGGCACAATAATTCTTTAAGATAAAGTAAAAGAGGCGGCACCAATGGTGACCGCCTCTTTCTATTGATATTAAAATGGTGTTATTTGTGAAAATATTAGTGATATTAGTGTTTATATTACATCAAAAATCAATCGTCTGAAATCTCCAATCCAGCGTATCCACCAGTGTCAATTGGTCTAAACTCACCGAAAGATCTGTGATAATTTTCAACGTCTGAAGCGCCATCATACTGCCTATGATTCCAGGAAGAGCTCCCAAAACACCAAGACTGTCGCAATCCGGCATATCTTCATCGGAAGGAGGTTCCGGGAACAGATCTCTGAGGTTTTTACTTCCTTTATGATTGAACACAGCAACCTGGCCTGAAAATCCTAAGATACTCCCATAAATCAGAGTTTTTTTCAATTTCACACAGGTATCATTCACCAGGTATCTTGTAGAAAAATTGTCTGAGCCATCCACAATAATATCATATTGAGAAATGATTTCTTCGGCATTATTTCTATTGATTTTTTCCGCAATTCCTATCAATTTAACCTGATGATTAAGCTCTTTTACAAATGTTTCAGCGCTCTTCACTTTGGATAACCCTACCCTATTTTCAGTATGAATGATCTGCCGGTTCAGATTATGAAGTTCTACATGATCAAAATCTGCAACTCCCAGTGTTCCTACTCCTGCAGCGGCCAGATATTGTATGATTGGACTTCCCAACCCTCCGGCTCCGACAACAAGGACTCTGGAAGACATTATTTTCTTTTGTCCTTCCAATCCTATTTCTTCAATAAATATCTGCCGGCTGTACCGTGAAAAATGATCTTCTTTTTTCATACTTTATGATAATTGAACCATTAAGATTTTTTAAGCTTATAAGAATAGTTAAGGTGAGCTTCGCTTGAAAAAGATACTGTCTTAAAAATCTTCGATTTCTCTTAATTCAACTTAACTTCTTCAAAATTCTTAATGTTTAAAAATTTTAAAATCCACTGTACACGGAATCCCAATCTTTCATCACGGGATCGTAGCCTGCTTTTTTGATCATGAGTCTGATCTCATCCATACTTCGTTCGTCACTGGTTTCAAACTGTTCCAGAGATTCTTTATCTACGGCATAACCTCCCGGATTGGTTTTTGAGCCTGCACTCATGGCTGTAGCCCCCAGAGATACTATATTATTTCTGAACACTTCATTTTCCCTTGTAGAAATGGAGATTTCAAGGTCTTCATTCCAGATTCTGTAAGCACAAATGAGTTGAAGCAGATCTTTGTCTTCCATAATAAAATTGGGTTCAATGATTCCTTCTGCCGGTCTGAGCCTTGGAAAGGAAACCGAAAACTTACTTTTCCAGTACTGTTTCTGAAGATAATCAATGTGTAAAGCATTAAAAAAACTGTCAACTCTCCAATCTTCAAGCCCCAGCAAAACTCCAAGCCCGATTTTATGAATTCCAGCTTTTCCTATTCTATCAGGTGTCTCCAGACGGAAATCAAAATTGGATTTCTTTCCTTTTGGATGGTATTCCTTATACACATCCTGATGATAAGTTTCCTGGTATACCAGCACAGAGTGTACTCCTTCTTCATGAAGCAGCTTGTATTCTTCCTCCATTAAAGGCTGAACTTCAATGGAAATATTGGAAAAATGAGGTTTTAATTTACGAACAGCGTTCTGAAAGTAAGGAACTCCTACTATCTTATTGGCTTCACCACTTACCAGCAATACATGATTCACACCCATAGATTTCAGTACTGATGCTTCTATCATCAGTTCCGTATCAGAAAGTGTTTTTCTCTTTAACTGGTTATCAAGACTAAATCCGCAATAGGTACAGATATTCTGGCATTCATTACTGAGATACAGCGGAGCATAGAGCTGAATGGTTTTTCCGAATCGTTTTTGGGTAAGCGCCTGTGTCATTCCTGCCATCAGTTCCAATTCCCGGGATGCGGCTGGTGACAAAAGATTCAGGAAATCATCAAGGGTTTTATTCTTTTTCTGAAGACTGGATCTTACATCATACAGACTTACTTTTTCAAGCTTATCTTTTATCTCTTCCCATTGATAGTTTTCAAAAATATCTTTAAAGCTTTTCATGATTCCGGTTTATTCAAATAAAAACGAGGTGAGCGGACTTGAAGCTTCGGCATGGTTCGCAATAGCTCCCAACCCGGATTCAAAGGCTCTTCTTCCGGCAATAACTCCTTCTTTAAAAGCCACAGCCATATTAAGCGGATTTCTGGCAACAGCAATGGCGGTATTTACCAAAACAGCATCTGCTCCCATTTCCATAGCCTTTGCAGCATCTGATGGCGCCCCGATTCCTGCATCTACCACTACGGGAACATTACTCTGGCTGATGATTATTTCCAGAAAGTCCTGAGTTCTTAATCCTTTATTGGTTCCAATAGGTGCTCCCAAAGGCATTACTACTGCTGTTCCAGCATCTTCAAGACGTTTGCACAATACAGGATCAGCATGGATGTAAGGCATTACTACAAATCCTAATTTGGCCAATTCTTCTGTCGCGTATAACGTTTCAATAGGATCTGGTAATAAATATTTCGGGTCCGGATGAATTTCCAGTTTTACCCAGTTGGTTTCCAGCGCTTCTCTGGCTAGTTGTGCAGCCAACACTGCTTCTTTAGCAGTTCTCGCTCCGGAGGTATTGGGCAAAAGATGAACATTGGTTTCTCTTAATGAATCAAGCAGATCATCTTCACTGGATTGGGCATCAATTCTTTTTAGTGCCATGGTCACCATATCGGTTTCTGATGCGATGACAGACTGTACCATATCTCTGAGACTTCCGAATTTTCCTGTTCCTAAAAACAGTCTTGATTCAAATGTTCTTCCTGCTATTTCTAATTTCTGGTTGTTCATATCATTACTTTTTTTAATTCATTAATAATAGTCGGCTGCTTTGTAATAATCCCGGATACAGCAACACCGTAAATTCCGATCTTCTGTAACTGCAAAATATCTTCAAGAGTAACACTCCCGATTGCAAATATTTTAGGAATGTCAATTGATTGTTCTTTTAATCTATTTATGATATCCTGATACCCTTCAAACCCAAGAACGGGACTTAATTTTTCTTTGGTTGTGGTAAATCTCAGTGGTCCCAAACCAATATAATCACAAGATTCATTGATTCTCTGGATTACATCTGAAAGAGTATTGGCTGTTCCCCCAATGATTTTATTTTCGCCTAAAATCAATCTGGCTTCGTTTATAGAGCTGTCACTCAATCCCAAATGCACTCCATCAGCATCTATTTCTTTAGCCAGCTTTACATCGTCATTGATGATACAAACCGTCTGATATTCTGTACAAAGCTGTTTTGATATTTCGCAAAGATTAATTAATTTATTTTCAGGAGCATTTTTCCATCTTACCTGTACCCATTTGATTCCGTTATCAAGGGCTTTTCGGATATGAAGTTCCTGTTCTTGTATTGTGTTCCCTTGTGATATGTATTGTAATTTTTCCATATTTATAATGAATGCGTTCCCAACAAAGAGGAATTGCTTTTTAAAAATTTTTCGATGTATAATTTCCCCTGTTTGCAGGCTGTTTCCATATTTTTCCCTTTAGCTAGTTCTGCTGTAATGGCGGAAGATAAAACACAGCCAGAACCATGTTTAGGAAAACAGATTTCATGATCATCTTGTGGATGCAGAAGGATTTCTTTTTCCTTTTCAACTAAAACATCCGTTCCCAAAAGGTCTTTCCTATGCCCTCCTTTGATCATTAATGAACATCTATCAGTATCCGGTAATAGATTATTTTCCTTTAAAACTTTGTATTCATTATAATTGGGAGTTATTAAACTGAGTTTATTAACAGTCTCTTTCAATTGAGGAAGTGTTTCAAGATCAAAAAAGGTAAATTCAGAAGTACTTTTCAAAACCGGATCCCACACGATTTTTGTTTCAGGATTACCAGTCTTTACCGTTTCTATAATTTTAGCCAGAAATTCGGCATCCTTTACAATTCCGATTTTCACTGCTGAAACGGGATAATTTCCCATCAACACCTGAATCGCCTTAGTCACTTCATCCAATGGACGCCATTCCAGACTCAGACATTCTGAAGCTGTTTGCAATGTCAATGCAGTACACACTCCCAGTCCCATCACTTTTGATTGTTCAAAGGTTTTACTATCTGATAACAAGCCTGCTCCACCACTTGGATCAAAGCCTGCAACACTTATGACATAAGGACGTTCCTGCATTTTTTGAATACTTTTAGAGGTTCTTCACTTTCCCAAATGACGCCTAGCAAAGCAACTCCATCTACATCTGATTTAAAAACTTCTTGAATATTATCCTGATGAATTCCTCCTAAAGCAATCAGTTTTACATTCGGATTATTCCGCTGTTGTATTTCTTCTTTAATAGTAGAATCCATTCCATATCCTTTTTTAGAGATACTTGGAAAGAACGGGCTTATAAAAGCATAATCCCATTCTTTTTCCAATGTATTGTAGGTTGTGATATCATGTACTGAGGTTGACATTGTATTTTCTTCGGCAAAAGATTTACATCTCTCTTCCGCCCGATCAGCCTCTCTGAAATGAAGTCTTGAAATATGATATTCTTTTCCAAGATCAAAATGAGTATGCAGCACCAGCTTTGGATAAAAAGCTTCATCAATCTGAGTGATGAATTCAATCATTTCGTTGCGACTGATCCATGGTTTACGGATGTGAAGCAAATCAAGCCCCTCCTGAAACATCTGATTAATAATATTAGTTTCGTTTGGAACCATCAGCTCAGGAGTGATGACGAGGATCATATATAAATTTCTTTTCCTTTTTCGATAAATTCCTGAGACTTATCAAACATCCCTTTTTCTGCAGATTCACGGATTTCCTGAGTAATTTTCATCGAACAGAATTTTGGTCCACACATAGAACAGAAATGAGCTATTTTGGCTCCTTCCGCCGGAAGTGTTTCATCATGATACGCTCTTGCCGTCTCAGGATCCAAAGAAAGATTGAACTGATCTTCCCATCTGAATTCAAATCTTGCTTTACTTAATGCATTGTCTCGGTATTGTGCCCCCGGATGTCCTTTTGCCAGGTCTGCCGCATGGGCTGCCAGTTTATAAGTAATTACCCCTACTTTTACGTCGTCTCTATTCGGGAGCCCTAAATGCTCTTTCGGCGTTACATAACAAAGCATTGCACAGCCAAACCACCCGATCATGGCGGCCCCAATTCCGGAAGTGATATGATCATACCCCGGAGCAATATCGGTAGTCAAAGGACCTAAGGTATAGAACGGAGCTTCATGGCATTCTTCCAGCTGCTTTTCCATGTTTTCTTTAATCATATGCATCGGAACGTGTCCAGGGCCTTCAATCATTACCTGTACATTGTGCTTCCATGCTATTTTTGTCAGTTCACCTAAAGTTTCCAGTTCTGCAAACTGAGCGGCATCATTGGCATCTGCAATAGATCCTGGACGAAGACCATCTCCAAGAGAGAATGCAACATCGTACTTCTTCATGATCTCACAGATCTCCTCAAAATGAGTATATAAGAAACTTTCCTGATGATGAAACAAACACCATTTAGCCATAATAGATCCTCCTCTGGATACAATTCCGGTTACTCTGTTGGCTGTCAAATGAATATATCTTAATAAAACTCCGGCATGGATCGTAAAATAAGAAACACCTTGTTCTGCCTGTTCAATCAGGGTATCTTTAAAAATTTCCCAAGTCAGATCTTCTGGAACTCCTTTTACCTTTTCCAATGCCTGATAGATGGGAACAGTACCAATTGGAACCGGGCTGTTTCTGATGATCCATTCTCTTGTTTCGTGAATATTTTTTCCGGTTGAAAGATCCATAATGGTGTCGGCTCCCCATCGGCAGGCCCATACCGCTTTTTCTACTTCTTCATCAATACTGGATGAAACAGCACTGTTTCCAATATTGGCATTAATTTTCACAAGGAAATTTCTTCCGATAATCATCGGTTCACTTTCCGGGTGGTTAATGTTATTGGGGATAATTGCTCTTCCTGCTGCTATTTCGTCTCTTACAAATTCCGGAGTAATCTTACTTTTCGGAGTGTTCGCTCCAAAGCTGTGTCCCGGATGTTGGAAAGCCATTTCTTTTGATACAGATTCAAGCTGTTCTATTCTTTGATTTTCCCTAATCGCTATATATTCCATTTCCGGAGTGATGATTCCCTGCTTTGCATAGTAAAGCTGGGTCAATTCTTTTCCTTCTTGTGCAACTTTAGGTTTATGATCATAAGAAAACCGCAGTTCATCCAAACGCGGATCTGCTAAACGAGCTTTTCCGTATTCAGAGGTAATCCCGTCCAGGATATTCACATCATTTCTGTCCAGAATCCATTGCTCTCTGATTCTTGGAAGCCCTTTCTGGATATCAATGACTGCATTTTCATCCGTATAAGGACCTGAAGTGTCATAAATGGTTACCGGAGCATTATGTTCAAAGCCGCCATTGGTCAATTTGGTCGGGCTAAGCTGTATTTCACGCATTGCTACATTGATAGGGTGTATTGTTCCCTCAACATAGATTTTCTTTGAGTTCGGAAATGGCGAACATGTAATGGAGTGAGCCATAAGTATTGGTATTAAATATGAGAATTAACCGCCTTGAGTGGCAGTAATGATTAAAACTGAATCGTTGTTATTAAGGAGTGTTTCTGCCCAGACTGACAGCGGAATAATACGGTTGTTGAGGGCTACAGCAATGCCTTTCTTTTTTCCAGGCAGCTCAATAGCCAATAATGCTTCCAGGTTTGCAGGAAGTACATCAAATGTTTTTCGGGTGTGGTTGATTATAAGTTCCATTCCTAATAATTTAAAATATACTTTAGGAATGGCTATCATTGTACAATAGAATGTACAGCAAAAGTCATCTACTTTTCCCTACGCTGGTATAATCCAGATCAGGTTCAAAGGGTAAAGTCTCAGTCTGTTCATAACAGACACCCCTAAAGTTTGGGACGAAGTTAGACATTATTTTGAAATAAGCAAAATTGATTTTTGCTTGGAATGAAAAAAGACCATCTCGATTTTGAGACAGTCTTCACTTTTATTTTAAATAGTTCGTTAGTAAAAAAGCTTCAGGCTTCCATCAGAATTATATTGATTAGTCCAATTTGATTGGTTCAGAAAAAATTCGGAGCTATAAGGTTTATACTCTTTCGAAATTCTTCTTTGAGGATTATTTTTTGATAATGAAAAGTAGAAATAATCTTCAAAAACACCTAAGTTCTTAAATGGATTTTGTGCAGAATCAAAGTTATCAAATGTAATTTCATTCGTAATGTAAGCATCAATATTATTATGCTTTTCAGTTTTAGTTGCCTTTTCTAAATTTCCTGAATTATTATAGATAAACTTTTCTAAGTATGTCAAAATATAATCTTGTGGATCAGTCGGATCGTATGGAACATTAGGATATTGAGTTAAAATTTCAATTAACTTTCCTGAAGTGTCATAAGTATAGGTCAAATACTTATCCATATATGAATTATTAACCTGTGGAATAACTACTTTAATAACTCTGCCTTGATTATCAAACTCAAGTTTCCTTTCATTCAATTGAACATTAAATGATGGATCTGAGCTATAATTTCCTACAACAGCTGTATTTCCTGTATAAGATATTTTAGTATAGATCAGATTTGTAAATCGGTCCGGAGCCCCCGAAGCTCCTGTCAACTTCAAAATTCCTCCTACTTTTTTACTAATTCTTCCCTGAGCATCATATTCGAACATATAATTTTGTTCCAATCCATTAAAGACAGGCGACAAAAAAGGATAATTCCATGCTATTTTACTTGTATTTTCAGTAATCATCTGTTGTGAATTATCAACTGGCATTTCATCATTGTCTGAACAAGATGCCATAACCAGCAATGTGGTTAATAAAAGTGATTTGAATTTCATGTTATAGTTTTTGTGATATACTTATTCTTCACAAGCTCTCCAGATTGCATCATTTTGCGGTACGGGAGCTATGATTTCAATGTTTTCTTTCGTTACCGGATGAATAAATTCCAGTTTTCTAGCATGAAGATTGATTCCTCCATCCGGATTGGAGCGTGGCGCTCCGTATTTCAGGTCTCCTTTGATTGGAACTCCTGTTTTGGATAATTGTGCTCTGATCTGATGGTGTCTTCCTGTTTCAAGATCAATTTCAAGAAGCTGATAATTATCCAGAGTTTTGATTACATTATAGGTCAGAATCGCTTCTTTTGCACCTTCAGTAGCTTTTGGAAAAACAATGGCTTTATTATTTTTTTCATTTTTCATTAAATAATGTACCAATCTCTGCCTTTGTGGAATCATTTCTTTCCCTACAACGGCCCAATACGTTTTTTTTATCTCCCGGTTTTTGACCATCTGCGTAAGACGGGAAAGTGCTTTGGAAGTTTTTGCATAGATCACCAACCCAGAAGTAGGACGGTCTATACGATGAACCAAGCCGAGAAAAACATTTCCCGGCTTAGCATCTCTTATTTTTATAAAATTCTTGATAGTTTCTAATAGTGATTCGTCTCCGGTTTTGTCCCCCTGTACAAGTTGACCTACCTTTTTATTGACCACCAGAAGATGATTGTCTTCATATATAATCTGCTCCTTCATAATGTGTCGTTCTATCTTCTGTTTCTATTGGACAGTGAAAGAATAATCCCCGCCAGAAGACCAACAGTCTTTACGGCTGAAAGTTTTGATCCTTCCGGTATAAATGCACCTAATACACAAATTACAGCGGCAGCATACATTGCATAGACAAAATTTTTGTTGCTAAGCAGCGGAGCCTGAATAAAAAAGCTGGCTCCTATCAAAACATAGAAAACCTTTCTTGAAAGTAAGTGATTGATTTCCGGGGAAAATAAATTAAACCATCCTACAGCAAGACAAATCAGTGCTGCGATAGATAATATTCCTTGGATAGATTGTTGTTGATTCTGCATGGATTAATAGCTTTCGTTTTCGTTTGGAAACTCTACACTCTTCACATCTTTTACATATTGAGCTACAGCTCCTGTAATTTCTGTGTAAAGGTCAAGATATCTTCTTAGGAATTTCGGACTAAAACCTTTGTTCATTCCTACCATATCATGATATACCAAAACCTGTCCGTCACAATCTGCTCCGGCACCGATTCCGATAGTAGGAATAGAAATGCTTTCTGTAACCTTTTTTGCTAATTCTGCAGGTATTTTTTCCAATACAACAGAAAAACAACCTAATTCTTCTAAAAGTTGTGCATCAGCGATCAGTTTTTCAGCTTCTGCTTCTTCTTTAGCTCTTACTTTATACGTTCCGAATTTATAAATAGACTGTGGTGTTAATCCCAAATGTCCCATTACCGGAATTCCGGCATTGATGATTTTTTTGATAGACTTGGAAATTTCTTTTCCGCCTTCAATTTTCACAGCATGCGCTCCACCTTCCTTCATCATCCTTACCGCAGATTCCAATGCTTTTTCAGGATTACTCTGATAAGTTCCGAAAGGTAAATCTGCTACCACCAAAGCTCTGTCGGTTCCTCTTACCACACTTTGCGCATGATAGATCATTTGATCCAGCGTAATAGGTAATGTAGTTTCAAAACCAGCCATTACATTCGCTGCAGAGTCTCCAATCAAAATAGCATCTACTCCACCTGCATCTACCATCTTTGCTGTGGTAAAATCATAGGCCGTAAGCATTGTTATTTTTTCCTTGTCGAATTTCATTTTACGCAAGGTTTCAGTCGTAACTTTTTTAATTTCAGAGTGAACAGACATAATTTATCTATTTTTAAAAGTTAAAAAGTCGGCCTTCGGCCGACTTAAGTTTTTGTATGATTTATAAAACTACGTGACCGAGTTTCATGAGTTTGTCGTGATTTAAGATCTTGATATTTCTTCCGTCCACTTCAATCAGGCTATCCTGTTTAAATTCTGAGATCAGACGGATGGCACTTTCTGTAGCGGTACCAATGATATTGGCAATTTCTTCCCTTGTCAATGAGATCTTAATAAAACCTTCAGGATCTACTCCCAGCTTCTGTTCCAAAAGCAGCAGTATTTCTGCCAGTCTTTCTCTTACCGTTTTCTGGGCAAGGAAAGTAATGGTATTTGAAGATTCTCCTAATTCGTATGAGATTTTTTGAAGCATTACGAAAGACAGCTGTGGGTCTACTTCCAGAAGATACATGAAAATATCTGCTGGCAAAAAAACACACTCAATATCTGTCATAGCTTCTGCTTTGGCCTGGAAATTTTCCCCGCAAAGCAAAGAACGATAGCCGATGATATCCCCTTCTTTGATAAATCTTAAAATTTGGTCTTTCCCGAACGCTCCTGATTTCGAAAGTTTGGCAGCACCTTTTTCCAAAACAAAAACTCCTCTTGGAGTTTCACCATCCTCGAAAATGGTATCGTGTTTCTGAAAACTCAGTTTCTTTTTGCCATTAATGTATTTTTCAAAATCTGCGCTAGAAAGTCTTTCTTTAAATGATTTATCATTAAAAACTCTGGCGAACCTCTCTTCAATTGCTATCTGTTGTTCCTGCGGCATTTTATATGATATTTATCACAAAAATAGAACTTTTTAACGCGATAAACAAAAAAATTTGTTATAATTTTGTAGTTCAATATTTTATGGGGTGAGCGAGAACTGTTTTCATTGTGGTCAAGGGATAGAAAAAGAGAGAATTTTATTTGATGAAAAGACTTTCTGTTGTAATGGATGTAAGTCTGTTTACGAAATTCTAAATTTAAATAATTTAAGCAATTTTTATGAGCTTAATAAAGGGGCAGGAATTCGTCCGAATGATGAAAATTCTACCCAATTTGATTACCTGGACACACCGGAAATTTTTGAAAAAGTCACTGATTTCTCTGAAGGCAACACCAGTCTTGTTACATTCAAGATCCCTGTAATTCACTGTTCTTCGTGTATCTGGCTATTGGAAAGTCTTCATACTTTACATAAGCACATCAAATATTCTCAGGTAAACTTCACTAGAAAGACCTTACAGATCTCATTCAATCATAACGATCTGAAATTAAGCGAACTCGCTAAATTTTTAACCAACCTGGGGTATAAACCCGTCATCAGTCTTGAAACTGCTGATAAAAATGAAGATCATCTCGACAAATCTTTATTGGTAAAATTTGCCATTGCTGCCTTTGCTTTTGGTAACGGAATGTTCCTTGCCTTCCCTGAATATATTGGAGGTGAAGATTATTGGATGGAGCATTATAAAGGCTTATTCAGAACCTTGATATTCCTGTTGGCAACACCCGTTGTATTCTACTCAGCTTCAGACTATTATAAATCCGCATGGTACGGTTTAAAAAATAAGATTGTCAACATTGATGTTCCGATTGTCTTAGGAATTTTCGTACTATATGGAAGAAGTATTTATGAAGTTGTAACAGATTATGGTCCAGGATATTTCGATACCCTTTGTGGACTTTTATTCTTCATGCTTCTCGGGAAAATTTTCCAAAAAAGAACATACAGTGCTCTTTCATATGACAGAGATTACAAATCTTTCTATCCGATTGCCGTAACAAAAGTTGATTTTGAAGGAAAACAGGATAATATTTTACTGTCTGAAATAAAAGTTGGCGATAGAATTCTAGTTAGAAATCAGGAAATCATCCCCGTTGATGGAATTTTGATCAACGGAGAAGGAAATATTGACAACAGTTTTATTACCGGAGAAAGCGAAAGTATCAGCAAACAACCCGGAGATAAAATTTTCGCAGGAGGAAAACAGGTTGGATCTTCTTTAGAGCTTGAGGTGATTAAAAACGTAGATCAAAGTTATTTAACTCAGCTTTGGAATAAAGAAGCATTTAAAAAACACGAAACAGGACTTGATACGTTAACAAACAACGTCAGCAAATATTTCACATTCATTATTTTAGGTATCGCTTTAGTCGCTGGAACTTATTGGTATTTTATTGATTTAAATATTATGTTCCAGGTAATTTCTGCGATCCTGATTATCGCATGTCCTTGTGCACTTGCTCTTTCTGCACCGTTCACTTTCGGACACATTATGAGGATTTTAGGCCGAAATAAGTTTTATGTAAAAGATACTTTAACGATTGAAAAAATCGCGAAGCTTGACACCATTGTCTTTGATAAAACCGGAACCATTACCCACAGAAAAAAATCAAACATTAAATATGAAGGTTCAGAGATCAACGAATTTGATTCTCTGAATATTAAAACGTTATTAAAAAACTCCAACCACCCGCTTTCAAAATCATTGTATGAATTCATCGAAGTAAATGATGATTATTTCCCAGTAGAGAATTTTGTTGAAATTTCAGGAAAAGGATATGAAGCAAGCGTAAGGGGAAACCAGTATAAAATCGGCTCTGCCCGTTATAACGATCAGGAACCTAAAAATCTTGAAACGGCAGTTCACATTAGTAAAAACGGCCAATATTTAGGCAAATTCATCTTTAAGAATGAGTACCGTCCGAAACTGAGAGAACTTTTCACAAAATTAACCCACTACAAAATATTTATCCTGAGTGGAGATAATTCTTCAGAAGAAAATCAACTTAAGGAGCTTATCCCAAATTACAAAGGAATGGCCTTTAATCAGAGTCCGGAAGACAAACTGAATTATATTAAAAACCTTCAGGATCAGCACATGAAAGTAGCGATGCTTGGAGATGGTCTCAATGATGCCGGAGCTTTAAAACAAAGCAATGTAGGAATTGCAATTGCTGATGATACCAACAGTTTTACACCATCCTCTGATGTGATTATGAACGGTGATAAAGTGGTTACACTAGACAATTACCTGAACGTTTGCAAGGGGTCTATCACCATTGTGAAAATGACATTTATAATCAGTTTTCTGTACAATATTGTTGGTTTAAGTTACGCTGTTACAGGCCATATGCATCCGCTCTTCGCTGCAATCATCATGCCAATCAGTTCGATCACTGTGGTTACCTTTACTACACTTTCAACATGGATTTTAGGTCGGAAATATTTCAAAAAGCGGGCTTAAAAGCCCTTATTTAGACTGATTTTAAATTAGCTGAAATCGTCTTTTCGTGATGAAAGTCATTATTTTTCACTAAATTTGAACCCCGAAAATAGGTTAATTTTGTTGTCCAATGGATATTCTATATTTAATGATCCTCTGCAGTGTTTCTTTAGCTGCGATTTTCTTGGTCGTATTTATAGTGTATGCCCGAAAAGGACAGTTTGAAGATGATGAATCTCCGGCTGTCAGAATCCTTTTTGATGATGAAAAAGTCAAAGAAAATGATGAAGCAGGCAACAAAAATAAAGACGAGAAAGAAATAGGAGAAAATAATAAAAATTGAGAAAAATAGTGAATAGTTGATATGGAAACACAGAAGTTTAGTTATGACAATAGTATTGTCCGTGCGTTCCTTTATGCGACCTTAGTTTTCGGTCTTATAGGGTTTACGTTCGGGCTTACGGCGGCATTAATGCTTTTCTACCCTGAATTACCTGAATTCTTTTTCGGGACAGATGACACAACCATCAAAAGTTTGGCATCAGGAAATATTCAAGGGTTGATAAACACTCATGGTGCATTTGGTTTTGGTAGAATCAGAATGCTGCACACCAACACCGTAATCTTTGCATTCGTTTGTAACATCGTTTACACGGGTATTTATTACTCATTACAGAGATTATTAAAAACAAGAATGTACAGTGACACCTTGTCTTGGTTACATTTCTGGACTTGGCAGTTTATGATCGTTGCTACGTTCGTTACATTCTTTATGGGGATCAACACCTCTAAGGAATATGCTGAACACGAGTGGCCGATCGACATATTGATCGCATTCTCATGGATCATTTTTGGTATCAATATGTTCCTGACTATTTCAAAGAGAAGAGTGAGACACCTTTATGTAGCCATCTGGTTCTACATTGGTACATGGATTGCGGTAGCAATGCTTCACATCTTCAACAACCTTGAAGTACCTTTATCTTTCACAGGCTGGAAATCTTATTCAGCATATGCAGGGGTAAAAGATGCTATTGTACAGTGGTGGTATGGACATAATGCGGTTGCATTCGTATTGACGACTCCGGTTCTAGGTTTAATGTATTACTTCCTTCCGAAGGCTGCAGACAGACCGGTATTCTCTTATAAACTGTCTATTATTCACTTCTGGTCATTAATTTTCGTATATATCTGGGCTGGTCCTCACCACCTTCAGTATACAGCTCTTCCAGCTTGGGCTCAGGCGGTAGGAACAGGGTTCTCTATCATGCTTATTGCACCATCTTGGGGAGGAATGTTAAATGGTCTTCTTACCTTAAGAGGAGCTTGGGATAAAGTAAGAGAAAATCCTATCCTTAAGTTCTTCGTAGTAGCTGTTACTTGTTATGGTATGGCAACTTTTGAAGGACCGCTTTTAGCAACTAAAAACATCAACAAAATTGGTCACTTTACAGACTGGGTTATCGGTCACGTACACTTAGGAGCTCTTGGATGGAATGGTTTCATGGCATTCGGGGTTATCTATTATTTGGTACCAATTATGTGGAGAACAAAAATTTGGTCTGTAAAATTAGCTAACTGGCATTTCTGGTTAGGTACTTTAGGAATCATTTTCTATGCAGTACCAATGTATATTTCAGGATTCACGCAAGGATTAATGTGGAAGCAATTCAACCCAGACGGAACATTATTATGGAAAAACTGGTTGGATACTGTAACGGCTATTATCCCTTACTTCAAAATGAGATTCGTAGGAGGTTTATTCTACATCTCAGGATCTATCCTAATGATCGTAAACGTAATTGCTACGGTAAGAAAAGGATCGTTCCAGAAAGAAGTTCCAGCTGAAGCACCTGCATTGGCAAACATCAGTAAGAACAGAAAAGAAGGAGAAGGTACTCACCTTTGGCTGGAAAGAACTCCGGTATTATTAGGTATTTTATCTTTCATCACAATATCTATTGGTAGTTCAATTGAAATCATTCCTACACTATCTCTTAAGAAAAGTGTACCTACGATTTCAGCGGTAAAACCATATTCACCACTTGAACTTGAAGGTAGAGATATTTATATCCGTGAAGGATGTAATGCTTGTCACTCTCAGATGATCAGACCGTTCAGAGATGAGATCACAAGATTCAATGGTAAAAACGGACAATACTCCAAAGCTGGAGAATTCGTATACGACAGACCATTCTTATGGGGTTCTAAAAGAACAGGACCGGATTTACATAGAGAAGGTGGTAAAAACCCAAGTTCTTGGCACTTCAAACACATGTATAACCCAAGATCTACCTCTGCAGGTTCTATCATGCCTCGTTACCCTTGGTTAATTGCTACTGACTTAGACAGAACTAAGATGGTAGACAAAATGAAGCTGATGAAAAATGTATTCGATGTACCTTATACTAAGGCTCAAATCGATTCTGCAGACAAATGGGCTAACAACCAATCGGCAAAAATTGTAAAAGATATCTTCTCAGAAGCAAATGACGTAAAAGAAAATTATGCTAAGAGACCTCAGGGAGAATTAGAGAAAAAAGAAATTGTAGCTCTTATTTCTTATCTTCAGAGATTAGGAACAGATATCAAAACAACTGAAATCAAAACAGCAAGTAATAACTAAAAAACATTAAAAGGCTCATACTATGATTCCTCAGAACTTTAAAGATATATTATCCAATACAGAAAACGCTGGTTTCTACCAGACGCTGGCTCTGATTTTCTTTATGCTGTTCTTCGTTGCTTTGGTAATTTATGTTTTTAGCAGGCCTAAAAAATATTACAAAGAAGAAGAAGAGGCTCCTCTTGGGGATGAAGAAGATGATGATTTTAATTTAAAAAATTAAACTATTTTTTATGAAACAAAGAACACCTGTTGTTATAAACATCTTAATAATAATCGGACTTTTAATAGTTTTTTATTATTTATTTGTACAGAGCTACGCGTTCCTAGCTTCGCCTTACTTCTGGGGAACTGTTGTGATCGCTGCTATCCTTGCCTATATCCATGGCGCAATTGGAGATCTGATTGAAAACAACAAATTCAAGAAATTATCTCCAGAGGAAAAAGCTGCTTATTTAGCTGAAAAGAAAGTACCTTTCTTAAAAAGAATGTATTTAGCTGCATTCAAGAAGCAATCTGAAACTGAAGAAAAAGATATCCTTATCGACCACGGTTTCGATGGCATCATGGAGCTGGATAACCAGTTACCAAAATGGTGGGTAGGTTTATTCTATTTTGGGACCGCTTTTTGTATTGTATATATTGCTGCATACTCATTCACAGACTTCGCTCACCCGTTAAGCGAATATGAAAAAGAATATAAAGAGCAGTTAGCTAGTATTGAAGAATACCAAAAAACTCAGCCTCCTGTAACAATAGAAACAGCAAAATACTCTGCTGATAATATTGCAGAAGGTAAAGAATTATTCAAAACAAACTGTGCATCTTGTCACAAAGAAGACGGTAGTGGAGGTATTGGACCAAACCTTACTGATAACTACTGGATCAACCAGCCAGAAAAGACATTATTTAAAAATGTATTCCATATGGACTGGAATGGTTCTCCTACTAACCCTGCGATGAGAGCATTTGGTAAAAACGGAGAAGTTTCAGGTGCAGAGATTGAAAAGATTGCAGCGTATGTATATCACATCAATCAAGAGCAACCACCAGTGACTCAGGCTCAAGGAGGAGCAGCTCCTCAAGGAACTGAAGCACATTGGGAAAAAGAATAATTTAAAAAATTAGAAACATATGAAAAAAACATAATTTGTTATTAGATTAAAATAGTAACGAATTATGTTTTTTCTTTTTTAAAACCTATTACATATGTCAGACATAGAAGAAATAGAAGTACGCGGTGGACAGGGACAGGTTCTGGACCCTGAAACTTACAGAGATTCTATAGGGACAATGGAGCAATCCGGAAAGAGAAGATGGGTATTCCCCAGAAAACCTAAAGGGAAATACACCAACTATAGAAACATTGTAAGCTATCTATTATTAATTATTTATTTTTCTTTACCATTCATCAAAATCAATGGTAATCCATTATTATTGTTCAATGTCATAGACAGAGAATTTTTCATCTTTGGACAGCCTTTCTATCCACAAGACTTTTTTATCCTCACTTTAGGTGCTATCGCATCTTTGATCTTTATTATTGTTTTTACGATTGCGTTCGGAAGAATTTTCTGCGGGTGGATTTGCCCTCAGACAATTTTTATGGAATCGATCTTCCGTAAAATAGAATATCTGATTGAAGGTGACCGAAACAGGCAGATGAAGCTGGACAGACAGGAGTGGAATACTGAGAAGATCTGGAAGAGAAGTTTAAAATGGACTATTTATGTCATTATTTCATTGGTCATTACCCACTTTATGTTTATGTATATCGTAGGATATGAAGAGGTATTTAAGATTGTTGGTGAAGGGCCATTTGCACATCCTACCAATTTTATTGTAATGATTCTTCTTGCTGCTGCATTCTACTTTGTTTTTGCATGGTTCAGGGAGCAGGTTTGTACATTAGTATGTCCTTATGGAAGACTTCAGGGGGTACTGATTGATAAAGATACAATCAATGTTTTCTATGACTTCAAAAGAGGAGAAAACAGATCAAAATGGAGAAAAGGTGAAGACCGTAAAGCTGCTGGCAAAGGAGATTGTATCGACTGCCATCAGTGTGTAGTGGTATGTCCTACGGGAATTGACATCAGAGACGGGCAGCAATTGGAATGTATCAACTGTACAGCCTGTATTGATGCCTGTGATGAAGTAATGGAAAAAGTAGGTCTTCCGAAAGGATTGATCCGATATGCTTCTGAAAACGAAATTGAAAAAGAAACTCAGTTTAAGTTTACAGGAAGAATGAAAGGATTTACCGTATTCTTATTCCTTCTTGTAGGGTTCTTAGGATATCTTCTCTACAGCCGTGGTGAAATGGAGGCTAAATTCATTAAACCGGCAGGGAGTACATTCTTTGTAAAAGAGGGTAAAATTACCAATACTTATAATTATACTTTCCTTAATAAAACAAACGAGAAAAAAATCGTTACCATCAAAGTAATCGATCCGGTACATGGTGAAATCACTTACAGTGCATCCAGTAAAATTCAGGTAGACCGGGATAAAATCTCTAAAGGGACTATTAATATCAGTTTCCCGGAAGATGAAATGAAACTATCCAAACAGAATATTACAATTGGCGTTTATGATATGAAAGGAAAACTGATTGATTCATATCAGACTTATTTTGAAGGGCCATTTAAACTGCAATTTTAATTAGAAAAAAATGAAGAACTTTAGTTGGGGACACGGTGTTGTAATTGCATTATTTGCATTCATAGTTTTTATATTATCAATGTTATTTCTTTTTCCAAACGGACAGAAGAACTCTGAAATGGTAACAGATAATTATTATGAAGAGGAGTTGAAGTATCAGGATGTCATTGATGCAAAGAAAAAGGCAGATGAATTACCAGAAAAACCTGTATACAGCCAGGATCCTAAGGGAATTAAAATTACTTTTCCAAAAGATTATAATAGCTCAAATACTACGGTAAAATTTGTTTTAAACAGAACCGACGACCAGAATTTAGATATCAAAAAATCTGTACAGCTTGATGCCAGCCAGTCTTTCATAATCCCTTCACAGGTATTGAAAATGGGTAACTATACACTAAGACTGAGTTGGACAACAAATAAAACAGACTACAGAATGGATTATGATGTGATATGGAAATAGGACTTATTGTATCGGCTATTGCGTTAGGCTTTGCTTCCGGTTTTCACTGTATCGGAATGTGCGGTCCTATTGCCTTGTCGATGGGATTGACCAAAAAACAGGCTGCCAACTTCTATCTTCAGAACCTTACTTATCAATTCGGAAGAATATTCACCTATTCTTTATTGGGTGCTCTCCTCGGAATTATAGGACAAGGATTTGAAATGGCCGGCTTTCAGAAATATCTGACCATTGCGGCAGGAGCTCTTCTGATTATTATGGCTGTGTTTTCATTTGGAGGAAAAGATTTTGCTTCAAAAATTCCATTTCTTTCCAAGTTTTTATACAGTGTAAAAATGAACTTGGGAAAGTTGCTTCAAAAAGCAGATTACCGTTCCAGATTTACAACAGGTCTTCTTAATGGCTTTTTACCATGCGGAATGGTTTACATGGCTCTTACGGCAAGTCTTGCAGGCGGAGGAATATGGCAGGGAGCGTTATATATGGCTTTATTTGGTCTTGGAACCCTTCCGTTCATGTTTGCTATCGTTTTAGCCGGAAACCTCATGAATCAGGCTTTCAGGGTAAAGGTTTTGAAAGCCGTTCCTGTAATTATGATCATTTTAGGAGGATTATTCATTCTAAGAGGTCTTGAGTTGGGAATTCCTTATGTTTCCCCAAAAGCGGAAGCGATGACAATCTCTAAAGATCCAAACGGGGCCGTTAACTGCCATTAATTTGTATTTAAATCAACCATGAAGAAAACCATTGTCTTATTTCTGATAAGTCTTTTTACATTGCAATCCTGCAATATTAATACTGAATTAATCTACCATAAAGATGCAGCTTCATCTATAATTACTGATATTGATACCAGAGAATTTATGGCTGAGATGCAGGCTATGACACCAGATTCATTACAAGAAGATAAGTTCAAGGATATGGACAGATTTCCAACAATCTGGACGAGCATGTATGATATGTTAAAAAAAGAAGGAAAACTGAAAACTGAAAATCAGGATACTATTAAAATCCTGAAAAAGTTTTTTTTGAAATCTGTAAAAGAAGATAATAAACCTGTTCCTATTGGCTATTCCTTCAAAATGGACCATATCACGCCAAATGATTATGAATTAATTAAAAATTTTAATAAAGACGAAAAGCTGCCTTTTGATCAAAACTTACTAAATACCTGGGATGGAAAAACATTAACTATTAATACAGATCTTTTCAATGTTAAAAATATTGAAGAAGTTCTTCAATCTAAAGGTTCAAAAGAGGAAACTCAACAAATGGAAGGAATGATGATGATGTTTTTCAAAAATATAGGAACAACACTAAAATTTGAAAATAAAATAAAGTCAATCACAGGTAAACATGACTGGCTGAAACAAGTTGATGACCATTCGGTGAGAATAGAATATGATCTGAAAGCCATGTATGATAAGGATACAAAACTCAAAAATGCTGATAAAAAAATAATCATCATTACAGAATAAAACAAAACCCACCGAAATCCGGTGGGTTTTTATTATATAATAAATTAACTGATTAATTTAGTTAATTACTTCAAATCTTGCATATTCTGCAATTTTCTTAGGAAGTTTAATTCCTTCTGCTGTCTGATTGTTCTCTAGCAAGGCAGCCATAATTCTTGGTAATGCCATTGCAGATCCGTTCAGGGTGTGAACCAATTGAGATTTACCATCTCCTTTGTAACGACACTTCAATCTGTTAGCCTGGAACGTTTCAAAGTTAGACACAGAGCTAACTTCCAGCCACATTTCCTGAGCCGCACTCCATACTTCAAAATCATAAGTCATAGCAGATGCAAAACCAGTATCACCACCACAAAGTCTTAATACTCTGAATGGAAGCTCAAGATCTGTAAGAATTTCTTTGATATGCTCTACCATTTCTTCCAAAACAGCATAAGAGTTTTCAGGCTTTTCAATTCTTACGATTTCTACTTTTTCAAACTGGTGAAGACGGTTCAACCCTCTTACGTGGGCACCATAGCTTCCCGCTTCTCTTCTGTAACACTGAGAAAATGCTGTATTCTTGATTGGAAGATCTTTCTCTTCAAGCAATACATCACGGTAAAGGTTCGTTACCGGAACTTCTGCTGTAGGAATCAGATATAGTTTATCTTCGTTGATATAATACATCTGTCCTTCTTTATCAGGCAGCTGTCCGGTTCCAAATCCAGATGCTTCATTCACAACGTGAGGAGGATTCACTTCTGTATATCCTTTTTCTACGTTTTTATCTAAGAAATACTGAACCAAAGCTCTCTGTAATCTGGCTCCTTTTCCTAAGTAAACAGGAAAACCTGCCCCAGCAATTTTCACTCCTAGTTCAAAATCGATAAGGTTATATTTTTTAGCCAGTTCCCAGTGAGGAATAGCTCCTTCACCAAGACCTTCTACCGGATGAGACTGAAAAATCATTTCGTTATCATCAGCAGAAGCTCCGCTCTTTACCAATTCGTTTGGAATGTTCGGAAGCTGGTACAAAATATTCAGTAAGTCATTTTCCTTAACTTCTAACTGGGATTTCAATTCTGAGCTCGACTCTTTGTATTGTGCTGTTTTAGATTTTGCAGATTCCGCTTCTTCTTTTTTCCCTTCTTTCATCAAAAGCCCGATTTCTTTCGAAATTTTGTTGATTTCGGATAGCTGGGAATCTAGTTCAAACTGGATTCTTTTTCTTTCGTCGTCGGCAGCGATAGCCTCGTCTACCAACTCAAGATTTTTGAATTGTCTTTTCTTAAGACCTTCTAAAACGCGTTCTTTATTGTCGCGCAAAAAATTGACTTGTAACATTTTATTTAGATGTTAAATATTAGATGTTTAGCTCATAATAAGCAAACAGTTGTACAAATTTAAAAATTATTTTGTGATAGTAACGGTATTTATCGAAGTTGGTGTGTCAGCATCTTTTGAAAATACTGGAACTTTGTTATACAAAACTTTTGAAACCTGGAATACCGTTGGTGTATTACGATACTGAATTTCCAAAGTATCAATCACATTATCACTTACATTAGTACTTTTTGTATACGTAATTCTCATTCTGGAATAATAGGAATTTCCTGTTCCTGGATTATCAGGACTTATAGAATCCAGCCTTCTTCTTTTTGCTCCTGCCAGATACTCCATATAGAATAAAGAATCCGTTGTCATTCTTAACGAAAAACTTACCGGAGAAATATCTTTGGTTCCAAACATATCATTTACCGAAAATCCAGTATAAGATCCTGTCTTTTTACTGTTCAGAAGATCCTGTCCAGTACTGCTTTTCACATAGATATTAAGTAACTGATCTATTCTCTGCAAAGAATCGTCATCACTTTTACAACTTACAAGTGCAAAAACCGCAACAAGTATGCCCCAAAAATATTTCATCATAACTACAAAGGTAAAATATTAATCTTTAGGCTGCTTCTTTATTTTTCAAAATATTTCTGATACCACAGTTCAAAAGTAACCAGCTGCCATATTTTCACCCAATCATATTCATGTTCCTGGTGATTCCACCACCCATCTATCACTGCGGCATTGAAAAAATTTCTTTTCTTTAAACTTTCAAGATTTTCAACAATAAAATCTCTTACTTTTTTTTCGTTTTTAATAAAGTAATGAACCGGAAAGGAAAATCCTTTTTTAGGCATATTCAAAACTTCTTCCGGAAGATATTTTTCAGCGGTTTTACGCAGCAACGGCTTATTCTTAATTCCATTAAATCTAATATTCTCAGGCAAAGAAGCTACATAATTGATCAGACTGTTACTCAGGTAAGGGTAACGAAATTCCACGCTATATTTCATCGCACTCAGGTCATCACGGAAAACATGATGGGATGACAGCGAATATTTCATATCATATTCAAAATATCCGGAATAGCTTTTTGCTTCCGAAGCATGGTATTTTGAAAGCTTTGAATCAATTTTACTGTAAATATCCGGTTGTATGAGAGCTTTAGCTTCAAGAGGCATCATGCTGATCTGGCTCTGTCTGAAAAAATCAAACATATTATCCTGAGAGAAATAATTTTTTACCCGTTGCGAAAATTTATCTTTCGTAAAAATAAAAGGTCTTACAAAATTAAAATTTCTCATCAGCAGCCATCTATTCAGCTTCAGAGTATGGGAATAACCGCCGAAAAGCTCATCCGCACCATTTCCACTTAATACCACTTTAAAATTTTTATCATGTGCGTATTTTGCCGCATTGATCAAGACTTCAAAGCTGCTGTAAGGTTCTTCAAAATGCTGGATGTTTTCCTTAAGCTGCTCCAGTGCTTCTTCATCGCTCACCTCCTTTATCTCATGCGACACTCCAAAATGTCTGGCAGCCAGAGAGGCATTTTTCACTTCTTCTTCAGAAAATGGATAAGATATGGTGTATGTGTTGATATTAGGGTTAAAAGGTTTTGATTTTGAAGCGATTAAGGTAGAATCTATTCCTCCGCTCATCATCACGGCTACAGGAACATCTGCATATAATTGTTCTGCTATACTTTCAGAAAGCAGCTCATCTATTTTTCTTACAGCTTCTTCTTCCGAAATATTTTTCGTAGAAGGAGAAGGCAGTGTCCAGAATTTCTCTTTGGTAATTTTCTGATCTTTTAAATCAATAGTCATAAAAGAAGCTGGTTCCAGCGATAAAATATTCTGAAAGCAGGTTTGCGAAGCCAACGTAGTCTGAAAAAGAAAATTGGTGTACACGCCATTCCAATTGATTTCAGGTTTTACAAATTCATTTTTTAGCAATGCTTTTATTTCTGAGCCCCAAACTAATCCGTCTTTACTCTGATGATAAAAAAGAGGCTTCATTCCTACTCTATCTCTTGCCAGTATAAGTTTTTGACTGGAGAGATCAACAATACAGATAGCAAACATTCCATCCAACTTAGCAAAAGCTGAGTTTCCCCACTCCTGATAAGCTTTGAGAATAACTTCAGTATCAGAATTGCTATGCAAGAAATGTCCTAAAGACTCAAGTTCTTTTCTTAATTTTTTAAAATTATAAATCTCTCCGTTAAAGGTGATAATAATTTGCTCATTCTCCGAAAGCATGGGCTGATGTCCTTTTTCAGATAAATCAATAATGGATAATCTGCGGAAGCCCAAAGCAATTTCAGAACTTCTATCCTGTAAAACCGGAAACTGTTCTTTAATTTTGGGGGTAGAATCCTTTCCTGAAAAAGAAATTCCCTGGCCAGCATCATACAGCCAGAGCCCTTCATCATCCGGTCCGCGATGTTTGACCGCCTGATTCATTTCCAGAATATTTGTAGAGGAAATACTTTTATGAAATGAATAATAACCGCTGATTCCGCACATAAGATGACTTAATAGATTTGTAAAAATAGGAAAATGACTTTGTTTTCTGTACCTGAACAGAATAAATTATTTTTTCAGAAATTTTTCTTTTAAAAGCTGAATTTCCTCTTTTGAAATCATATAATCTTTCAAACTGAATGTGGTAGAACTATAAAATTTCCGGAACAGCAGAAACGCTGAAACCAAATATGACGATGTGGTTGCAAGACAAGCCCCCAAAATTCCCCATCTGGGTATTGCGATGAAAGAAAAAACGACTGTAACAACCAATCCAACTATTGATTTTACATTGAGAATTTTTAGTTCTCTCATTCCTGAAAAGTAATGCCCTACCATATCACTTACTGCAATGGCAAAAATTCCGGGAGATAAAAGGAGCATGATTTCTTTAGTATTTCTGAATTCTTTTCCGAAAATCATTTCATAGACCTGTGACGGAATGATAATGATTCCCAGTACAAAACCTATCATCAAAATGAAGGTCAGTTTTAAAGAATCTTTGGTTTTCTCTACAGATTCTTCCCTGCTTTTACTATTGACTACATCTGAGTATAAGACTACAGCAATACTGCGGGTAATCGTCCATATGGCTTCGGAAAAAGTGACCCCGATCGAAAAGATTCCTACGCTGGCAATGCCTTCAAAATATTCTAAAAAATAAAAGGAAAGTCTATAGTTCAGAAACTGGACAAAAGCGCTCAGCTGGGTTTTCCAGCCATATTCAAACATATTTCTGGCAACATCTTTACAGAATGATATTTCGGAAATATTACATTTTTTAATGATTTGAAAAAAACTGGTCAGGAAAAGAAGTGCAAGACACCCAATTTGTGCCAGAAAGTATACTGAAACATCTTTCTTTCCAAACAGATATACCAATATTCCGATAAATATGATATGTATAAGCTGTTGTAAAACAGTATAAACATTAAACTTCCTAATATCCTGTTTTCCAATAAACAAACTAATATTTGTGGATAACAATGAAGAAAAAATAGAGATCCCAATAAGATACAAAAGGTACTCACTTTGAATAGAAGCCAGACTGAATAAAAACGGGATTAAAAGCCCGGTCAGAAGAGACCACAAGTAGGCAAATAATAAAACTTTTTCTATTTTAAACCTGGAAGCAAAATAAGAAGCACTGCTTCCTGAAAAGATACTGCTGAAAAAACTCACAGCAGCAGCATTAGCTACTACAATAGAGATAGTTCCCTTTCCTTCACTTCCCCACATATTCGTAGAATAGATCACCAACCCGAAACTCAGGATCAGAATAAGAAAACGTGAGATAAAAGTTTTAATAATAGTAAGCTGCATAGCGATTATTTATCAATAGATCTTTTCACAAAATCAACAAAGGAATTTTTTATCGTTCCCCAATTGTATTTTTCTTCAAATTCTTTCCTGGCATTAAGAGCATGCAACTGATACAGCTCCGGGTTTCTTCTATAATTGAGAATTAGTTCTGAAATGGATTCTGCATTCTGCGGATCTACCAGACTGCCAAATGAAAGTGTACCCATATGCTTTCGGATTCCCTTCAGATTTGAATAAATGACAGGCTTTCCTACCCCCATAAAGTAAAACAATTTGATCGGCAGTGAGTGATTGTTTTCAAAATTGATTTCCCGCAGGTCAAAACAGATATCTGCATCTGCCAATGCTTCTGTAAACCGTTCAAAAGCAGTAGGTTTTCTGATTTCGATATCATCAAAAGAATATTTTTTCAATAATGCCGAAAAATAGAGGTCATCACTTTCCTGTACTGTTGATCCGATAATCAGGATTTTAATATGGATTGCGGGAACTTTTTGACGGAGAAGATCTACAGCTTTAAAGAAATTATCAATTCCTTTATCTTTAGAAATCTGACCTGTATAACAAAGGGTTATGGTATCAGAATTAAGTTTTTTGATACTTTTATTGATGTAAACAGAATCCGGATAATAAGGAAGAATCATTTGCTTTTTGAAACCAAAAAAATACGCTAAAGGAAACTTTTTGGTAGTTTCACCAAAAATAAAATGGGTACTTAAAAATCCTGCATACCACTGGATAAGAGAAAATTTAACGGCCTGAAAAATTGCAGCCAGAAAACCATACCCTTCAAGCATTGACATGGAAGGATACCACTCTGTAACATCATAGATACAGCTTGCATTATGCTCTTTTACAAATTTCTTTGAAGCCACTACTGCCAGAGGTTCGGAGCAGATAATAGTCTGGGGTTGAAAATTATCACAAACCTTACGAAAGGTCTCCATTTTCTTTTCTATACTTTCTTCCAGAACGGCGTAAGATTCTATTTCAATTCCGTCAATAACTCCTTTATACTCTGCATATAAACTGCATATTTTTACTTCATACCCATTATCTCTAAGAGCCTTTGCCTGATGGTAAAAAATACGGTCATCATTATAGCTGTGGGATGTCGTTAAAAAAAGTACTTTAGGCATTAATCATACTCGAATCTATGCAAATATACATTAAAACAAAAAAGTGAGAAACAGGTTCTCACTTTATGATTATTCAGCTGTATAAGCTTAATAGCGTTTATTTTATAGAAGCCGCCCAGCTTTTCTCCAAAGGAAGAAGGAAGTGGCTCAAAAAGTCAAGGTACGTATTTTTTGAGAAGTCAAAAACCTGGATATCATCTGAAAGTTCTCCGTTTCTCAATTTCGTTTTAAAATCAATCAGCTTTAAGGTCTTCACTTCATCATTTTCTACAAAACTGGCTTTCATTCTGTCGAAAAGACCCAATTGATATTCTTCATCAATTTCTCTCATTACCTTTCCTAGAGCATCAATGCTGCATCCTGAAGCCATTTCTTTTTCTTCATCTACACACACCACAATAAACTGATTCTTTTCAATTTTAAATGAAGAAGAAAGCGGTTTTCCATGAGCAGCCCATGTCGCAAGGAAATCAAATAGTTTTTCGGTAATAGCTTTTGCTTCTTTAGTTTCAAAAGGTCTTGAAGCCGGGTATATAATGACTCTGTAGTCGTTGGTTTCTACAATACTAGATTCTTCGATTTTCATAATGTAAGTATTTATTTTTCAATGAATTATACAATCACTTTCAAGTCTTATTATTGAACAGCATCGTGATTTCAAATCCTTATCATCTTAAAGACAAAATTACGCAATTTTCTCGAGTTTGAGATCATTGTATTTTTTGCTCAATACATAGAGCATCATAATGAAAAGCGGAAAAATAAACGGAAAGAAAAATCTCAATGCCGCCGACTGTGGAAAGAAAAAGAATTTGATGTACACATTCACCAGGAAAAGGACTGAAATCATTCTTACCCATGCATCTTTGGAGCGCCAGAAGATTACTACAATCATGATGGTTACAGATAAAGTCACTTTTTTAAAGTAGATAATCTTAATATAAATAATACTCAGATAGTCTTTTAAACTGACTTCAATGGGATGTGTGGAAATAATAGGTCTTCTGTCGATAAAAGTATCATAAAAAACGTCTTTCCATCCGGGATAATGATAAAATTTAATGATTGCCAGGTACATCAGCAAAAGTACTGTGCCCTGTGCAATAAGGGAAACATCTATTTTCTTTTCTCTAAAATAGTAAAAGAAGATAACAGCGATAATATATGTCAGGGTAAATGTAATATAATCCGGACGTATAAAAGTGATTGTAAAAAGAAGCACAAACATGCCCCATTTGCTCCATTTTTTGATCAAACCAATAATAAAGATCAGAATAAACTGAAAAATGAACATATCCGGTGTGGAAACTCTGGACATATATGTCATTGGCGGCAAAAGCATAGCAGCAACCGTTAACCCTATTGCAAGCCAGTATTTCTTCGGAAACAGGAGTTTTAAAATATAAAAGAATAATAAACCTGAAAAAAAGTAAGAAATAAGACTGGTAAACAAGACGGCCATTGGAGAGGTAAGTCCCAGTTTATAAAAAAGAGTTATCACAAGAATATACCCTACTTTGATTTGAAAATAGGGTAATTGTTCTGTAAAAGATTGTGTATTTTTTACGAAATACTGCCTGGGAATATCCCACTGCTTTATTCCGATAATGTCTGTATAATGTTCTACAGGAGCCTCTTTTTTTATTTCTTCATAAGTGATGATTCGAACTTTATCTGGTGAATTCGGGAACTCAGAAGTATACATACTTCCTAAATAACCCGGCATATCCCAGTCATATACTCTATTTTGGTAATTCCAGAATGTAAGAGCTGTAAGTATCGAAATTATAAACAAAAAGGAGAGTCTCCATTCTAACTTCATAAACCTGTATAAGATTACAATTATAAATCTTCTGCTTCAGCAAGAAGTTCAACAATATCTTTTACAGCAACTTCGTCATTCTTGTTAAAATGTTTTACACCATCCGTCATCATGGTATTACAGAAAGGACATCCTGTAGCAATTACCTTAGGTTCAAAAGATAAAGCTTCTTCTGTTCTTTCTACATTGATATCTTTTTTTCCTTTTTCAGGCTCTTTAAACATCTGTGCTCCTCCTGCTCCACAACAAAGACCGTTGGTCTTGCAACGTTTCATTTCTACAAGTTCTGCATCCAGCTTTTCAAGCAGCATTCTTGGAGCTTCATATTCGTCATTGGCACGTCCCAGATAACATGGATCATGGAATGTTATTTTTTTCCCTTTGAATGCTCCTCCTTCTATTTTCAGTCTCCCTTCTTCCATTAAGGTTTTAAGGAACTGAGTATGGTGTACAACGTCAAAGTGGCCACCTAAGCTTGGGTACTCATTTTTCAGAGTATTGAAACAGTGTGGACAAGCCGTTACGATTTTCTTTACTTCGTAAGCATTCAGTACTTCAATATTGGTAAGGGCCATCATTTGGAAAACGAATTCGTTTCCTGCTCTTTTTGCAGGGTCACCGGTACAGCTTTCTTCCTGTCCCAACACTGCAAATTCTACCCCTATCTTATTTAATATCTTGCAAAATGCTTTTGTAATTTTTTTTGCACGGTCATCAAAGCTTCCCGCACATCCAACCCAAAATAAAACTTCCGGGGCTTTTCCTTCGGCAGCATATTCTGCCATTGTTTTTATATTGAAATCCATTTCTTTTTCAATTTGAAAATGTGAGAATTTGGAAATTTGAAATGATGCAGACTGGTATCAATTCAAATTTTCAAATTGATTATTTATCTAGTTTTCCGATGCCCAGTTCAGGCGGTCGGCCTGATTGTACTGCCAAGGGGCTGCATTGTTTTCCACATTGGTCATCATCAGATTCAACTCCTGTGGAGCAGCAGACTGTTCCATCACCAGGAATCTTCTCATCTCAAAAATAATGGAAAGTGGATCAAGCAATACAGGACAAGCATCTGTACATGCATTACATGTTGTACAAGCCCAAAGTTCTTCTTTTGTGATATAATCGTTCAGCAGTTTTTTACCGTCATCAACGAATTTTCCGTTTGCATCAATATTTCTACCTACTTCTTCAAGCCTATCTCTTGTTTTCATCAGGATCAGTCTCGGAGAAAGTTTTTTACCGGTAATATTAGCTGGGCACACTGAAGTACAACGTCCGCATTCTGTACATGAATACGCATTCAGCAGCTGTACCTGGTTCAGATCAAAGATATCTTCAGCACCGAATTTAGAAGGTACATCAGCTTCAGCTCCTTCAGCTGGTGCAGCATAAGGATCTGCGTTAGGATCCATCATTAGTTTGATCTCCTTTGTTACAGAGTCAAGATTATTGAATTTTCCTTTTTTATCAAGATTTGCATACCATGTACTTGGAAATGCAAGGATAATATGCAGGTGCTTTGAATAATAAAGATAGTTCATGAAAAAAAGAATTCCTACAAAGTGGAACCACCAGGCTCCTTTCTCTGTGAACATCAAAAATCCACTATCAAAATTAAAGACTTCTAAAAATGGAACCAAGGTCATTTCACTGATCGGGAAGCTTCCATGTTCAGGAAAAACACCTCTCGCCTGTAAAATAAAATCTGAAGCATTCATCATAAAGAAAGCCATCATCAAGGCAAATTCAATGATCAAAATCCAGTTTGCATCATTTTTCGGCCATCCGAAAAGTTCTTTCATGGTCAATCTTTTCACTCCGTAAAAATTTCTACGGATAAAGAAAATAACAACCCCAATCACGACTAAAAGTGCTAAAACTTCTAATGTTGCTGTGAAAAAATTATAAAATGTATGTCCGAAAATACTTGATAAGAAACGATGCGTTCCAAATATTCCATCAACAACTATTTCTATTAATTCGATATTAATAATCACAAAACCTACATATACAAAAAGGTGTAAAACTCCAGCAACAGGACGTGCCGTCATTTTACTTTGTCCCATGGCTACACGAGCCATCGTTTCCCAACGTTCTCCTTTTCTGTCGTTTCTATTGATTTCATGACCTAATCTGATATTTCTATAGATCTTCAGCAGGCTTTTGGCAAATAAACCAAATCCGGCCACTAATAAAATCAGGAAAATAATGTTATCGATGTACTGCATAAGGTGTATTAGTCTTTATTATTTTTACCGAATACCGAGAAGTTGATATATCTCTTCGGGTTCGCTTTCATATCTTCGATTAATGTATTAAGGTTGGAAGAAGCTGAATTCAGGTTATTGTAAAGCTGATCGTCTTTCATCAGTTTACCTAAACTTCCTTCTCCTTTGTCTATCCCACCAATCACCTGATTCAGTTTTCCTACAGTAGCATCAAGATTCGCAATAGTTGCGTTCAACTGTTTAGTATCAATACTCTGAGCCAGATTTCCGTATTTATCCAGGGTCACTTTTCCACTCTGCATGGTAAGACTTGCATCATCCAATACTTTCTGCAATTTAGGGTCATTGTGTCCTACCAGGCTGTTTACACTTCCTGCTGTAGTCTGCAATGCACCTACCGTTTTGTTAAGATTGGATAATAAAGCTTTTATTTCAGCTCTGTTTTGGGCATCAACAAGCAAATTGGCATTAGCCATTAAAGAGTCTACTCTGTGTAGAACTACCTGCAGCTGATCTTTTACCGGACCTACCTGAGAAGAAAGGCTTCCCAATGTTCCCAGTTTGAAAGCACCTTTCAGGGTATCACCGTCTTTTGCAGTCGGGCCCCCATACATAAGGTTTACTCTCATTTCTTTGCCGGACATTAATCCTGGTTCAAAGATTTCTAATGATGAATTTTTTGAAAATTCAAATTTGTTATCTACTGTAATTTTTACAACAAAATTAATTTTACCGTCTTTTGAGGTTAGAGGAATAATTTTATCCACCTGACCTACTTTCAATCCGTTGATAGAAACCGCAGAAGACTGTGCCAGACCTTCTACATTATCATATTTTGCGTAAAATATATTGTCGGTAGTAAAAAGGCTTTTCCCTTTCATAAACTGAAACAACACCACAAAACCTACAATAGCCAGAAGTGTAATCACACCAGCTTTTAATTCTTTACTGAACTTCACTTGCTAATTTTTTCTAATAAGCAAATATAACACATTTTAAATAAATCCTTTCCAATATTGTTCTGCGTTAAATACAAAAAAAGCGACAAAAAATTTTGTCGCTTTTTATATCATTGAAATGAATTTCTTATTGTTGCTGATTTCCAAGTTTACCCCAGATCTCGATTCTAAAATCTTCAATATCTGCGTTATCCTGAAGACTCTTCATCCAAGCCTGTCCGAACATTCCAGAACTTCTCTGAGTAAGAGACTCTGTAAACTGCTTAAGATCACCAGGCTGTTTGTTTACCGTTTCTGATTTCTTGATCAAAACATAAACTCCTGTTCCACCTTCAACCGGGTTGGAAAGCTTACCTTTTGTAACACCGAATGCTGCACCGGCAACTTTAGGTTCCATTGCACCAGCTACTGAAGGATTCAATAGGTTTACCTGAGCAGACTGTTTTGGAGCTGCAAATAATTTAGCAATCTGATCTAAACCAGAAGCTTTTGCTGCTGTAATTTTATCAGAGATTTGTTTTGCAGCCAATTTATTTTTAACGATAGTTTCAATCTGATCTCTTACAGATTCCGGATCAGCAAGACCTGCATCTTGTTTTCCGTTTAGATAAACTACAATTTTATCACCTGTTCCATCTACAGTAAATAGTTCAGTATCTCCTTTAGTTCTTTTCTTATCGAAAGCCCAAGTAAGAATTTCTGCATCTTTTTCAGTACCTAAGCCCTGAATTTGCCCTTCAAATCTTTTTGCTACTTTTGGATTAGAGAACTGGTAATTTCCTTTTTTAGCAATATTCACGAAATCGTTGAAAGATTTCCCTTGAACCTGCTGAATGAATTTTCTTGATTTTTTGTCAGATTCAGCCTCAGTAGCATCTGAAGGTTTAATTGCTTTCACAAGGTTGGCAACTTTATACCCCATTGATCCTGATTTTTTATCTTCAATATTGATGATATGGTAACCGAACTGTGTTTCTACTACGCCTGTAGCTCCTTTAGGATTGCTTGCAAGGTAAGCAAGGAATTCAGGAACGAAAGGTGTTTCCGGAGTTGTCCATCCTAAGCTACCTCCCTGAGCTGCAGAATTCGGATCGCTGGAAAGCTTAAGGAATTCTGTAAATTTAGCAGGAGCTGCTTTTACAATAGCACCGATAGAGTCTGCTAATTTCTTAGCCTGCTCTTTAGATCTTGTTACTCCTTCACCTGCAGGACTTCCTTTGAATGCAATAAGGATATGTCTTGATAAAGTAGAATCTGAAGCTTTTTTACCAACAAGTTTAGAAACTACATAAACGTCTTGCTCTTTATAAGGACCAAAAGTCTGACCTACAGCTGCTGCAGTGATCTGATCTTTGATTGTTGGAGGCAATTGTGTAGGATTCATATACTGAGGGTTGAATGGCGCATCAGAATTTGCCATTACAAACATAGAATCGTTTTTCGTATTCTGGAAGTTTTCAGTTCCTCCGCTTGCATCTGTACCTCCTGAATATAATTTTGTAATTTCTTTCAAGGTTGCTGCATCATCTGCCGCGCTAGGTTTTGATGGAAAATATACGACACCGATATTTCTGCTTGGTTCAGCTTTGAACATTACAGGGTGCTTCTGAATGTAGTCTGCAAGATCCTGTGTTGTAACATTGATCTTTGTTTTCTGAAGATACGCTGCATAATCCACTTTCACAAAGTCGATATCTGCAAGCTGATCTCTCTGCTTCATCAATTCTTCTGCTTCTTTCTTACCGGTAGTGATACCCGCTGAAATATTGGTAAACACCTGTCTTGCCATTAGTCTATATTCAATCGTCTTTTTAGTTTTCAACCATTGATTATATCCTTCAGGATTGGTGTTTTTTAATGTTTCAATTTCTTTTTTAAGCTCTTGAGTTTTAAAGTTACCTTTCTCATCAAAGAACTGTTGATTCTGGGCAAACATCTGATCGTACTGGATTTGATTCCAGAAATAATCGTCAGTCATTTCAAAGCCTAGTTTCTCAAACTGTTGTTTGATAAGTTTAGATTGTACAAGTAATTGCCAAGCCTGCTCTTCAAGACCCGTTTTCGGACGACCTTGTTGTTCAGCCTGCTGTTGCAACACGAAAAGCTGATCATTGAACTCTTCGCGGGTGATTTTCTCACCATTTACTTTTCCTAAAACGTCAGGATTCTTACCAAAAACCTTGTCGATACTATCGGGGTTCACAAGGAACGCCAAAAGCGCTAAGGCTATTACTCCCATTAAAAGCCAAGGCTTACTCCTAATCTGTCCTAAAATTGCCATTTTATAAATTATAGTTTTTTATCAGTTTGCGAAAATACACATTTTTAAGAAATTACAGAAACAGAACTGCTTTATTTTGATTTTTTATATTAAAGATTATTTAAAAAAGGAAATTTTGACCGTATTTTTAAGTAAAAAACAAATGGCATAAGTATTGTGCATTTTTAGAATATTATAATATGCCACCCGTTTTCAGAGCATATTGTAAAAAATTCCTTTAACGATAAAAAACGAAAATGACAATTTGTCATTCTATTGAGTATGATAGAATTTGAAGATATTAGTTTAGAAGAAATGATCAGTGACGGATTTGATATCGTAACTGAAGAAATCAATCTTTCCGACTTCGCTGAGACTGATAAAAATTCCGAACAGAAAATATTCCCTATACTTCCCGTAAGAAATATGGTCATGTTCCCCAATGTGGTAATTCCTATTACTGCCGGGAGAAAAACCTCGATACAGCTTCTTGAGGAAGCACAGAAGAACGGAGATTTCATTGGAATTGTAAGCCAGAAAAATTCGGATATGGAACAGCCTGCCGAAAAAGATATTTACACAACAGGTACCTTAGCAAAGATCATTAAGATCATCAAGCTTCCGGAAGGAAATATTACGGCAATCACAAAAGGCTTTCATCGATTCAAGATTAAAAAGATCATTGAAAATCAGCCTTATTTCCGAGCAGAAATATCAAAATTAAAAGATACACGTCCTAAGAACCAGGAGGAATATGAAGCTTTGCTTGAGAACATCAAGGATCTTGCTTTAAAGATCATTGAACTGGATCCGAATATTCCTAATGCAGCAAATTTTGCGATCAAAAACATTAATAATAATGACGATCTTCTGAATTTCATCTGTACCAATGCTAATTTTTCTTCAATAGCAAAACAAAAGCTTCTTGAAGAGAAAAACCTGATGATAAGAGCTAATCAATGCTACGAAATGATGCATGAGGATTTCAGAAAACTGGAATTAAGAAACCAGATTCATCAGAAGACCTCAAAGGATCTTGACAAGCAGCAGAGAGAATATTTCCTGAACCAACAGATCAGAACCATTCAGGAAGAATTGGGCGGCGGACCTGAAAGTGATGTTGAAGATCTGCTTACCAAGGCTAGAACCAAAAAATGGAGTAAGGAAGTAGAGGAGCATTTCCAGAAGGAAATCGGCAGACTACAGCGTCAGAATCCTAATTCTCCGGACTATAATGTACAGAGAAATTATCTGGATTTCTTTACAGATCTTCCTTGGGAAACGTATACAAAAGATATTTTTGATATTGCAAAAGCTGAAAAAGTGCTTGATAAAGCCCACTTCGGACTGGAAGACATCAAGAAAAGAATCCTGGAGCACATGGCTGTTTTAAAATTAAAAAACAACATGAAGTCTCCTATTCTATTGCTGGTAGGACCTCCGGGAGTTGGTAAAACCTCTTTAGGAAAGTCTATTGCAGATGCTTTAGGAAGAAAATATGTACGATTATCTTTAGGCGGCCTTCATGATGAGAGTGAAATCCGTGGACATAGAAAAACGTATATCGGTGCTATGGCGGGAAGAATTTTACAGTCTATCAAAAAATCCGGTACTTCAAATCCGGTAATCGTTCTTGATGAGATTGATAAAATTGCGCAGGGTCTGCATGGGGATCCAAGTTCAGCATTACTAGAAGTTCTTGATCCTGAACAAAATAAGGCTTTTTATGACAATTTCCTTGAGATGGGTTACGACCTGTCAAAAGTGATGTTTATTGCGACAGCCAATTCACTTTCAACGATACAGACTCCTCTTTTAGACAGAACGGAGATCATTCAGATTGCCGGTTATACTTTGGAGGAAAAGATTGAGATTGCAAAAAGACACTTAATCAAGAAACAGCAGGAGGAAAATGGTCTGGATGCAAAGTCATTCAAACTTGGAAACGCAGAGCTTAAGCATATTATAGAAGCACACACTTCAGAAAGTGGCGTAAGAACTCTAGAGAAAAGAATTGCTGCCATTGGAAGATGGGTAGCACTTCAGACTGCTTTGGTAAAAGAATATGATCCAAAAATTTCTGTTGAAAAAGTAGATGAAATTCTTGGGGTTCCAAGACCGAAAAGTTTATCTGAAATCACTGGAGTTCCCGGAGTTGTAACAGGTCTTGCCTGGACAAGTGTAGGAGGAGATATTCTTTATATTGAAAGTATTTTAAGCAATGGAAAAGGTTCTTTGACAATGACCGGAAACCTTGGAACGGTAATGAAAGAGTCTGCAACGATTGCCTTGGAATATATCAAAGCTAAGCATGACGAATTGGGAATTCCTCAGGAGGAACTGGACAAGAAAAATATTCACGTACACGTTCCTGAAGGGGCAACTCCTAAGGACGGACCGTCTGCAGGTATTGCCATGCTTACTTCAATGGTTTCTTCTTTTAAAAACAAAAAGATAAAACCCCACCTTGCGATGACCGGAGAAATTACTTTAAGAGGAAAAGTACTTCCTGTAGGAGGAATCAAAGAAAAACTTCTTGCCGCTACAAGAGCAGGAATCAAAGATGTTATTCTTTGTGAAGCCAACAGAAAAGATGTGGAAGAGATCAAAAAAGACTATTTAAAAGATCTAAAAGTACATTATGTCAGCAGAATGGAAGAAGTCATTGACATCGCCATTGAAGAATAAAACAATTTATAACATATTAACTTCTCAATAAGGAAACACGTTCTGAGTACCAGAGCGTGTTTCTGTTTTTATAAGTAAATGCATCCTTATCCATCTTGCATGGAATAAAATTTGATGCAATAGAAGAAAATTTCAAAGGATTGAATAAAAAATTTTTCAATTCAGAGGGGTTTTCATATTTTTATTCCACACTGCAGATTTTTAGATTATGAATTTTCTTAGACTTCCTTTCCTTATCAAGCTTACGCTCGTGATTATTTCAATCATCGGTCTTGGCTATCTTCTGGCGTTAGGACAGAGTATTTTAGCTCCGTTTTTTCTTGCCTTCCTTATGGCTATGCTATTTTTGCCAGCCGCTACCTTCATGGAAAGAAAGTTAAGATTTCCAAGATCAATGTCCACAATGACCTCAGTATTCACTATGTTGATTATTTTAGGTGGGATCATTTATTTTTTCACCAATCAGCTATCGGATTTTAGTAAGGATCTTCCTCATCTCAGTGAGCAGTTTACTACTGTTTTCAATGGTCTGCAGCACTGGGTTTCCAAAACATTCAATGTGAAGGTGGATGAACAGGTAGATTATATCAACCAGGGATTGAGTAAGCTTCTGTCTTCTTCAGGTGCTATTTTAGGTTTTACTTTTGGAATTTTCTCTACCGGATTTGGCTTTATAATATTTTTCACCCTGTTTTTTATCTTTATTTTAAATTACAGAAGGCTTTTAAATAATTTTATCGTTACTGTTTTCAACGAAAGACATAAAGCAAGTGTACAGGAAGCTGTAAATGAGATTCGTATTATGACCAAGAAATATATCTTCGGACTTTTTCTTCAGGTGATTATTGTATCTGTTCTGACTTCAATTCTTCTTACAATTCTAGGTGTGAAATACGCCATTCTTTTAGGAGTTCTTACCGGATTATTAAATGTGATTCCTTATCTGGGAATCTTTATTTCACTTTTAATTTCCTGTTTTATCGCTTTTGCAACCTCTACCCCTTCAACCTGTATTTATGTTGCTTTAGGATATATTGCAATTCATGCTGTAGATGGAAACATTGTCCTTCCATTTGTAGTGGGTTCCAAAGTAAAGATCAATGCTTTATTTTCCTTTATCGGTATTCTTTTGGGAGAGCATCTTTGGGGAATTGCAGGAATGTTCCTGTGCATCCCGGCCATTGCTATTATAAAAATCATCTGTGAAAGAGTGGAAGATCTCAAACCTTGGGGAAGATTACTCGGAGAAGAACAGAAACCCAATAAAAAGAAGAAAAGTTATAAGATTTCTAAGAATATTACGCTGAAGGAAATGGACTGATCATGGGTAATGAGTAATAAATAATATTACTTTGGAAATTTGAACTTTAAATAAAAAAGACTGCCTTTTTCAAGACAGTCTTTTTTTATTTTCATTATGGAAGAGCGCAGTAAGGGCTCATTCCGTTTGGACAGGTTTCTGTACATAGAATATTAGCTTGAATATCCGGGCAGTATCCATAATCCGGCCCTGGCGGCGTTCCACCTCCACCTCCACCTCCTAAACAAGGATCTCCAGGTGGAATTTTACATGGACACCCGATTGGGCCAATATCGCATTTTCCAATTCCGCCTCCCCCTTGGATTTCTCTTAAATCCGTACGGTTCAATTTTTTAAGATTTTTTAGCATGATGTATTAGTTTTAATTTGCTTTTCGAAGATATACAATAAAATTATACAATAGCACTAATTAACGTACATTAACAATTGATTCTATATTTTATGTTAAATAAAATCCAAAATATCCTATTTTTATTTTACATTTGATATTAAATCATCAATCATGAAAATAGTAAAATTCATTGTATGCTTACTTTTCGGGCTTATGTTTATTAATGCCGGACTAAACAAGTTTTTTAATTATATGCCCATGGAGAAACCCACTCCGGAGCAAATGAAACTCTTCGCTGCTTTTGGAGAAATCAGCTGGCTGATGCCTTTAGTGGGTATTGTAGAGGTAATTGGCGGCCTTCTATTTATTTTTCCAAAAACAAGAGCGTTAGGAGCCATTGTTATTTTACCTGTCATGGTAGGAATTGTTACCCACGTTTTCACTATGGATAAATCTCCGATGGGGATGGGTATTGCCGGGGTAATGTTTCTTATCAACCTTTGGATGTTGATTGATAACAAAGAGAAGTATAAACATTTAGTTTCATAAGATTACAGATAATAGGTTGCAGGTCGCATTACCTACAACCTATTATTTGATTTCTGCCACCTATCCTCTACACAAAAGCACTGAATCCTGTAATCGATCGTCCTACGATGAGCGAGTTGATTTCTTTTGTCCCTTCGTAGGAATAAATTGCTTCGGCATCAGCTACAAATCTGGCAACATCATATTCCAGAAGAATTCCGTTTCCTCCCAGTACTTCCCTTGCTCTGGACACAATATCTCTCGTTCTCAGGGTACAGAAAACTTTCGCCAAAGAGGCATGCTCATCTTTTAAAATTCCTTCATCCTGCATTTCCGATAGTCTGAAAACCATAGTCTGCATCGCAGTAAGATTGGAGAGCATTTCTACCAAATGCCCCTGAATCATTTGAAATGAAGCTATAGGTCTTCCAAACTGTTCTCTTTTTCGGGTATAATCCAGGGCACTTTCATAAGCTCCACGTGCACATCCGGTTGCCATCCATGCCACTCCTGCTCTGGTCATTCTCAGTACTTTCCCAGTATCTTTAAATGAGTTGGCGTTCTGCAGACGGTTTTCTTCAGTTACGAGACAGTCTTTTAAAGTAATCAGTCCGTTCTGGACAATCCTTAAAGCCATTTTCCCTTTAATCTTTTCTACGGAATATCCCGGATTGTCTTTTTCTACAATAAATCCTTTCACTTCTCCGCTGTCCAGATCCCTTGCCCAGATAATGATAAGATCTGCAAAAGTGGCATTACCAATCCATTTTTTCTGACCATTCAGAACCCAGCCTTCAGGTGTTTTTTTACAGGTTACGGTGAGACCGCCTGCTGCTCCTGATCCTACTTCCGGCTCTGTAAGCCCGAAAGCGCCTATTTTTTCAAACTTCTGCATCTGCGGAAGCCATTTTTGTTTCTGTTCTTCTGAACCACAGATATAGATAGAACCCATTGCCAACCCGGATTGTACCCCGAAAAATGTAGCAATAGAGGCATCTATTCTTGCCATTTCCATCGCAATAACTCCTTCCATCAGAAAAGGCATTCCCGGACAACCGTAGCCTTCATAGGTCACTCCGCAGATATCCAGTTTTTGGAATTTTGGAATCAATTCAAAAGGAAATTCATCTCTGAGCCAGTAATGATTGACCAGAGGTTTTACTTCTTTTTCCATGAAAGCTCTTACTTTAAGCTGAATTTCACGCTGTTCGGGAGTAAGAGTATGGTAGATATCATAAAAATCTCCGTCAATAGGCGGAAGTTCTTTCTTTTTCTTTTCCGGATCCAGCATTTTCATGAGCCCGGAAAGTTGTTTATCATCCAATTTTGAAAAATTGTGCATCAGTTTTGGTAAATCCACCTTTTTAGAAATGGTACTCAACTGATCAAAATCTATAGATGTGAATAGTCCTATTGCGTTTCTGATTTTGGAAAAGGTATTTGACATAGTGATAGATTGTAGTTTTGGTTTGTAAAAGATAAGCAAAAATTGCTCCGAAAGCAAAGTATGAAGCGCTATCCTATTTTACAAAACACTTAATTTCAATTAATTAAAAGAGAATATTCCGTTTACAAGTTTTTTACTTTTGATTTTCAAGCGTTACAAAAGATTCTGGCTGAACTTTGACTCAAGGAAAACAACAAAAATCAACGCTATGAAAACGACTTACATTAAATTATCTCTATCCGCTGTACTTTTATTAGGAATTTATTCATGTAAAAAAGGAGAAGTTGCTGAAACAGATCTTAATGCTTATGCTACAACAGATTCAGCCTCTGCTATTGTTTCAGACAGTATTTCATCTGTAGCCGATATGAAGGTCAAGGACAAACAGTTCATCAAGACAGCAGATGTCAGCATGGAAGTAAAAGATGTATATAATGCAACTATCGCCATTGAAAAATCGGTTCAGGAACTTGGAGGTTTTGTTACCAACAGCAATCTTCAAAGCAATGTAATTTCTGAAGACACTTACAACACTTCCAATGAAGAAGCTATGCTGGTTAAAAAATACCAGTCGGAGAATAGAATGCAAGTGCGTATTCCTACTGAAAAGCTGGGTGAACTTTTAACAGCAATCAATACAAACAAATTATTTCTGAATTCAAGATCCATCAATGCGGAAGATGTGACAGCCAACATTAAATATTCTGAACTGGAAGGAAAAAGAAATCAAAAAACCTCTGACAATATCAGCAAGCTGAAAACAAATAAAGATAAAGTAACGCTGGATGATGAGAATATGTCTGAAGGAAATCTCCAAAAGCTGGCAAGCATGAATATGACGGACGACTTGAAATACAGCACCATTGATATTTACATCAAAGAACCTCAATTATGTATTGCCGAAATTGCCGTTGCCAACACCACGAGTATTGATAATAAATATAAATACAATTTCATCTATGATGCAAAAGATGGCTTTGTCTATGGTTTTTATCTGATTCAGAGAATCATAGTTGCCCTTATCAACATCTGGCCAATCCTATTAATTGCAGCTGCTGTGATCTATTTCCTAAGAAAAAGAAAAATTTCAAAACCTGAACAACCAAAGATTCAGTAATAAAAAACCCTACTAACCAATTGGTTATCACCATAATTTTAGATTTTACAGCCTCCTGTTTTCGGGAGGTTTTTATTTTTTTGAAAAAAAACTGTAACGATTGTAACGCCTGCTTTACCTACTCTTTAAAAGAACAGAAAAATCAAAAAAATTAATACTATGAAAAATTTAATAAAACTTGGATTCGCAGCATTATTATCATTGAATTCTATGACAGCCAATGCACAGAGCAGCACCACCAGCAAAGACAACAGTCTGCTATGGGAGGTTTCCGGGAACGGTCTTTCTAAGCCTTCATATATTACCGGAACTTTTCATATCTTATGCAGTAAAGATTTTGAGATCAAACCTAAGGTGTTGAAAGCTCTTGAAAAATCTGACAACTTTGTCATGGAAATCAATTATACAGATCCTGCTGAAATGATGTCACTACAAAAAATGTATCAGAAGACCGATAAAAAGATCTCTGATCAGCTTTCTCCGGAAGAAGCCCAGGAACTGAATACCATTCTCGCCAATTACGGAACGGATCTGAAAAGCGTAGATTCTTCAAATCCCCAAACTCTTTATGCCCTGCTTTCCACCAAAGCGATCCCTTGTCCCCAGACCGAAATAAAGCTTTACGAAATGGAACTCCTTCAGAAAGCTATAAAAGATAAAAAAAGCATTAAAGGACTGGAAAAAGTAGACGACCAAATGAAATCCATCAGCGAAGCCTATGATCTGAAAAGTACCATCGCACAACTGAAAATGGGTAAAGAATATGAAATACTGTTCAGACAGATGATTGAAGCTTTCAAAAATGAAAATGTACAATCGCTTTACAGTCTTTTTAAGGATAAAAGATTTATGAATGCTCAACAGGAAAAGGCAATGCTGACCAACAGAAATCAAAACTGGGTAAAGATAATGCCAGAAATGATGAAAAAGGAAAGCTCTTTCTTTGCGGTTGGCGGATCTCATCTTATGGGTGAAAACGGCATCATCCCTCTTCTTCAGTCAAAAGGCTATACGGTAAAACCGGTGTCAAGTTTATAACAGTAACCAAACCATGAAATTATTGTGAGTAATCCAACTGAAACCGCTTTTTTAAAGCTCGTCAACCAGCACAAGGGTATTTTATACAAAGCCTCGCGGATCTATGCAGATTCTGTAGAAGACCGGGAAGACCTGCAGCAGGAAATTCTTATCCAGCTTTGGAAGTCTTATCAGAATTTCAAAGGAAACAGCGAATTCTCTACCTGGATGTATCGGGTTGCCATCAATACCGCTATTACTTTTTTAAAAAAGGAAAAACAGCGATCCAATAACCATACAGATGCTCCCCATCATTTTGAAGTACAGCAGGAGGATTATAATCCCACAAAGGACAGGCAGCTGGAAATCTTTTACAGTGCCGTTCAGGAGCTGAATTCCTTAGAAAAAGCCGTCATATTTTATTTCATGGAAGGAATGTCACATAAAGAAATTGGAAACAATTTAGGGCTCAGCGAAGGCAATGCCCGCGTAAAACTCAACAGAACAAAAGAAAAAATACAGCAAATCATAAAAAAATCAGGTTATGAATTTTGATCAATTAAAAGAACAGTGGAATAAAGAAGACAGCAATGTCCATATTCCTGACACCATAGAACAGTTAAAAGAAAGCAAACACCCTATAGAAAAGATTCAAAAGAGCATGAAAAAGGAATTTCCTGCACAGGTTCTTTCCATCATACTTATTGGTTTCTTCCCACTGCTATTCCAATTTCCGCCTTCACAGTATACCATTTATTATATATCTTATACTTTATTGGTAGTAGTATCCTGTTATTATTTATTTGGATTTTATCAATTTTACAAACAAGCGGAACTTTATACCGGAAATACAAGAAACAGTCTGTGGAAGATTTACCACGAACTCAAATTAAACATGGAAAGATACCAGTCGTTTGGATTCTTGTTACTTCCCCATTTTCTAATAACATTAGGCTTAGTGGCATTTAATCTTTTGGAGAAAAAAGGTGAATCGTTAGCGGATATTTCTCATGAACATCAAATATCTCTTATTTTATTAGTATTGATAGGCGTTCTTTCTGTTGTAGTAAGTATTATTTTATGGACAAAATATTTTTACGGGCCTAGCGCCAAACAATTGGAAAAGATCCTGAATGAAATGGAAGAATAATTAAACCACTCTTTATAAACAGTAAAAATGAAGTCTCAGAGAATATCTGAGGCTTTGTTCTTTAAAAAAACGTTATTTCTCACGTTCAAATTTATCTGAGGTTTTATTTTTCCGTAAATTTGCAGATCAGAAATAAATCATTATGGATTATGGGCTATTTTCAGCCGATACATGATTTTCTGAACGATAAAAATTCTGTAATATGCTATTAAAAATAAATCCAACACAAACCAATAGCTGGAAAGCACTTGATGAACACTTCGGTGGAAACGACTTTGACCTTAGAAGCCTTTTCCATTACAATCCGAACCGTTTTAATGAGTTTTCCCTGCAAAAGGACAACTATCTTTTTGATTATTCTAAAAATTTAATCGATTCAAGAACAAAGGATCTTTTATTACAATTGGCTGAAGAAAGCCAGTTAAAGGATGCCATTTCTAAAATGTTCTCCGGTGATAAAATAAATGAAACCGAAGGAAGAGCTGTTCTTCATACAGCACTAAGAGATTTCTCGGACCGTGAAATTCTTGTAGATAGCGAAAATATCAAGCCACAGATTAAAAGAGTTCTTGATCATATGAAATCTTTTTCTGAGAAAATCATTTCAGGAGAACATAAAGGTTTTAGTGGAAAAGAAATCACAGATGTAGTAAACATCGGGATCGGAGGATCAGATTTGGGTCCTGTAATGGTTTGTTCAGCATTAAAGCATTTTAAAACAAGATTAGACGTTCACTTTGTTTCCAATGTGGACGGAAATCATATCGCAGAAGTGGTGAAAAATTTAAATCCTGAAACTACTTTATTCATCATTGCTTCCAAGACTTTTACGACTCAGGAAACAATGACGAATGCAAACTCAGCAAAGGACTGGTTCCTGAAAGCCGGAAAGCAGGAGGATGTAGCAAAGCATTTCGTAGCTTTATCTACTAATATTGAAGAAGTTAAGAAGTTCGGAATTGCTGAAGAAAATATTTTTGAGTTCTGGGATTGGGTAGGCGGAAGATATTCTCTTTGGAGTGCGATCGGACTAAGCATCGTACTTTCTGTAGGATATGAAAACTTCGAGCAGCTTTTAAGGGGTGCTTATGATACTGATCAGCATTTTCAGACTGCTGATTTCTCTGAAAACATTCCTGTATTAATGGGACTTCTGGGAATCTGGTATCGTAATTTCTATGCAGCAACAACATATGCCATCTTACCTTATTCTCAATATCTGGACAGGTTTGCCGCTTATCTTCAACAGGGAGATATGGAAAGCAACGGAAAATGTGTGGACAGAAACGGTGAATTTGTAGAATATGAAACAGGGCCTATCATCTGGGGAGAACCAGGTACAAACGGTCAGCACGCTTTCTACCAGTTGATTCACCAGGGTACAGAATTGATTCCTGCAGACTTTATTGCTTATACAAAAAGCCCGAACAAAGTTTCTGATCATCAGGATAAACTATTAGCGAACTTTTTCGCGCAGACTGAAGCTCTTGCCTTCGGAAAACTAGAAGAAGAGGTTGAAGAAGAGCTTAGAAATGCAGGAAAATCTGATGAAGAAATAGACAGATTGATCAATTTCAAAGTCTTCCACGGAAACACACCTACTAACTCTATATTATTCAAAGAATTAACTCCTTTTTCATTAGGTCAGTTGATCGCGTTGTATGAGCATAAAATTTTTGTTCAGGGCGTGATCTGGAATATTTTCAGCTTTGACCAGTTTGGAGTGGAACTAGGAAAAGTATTAGCCAACAAAATCCTTCCTGAGCTTGAGAACAATGAAGCAGTAAGCTCTCATGACAGTTCTACCAACGGATTGATCAGTTACTATAAAGAAAATAAGTAGTAAGTAAAAAGAAAGTAAAAATAAATCTATAAAGTAAAAAAGTAAAAATGGCAGAAATTCTTGACGGACTTAAAGTATCCAAAGAAATAAAAGCAGAGATCAAGGTTGAAGTAGACAAAATTCTCGAAAGCAAAAAAAGAGCACCGCATTTGGTAGCTATTCTTGTAGGAAATAATGGAGCAAGCAAAGCCTATGTCAACTCTAAGGTGAAAGACTGTGAGGAAGTAGGATTTCAATCCAGCTTAATCAAATTCCCAAGTACAGTTGCAGAATCTGAACTATTGGAAAAAATTGACGAGCTTAATAAATCTAAAGCAGTTGACGGATTTATCGTTCAGTTGCCTTTACCAGACCAAATTGACCAGGAAAAGATTATCAACGCAATTGATCCAAGAAAAGATGTAGATGGTTTCCACCCTGAAAACTTTGGAAAGATGGCTCTTGAAATGGATACTTTCTTACCTGCAACTCCTTTCGGTATTTTAACATTACTGGAAAGATACAATATTGAAACTAAAGGGAAAGACTGTGTAATTATCGGAAGAAGTAAAATTGTAGGAAGACCTATGAGCATCCTGATGGGAAGAAAAGATTTCCCTGGAAACTCTACCGTTACCCTTACACACTCTTACACAAAAGATATTGAAGAATATACAAGAAAAGCAGACATCGTAATTACCGCTTTGGGAGATCCTCACTTCTTAAAAGGAGACATGATCAAAGAAGGAGCAGTAATTGTTGATGTAGGTATTACAAGAGTAGATAATGACTCTCCAAAAGGATATTACCTTGCAGGTGATGTAGATTTTGACAGCTGTGCAGCTAAAGCAAGCTGGATTACTCCGGTACCTGGAGGAGTAGGCCCAATGACAAGAGCGATGTTGATGAAAAACACCATCATTGCTTACAAAACTTCGGTCTATAACGACTAATTTTAAGATGAATAAAGAAGAAGATATTTTATTAAAAGAAGGTAAAATGCTCCCTGTAATGGAGCATTTTTACACTTTACAGGGAGAAGGAGCCCACACCGGGAAAGCCTCTTATTTCATCAGACTTGGAGGCTGCGATGTTGGCTGTCACTGGTGTGATGTGAAAGAAAGCTGGGATCCGAAACTCCATCCTTTGATGAATGCAGAAGAAATTGCAGAAACAGCTGCCAAACATTGTAAAACAATTGTTTTAACAGGTGGTGAGCCATTAATGTGGAATTTGGAGATATTGACCTCCAAACTGAAGGAACTGGGATGTACAGTTCATATCGAAACTTCAGGAGCTTATCCTATGAGTGGACACCTGGACTGGATCACTCTTTCACCAAAGAAAACAGGGCTGCCTAAAGAAGAGATCTATCAAAAGGCCAATGAGCTTAAAATGATTATTTTCAACCAGCACGACTTCTCATTCGCGCAGGAACAGGCTTCAAAAGTTTCTGAAAACTGTAAGCTTTATCTACAAAGTGAATGGAGCAAAAGAGATGAAATGTATCCTAAAATCACAGATTTCATCCTGGAACATCCGGAATGGCAGGCTTCAGTTCAGACTCACAAATATCTGAATATCCCATAAAAAAGCTTAAATTAGCTGGGATTATCCGTTATAATACCGATAGATGCAGAGAATTCGATACTCTAGATACCTGAAATCGATCATTATGTTGCTTGACCTCATGGTTATTGCATCTATCTTCATATTCTTTTTTATAAGCAGAAACGAAAGTTTAAAATACCATAAAGAAACCTGGTATCAGAATTCCTTTTCTCTGATTCTGTTGTTTTTGTTCTGGGTGCTTCTGAGCGGTAGAACAAAAATATACAACATTCCGAGAAACCTTACTTATACCTTGTTTCTTGAACGCCTTTTAATCCACTTCCTCTTTTTTATACTTGGTGTCCTGCTTATAGGAAAGGTGAGTAAAAATGTATTTTTCAATTCGGATATTTACTGGCTTTCATTTTACCTTTTTGTTTTCATCTTCCTAGTAAAATCATTTATTTATTTCGCGATCAAATACTTACGATCCCTTGGTGCCAATTACAGGAACGTAATGTTTTTAGGAGACAGCCTCTCCACAGAGATCCTGAAAAATATTTTTACAGACCGTAAAGACTACGGATACAGGATATTTGAATATGAAAATTCTGACATTAATATCAACGAACTGGTTGCTTTCTGGAAAAAGAACGGGATTCATACCCTGTTTTTATCGATGGAAAACAATTATAGTGAGGAGATTCAGAATGAAATTTTCAAATTGGCTGAGGATAATAAGATTCACATTTCATTGATTCCAAGTATTACACAAAGCGATTTTTTCCTGTATGATCTCGGATACATTCAAACCCAGCCGGTACTCAACCAGGCAAGATATCCATTAGATTATTATTCTAATTTTCTGATGAAAAGAACGTTTGACATTATATTTTCTGTTATTATACTGGTTTTTATCTGCTCATGGATATTCCCTATCATTGCGGTTTTAATCATGACAACTTCCAAAGGTCCTGTATTTTTTCTTCAGAAAAGATATGGCTTCCATGAAGAGGTTTTCAATTGTTTTAAATTCAGAACAATGATTGTGAATGATGAATCCACAACCAAAACCACATCGGAAAATGATTCAAGAATTACCAGGATAGGTAAGTTTTTAAGAAAAACCAGTCTTGATGAACTTCCACAATTCATCAATGTCCTGAAGGGTGAGATGTCTGTGGTGGGACCGCGCCCTCATATGCTTTCTGTTGATAATTATTATAAACCAAAAATCGGGAGATACAGCTTAAGAAGTATGGTAAACCCGGGTATCACAGGATTGGCACAGGTAAATGGGCTTCGTGGTGACTTTGGTGATGTGGAGGTAGAGATGAAAAAAAGGGTTCTGGCTGATACTTTCTATGTAAGAAACTGGAGTTTTGTACTTGATCTTGTGATTATTTTAAAAACCGTTTTATTGGTTATAGGAGGAGATAAAAACGCAAAATAAAGAACAGGATAAGGTCAATATTGAAATAATTTTAACACAAAACCAGGCTTTAGTCTTATTCTCGACTCTAGCCCAATTCAATAAAAAAGTCTAATTTAGCAGTATGTTAAAAAAGTTTTTCACAGCAGTAGGGGAATACATGATCCTCTTGGGAAAATCCCTGCAGAAACCTCAGAAAATGAGGGTTTTCTGGAAGCTGTTCATGAGAGAAATTAATGATTTGGGAGTAAATTCTTTCGGACTTGTCATCTTCACTTCCATATTCGTTGGAGCTGTAGTGGCTATTCAGATGTTCAACAACTTTGATGCTTCTTCTTTTCCTATTCCGCCTTCATTTGTAGGATATGCTACGAAAGCGGTTTTGGTATTGGAATTTGCACCTACCATTATCAGTCTTATTCTGGCGGGTAAAGTAGGCTCTTATATTGCGTCCAGTATTGGAACAATGAGAGTTTCCGAACAGATTGACGCATTGGATATCATGGGAGTCAACTCACCCAATTTTCTGATACTTCCTAAAATCATCGCCTGTATGTTATTTAATCCCCTTCTTATCGCTATCAGTATCGTTTTTGGTATTGGCGGAGGTTATATTGCTGGGATTTTAACAGGAAACTGGACAGAAAATGATTATATCGTTGGTATTCAAATGTATATGCCTAATCTGTTTATTTACTATGCATTTAGTAAGACTATAGTTTTCGCTTTTATCATTGCAACGGTTCCTTCTTATTTCGGATACAATGTAAAAGGAGGATCACTGGAAGTAGGTAGAGCCAGTACGCAGGCAGTGGTATGGACAATGGTATTCATTATCATTTCTGAATTAATTTTAACCCAATTAATATTAAGCTGATGATTGAGGTAAAAGATCTTAAGAAAAGTTTTGATGATGTTGAAGTATTGAAAGGAATTTCAACTTCATTTGATAAAGGAAAAGTAAACTTAATTATTGGGCAGAGTGGTTCTGGTAAAACCGTTTTTTTAAAAAGTTTATTGAATGTTTATATGCCATCTTCGGGAGAAATCTTATTCGATGGTAGGAATGTAAACACCATGAACAGGGAAGAAAAACAACATCTTCGTTCAGAAATCGGAACGGTATTCCAGGGAAGCGCTTTATTTGATTCCTTAACTGTGGAAGAGAATATCATGTTCCCTCTGGACATGTTTACCAACCTTACGTACAGAGAAAAAAAGAAAAGGGTTTTCGAAGTAATTGGAAGGGTACATCTGGACAAAGCCGGAAGAAAATATCCTTCTGAAATTTCGGGAGGGATGCAGAAAAGGGTAGCAATTGCCAGAGCAATTGTCAACAATCCCAAGTACTTATTTTGTGATGAACCCAATTCCGGGCTGGATCCGTATACTTCAAAGATAATTGACGATCTTCTTTATGAGATCACCAAAGAATATAATACAACAACCATCATCAATACTCATGACATGAATTCTGTAATGACAATTGGCGAGAAAATTGTATACCTAAGACTGGGAATCAAAGAATGGGAAGGGAATAAAGACATCCTGATTACCGCAGGCAATAAAAATCTGATTGATTTCGTTTATTCTTCAGAACTATTTAAAGAACTGAGAGAATATTTACTTGAGAATAATAAAACGATTGAAACTTCAAATACAAAAATAGACGATAATGAAAAAGGTACTTAGTATAGCGTTAATAGGATTTTCAATGTGGGCTTCTGCACAGATTTCACTGGCTGGTAAGGCTAACTTAATTTTTCCTACCGGCTCACCTTCATGGTCCAATATTAAAGGAACTGTGAATGATGCCATTGACGGAACAGGTAAAAACAATGTAGGTTTTAATGTGGGACTTTCTTTAAAAGTGGGTCTTCCTACTTCATTGTTTGTGATGCCGGAAATCTATTATACTCACTTCAAAAATGAGTTTACTACAGAGAACACTACTTTTGATGTTAAAAGCAACCGTATTGACGTTCCGGTTCTTTTAGGCTACAACCTTTTAGGAAATATGCTGGGGGTCTTTGTAGGACCTGTTGGAAGTTTTAACTTAAATAAAGACAATACTTACAACGACTTCAAAGAGAATGCTAAAAATGACTTTACAGTAGGATACCAGTTTGGTGCTCAGCTTGAAATCAAAAAATTTCTTGTAAATGCAAGATATGAAGGTGCTTTCAGTAAAGATGAAAGAAACTTCATCAACAAAGTTTCCGGTTCAGAAATCAGATATGATAACAGACCTAACCTATTTATGGTAGGTTTAGGATATAAATTCTAATCAGATATCAAAATAATAAATAAAAACCCTCAAATTTAAATTTGAGGGTTTTTATTTTGATCTTCAAGTTCAGCCTGGCGCTTTGCAATGTCTGCAGCCTGTTTTTCAAGCTCTTCTTTGTCTTTCTGCAGCTGTTTGAATTCTTTTTTCTTCTGGTCCGCTTTTATAGCGCTTCCTTTGCTTACATACCCTACCATTCCTCCAATGATAAGCCCTATCCCCACTCCTGCCATGATTCCCATAATATGGGAAATTTTTATTTGTTCTACAGCAAAGTCAGTAGTTAAATAAAAAAGCAATGCAGAAACAGCTAAAAGTATAAGTCCGGTAATTGATAAACTCTTCATAATATTGTGTTTAGGTGGTTACATAAAAAAGGCCCTATCAAATTTACTAAAAATTTAATAAGGCCTTATACAAGATTAAAATTCTAATTATATTTTTCCTCCCGCAGCCTTATAATATTCTAAAGCTTTCGGAAGATCTTTATTGATATCTGAAATTCTTGTTTCCGGATTCGGGTGGGTAGATAAGAATTCAGGTTGTCTTGCTCCTGTAGATGCCGCTTCCATTCTGTTCCAGAAAGGGATTGCTGCTCTTGGATCATATCCTGCCATAGACATCAGGTAAAGCCCCATTTCATCTGCTTCAGATTCCTGACCTCTTCCGTATTTCAATAAAGCCACTTGTGAACCAATAGGATATACCTTCTGGAAAACACTTGCCCATTGTGAATTTGAGATTGTTCCTCCCAGGATAGCACCTCCGTACTGGGCTACCATTGCCTGAGAAATTCTCTCGTTTCCGTGGCCTGCCAGTGCGTGAGAAACCTCATGCCCCAGTACTACGGCAAGTCCGTTATCGTCTTTTGTTACCGGTAATATTCCGGTATAAACTGCTACTTTACCACCAGGCATACACCAGGCATTCAGCTCACTGCTTTGCAGAAGATTAAATTCCCAGCTGTAGCTGGCAAGATCTGCTGATCTTCCTATACTCTGATAGTATCTTTCTGCTGCACTTTTAATTCTGTTTCCTACATTTACCACTCTCTTTGCATCTGCCGTACCGGTAATCACTTTACCTTTAGACAATGTCGTCTTGTATTCCTGCGAAGACATTGTTAAAATTTCTGAGTTGTTGGCCAGCTGTAAAGATGATCTTCCTGTAATTGGGTTTGTAGTACAGGCAACAGCCAACAGAGCAATAGCTCCCATTCCTAATAGATGTGTAACTTTCATAGTTTGAGTGTTAATAATTCAACCTTAACAATTTTTATTCCAAAATATTTGAGAAAGAATATATTTGCATACATTTTGCTGTTTAAATTTAATAATTATCTCATTATGAAAAAGTATATTTCTTTACTGATGATTTTTGGATTCCTGTTCTTATTTCAGAGCTGTGCATCACAGGGTTCATTAGACTCGAAAACAGTGGATACATTAATTGATTCCCAAGAATTTACATTCCACGCAGAAAGAGCCAATCCTACAAATTATGATGTTATCAATGTCATGAACTCAATGCCTAATGCTACTGCAACGAGAATACTGAATCTGAACGGAGATTATACCATTGATGTGAGTAAAAACACGCTGGATGTAGTGCTGCCATATTTCGGAAGATTATTCAATCCAACCTATGGAAATACAAGCGATAACAGCTACAGATTCACCTCAAAAGATTTTACAGTAACTAAAACTCAGAATAAAAAGGGAAAATGGACTTTAAAGTTCAAGCCTAATGATGTAAGAACCGTTGATGAAATGAATATTGAGATCTTTAAAAACGGTAAAGCTTTCGTTTCTATGAGAAGTAATGACAGACAGCCGATTAGCTATGACGGCTATATCTCTAAAACTGAGGTAAAACAGGAAAAAGAGAAACCTTAATCCCTGTTTTCTTTCGATAAAAATTTTTCAACAAATAATTTTGCTTCAGTACTTGGATTGGAAACCATAGCTGAAGCATTTTTTTTGTGCATATGATAAGCTTCTTCCACGGCATTGCTCTTCTTCATCAGGGATAAAATATATTCCTGAACCCAATATTCAAATCTCTTTTCTGCCTGCTGAACACGAATTTCTTCAAAACGTCCGGTTTTCTTTTTCAGATCAATAAATTCAAAAATTGTATCATAAACATTCTGCAATCCTTCATTGTACAATGCAGAACCTAATAAAACAGGAATTTTCCAGCCTTTTTCTTTAGGTGGAATAAAATCCAGGGCTCTTTTTAATTCCAGTCTTGTATTTTTTGCTTTCTGAAGATTATCCTGATCTACTTTATTGATAAAAATAAGGTCTACCATTTCCATGATGCCGCGCTTTATCCCCTGAAGTTCGTCTCCGCCTCCAATGATTTTAAGGAATAAAAAAACATCAGTAATATCAGCAACAAGGACTTCCGACTGCCCTACTCCTACTGTTTCTATTAAAATATAATCATATCCTGCAGCTTCACAGATCATCATCGTTTCAAAAGTAGTATTGGCAACTCCACCCAGAAAACCTGAGCTTGGGGAAGGACGTATGAAAGCATTTTCTTCTTTGGAAAGTTCTTCCATCCTTGTTTTATCGCCTAAAATGCTTCCTTTATTGATTGCTGAACTCGGGTCGATAGCAAGAACAGCTACTTTTTTACCCTGAGCAATCACCAATCGGCCAAAGTTTTCTATAAAAGTAGATTTTCCGGCACCGGGAACTCCTGTTACTCCTACCCTCACAGAGTTTCCGGTAAATGGCATAATCTTCTTCAAAAGTTCTTCTGCCTGTACTCTGTGCTCTGCTTTTTTACTTTCAACCAATGTAATAGCTTTTGCAATCAGGCGTTTGTTTCCTGACTGTATTCCGTCTATTAGCTCTTCTGTAGAAAATTTCATTGACTCAAAATTAATAATTAAAATGGGAATGATCAATAGCCGGCTCATAATGATGAGATAAAAGGCTTAAATTATCTTCACTGGGAATTACCGATTTTTCTTAAATTCAATTTTTATTTCTTCTAAATTAAAACTACAACACCCTGTATCAAGGGCTTAAGGAATTTATTACATTTGTTATATATCAAAAGAAGAAACATGAAAAAAATCATCGCTGCGGCATCGTTTACTGCTATTTTGCTGGTTTCCTGTACGCCGAAAGCTGCTACATCCACTGCTACTGCAGGAACGTCCACGTCTACTGCAGAACAGATTGCCCAAGGGAAAACCATTTTTGAAAACTCTTGTGGAAGATGTCATAAGTTACCTGATCCTGCTTCACACAATCCTGTACAATGGGTAGGAATCATGAATTCTATGGCTCCAAAGGCAAAATTAACGGATGAACAGCACCAATGGGTTTATGATTATATTGTTTCTGTGAAGAAGTAATCATCAAAATAAAAATAGGTATGAAAAAACTCATCTTAACCGGTATCGCAGCATCAGTATTTCTGGTATCCTGCGGACCAAAAAGTGTGGCTGTAACAGGGCCAAAGTATACCTCATCTGAGCAATTGGCGCAAGGGAAAACCGTTTTCGAAAATTCCTGTGCAAAATGTCATAAACTGCCAGAACCAACGAAGCATGACGACAAGGGATGGATCAACACGTTAAGCAGAATGGCTCCCAAAGCTAAACTGACTGATGACCAACATCAAATGGTGTATGATTATCTGATCTCTGTCAATAAAAAATAAGCTTTCAATTGAAAGCTTATTTTTTTGTTATGGTTTGAAAATAGATTATTCTGCCTTTTTTACGGTTCTTGTTCTGGTTACCTTTCCTTTGACCAGCTTTTCTCTGTCTTCAATTATTTCAAGTGCTGCCCGGCTGTAAGCAAATTTTTTAGCTTCTTTAAGGGTTCCTAAAGCCTGTTTATATTCAAAGTTTCTTTCCTGCAGAAGAGAAAGACAGTTCAGAATTTCCGATTTGTCAATTCCTTTTAGCTTTATAGCAAATGTTATCAATTTTTCTGCTTCCTTATAATCTTCATTATTCAAAAGACATTCGATGTAATATTTGGGAGTATTGACATTTCCGATGTTACTCTGCATGGCTTCATCAAAGTATTTCTTTGCCGTTTCATAATCTTTCAGTTCTTCGGAATATACTCTTCCCATCAGACAAAGACTATCTGCATCTTCAGGTTCGTAAGACAGGGCATAGTTCAGCGCATCCATACATTCGGAAAGATTGAATGGAAAATAGTCTAGTGCTTCAAAATAATATTTACTTTTAGTTAAGGTCATTTTTGTAGTTTTTAAGGTCATTTTTCAAGACATTTCTCTGTTTTTTGAATGTCTTGTCTTCGTAATTCTTTTTAAAATCAGTTCCTGAAAATGTACGCACCGGATTTCCACGTTCTACCTGCATTTGGAGAGACCACGTTTCTTTCAGCTTTCTTTCCAGCCGCTGAATATAAACCGCCATTACCTTTTCTTTTAATCTGATAACAGAAAGTTTTTTATTCTCCAATTGTGAACGTGAATCCTGTACAAAAACGGTTTCTTTAGTAGGAATGTGAGTGGCACGCACCGCTGTATTCACTTTGTTTACATTCTGCCCGCCACTTCCCTGGCTTCTCGCTGTCTGGAACCGGATATCTTTTTCGTTGAAATCAATCATTTTTACATCTTCCAATTCGAAGATTCCGATAAACCAATTGCTTCTTTTGTGCAGTTTTCTGAAGGTACTTTTTCCTATCCAACAAACAGTTCCCAGCCAGCTTTTAAGAAACAGGTTTACCTCTTTACCTTTTAAAAGTAGGGTTACTGATTTCAGTGTCAGATTTTCATCACCGCTCTCACGATGAATAATTTCGTATCCTATTGTATTTTGTTTGGCCTCTTCAAGAAAAGTTTTCAAAACCTTTGCGGCTACCCATTGGCATTCTAAAGGTCCTCTTCCTGAAGAGATTTGTATTAATTTTTCCATTTTTTACGTCGGCATTTTGCTTAATAAGGAATGTCCTACCGGATCTATCCCCTTTTGTAATAAATCTTTTGCAGCCATCACTGCCCAGCATTTGTCACTGGAATGAATATTTCTGTAAAATGAAAGTAAAACATCAGGCTTCACAACGGTAAAGCCATCCGTTTCAATAGTTTCAAGATCATCTCTTTCAAAAAAATCTATGGTAATTCTATGGAACTTATCATTTTCCAATTCTACCGTTTTCTCGTACCTGCGAAAATTTTCCTCACTCGGCAGATGATCATATCGGGTCCAGACTTTCTGAAATCCTTCCTGCTGAAGAATGATAACCACGTCTGCTACATTTTCCTTTTTTACAAAAACATCAATATCTTTATGGTCGTGAGCATGCTTGTATTCTGTATGTCCTTTTTCTGACATAAAATGCCATGCCCAGCCTCCTGATATAATGATTTTATCTTTTAATCTATTTAAAATTTCGAGCCCCAACCGGATTCTGAATTCCGGCCAGACTTCACCGTATCTTTTTATGTTATGTGGTGCTCCCATTTTTTTGTTTTTTAATTGAACATTTTAAACCTTACAGGCTATTGAAGCCTATAAGGTTGTAAAGTATTACATTGATTATCTGTCCATTCTCACAATTCTCGGTTGGAATGTCCCCAGAATATCTACCAGTTCACTCTGTGCATTCATCACTTCGTTAATGTCTTTGTAGGCCATAGGTGCTTCTTCAGCATTTCCGCCCATCAGGGTGACATTTTTCAGTTTCAGTTCTTTTTTGATATCATGCTGAGTGAAAAGGGTTCTGCATGCTCCTCTTGAGTGTGCTCTTCCCGCACCGTGAGATGCAGAGTTCAGTGCTTCAGGATTTCCTTTACCACGAACGATGAATCCTTTTGCCGTCATGGATCCTGGAATTATTCCCAATTCATTCTCATTGGCAGGTGTTGCTCCTTTTCGGTGAACAATCACTTCTTTTCCGTTATGAATTTCTTTCCAGGCAAAGTTGTGATGGTTCTCAATTCTGGCTTTTACTCTTCCACCAACAGCTTTTACCAGCCTTCTGTGTATATCATCATGACAGGCTGAAGCATAATCTCCGGCGAGATTCATTGCTGTCCAGTATTCCAGTCCAAGATGTGTACTAAGGTCCAGCCAGGCGAAGTTTTGGGCTTCTTTTGGTAATGGACATTGTTCTGTCGCTACTCTTGAGTAATATTGAGCGATTTCTGCTCCGAGACCTCTTGAGCCACTGTGAGAAAGGATTCCCAGATATTTTCCTTTTGGCAGACCAATCTGCTCGTCTTCTTCGGTGATTTCTACTTCTCCGAATTCTACAAAGTGATTTCCTCCGCCTGAAGATCCCATCTGTTTGATAGCTTTTCCTTTTAATCTCCTTAAAATAGGGATCATATCGAATGTATCCCTGTCGAAGATCTCGTGATCTATATGAGATTTGTGCGTCTCATACATCCCGAATTTTGTATGTTCGGCAAGAGCTTTTTCATATTTATCTCTTGCTCCTTCAAGATATGAAACCGGTGTATCCAAAATACTGAGGCTCATTCTGCAGCCAATATCCATTCCTACTCCATAAGGGATTACCGCATTTTCCACGGCAAGAACTCCGCCTATTGGAAGTCCATAACCACTGTGGGCATCGGGCATTAATGCTCCTTGTGTAGAAATAGGCAGTTTCAAAGCAGTGTATAACTGATTTTTTGCCTCTTCAGAGATATTGTTACCAAAAATCTGAAATGAAGCACGCTGTGAATTCAGCATCCGTTTTTCCGTTTTTCTGGATGAAAGCAGGGTTTCTGCAATTTGTCCGAAAGTCAGATCTTTTTCAAATTCTACTGGATTCAGCAGGATTTCCTTTAAAAGAGCTTTTACATGGTGAATATTCTTCGTTGCAAAATTTCTTTTCATGACTTCCAATGCTACGTTTACGCTTTGGTTATTTGGATAGCCCAGTTTTAATATATCTTTTCCTTTTAGTTTTAAATTTCCCATTGTTTTTGTTTTAAATAACAGTTGGACTCATAAGTCCTGTAAGTTTTCTGCAATCTCTGTTGCAGACATTGTGCAGGTAATATATTTCCTGCTTTTGATAAGTGGAATATCTTCTCTTTTTCTTCTCCATGGGTATGATCTGCCATAAATTGTTTTGTGGATAATTCCTACAATTTTATGCTGTCCTAAATAATCTCCCAGTTCTGCACACTCTTTTTCCAGTTCAAAGTCTACAGGTTTATAATGGGTAATCATATTGGGTCTTGTACGCAGGGTAAATCTCCAGGGTTCAATAAATTCGTAGTAAGGAACATAAGACTTCCGGGCCGGGCAATATTCTTCCTGTTTCAAAAAATACTGTCTTTCTCTTGTTGTAAGTCCCAGCTTCGGGTCATTCCAGGAATATGAAGAAATATGTTTGAGTTTCTGTGCTCTTTCTACATATATTCTTCGCCCAAATTTTCTTTTCTTTTTCAAAAACTGTCGGCTTTCTGAATACATGTAGGTATTAATTTTCTTCAATATTCCTTCATAGAAATCTCCGTCTTTGGATCTCTTTACATCTTCCCTTACGGCAAAGAATCTTACAAAACCTCTTTGATAAGGTTTATCCAAAGGTATCCATGGAATATTTCGTCTGATATCCCAAAGTTCATCACTACGTCGATATTTTTTTCTTATCTGTTTTTCTACATCTTTTCTAATTGTTCTTTTTCTGCTTCTCACGCTTCTCAGGCGAGAAAACAGAAGGTTATCATTTTCCATTGTTTACAGAAGTATGATGTGAGATTATAATTTTTTTTCTCACATAACTTTTAATCAACTAAAATAATAGTTGAATGGATTAATAATAGACAGAAACAGTGCTGAGGGATATACCTCATCCTATTTTGTCCTTAATGACACTAAAAAAGATTTCGGGTAAACTTGGGAGTTTGAAATATTGCGCAATAAAAAACCCAAAATCTCTGCGACTTCGGGTTTTGATATTGTAATGTACTATTATTCTAAGAATGTACCAAACCGCGAAGCCTTACCACCATAAGTGGCAATCCAACTGTAGAATTCTGTTTAGTTCTGAACATTGCTTCGTCGTTTTTTAATTGGTTAAACTTGATTTTCAGGTGCAAATATATAAATTTTTCTGATAATCAAAATATTTTTTTCACTTAAGGTGAATAATACTGAGAAAAATGGCATCAATCACTTTGGTCATTCGCTTGGTATCTAACGTTTCCAAAGTATCGGTAATTTCATGATAATTTTTGTTTCTAAAGAAAGAGGTGTCGGTGATCATGAGTGCCGGGAAATCGAAATTCCAATAATTCAGATGGTCAGAATAGTCTATTCCTGCTACAAATTTGGGCGCTGAAAAGGTTTCTGTTTTGATCTGTCCTGAATCTTTGAAATTTCCTATAAAGTTTCTTACAAAAGAGCCAGCTCCACTGAATTCTTTAACCAAAGTAATAAAATCACCTTTATCACCGTATATCCATGAAAGAGCACCTACAGGAAAGCTCTGAGAACCTTTTTCATCTTTAAAATAGCCAATCATTTCTACACTTGCCATTCCATAGACATCGATCTTGTTATCTTTTAAATATTTTGCGTGGACATAACTTCCCATATTTTCAGTCCTGAAATAAGGAGGTTCTTCTAAGGTGTAGGCAACAAGATCTACTCTGTACTTCAGCTTCTGTTCTTTAAGCATTCTTGCCAACTCCAAAAGGGCTGTAACTCCGGTAGCATTGTCATCTGCACCCTGCTGGTCTCCGCAAACGTCGTAATGAGCTCCAATGATGATCCGTTTCTTGTTTTCTGTTCCAAAGGAAGTCATTACGTTCTTATATATTTTCCCGTCTACTTTATATTCCTGGTAAACGGTGCTGTCACCATAGGTATTGAAAGTTTGATGGATATAGTCTGCAACCGCATTCAGCTGTTCTATATTTTTATGATTTCTAAATTGCGGGGTTTGGGTAAGTACTGTTAAATGTTTTTTAACCAAAGAAGTATCTGCAATGACTTTAGAGCTTTGTATAGATTCATTTTTCTTCCCTGAAGCTAACAGAAAAACACCAGCGATAATAAATAAGCCTACAAGAAGAAACAGTTTTCTCTTTGTAGGCTTTATTATATTTTTCAGATTCATAGATTGCGTTTTAATTTCAAATTGAAATTAAAGCTTTTCTGTTTATTTTTCTAAAAATCTCTCTAAAATTTCTACTGCACATTTCGGAAGGTTGGTTCCAGGTCCGAAAATAAAGTCTGCACCGTTGGCATAAAGGAATTCATAATCCTGTTGAGGAATTACTCCGCCTACCACGATGGTGATATCATCTGCTCCCAGTTTAGATAGTTCTTCCACTACCTGAGGAACTAATGTTTTGTGTCCTGCAGCCAATGAAGAAACTCCTAAAATGTGAATATCATTTTCCACTGCTTGTTTAGCGACTTCTTCCGGTGTCTGGAACAACGGAGCAACGTCTACGTCAAATCCCATATCGGCAAATGCTGTTGCTACTACTTTTGCTCCTCTGTCATGGCCATCCTGCCCCATTTTAGCAACCATGAGTCTTGGGCGGCGTCCTTCTTCTTCTTCAAATTTCTGAGTCAGATTAAGGGCTTTTTCAAAGTATTCGTTTTTACCGGCATTCATTGCGTATACACCAGAGATTGTTTTAATATTTGCTTTATATCTTCCAAAGGTTTCTTCCATAGCATCGCTCATTTCGCCAAGCGTAACTCTTCTTTTCGCAGCTTCGATACATAATGCGAGAAGGTTTCCTTTTCCTGTTTTAGCACTTTCACGGATCTCATTCAGGATCTGTTCTACAGCATCAGCATTTCTCTCTGTTTTGATTGTGTTTAATCTCTCTATCTGCTTTCTGCGAACTTCTGTATTATCAATGTCCAAGATTTCTATCTGATCCTGTTTTAATGAAGATTTGAATGAATTTACTCCAATAATGAATTCTTCTCCACTGTCGATCTTAGCTTGTTTTTTAGCGGCAGCTTCTTCAATTCTCATTTTTGGAATTCCGGCTTCGATGGCTTTGGTCATTCCTCCTTCCTGCTCTACCTCATTGATATACCTCATCGCTTCTTCGATCATTTGCTGAGTAAGGCTTTCCACAAGGTTACTTCCTCCCATTGGATCTACAACATCACATATTCCGCTTTCCTGCTGAAGAATGATCTGAGTATTTCTTGCAATTTTTGCAGAATAGTCTGTAGGAAGAGCAATGGCTTCATCCAGTGCATTGGTATGGAGAGATTGTGTTCCTCCTAAAGCCGAAGACAAAGCTTCAATGGCTGTTCTTGTAATATTATTGAAAGGTTCCTGCTCTGTCAGAGACCATCCGGACGTCTGAGAGTGGGTTCTCAATGCAAGAGACTTTGGATTCTGAGGATTAAACTGTTTTAAAAGGGTTGCCCAAATATATCTTGCAGCACGCATTTTAGCAATTTCCATGAAATGATTCATCCCGATTGCCCAGAAAAAAGATAGTCTTGGGGCAAAATCGTCTACATTCATTCCTGCTTTAATTCCTGTTCTTACATATTCAAGACCATCTGCCAATGTGTAGGCCATTTCAAGAACCGGTGTAGCACCCGCTTCCTGCATGTGGTATCCGGAAATAGAAATAGAGTTGAATTTTGGAATGTTTTGCGAAGTATATTCAAAAATATCTGCGATGATCTTCATTGAAGGCGCAGGCGGATAAATGTAAGTATTTCTTACCATGAATTCTTTCAAAATATCATTCTGAATAGTCCCTGATAATAACTCCTGCTTTACACCCTGCTCTTCTGCTGCAACGATATAGAAAGACAAAATAGGAAGTACCGCTCCATTCATGGTCATGGATACTGAAATCTGATCCAATGGAATCTCATTGAAAAGGATTTTCATATCTTCCACAGAGTCGATAGCCACTCCCGCTTTTCCTACGTCTCCTACTACTCTTGAGTGATCTGAATCATACCCTCTGTGAGTTGCCAGGTCAAATGCTACAGAAAGACCTTTCTGACCTGCAGCAAGATTTCTTCTGTAAAAAGCATTGGATTCCTCTGCAGTAGAAAATCCTGCATACTGACGAACTGTCCATGGTTTTTGAACATACATCGTGGAATACGGTCCTCTCAGATAGGGTGCAATTCCTGGAGAAGTCTGCGTTAATGATTCATCTTTTACATCTTTTTTCTCATAGGATGATTTAAGTTCAAGCCCGTCTTTTTCAAAATTGTAAATCTCTCTTTCCTGAGGTAATACATTAAAATCCGGTTTTTTCACAGAAATTGTCTTTCGCATTCCAATTATTTTTGTCCCCGTAAAGTTAATTTTTTTGAACGAAACATGAAACTTCTGTTAACGTTCTGTTTTTCTATATTTTAACTAAAGAAAAAGGCCGGACAAATGCCCGGCCTTTCGTATTGTTATATCGTCTGCTTATTTTTTGATAAGCTTCGTATTGTAAGTATTTTTGTCATCTTTTATGGTGATCACATACATACCTTTGATTAATGAAGCGACATTAATTCTTTGTCCATCAATCTGACCTTCCTGAGCTAATCTTCCGTCAGCAGTGTAGATTTTGTAATCTGCCTTACCTTTAAGGTTTTTCACTTCTACGAAAGTATCTGCAGGGTTCGGATAAATTGAAATTTCAGATGATTTAACGTCTTTTGTTTCATTTACCGCAAGAGTTTCTGTAATTTTTACAGAGAAATCTTTGAATGAACCTTGTGAAATAACTCCACCTCCCTGTACTGGAACTGATGGGCTGCCACATGGCCCTGTAGCTGCATTAAAGAACGTATTTGCCACTCTCATTCTTAGGAGTTTATCTCCTGCATATGCAGTAGCAGGTACAGTGAATACCATTGTCCCTGTATATTGTCCATTTGCAGGAGGAACAGTTGTTTTAGTACCTATTTTCTCTGAAGCTTCAAAAACTCCGTTTCTGTTAAAGTCAATCCAAACTTCCATTTTGTCATTATAACCTGCTGTGTTACCAACATTGAAATATGACAGCGTATATTGTGTTCCCTTGGTTAAATTAATCTGTTTAGTTGCATCTTCAGTAAAATCCTGATAAGTACTGAAAATAGTTTTATAGGTTAATTGAGAATACGCTAAGTTCGCTAAGTTTAATTGAGCTAAACCACTGTTAAAGCTAAAGCTTGCAAAGCTATTTCCACCTGTTGTCATTAAACAATAGTCCAAACCAGTTCTTAAGCCTTTTGTTTTGAATGCATAAGTAGAAGAGAACGTTCCAGGAACTGTATTCACTACTGCAGCCACCTGAACTTCATAATTAGTCTCATCTTCAAGAGAACTCAATGATACAAAATTAGTAGCACTTGTAGTATTTGTCCAGTTAGTCTCCCCCAGTTTTCTATATTTAATAGCATATGTAGCACCTGGTACACTATTCCATCCAATAGTACCGGATGTTTTCAAAATCCCTGCAGCTATTGAGCCTACCCCTGTTGGAGCATCTGTAGTTGACGTAGGAGCAGTTCCAACTATAACCTTAGGAGATACCGCATAGAATACATTTCCAATGGCAGAAATTCTCAATTTAACAGGACCTGTTAAACCTGAAGGCATTTGAGCTGTATAACTTCCTGTGTTAGGAGTAGAAGCTACAAGTTCTGTCCATGTTGATCCGTTAACAAGATCTGTTGTATATTCAATTTTTACATTAGTCGCATTATAAGGTGCAGCATTGGTATTGGCTACATCCCATGAAATGGTATTAGTCGCATTATTATATAATGTTGTATTATCAATAAGACCATTAAATTTGAAAGGTCCGTCATTGGTAACAGTTACTGTAGTTTCAGCAGATACCAGCATTGGCTTAGCAGCATTCTCATCTCTAACAGTTACTGCATATTTAAGTACTCTTGGAATATAAGAAACTGTTTCCCATTTAGTTTTATCAGTTAAAGATCCTCCCATTACTACAGGAAGACTTGGGAAGTATCTTCTTCCACTTGCTGTACCAAAATAAGATCTTGTTAAAGCTCCTTGAGCACTATATCCCCAACCGCTGTCTCCTGAGATTGAGTTGTAAGAATCAACGCTATCATATTGTTCCCAAGTATATTTAATAGGATCAGTATCTGTAGCTGCAGCATCAAGATAATATGCTGTTCCTTTTGGAATACTGTAAGCAGGAAGAGCTGAAATTACCGGAGCGGTATTGGTTGTTATATTTTCTGATGTTCCGCATCCAGGCTTGCTGTCTAAGCTATTAAGAATCTGATTAACGGAAGAATAATGAAAATAAGCATCAGTAAAATCCTGAACATTATCTCCTGTAATTCCGGCATACCCCATAATAGTAGTTCCTCCTCCTGGCTCAATATTTACTCCTGAACCTTCTGAAACATGCGAGAAAGTATGGTTACCTCCCAGCTGATGTCCCATTTCATGAGCAGCATAGTCAATATCAAAAGAATCCCCTACAGGGTTTGTATTCTGTGTAAATGCAGATCCTTTTGCTAATGAAGTAGGTGTGGCAGGATCAACACATGTAGATCCGATAGAACCAGCATTTCCATTACCTCCAGAAGCATTGAAAACATGCCCCATATCGTAATTAGCATTTCCTACCTCGCTTGTTAAAGTTTGTTGAAGCTGTAGATTTAAGTTTCCAGTATAAGGATCATTTGCAGGATCTGTATAGATAATATTTTGAAGATCCTGAATAATCAGTTTTATTGCAAAATCTTTCTGGAAAATACCGTTTACACGAGTCATCGTAGCATTCATCTGAGTAACCGTATTGGTTATTCCTCCAGATGGATCAAATTTCTTTGTATATTCTCCTGTTGTTGAAAGCGCTAATCTATACGTTCTGTATTTTGTACTTGCTGGTCTGCTTGTAATTCCTACATTAGAAAGATTCTTCTTTCCAAAAGCTTCTAAAGACTTTATATCTTTTAAGCTTTTTTCTTCTGTAGAACATTCAAAGCCATGATCAGCATCTGTTCTTTTCGTTTTATAAAAAACTCCATACACCTGCTTATCTGTAGTAATAGGTTCTATAAACTGGAATTTTCCGTCTTTGATTATCATTGACTGCATTTCAGTAGGTGCAGTACTGAATCTTACATATTTGCCGGGATCATCTACCCCTACTCCTATATAAGACCCTAACTGATATCTGTCGGCCATAGATTTTTCCATAACAGGATCGCTATATACCGCAAACTTTTCAATCTTTCCTTCTGCTGTAGGTAAAGAAACGATAACAGCCTGAGCCCCTTTCCCTGTTTCTACAGCATCTTTTAAAATATTCCTAAGCGACTGTAAGTCAAATCTGTAAGAATACTGTACTTCTACTTCTTTTCTGATTTGAGACGTTTTTTGTGAGGTTGGCTCCCACCTCTGTGCATTAAAACTGGATAGCCCAGCAGCCAATGCACAAACTAGTAAAATTCTCTTTTTCATAATTACTTAATTAATTTAGAATTAATAAACTTTAAATATCCGCCATAAAAATAAGAATTATAAACATAACAACATAAAAAAAACGGCTTATTTTGTTTAAAATAAGCCGTTTTTTTAAATATTATATTTTTTAGAGTTATTTCTTTATTCCCATCTCAAATAAAGCAAATGATATAAGATCTGCATTTTCACTAATCACCTGATCTGTTGCTCTTCCGGCTCCGTGTCCTGCATTCTTTTCAATTCTCAGCAAAATAGGATTTTTACATGCCTGCTTCTCCTGAAGCTCTGCTCCAAATTTGAATGAGTGCGCCGGAACAACCCTGTCATCATGATCACTGGTAATGATCATTGTGGATGGATAGCAAGTTCCTGCTTTTACATTATGTACAGGAGAATATGATTTAAGATATTCAAACATTTCTTTGCTATCTTCTGCTGTTCCATAATCGTAAGACCAGCCTGCACCTGCTGTAAATTTGTTATACCTCAACATATCCAAAACACCTACTCCCGGGAATGCTACTTTGGCAAGATCCGGTCTCATCGTCATTGTTGCTCCTACCAGTAATCCTCCGTTTGATCTTCCGGAAAGGGCCATGTATTCTTTTGAAGTATATCCTTTGCTTTGAAGATATTCTCCGGCAGCGATAAAGTCTTCAAAAACATTTTTCTTCTGCTGTTTTGTTCCTGCATCATGCCATTTTTTACCATACTCTCCTCCTCCACGGATGTTTGGAACGGCATAGATACCTCCATTTTCCATCCAGATTGCATTCACCACAGAGAATGAAGGCTGCAGACTGATGTTGAACCCTCCGTAAGAGTATAGAATAGTAGGATTTTTACCATTAAGCTTAGTTCCTTTCTTATAATTGATCATCATAGGAACTTTTGTACCATCTTTTGAAGTGTAGAAAACCTGTTCTGAAACATAATCATCCGGGTTAAATTTCACTTTTGGCTTTTGATACACATCAGATTTTCCTGAGTCTACATTGAATTTATAAGTAGTGCCCGGTGTAATATAATTGCTGAAAGAAAAATATACCTCTTTCTCTTTTTCTTTTCCACCGAATCCTGAAATATTTCCTTTACCTGGAAGTGCAATTTCTCTAACCAGTTTTCCTGTTTTATCAAACTGTTTTACCTGATCTATGGCATCAATCATATAGGTTGCAAAGAAATATCCTCCACCTGATGAAATCCCCAATACATTTTCAGTCTGTGGAATCACATCTTTCCATGTTGCAGGAGCAGGATTACTGATGGTTGTTTTTACAAGACGCATATTCGGAGCATCTTTATCTGTAAAAATGAAAAGATCATCACCTTGTGTATCTACAATGCTGGCATTGATGTCAAATCCGTTTACAATCTGTACAAAGTCTCCTCCTTTTTGAAGGTCTTTGATGTACAGTTCATTGCCATTGGTAGCATTAGCCGCAGAAATGATCAAATATCTCTGGTCTTCAGAAACTCCGGCTCCTAAATATCTTCTAGGCGTTTTATCTCCCCCGAAGATCAATTTATCCTCAGACTGTTTTGTTCCCAGCTTATGAAAGTATACTTTGTGTTTATCTGTCATTCCGGAAAGTACGGTACCTTCCTTAGGTTTGTCGTAGCTTGAATAATAGAATCCTTCGTCTCCCTGCCATGAAATTCCACTGAATTTCACATCCACTAATGTTTCATCAATCTGTTTCTTGGTAGCAGCATCAATGATGATGATTTTGTTCCAGTCACTTCCTCCTTCAGAAATAGAATAGGCAGCAAGGTTTCCTTTTTTATTGAATGAAAGGTTGGAAAGAGATGTCGTTCCTTTTTCTGAAAATTTATTAGGATCTAAAAATACGTCTGTAGCATTGGTCTTATTGTTTGTTCTGTACAAAACAGACTGTGCCTGTAACCCATCATTTTTATAATAATAAGTATACTCTCCCTCTTTGAAAGGGGCTGAAATTTTTTCATAATTCCAGATATCCTTCAATTGGCTTTTAATTTTATCCCTGAACGGAATTTTTGAAAGGTAATTCTGGCTGTACGCCACTTCTTCATCTACCCATTTTTTAGTAGCTTCAGAATCGCTTTCAAGATCTCTGAAAGGATCAGAAACTGCACTTCCGAAATAGGTATCTGTCTGGCCTCCTTTTAATGCTTTAGGATAATTCATTTTCTGAGAATAAAAAGATGCTGAAAACAAAACTCCAGCTGTTAACAATATAGGTCTAAAATTCATACTGATCGGTTTTCTCAAAAATACGCAAAGTATGTGAAATAAAAAAAGTCCCTTTACATTGGGACTTTTTATTCTTTAATGGAGGATTTTTTCAACTATTCGTTTGCTCCGAAGCTTTCAAAATAGAAATCGGTAAGATTGGTAACAATCTCATCAGGACTTCCGTTCCAATAGTATATTTTATCACCTTCTTTAAGTTCGTATAGAGTAAAGTTTTGATCTGTTGTTACTGTTTTATCAGCATTTTTAAAATCCTGGGCTGCCTGCACCAAATATTTCTTCAGATCCTCTGCCTTAATTTTATTCAGATCACCTTTTGGTCCGGAAGTCAATTTTGATGGAACCTGGAAGTTTACTGAATAAGATATTTCTGCAATTTTTTGTCCTTCAACGTATTCATTGGGAACAACTTTTACATCTTTAATGGTTAGTTTTCCCGTTTTAAAATTTCCAAACATTGCTGTAAAGTACTCCTCCGCCTCTTTTTTACATGCAGCGGCCGTTGCTTTAGGGAAAGCAGACAGGAAATTCTCCACGCTGCCGTTCATCATTTCTTTTGAAGTTTCTTTAAAATCTACCTGGTAAGCATTCTGCCCTTCTACTGTGGGTTTTAAGTAATCATTCAGCTTATTCAATGCCGTTTCATCATTATTCACAAAAGTACCAAAGAACAGTTCAAAAGCTTCTTTAGGCTTCTTCACTTCAGTCTGAGCGATAAGCTGCTGCCCCATCATGGTAAGAAGCAGCAAGAAAATAATTTTGTAGTTTTTCATAGTTTATATTTTTATGTTTAGTGATTTGAAAAGATAAAGCCCCTGAAGAATCAGAGGCTTTGTATTTATTTGTTTTAATTTTAATAATTTTCTTCTTCTCCCTTCATTTTCTCTGCATTTTCTGCCATGATTACGGCATCAATCATTTCAGAAATATCCCCGTTCATGTAAGCATCTAGGTTGTACATAGACTTATTAATTCTGTGGTCTGTAACTCTACCTTGCGGGTAATTGTATGTTTTAATTTTTGCAGAACGGTCTCCTGTAGATACCATAGATTTACGTTGTGCTGCAATATCTCCCTGTACTTTCTGCAATTCGATATCGTAAAGCTTTGTTCTTAGCATTTCCATCGCCAATTCACGGTTAGCCAGCTGAGAACGGGCTTGCTGACATACGACCACCATTCCTGAAGGTTTGTGGGTAAGCTGAACTTTGGTTTCAACCTTGTTTACGTTCTGACCTCCGGCACCTCCTGAACGTGAGGTCTGCATTTCAATATCAGCAGGATTCAGTTCAAAATCTACTTCTTCAGCTTCCGGAAGTACAGCAATTGTGATGGCAGAAGTGTGTACTCTTCCTTGAGATTCTGTTTCAGGGACACGTTGTACACGGTGAACTCCTGATTCAAATTTCATGATTCCGTAAACACCTTCTCCTTCCACTTTCATGATCAGTTCCTTGTATCCTTTTGCTGCTTCATTAGAATCTGTCACTTCATGTCTCCATCCTTTTGTTTTAAAGTACATGGTATACATTCTGTAAACGTCTTCCACAAAAATAGCTGCTTCATCACCACCTGTTCCGGCACGTAATTCCACGATGATGTTTTTATCATCAGCAGGATCTTTAGGGATAAGCAGTACTTTAAGCTCTTCTTCCAATCCTGGAATTTTAGCCTGAGCTTCTAATTTTTCTTCTTTAGCCAAATCTACAAGGTCTCTGTCTGAACCATCAGCAATAATCTCATCCGATTCTTCAATGGCATCCAAAGCCCCTTTGTATTGATCATAAACCTTTACAATTTTCCCCAAATCACTATATTCTTTGTTTAAAGAAGAATATTTCTTTTGGTCTGAAATGACATCAGGCTGTATAATAAGGTCTGCAACCTCATTATATCTTTGTTTTATAGCTTCTAATTTTGGAATTAATGATTTAGACATTGTAGAAATTTTGTGGGTGCAAAGATAAGGATTATTAATTCAAAATTAAAATTACTGATCAGCATAAATTTTTGAGCATTAGGGATAAAGGGGGCAAAACTGTAAAAAGGTGGATTTACAAATTGCTTATCAGCAATTCTGTACCGTTAAGACTTACTCTGATGTTGTTTCGAAAGTCTCCTGTCAACCCAATATAAAATAATGCCTACAGCAATTATTCCCACCCCTATAAGGCTTTCTTTAGGGTTATGAATAAATGTGAAATAGAGAATATAAATACTGAATAATAGAAAAACAGCCGGAAAAATATGGAAAGCATTCGACTTAAAAATTTTCCTGTCTTTTTTCTTAAGGAAGAATACGGTAGAAATTGCCAGACTTGCAAAAAGCTGTAAAATAAAAGCAGTGTAGACAAAGATTTCTTTAAAACTTCCTGTGAGAATAATAACCGCTGCGATAACTGCATGGGCAAAGATCGCTCTTACAGGAATGCCTTTTGTGTTGCCTGCTGATAATGGTTTCCAAATGTAGGTATGTTTTGCAAAAGCCTGCGTCAACCTTGAACCTACCCATAAATAGCCGCTAATTGTGGCAATCAGCTGCAGAGCAATAAAAATATTGACAATCTTTCCAAAAGCAGGTCCCAACATATTGACAGCAGCTTCTCCCATCACGTCTTCTTTTCCTGCCAATTGGCTCACGGGAGCATGTTTCAGCATAATATAATTCACCAGAATATAGCTTATTGTCACGAAAACAGTTCCAATAATCAACGATTTGGGAAGGTTTTTCTGAACGTCTTTTATTTCTCCTGCAATATAGGAAGCGGAGTTCCAGCCTGTATAGGAATAGGTCACAAATACCAGAGAGGTAGCAAAGGCGGGAAGCATGATCTCATTCTTCCAGCTGTCACTAAAATTCAGACTGTTCCCGAACTGTGGAGATTCTGATAGCCCAACGCCCAGAATAACCAGCACAATAATAAAGGCTATTTTTATGAAAGTAAAAAAGTTATGAAATCTGCTGGATGTTTTTAAACTGAATGATAATGCAGCTGCAACCAAAAAGATCACTGCTATTGCAAATCCATTTCCGAAGGTATAATTGAATACGGAGAGGTATTTTGACATTGCCAGTGCTGCCAATGCAACTGGAGAGGAAAACCCAATAATCAGAGAAACCCAGCTTATCAGATATCCGAACAGCGGATGATAAGTCTCTTTAAGGTAAATAAAATCGCCTCCGTTTCCTTTGAAATGGGAACCTAATTCAGCATAGCAAAAAGCGCCGAACAAAGCAAGAATTCCCCCGATAGCCCATAACAGGAAAATACTGTAGGTATTGGTAATATCAGATAGCTGAAAACCCAGAGTAGTAAAAATCCCGGTTCCTATCATATTGGAAACGACAATGGCGGCGGCTGTTTTCCAGCCAATCTGATGTGAGGTAGTACTCATTTAATGATTAAAAGTTAAAATTAAGTCTTCCGAAGAAATAATTCCCCAGTGTTCCCATTTGTACCGGCGCATATTTGAATACTCCATAATATGAATTTTCATAAATCTGGCGATCCGGAAATACATCAAATACGTTATTAGCACCTACCGTAAAGTTGATGCTTTTTGTGATATCATATCCAACACTGATGTCGGTAACTACCTTTGGTGAGAATTCCTGAACTCCTCCAAATGGATAACCATCTCTTATTACTTTACCAAAATAAGTATTTCTTACGAGAAAATTGAACTTCCCGATTCCATAATTTAATCCTAATGATGCTTTGATTTTTGGAGATAGGGTTTCAATGATATTGATCTGATCGGGACCAAAAAACTGATCCTGAGGAGTTCCTAAATTTTCCGGAAAATGGAAATCTGTAATTTTTGTTTCTGTGTAATTTCCGGCAAGATTCATATTTAATTTTCCATTCCCGAGAATCCAATCATAAGAAACCACTACATCTACTCCTTTTGTTTCTGTATCAATGGCATTGGCAAAGAATCTTCCGCTTTCTACTTTAAACTGGTCTAACCTTGAGTCTGTAATATTGCTGGTAACCACAATTCTGTCTTTCACTTTAATCCAGTATCCATCTATAGCGATTGTCAAGTTATTTATAGGTTTCAGCGTAAATCCAGCACTTGCATTGACAGAAGTTTCCTGTTTGAGCTTATCAAATCCCAGAATTCTGGCGGCTTCGCTATCATTACTGAATATTCCTTTGGTAACAATCTTTGACCCGGAAGTAGAAATATCCGCATAAGAGTTATTAAAATACTGCTGTTGAAGGGAAGGCGCTCGGAATCCTGTCCCAACGGCTGCTCTTATCGCATAATTTTTTACGAACTCATATCGCACAGCAAGCTTTCCATTCAAGGTATTTCCGAAATCTGAATAATTTTCAAATCTGGCAGCGGCGTCAATATTTAATTTTTTATCTAAATCATACGAAACATCCGCATACACCGCTGTGGAATGCCTGTCTTTTTTCAAGGCATTGTTGGGAGAAAAACCGATAAAGGATTGAGATCCGCCTGCACCAAGCACTGTTGATCCTTCCGTAGCAATGTTTCCATTGATGTCATATTGGGTATAGGAAGCTTCGTCACCAGCTTTGATCTGGTATTGTTCAAACCTGAATTCTCCTCCGAATGCGATATTGAAACGGTTTATATTTTTAGAAACATCAAGATTCACGGTATTCTGAAGAAAACTATGGGCTCCTGCGTAAAAACGGGTTGGTGATTTTACTCCGAGAGATGCATTGTTGGTATTGCTTACATTATAATTGAAGGTATTGCTGCCGAATGTATTGCTTAGATCGAATAACCAATCGTTGACATTATATTTTGCGCCTACAGCATAAGAAACGTCATATACCTGAGATCCTAAACTTGCTTGAAAACCGTTCGGATAAATGGATGAAACTACATTAGATTTTTCACTTGGCAGTCTTCTGAAACCAAATCCTTTTCCTTCTTTGATACTGAAACCTCCGAAAGAATATACTTTAAAATTATCGTTAAATGGGTATTCTGAATTGAAAAACAACTGCCCTTGTCTGATTTGGGCATCTCCGATCTGAAAATTGAAATCATCCCGGGTTAATCCTCTTTTTTCAATTTCTGCATCATCCGCAGCTCTGGCAGCTTTTACGGCTTCAGCGTCACCAGCAAATTCATAAGCGAAATTATCTCCAAAAATATCTAAATCATGATTTTGAGTTCTTGTAGTTTTTCCTCTGTGGCTTAATTGCAGGGAAAGGTTGATATACCCGTCTTTCTTTCCTAATGAAGTTCCATAGTTGGCTCCTGCCTGATAGGTATCCCCATCATTTCGCCCAGTCAATCCGTAAGTAAGACTTGCTGAGACTCCTGCATTTTTTTTAAGAATAATATTGATTACTCCTGCAATGGCATCAGACCCGTATTGCGCTGCGGCACCGTCTCTTAACACTTCTATTCTATCAATTGCAATGACAGGAATTGTGCTCAGATCTGTTCCCACAGAGCCATTTCCTACTGTATTCTGATAGTTGACTAATGAAGTTGTATGCCTTCTTTTTCCGTTAAGCAATACCAAAACCTGATCTGGTCCCATTCCTCTTAGAGTTACAGGATCAATATGTTCTGTACCATCAGAAGCTGATTGTCTCACTGCATTAAACGATGGAATCACATAGTTTAGAAGATCCTGAGCAGTCATTTGCGGAGAACTCCTCTGGATTTTGTCAATATTGATAACATCTACAGGAACGGGTGTTTCCAGTTTTGTTCTTTTGACATTACGGTTTCCAACGATGATAATATCTTCGATTTGTTTTCCTTTTTCCTCGTTTTCCTGAGCAGCAACCCAAATTACCCCAAGCAATAATACCGCTGTACTTAATTTTTTCATTTTCTTCTTGCCAATTAATAATAACAATCTGACGGATCTTTCCGCAGATAAACAAGACTTCAAGAAATGGAATTCATATAAGAATATTGACTTCACTTATCTCCCCCGCAGGATTGGAATTAGCACCTTTACACTTCTCGAATCGTGCAGGTTGCTAAGGTTTCTTTGGGCCAAATCCCTCCACCTTTCTTGATAAATCTACTGCAAAAGTAGACTAATTTTTTAAATATACAAAAAAGCAGATCTGCTGTACTGCAAATCTGCTTTCTCTTTTACTTTACAATCATCTTTTGAATGGCAATTCCTGTTTCCGATTTCAGCTGAACCAGATAAGTTCCTGCCGGATAATTGATTTTCACTTCATAGATTCCGCTTTCTTTCTTCAGTTTGAATGAATCCAGTTTTTTACCGGTCATATCAAAAATCAAAACCTCTCCGTTTTTCGCTTTGTTAAAAACTAATTTTGCAGTTCCGTTTTGTATCGGGTTATCAGCAATCTGAAGCGATAATTTATTTACAGCGTTTGGATCTGTTGTTGATAGTGCTCCTGCATAATTTCCAAAAATTCTGAATTCTCCCGGTTGCAAAGTTATCGGAGTCGTGGTAGAAGCTACATTCGAAATACTGTCATCCATCAGATTCTGCCATTGCCCTGTGTAAGGAAAGTAAGGAACAACGTTTTTTGCAGCTGTATCATAGTTGGCCAGTACCACCACATTTTTTATCCCAGTTGTAATAGCCGGATCATACAGATAAATTCTCGTGATCAATCCATTAGGATCATTAGTCAGATTATTGGATTCTATACTGTACGTTTTAGTTTTAAAAATCTGATGGGTATTTCTGATCGTGATTATTTTCGCCCATGTATCATACACGGCTTTTCTGTTTACGTTGGTATCGTAGTTTAAAGTAAATGCAACTGGTTTTTCATCGGTTCTGCACCCGTTATTAATGGTACCGTCAGCACATCTGTTGATACTGAACTCATATCCTAATTCGCCAAACTGCCAGATCATTTTCGGACCTGGAATGGTAAAGAAAGTTGCTCCGAAAGTTTTCATTCTTTCAAGAGCAGTATTAAGATTTTTAACATCGTAACTTCCGTTGACAGCTCCATAGGTAAGATTTTTAAACATCAGCCTTTCTTCATCATGGCTTTCTCCATATCCTACAGCACGCATATTGGTAAAACCATGAAGACTATGGTTCATTCTGTCATAATTACTGTTGTCTTTATATCCCATTGTATTCTGATTATAAGGATCTGTTTGTTTATTCCAAAGCATCACTCCTTTTCCTTCTGCTACCCTGTAGTTTGCCCATTGCTGTTCTTCTGCATCCGTTCCCAGATGTTCAAAGATCATATAAGAATTCGGGTCAATGGCCCATTGTCTGTCTGCATAATGCTTCATAATATCCACTCTGTCTTGCTGATAAGCATTCGTGCAGGTTTCATCGTTTTCAGAACAGCTTTGGGTAAAGCCTTTTGTTAAATCCCAACGGAATCCATCTATGCGGTATTCTGTCAGCCATTGCTGTAGACATCTTTCAACGTAATATTGAGTTGAAAGGCTTGTATGATTAAAATCGTTAAATACATTGTATGAATGTTTCGGAACCTGATTGAAATAAGGGTTGTTTGCTGCAACATTTCCGTAACCGTCTCCATCAGGATCTACATTCCAAAGTCTTACCAGAGGAGAACGTCCTGTTGCATGGTTAAATGCTACATCCAGAATCACTGCAATTCCATTCTGGTGGCATAGATCCACAAATTCTTTGAATTTTTCCGGAGTTCCGTAGGCTTTGTCCAGTGCATAATGGAAAGAGGTGTTGTAACCCCATGAAAGATTTCCATCAAATTCCATGATGGGAAGTAATTCTATAGCATTGATTTTTAGATTTTTTAAATAAGAAATTTTATTAATCAATGACTGCCAGTTTTTTTCCTGTGTGAAATCTCTCAATAATAATTCATAGACCACCAGATCTTCTTTCGTAGGTCTCTGAAAATTGGTCGTCTGCCAGTTATAGGCGGTCTGTCCTGTTTTAAACGTTGAAACTTCAAACCCTTGTCCGGCTGGAAATACTGGTAAATTCGGATAAGTTGAAGCTGAAATCCACGGATCATCATAAGACGATAAGATCTGTGGTGAATAAGGATCTGCCACTTTTCTCAGGTCATTTGTTCTGTACTGGAAAGTATATAATTGCTGAGGAGTCAAGCCAATTAACTCAATCCAATAAAGATCAGGGTTTGTGGTATCTTTTTTCATTAAATACGTATCATTCACCGCCCAGTTATTAAAGCTCCCGATGACATGTACAAAGCTTTTGCCCGGTGCATATATCGCAAGCCCTACCTTAGTCTGATCTGTCGGATGATAATTAATCCCCTGCTTGATCCAGTTTGGAATGGTTTCAGAAACAACATTTCTTGGAACCTGTAAAATGAATGTTGCAGTTTTAGAATTGGATCCCTGTGTGGCCACAAGTTCCATACTCGCATCCTGAGTGACGGTATAACTATAAGAATAGGCCTGTGAAGACGCTGTCGTTGAGTTGACAACAGCTCCGTTTGCTTTTAACTGAAACGTTGCGTTAGTATTTGTTGCAGCAGTAATATTAATGGAGTTTCCTGCCGGAACAGAAGTCAAACTATTGGCTAGTGGATTGGTGAGATTTAAGCTTAAAGTACCTACATTTACAAATATGTCCGGGGAGGTTTGATGGGATCCTGTTTTATCTTTTAATAAAAAACCAAATCTGCCGATTCCTGTTCTTCCATAAAAAGAAGTTGGTATAAAAGTAAGTGAATAGCTATCTGTAGCAGCATTATAATTTAGTTTATTCAGATCATTGGAGCTGCTCCAGCTTCCATTGGTGGGGCAATCCTGACTGTTCTGATAATTAGTATCAAAAGACCACGTCCAGATATAAATGGCATTGTTAGACACACCCCATGCGGACTCATCAATCTGATCTCCAGGAACAGTAAGGGTAATGGCATCTGTTTCGTTGAATGGATTTGGACTGATGGTATAATTGATCTGCCCAAAAACAGCCATTGTAATCAACAGAAAAACAACGGAATAAAACTTTTTCATTTCTTATTTTTATCGAATATAGTATAAATTTTTCTTCATAACGATTATTCCTCCTCAGTCTTCATCAAATATTTCAATTTCCCGGGAAAAAATAAAATTAAAAAAAGGCTCATGAAATTTTCATGAGCCTCTCGATAAAAGTAATTGTAATGAACTATTTTTTGGACGAAAATCTTTCTTATTGCAATTCAATTAATTTTTTATAATCTTTTTAGAAACGGATTGTCCGTTCTTTAATTTTAATTCAACGATATATAATCCTGAAGGAAGTTCAGTCATATTGATCTGATTATCCGAGAACTGCACATTCATTTTTTGTCCTACTGCATTGACAACGTTTACTTTGTCAATCGCGGAATCTGATTTAACAGTAAGAATTCCTTTTGTCGGATTAGGATGTATTCCTGTTACTGCATTATTCAGCTTAATATCTGAAGTGCCTAAAGAAGATGAAGGCTTAATACATCTTACTGAAGACCCCTGCCCTCTCATAGATCCAGCAGATGGATTGGCAATAGTAGATCCGATATACAGATATTTCGCACCTAAACTTGAGGTATCTGAACTCCAGAAATATCCTCTTTGGCCTACGAAAGTAAAGTTACCATCACTGGAGTTTCTGTATCCTCCTGCCGGTAATTTAAGATTACTGCTGTAAGCTGTTGTCGGGTTACCGATACCTTCAGCACCTATTAAAACAGTCCACTCTCCCTGGGAAGGCATTTTCCACTCTGCTCCAATAGCTTTACAAGGATCTACTCCAGTAGATGCATTAGCCTGCGAAGCCGTTACTCCATTCCATGTATCTGAACTTGCAAAACCTGCCCACCATGCCGGAGATCCTACAATATATGCACCTCCTGCAGCAGCAATTCCTTCTGGTGTATTAAGTGAAGGCGCTTGTGCTGTCTGTGAATTTCTAAGCTGATGCCCGTCATCCCATCTTCCCCATTGGAAAAGATCGCCATATGAATTCACATCTGCTATTGATGATGCAACCTGTGTACTTCCAAGATTCTGCTGAAGCCATATTTTTCCGTCAGCACCTCTTACCGTGGAATAAGCCACCTGCTGACCGCTATACATAAAACTTACACAACCTACATCTCCTGCATTGGTTCCGGGGTCTGTATTGCTGCATGTCTGAGGATTTAATGTCAGAGAAATTCTTTTAACTTTCGTGGTATCATCAGAATAAGCCAGCACAAGATAGTTGTGCACTTTATCAATAGCAAGATCATTGTATTTTGCTTCACCATCAGAGACAAAATCTCCTCCAAAAGCAACCCAGTTTTGTGAATCGTCTAATTTATAAACTGTATTTCTCAGAAAATTATCATTTTCAAAACGGCTGGCAACCACATACGATTTCCCTGATTCCGTCACTGCTAAAGCAACGTGCTGAACTTTTCCGTCTGAAAAATTAGCATTTCCAACCTGAACCCAAGCGTTTCCATCAAATTTTTTAACATTCACTTTTCTACCTCCTCCTGAGTTTGAAACATACGCTACATAAATTGTATTAGAGCCATCCAATGCGATATCAGCATTGTATTGCTCTCCTGAAGAAGAAGCATCTGCTGCTGCACCTCCTACCAGAGTCCAGTTTTGTAAAGGACCTGCACCAGTACTGTTTTGATATACTTTTAACCCTCCGGAAACATTACATGTATACACCATGTCATTGGTGCCAATCACCATTTCTGCAAATTCTGCACCTCCTGAAAATCCCGCATTTCCTACCTGTTCCCATGCACCTGCAGCATATCTTTTCACAGTTCCTGATCCATAAGACCCATATGTAAAGAGAATATTATCAGAAGATACCGCAGAAGCCTGATAATTAACTGTATTATCGGTTACATTGGGAAGTTGAGACCATAAAGATCCGGTAAACAGACGGACTTCCATCCCTGACTCCGGATAGCCAAGCTGATTGGTATAATAAAGACTGTTTCCATTAGGGCTTATAGATAGTGAATTGTAAGTTGCCGTTCCTGTTGTAACTCCCGCACTTCCTCCTAAATATGACCATGAATTCCCGTTAAATTTCTGGACAGAACCTCTGGCTACAGAAACATCATAATATGACAGATAATAATTTCCTGAGTTGTCAATCACTAAATTATTAAAACTACTTCCTCCTGCTGATACATCCTGAATGCCTCCAACATTTTCCCATTGCTGAGCGTACAAGCAGCTTCCGGCGATAGTCAGTAACGTTAATCCCGTTCTGATTTTCTGTATTGCAAAATGTAAATCTCTAAACATATAAAATATTATTTTTAATTATTCTAAATTTAATTTAATTTTGCGCAAAAGTACCTCTCCTGTTTAACCCCGAGTTATCATTTCCGAACTTTTGGTTATCCTATGATGGTATTTTACCTTAAGTAGTTGTACCATGGCCGTAAAAATGTGTTGTATGAGGAAACCATCTAAAAGTGGACTTTTGTTCAGATCCGAAGACATCAAAATCATCATGCAGGAAGATCTGTGCCCTGATCAAACCTTCAAGTCTCATATGCTGGAAGGGAAATCCAGCTTTAATCTTCTTTTTCTGTTAAGTGATGAAGTCAATTTAGAAGCTCATGACTGCGGAACCAAATTTTTATTTAGGAAAAATCAATATATTCTCCATTATTCACCTAAAGAAAGTGTTGCCGAACTATGGACCGAAAACCAGGAAATTCTGAAATATCTTCAGATTCAGATCAATTATCAATATGTTTTCAACCTCATCAATCCGGATCTCAACCGCGAGAATGCAGAAATCCTGGAAAACATGACTCATAATAATTTCATATTCCTCCATAAAGAAACACCACCGGATATGACTGTTGAAATGCATATGATTGTAAAGGAAATTCTGGGCTATACCAAGAAAGGAATCATGCAGAAGCTGTTTATAGAGGCTAAAATTATCAAGCTTCTAATTTTGATTTTTGAGCAGTTCAATGAGAAAAACATTTTGGAATCTACTCCAAAGACTTCTGAAATGATCAGGAAATTCATTGATGAAAATTACCACAGAAATATAAAAGCAGAAGAAATTGGAAAGTATATCGGCATGAATCAGAATATGGTCAGAAAGGAATTCAAGGCACAGTATCATACAACAATTGCTCATTATATATCGGAACTCAGAATGCTGAAGGCAAAGAAACTGATCACAGACAAGGAGATTATGATCAAGGAAATCGCTATTGAATGCGGTTATGAATATCTCCAGAACTTTACACGGGCTTTTAAAAAGAAATTTGGAGTGTCACCAGAAAGCCTCAGGAATAATAAATAGAAAAACCGCCTAACGAATTAAGCGGTTTTATATATGTTGTTTTGCTTTGATATTACTTTTTCAGAATTCAGGTGAAAAAGCAATGACAATCAATTAATGATGATGTCCGTGATCGTGAAGGAAAGGTCCGTTTCCTTTAGGCTCGCTATAGATAACTTCTACACCTTCCTGCTCAGAAACAAGTTTTCTTCTGATATCTTCAGGATCGAAAGGTTTTACTTTTCCGAAATACTCTTTCAAACCTTCAGTTAGCCACATTGGGATTACTAATCCGAAGAACATAAAAATACACCAGAACCCCACTAAGAACATAGTGATGAAGAAAATAGTCCAAAGGAACTGGTAGAATGGCCAAAATGCTGATAATATCGTTATCATTCTCTTTAAGATTTTAGGCAAAAATAAAGCTTTTTTCTTTTTTACACAAAAGATCAGTGCTCTATTTTGTTATTTATTTTAATTTTAAACTAATTAGTGAGCAAGATTTGCGAAGAAATCGTTGCCTTTATCATCGGAAATGATGAATGCGGGGAAGTCTTTTACTTCGATTTTTCTTACCGCTTCCATTCCTAATTCCGGGAAGTCTACTATATCTACAGACACAATATTGTCTTTGGCAAGAATAGCAGCCGGCCCTCCGATAGATCCAAGGTAGAAACCTCCGTATTTTCCGCAAGCATTGGTAACATCTTTACTTCTGTTTCCTTTTGCCAGCATGATCATACTTCCACCGTGGCTTTGGAATTCATCCACATAAACGTCCATTCTACCTGCAGTAGTAGGTCCGAAACTTCCTGAAGCCATTCCTTCCGGAGTTTTTGCAGGTCCTGCATAATAGATTGGGTGATTTTTGAAATATTCCGGCATTGGTTTTCCACTGTCGATGATTTCTTTGATTTTTGCGTGGGCGATATCTCTTGCTACGATTAATGTTCCGTTCAGTTTCAATCTTGTTTTGATTGGATATTTAGAAAGCTCAGCAAGAATTTCCGGCATTGGTTTATTCAGGTTAATCTCAACTGCTTCTTCCAGGTGTGGAGGGGTATCAGGTAAGAATCTTTTTGGATCCTGCTCCAACTGCTCAAGGAAGATCCCTTCTTTTGTGATTTTCCCCTTGATATTTCTGTCTGCTGAACAAGAAACCCCCATTCCTACAGGGCAAGATGCCGCGTGTCTCGGAAGTCTGATCACTCTTACATCATGCGTAAGGTATTTCCCCCCAAACTGAGCTCCGATGGCACTTTCCTGGCAGATTTTCTGAACTTTCGCTTCCCATTCAAGATCTCTGAATGCTTGTCCGGCCTCATTTCCTTCTGTCGGAAGATTGTCATAATATTTTGCTGAAGCTTTTTTTACAGTGGCAAGGTTTGCTTCTGCTGAAGTTCCTCCTATTACCAATGCTAAGTGGTAAGGCGGGCATGCAGCTGTTCCAAGGTCTGAAATTCTTTCTTTAACAAACTCTTCAAGAGATTTTTCATTTAATAAAGATTTCGTCTTTTGGTATAAGAATGTTTTATTGGCTGAACCTCCTCCTTTTGTTAAGAATAAAAATTCATAGTAATCTCCTTTTTTAGCATAGATATCAATCTGTGCAGGAAGGTTAGATCCTGAATTCTTCTCATCAAACATCGTTAAAGGAACTACCTGAGAATATCTTAGGTTTCTTTTCTGATAGGTATTGAAAATTCCTTTGCTTAGGTATTCCCCATCCTCTACTCCTGTGTATACATTTTCTCCTTTCTTTCCCATTACGATGGCTGTTCCCGTATCCTGGCATGAAGGAAGAGCTCCCTCAACAGCTACTGCAGCATTTTGTAAAAGGTTATAAGCAACGAATCTGTCGTTATCTGTAGCTTCAGGATCATCAATGATTCTTCTAAGGCTTTCCAGGTGTGAAGAACGAAGCATGAAAGAAACATCTGCCATAGCTTCTTCAGCTAATAGCTCCAGCCCTTTCGGATCAATCGCTAAAATTTCTCTGTCACCCAGTTTTTCAACCTTTACATAATCTGATGTAAGCTTCTTATACACCGTATCATCTTTCTGAATTGGATACGGATCCTGATATCTAAAGTCCATTCAATTTTTGTTTGTGCAAAAATACGGCTCATTAAAAAAAATATGAGTAAAATCAGTGATTTAAATTGATATTTATAATGATTATAAATTGCGGGTTTCTGAGTTTATAAGTACCTTTATAGGAGATAAATAAACGAAGCCAAAACATTATTTTTTTCATTAAACATGAATAATATCAACAATATGTATGGCTTCAGAATAAACAGATCATACAAATTTCAATCACAATGAATTACAGAATAGAAAAAGACACCATGGGAGAAGTGCAGGTACCTGCAGATAAGCTTTGGGGTGCACAGACGGAACGTTCCAGAAACAATTTTAAAATAGGACCTGAAGGTTCAATGCCGCATGAGATCATTGAGGCTTTTGCTTATTTAAAAAAGGCAGCTGCTTATACCAATGCTGATCTGGGAGTACTTCCTGTTGAAAAAAGAGATATGATCGCCAAGGTATGTGATGAAATTCTGGAAGGAAAACTGAATGATCAGTTTCCTTTGGTGATCTGGCAGACGGGTTCCGGAACACAGTCGAATATGAATATCAATGAAGTAGTTTCCAACAGGGCTCATGTGAATAATGGCGGAACATTGGGTGAAAAATCAGAGATCCACCCGAATGACGATGTTAACAAGTCCCAATCTTCCAATGATACGTATCCTACTGCCATGCATATTGCGGCTTACACAAAAGTAGTGGAAGTTACGATTCCGGCAGTGGAAAAATTAAAGAATACGCTGGCTGAAAAGTCAAAGGCGTTCAAAGATGTTGTAAAAATCGGAAGAACCCACCTGATGGATGCTACACCGCTTACTCTGGGACAGGAATTTTCCGGATATGTAGCACAGCTTGAATTCGGATTGAGAGCTTTAAGAAATACATTACCTCATCTTTCTGAGCTTGCTTTAGGCGGAACAGCTGTAGGAACCGGTTTGAATACTCCTAATGGTTATGATGTAAAGGTTGCTGAATATATTGCTCAGTTTACGAAACATCCTTTCATTACTGCTGAAAATAAATTTGAAGCGCTTGCAGCTCATGATGCTATTGTTGAAAGCCACGGTGCCTTGAAACAGCTTGCAGTTTCTTTATATAAAATTGCTCAGGATGTGAGACTTTTAGCTTCGGGACCTCGTTCCGGGATCGGGGAAATTCACATTCCTGAAAATGAACCGGGTTCTTCAATTATGCCAGGAAAAGTAAATCCTACTCAAAATGAAGCTTTAACAATGGTTTGCGCTCAGGTTTTAGGAAATGATACGACAATTTCATTTGCAGGAACTCAAGGGAATTATGAACTGAATGTTTTTAAACCGGTAATGGCTTACAATTTCCTTCAGTCTGCACAATTGATCGCTGATGCATGTATTTCTTTTAATGACCACTGTGCTGTAGGTATTGAACCGAATCATGAGAGAATTAAAGAGCTTGTAGACAAATCGTTAATGCTCGTTACTGCTTTGAATCCTCACATAGGATATGAAAATGCAGCTAAGATTGCTAAAACAGCCCATAAAAATGGAACGACTTTAAAAGAGGAAGCAATTAATCTTGGTTTGTTAACAGCTGAACAGTTTGACGAATGGGTAAAACCTGAAGATATGGTAGGAAGCTTAAAATAAAACGTTCTATCTCATCTATAACAAAACTCCGGGAAAGCTCCCGGAGTTTTTTGTTTACTATCAATGTTTATTTAATCTAATCCAATGGTTAAACCGAATATCAAGGCTTTATCATTTTTAAAATAACTGTCTTTAAAGAAATTGCTGAAATCTTTTTTAACAAATACACTGACGCTGTTATATGAGAAAGTAAGCTGAGCCCCATACACAAAAGGATTTACCTGATAATTTCCGCGGTCTCTGGTTTCACCATCATTCCCCTTTACAATATTGTTGGTAGACATTTTTACTCCTCCATATACATTGGCTCCTACTTTGAATCCTCTGTAATAGCTTCTGTACTGGATATCCATTCCTGCATTTTTAAGTTTGGAGAAGTTATACTGCATCCCAAGGGGAACAATAATATATCCTGTTCTCAGTTTACTTTTATCCAGATTTCCATTAGCCTTCGCTAAAGCAACTCCCTGATCGGCACTTCTTGTAAAAAGCATATTGTTATCTGCTCTTACTGTTCTCCAGGAGAATCCTAATCCTGAAATAACAGCCCACGGACTTGTTCTGCTAAGCTGATAATTCAGTTTCAGACCAAATTCCAGGTTATTGGCATATCCGATATTTTTATCCAGCTCATTATCAGGGGAACTGTTTGTCATAGTCATGATTCCATAAGAGAAATATCCTGTAAAGCTTCTGCTGGGACGGAACTTTTTCAACAGTTTTTCTTTAAGTTCTTCTTTGGAAGTAACATCTATATTCAAAAGGGAATATCTTACCTGCTTCTGAATAACATCATCCAGATCAAAGCCAAGTTCTTCAATTCTTTTATCCATTTTCTCAGAATAACGGTCTGCAATCTGAGCTTTTTCTCTGTCAAAATCTGCTTTATCAAGGTTTCTGGCCTGCAAAACGACAAGCTCATCTTCCATCAGCTTTTTTTCTTCCTGAATGATTGTGTTGATCTTAGTAGCATATTCTTCCACTTTTTCCTTTACAATCGGGCTTACTTCATTCTCTTTTTTAGAAGGTAAATTGATATTCAGGGTTCTTTGTGCATGGAATGATGCTGAAAATGAGCACAACAATCCCATTACGATTAATTTCTTGATCATAGTATTATTTTTTAATTTTTTACGGGTAAATTATCTGGCATTCAAATCAATAGTAGTAGCCACGTTGCTTCCATCTTTTGTTTTTTCAATCACATCTTTATGTTCCACTGAAAAAAGGAGTGTGGAGGGGTCAACATATTTTTTCTTTTTAACCGGAGTTTTTAAAGAATCGGCTTTTGCCAGAAGTTTAGGATTGGAAATCTGAGGAATCTCAAGTTTCTTTATACCGATTTCTCTGGGAATAAGTTTATTTTGACCTATTGCTACTGCAGAAATCACTTCTTCTTTTTCCTGGGAAGGCATTTTCTTTACTTCCTTCTTATCGTTATTCTGAACAGCCAGAGGTGAATTATGCTCAGCAGGATTTTTTATGATTTCATCTGCCTTATCCTTTTCTGTTTTCTTTACTATTTCAGGTTGAATTTCTGCGGGTTGATTAAGAAAAAACAGAACAGTTCCTAAACTCAATGTCAAAACCAAACAGGCAGCCACCAAAACCCAGTTCATTTGTAATTTGGGACGACTATTACTGTTGTTTTGAGCTTCAATTTCAGACCACAGATCCCGGGATGGAGCTATCTCTCTTTCTTCGATCTGTTTTTTTATCTGAAAGTCAATATTATCTTTAGACGTTTTCATTTTTCACTTTTTTTTGTTGTTGAAAGTAGATCTTTCTTAATTTTTCTTTTGCCCTGAACAATTGTGTTTTGCTGACAGCCATTGAAATCTGCAACGTATCAGCAATTTCCTGATGAGAATACCCTTCCAGCACATAGAGGTTAAAAACCATCCTGTAGGCATCGGGAAGCTGATCCAAAAGGTCCTGTGCATTAAAATCACAATCAATCTCCTGTTCATGGATATCTTCATGAAAAGATTGGTTGATCTCATCCAGGTAGAATACCGTTTTGTGACTTTTGATAAAATTCAGGCATTCATTCACGACAATTCTTCTTGCCCAGCTATCCAGGTTCGACTCTCCTCTGAAGCTTTCTATGTGTTTAAAAATTTTACAGAATGCTTTTATGAGACAATCTTCCGCCTGATACAAATCGCTCACATAGCTTTTGCTTACGCTCAGGAATCTCTTTACATTCTGTTCATAGAAAATCTTCTGTGCAGCCGGATCCTGTTTTTTCAGGAGGCTCAACAAATCATTCTTTTTATTTCCGAACAAAAGTTTCATGCTTATGCTGTTTCTATACTAAAGACAATCAAAACAAAAAAAGGTTACATTTTTTTGAAAAATATTTTTCTAATTAATATAATGAGTTGATTTTTTTTACTCAGAGTTACAAATTCTACCTCTTTCTTTATTTCAAATAATATGAGAATTCACTTAATTACCTATTTTTCGTGTTTCGTTTTTCCCTATATTAGGATAAAACTAATTTAAAACGAAAACCATGAAACATCTTAAAAAATTAAGAAGAGAGAACTTAAAAACAATAAAGGGAGGAGATACACCGCTTTGTAATATGTATCTGGTGCAATACAACGGATTTTATGCGTGCTGCAGCGTACCCACGACCAATCCCTGTGAATTGAAAAAAAGAGAATGCCTGGTGGAAAACGGCATGTGTGATTCATACAATCTGGGGAATCCGACATAGCTCCTCTAAAAAATAGCAGATAAAAAGGCTGTCTCAGAGTGAGGCAGCCTTTTCTATTTTATCCGGAGAATTCATCAAGCATATTCCTTGTAGGAACAAAGAAAAGCGTTCCTGTAACGGCTGTGCTGAAATCTAAAATTCTATCATAATTTCCTGGAGGATCACCTATAAACATATTCGTCAACATTTTTTTTGTCGTCGTGAATGTACTTGCATAAGCAATAAAATAGGTTCCGAACTCATTCTTAGAAGGACTTCCGAAAGGCATATTGTCTCTGACAATTTTCAATTCTTCTCCATTTTCACCTTCAACATTAGCTAAAGCAATATGTGAGTTGGAAGGTTTTACATCATCAGACATTTCAATATCATTTTCTTTTGATCTTCCGATTACTTTTTCCTGATCTTCTGTGGAAAGCCCTTTCCAGGCATCCATGTTGTGAAGGTATTTCTGAACAAAAAGGTAGCTTCCTCCTTTGTACTGAAGGTCCTCGTCTCCGATTTTTGCAAAGTAATCACGATCTTCACCATGAGGATTTTCAGTTCCGTCTACAAAGCCAAGAATGGAACGTGCATCCCAATATTTAAATCCATGAATTTCCAGAATACTTTCGGCTACTGAACTCAATAGCTTAGAAATTTCAATGGCCATGTCAAAAATCAGGCTGTTGTTATCTGCTCTTAAGTGAAAATGAAGATCTCCGGGAGTAGAAACAGCAGTATGCTTTGCTCCTTTTATTTCTTCAAAATTGATTAGCTCCTTTGGCAGTGGGGTCGGAAGTTCCAGTTTTCTCCATGCTTCAGCACCTATTCCCATTACACAGCTTGCTCTGCTGTCTGGAAAACGATTGAAAACGGAGTTATTAAGATTCAATACCAAAGCGCACAATTCCTGAAAAACGTCTTTCAGCTGTGGGCTGTCACTAAGCTTCCAGACCATGAAAATGGTATTGCTGTTTGGATAATCTGTTACATTTTGTGAGTCTATCGTATTCATCCCTCTTTTTTGAGGTATTAAATATCCGAAACAGAAACCTGATCTGCAAAATATTGTTCCAAATCTTTCAATGTTTCAGGATTGGTCTTAATATCTTTCACCATAAGGCCCTTATTCACCACCACAATTCTGTTGCAGACTTCCGTTGTATGGGAAAGATCATGGCTGGAAATCAGAAAAGTAACTCCATCCTGTTTTGATAATTCCTTGATCAGGTTTTTCAGCTTGATCTGGGTGGACGGATCGAGGTTGGCAAAAGGTTCATCCAGGATGATAATCTCAGGATTTCCAATAATTGCTCCTACGATACCTACTTTCTTTTGATTACCCTTTGACAGGTCACGGACATATTTCCCGGACTTCAGGATTTCACCATTGAAAAAGTCATGAAAAGGCTTCAGGAATTCATCTACTGATGCTTTGTTCTGACCTCTCAACTCTCCAAGAAAGTAAAAGTATTCTTCAGGAGTAAGATAGCCGATAAGGAAAGTATCGTCTACGAAGGCTGAAACTTTATTTTTCCATGCTTCAGATTCATTGACTTTAATTCCGTCAATGCTTACAGATCCTGTAGTAGCCTGAATCAAGTCCAGCATCAGACTGAAAAGGGTAGTTTTCCCAGCTCCGTTATTTCCTACAAGACCAAATGTTTCTCCGTTTGGTATTTCAAGCTGTTCGATGTTAAGAACAGTTGCTGTTCCGTATGTTTTAGATAAATTTTGTATGTTGATCATGGCTTAACCTATATTTTTAAATGCATCCAGTGTGCTGTATTTTTCTTTTTTATAAAGTTTTACAATGATATCGAAGATCTTTTCTCTCAGGAAAAACCCGATAATCCCGATAATAGCAATGCTTATCACTCCTCCGGTAATACCCCATAAATACTTTGTTAAGGCAAATACTCCCATTGGAAGAAGCATTTTCGGAATCAGCAAAAGCATAGCTACCATATTGAAGCTCCCTTTCTGTCCCAATCTTTTTTCTTTTGAATTAAGATCAATCTGAGTTTTATTGAAAGCTCCGGACCACAAGGTAAATTGAGAATTCACGCCAATATTATATAATCCTGCGGCAAAAAATGTAACGTAGACTTCCCAGCCGAAATAGGCATAACAAAGCGCTATAATGATAGAAACTCCTGTCACAATATTCATCAGCCACCATTTCGCTTTTAAATATTCTTTATAGGGAACATTCAGGGTCATCATCAATGGATAATAAGAACTGTCAAAAGCAGGTACTCTCTGACCAAACAAAAATTGAAAACCTCCTGTTACAAAAAGTCCCATCACCATCATCATTGCAGGTGTTTTGTACATTGAAGAAGTGAACATCAGCAATCCGTAGAACAGAAACATGAAGCTGCCCAGCAAAATTCCCTTGGGTACTTTATTGCGTCTCAGCATTTTAATATCGTTATTGATAAATGTTCCAATAACTCCATATTTATTCAGGAAAGCAATATTCTCTGTTTTCCCTACTGTTTTCTTGGCTTCAAGACCTTGATCCAAATAAAATTCATTACGAAGGTAACGGAAACATATCCACCACAGCATTACGAACAAAGCAACAGGTATCAGGGCAAAGTAAGGTTTCTCATAGAAGCTGAAGAAAACAGCTTCAGAATAAGAAAGAACCGGAATTATTTTATAATACCCCAGCATTCCTATGCCTAAAAAGCATACTCCTATGATCACGGCCAAGGTTTCTTTACCGTTGAAGAAAATGTTGATAAAATTATTCAGATAGAGCAATGAGATCACCCCTATAAGCCATACCAAAATTCCTAAGATATTATATCCGTTGAATACGGCAATCAATGAAAATGTGATAAAGAATAACGAACTCAGCCAGCTGAAAGCTGAAAGAAAGGTTTTGGCCAGCATATAATTGACCAGGGTATTCTTTCTGATGTTCATGGTAAGGAAGGGCTTAATATTCTGGGTAGGTATTTCCTGCCAGAGGTATTTCAGAACAAGATCAAGAATCCAGGCAACAATCATGAATTTTGAAACGACCTTCAAAGGATTCTGATGCATTTCCTCCTGCACGTAGAAAAAAGCAATAAAAGCCCCGCCTACAAGGCATCCCACGAAATAAAGTATTCCAATAAAACGGAGGATTTTCATGGTCAGATTGATCCCTAAAGATGTACCGCGAAAAAAGCTTTTGATTTCAAGCCTAAGGAACTTTAGAAACATATGTTAGTTTTTTACATTAGTAAATATAATGTAAAATATGTTACAAGTTTTTTAAAGAAAAATAGATTTTTTTAGTTATCCTATAAGTTCTTTTGCCTGTGCTAATGCGGCTTCTGTAATTTTGCTTCCAGAAAGTAACTGGGCAATTTCGTTCAGTTTCTCGTCGTCGCTCAAAGGAATTATAGTAGACTGTGTTTTGCCGGAAATATCCTGCTTTACCACTTTATAGTTGTCGTTTCCTTTTGCAGCAACCTGCGCCAGGTGTGAAATAACGATCAGCTGCATATCTTCAGACATCTCTCTCATAAGGTTTCCGATCTCTTCGGCAACTTTTCCTGAAACTCCGGTGTCAATTTCGTCCAGAATAAGAGTTGGAAGCTCATCACTTTCTGCAATAATCTTTTTTACAGCCAACATTACCCTTGATCTTTCACCTCCAGAAATAGCGGTCTGAATAGGTTTTAAAGGAAACCCAGAATTCGCCTGGAAAAGCAGCTGAATATTTTCTTTTCCAAACGGGTTGAATTCCTCAGCATCCTGCAGTTCTATATCAACTTTAGCTTTTTCAAGACCTAATTTTTTCAGAAGAGTTTCTGCTTTTTTGATGAAGACAGGAATATTTTTATGCCTGTTCTTTGAAAGCTTTGCAGCAAGACTTTGAAGTGCTTTTTCTTTTTGAGAAATATTCTCTTCTGTTGCTTCTATCTGTTCCTCCAGCTCAGAAGCTCCTCTCTGATCTCCTGACAGCTGGTTTCTGATCTCAATCAATTCATTAAGATCTGAAACATTATGTTTAAGAAATAAAGCGTTTATTTTATTATTAAGATCGGTAAGATGTACCAGATTTTCTGGATTGATTTCCACTTTTTCTGCGGTATGTTCCAGTTCAGAAATAATATCTTTCAGTTCTACAAAAGAGGTTTCCAGCCTTTCATCAAGCTCTGCGAAACTGGTAGAAACTTCAGAAATTTTGGAAAGCTTATGGGTAGCTTCATGAAAGAAAGACAAAATCCCTATTTCTTCCTGATGGAACCTGGACAGAATCTGACCTACGTTTTCGGAAATCATTCCTGCATTTTCCTGAATGGAAAGCTGGTTCTGAACATCTTCATAGTCTACATCATCAAGTTTCAGTTCTTCCAGTTCATTGAGTAAAAATTCTTTATAATCGCTTTCTTTATTGGCTTCTGATAATTGAGTTTTCAGTTTTTTCAACAGCAATTTCAAGGTTTGAAAGTCGGAAAAATCCTTCTGATACTCTTCAATAATTTTTTTGTTTTCAGAAAGTCCATCGATAATTTTAAACTGATATTCTGAGGTAAAAAGATTAGATGTTTCAAACTGGGAATGAATATCAATCAGCTGTGAGGAAAGCTCTTTAAGAATATCCAGCGTTACCGGCACGTCATTGATGAAGGCACGGGATTTTCCCGATGGCAGAATTTCTCTTCTTATAATTGTCTGAAGCTCGTAGTCAAGATCATTTTCGATAAAGAATTTCTTAAACTGGTTATTCAGCGAAAACTCAGTTTCCACCACGCTTTTTTCTTCAGATTTGGCAATGGATTTTACATCTGCTCTTTCTCCCAAAATAAGTCGGAGAGCCCCTAAAATAATAGATTTACCCGCACCCGTTTCACCGGTAATTACCTGTAAACCATTTTTAAGAGATACTTCAAGGGTATCTATCAGGGCAAAGTTTTTAATGTAAATTCTCGAAAGCATTGATAATCCGGGTTATGATCCAATTTGAGTTTGAACTGTAAAAATAAGTTTTTTTTTAATGAACTGAGAAAATGTTTACGTGCTTTCTGCTCATTAACATTTTTTTCATCTCTAACTTGTTATTAAGTTATTTCTCGAAAATTTTAAAGAGTTTCAATGGATTCCAATCTTACACTTTCCACTTATTCCATTTATTATCAATGTTTTTCGGAGAAAGAATAATCATCGTCTGTTTAAGATCATTAAGAATCAAACCTCCGTTATTTCCGGAATTGAATATATTGAAGATCTCATCACTTTTGGTATCGATGAACAGATTAAAGAAAAATGCCTGCTGAAATGTATTTTCATACATTTTTAATTGCATCAGGGCATCAAAAATCACTTTTTTCCCAGCAGTCTGATCCTGATTGAAAAGATTATCCATTCCGGCCCTGTGGTAAGTATAAATAGTAGAACGCAACTGGTTCCAGTTAGGGTTCATCACTTCATTGATCAATATAGAGCGGCTTCTTGGCTCATTGATGGTATTCCAGCCTTCATAGTTTTTGTTCTGGGAATTCTGCGCAATCTGCTGCGCTTTTGCATACCATTGAGACCCTCCCATAGATTGGAAACTATCTGCATCCAGCCCCAAAATAAGATAAATATAGAAACTGACTACATCCGTAAGATTTTTTCCTGAAAACTGTCTTTCATTAAAAATAAGACTTTCATTTTCAATATATTCAAAACCAAATCTCTGATCCTGAAGATTAATTAAAGGAGATTCGTAAGTCGTATTATAAACAGGACGCATAGCCTGAACAACAATAGATCCTTTGAATCTATTCCCATCTCTTTCTCCAATAACAACGGAAAAACCACATTTTATTTTTTCAAAATTCTGAAGCTTTTTCCCTGTCCAGCTGGTATTATTGATAAAGTCTCTGAGACTTTTTTCCAATGCTTTAAATGCCTGCTGGTTACTTCCTCCTACCTGTTGAGAGTTTACCTGAACGGTTGCCAACAGCTCTTGAGAAAAACTTTGGGTATATATAAAAAACAGAAAAAATAAGCTTATAATTTTTTTCATTGTCTATTAAAAATTGAGAACGGAAATTTATTAAAATTATTTTAAAAGTTGAGACTCAACAAAATTGAGAATATCTTTCGCTACATCATCTTTGGATTTCAGGTCGAATTCTTTTTTCTCCGTTTTGGTAAATATCCTTATTTTATTGGTATCATTCTTAAATCCGGCTCCTTCATCACGAAGAGAGTTCAACACAATCATATCCAGATTTTTCTTCTCCAGCTTTCCTTTTGCATTTTCCTCTTCATTTTGGGTCTCCAGGGCAAAACCTACCAAAAACTGGTGTGTTTTCTTTTCACCCATCGTTTTAAGGATATCCGGATTCTTAACCAGCTCAATGGTCAGGTTATCGTCATTTTTCTTGATCTTCTCTTTCGCCACTTCTTTTGGCGCGTAATCAGCCACCGCAGCACTTGCAATACCGATGTCTATGCTGTCATAAAATTCAAATACTTTTGCCAGCATTTCTTTTGCAGAAGTGACTTTATGAAGCTCAACATTGGGATCATTAATGGTTTGGAAACTCGGTCCTGAAATCAGAATCACTTTGGCTCCTCTTTTTGAAGCTTCTTCAGCCAGAGAAAATCCCATTTTTCCAGATGAATGATTTCCGATGAATCTTACCGGATCTATGGCTTCATAAGTAGGACCAGCCGTAATTAAAACTGTTTTTCCTTCAAGACTCTTGGAATGGCTGTTTGTTGTAAAATAATTTTCAACTGTATTAAAAATAGTTGACGGTTCTGCCATTCTTCCCTGCCCAATCAGTCCGCTTGCCAATTCACCATTTTCTGCAGGAATAATAATATGCTCAAAGCTTTGTGCAAGCTCCAGATTTTTCTTTGTGGATGGATGTACGTACATATCAAGATCCATCGCCGGAGCTATGAAAACCGGACATTTTGCAGACATATACGTTGCAATAACCAGATTATCACACATTCCGTGGACCATTTTAGACAGTGTATTGGCCGTACAGGGAGCTACAATCATCACATCTGCCCACAGTGCCATTTCCACATGACTGTTCCATGTTCCGTTATCACCATAAAATTCTGAATACACCGGCTTTTTGGATAGTGTAGACAGACTCAGTTTCGTCACAAAATGTTCTGCATCGGGGGTCATAATGACCTGTACTTCGGCACCTTTTTTCACAAAATCCCTTATCAAAAAATGAATTTTGTAGGCTGCAATTCCACCAGAGACGGCGATAAGTATCTTTTTACCGGAAACACTCATTGAGTTCTAATTTTTTGAAATACTAAAATACTTATTTTTTCCCACACAATCAGGCTTTAAAACAACAAAGGTCATAAAAGAACTAATTTCTTTTATGACCCTCATTTATAAAAAACACAGAAGATTATTTTCTTTCTTCTGTTTTTCTGAAATAAACATCTTCGTTTAACCACTCTTCAATAGCAATTGAAGTTGGCTTTGGAAGCTTTTCGTAATGTTTAGAGATCTCAATTTGCTCTCTGTTTTCGAAAACCTCTTCTAATGTAGAATTGTGAACGGCAAATTCATCCAATTTGTTGTGAAGTTCCGTACGGATCTCCGCATTGATTTGCTCTGCTCTCTTTCCCATGATAACAATAGCTTCATAGATTGAACCTACTTTATCTTCAATCTTATCTTTATCGTAAGTAATAGTATTTACTTCTGCTTTTGTATCTTTTACACTCATTTTGAGAAAATTATTTTTATTTTAAGATGGCAAATTTACGAATTATCTTTGAATTTTGAAAGTCGCTGCAGGAGGAGGGGTCTTAAGTGCTGCACTGTCCCTCTGTAACTGCATTGCTTTCTTTTCATTGCTAATCTGATCTTTAATTTGCTGTTCTGTTTTACCTTGATCAGCCAATTTTTCAGCTTCTTTTTTCTGTCTTGCTGTTAAAGCTGCAATTCTTGCATCCGTTTCTTTTTTAACGACAACAAAGTGTTCTTTTTCCTTTTCCAGTTTTTCTTTCAGATCTGTAGCTGTTTTAGAATATTCTGTATTAGGAAGCTCTTTCTCTACAAATCTTGTATACGTCAATGCACTTTCAATACGCTCTGCCTTAAGACCATAAATAGATTTCATTGCCAATTCATAGCGGGACTTCATGATATAATCATAAATTTTTGAACGAAGTTTTGTACTCGGAAAATCTTCCAAAACGTTTTCCAATGATACATTGGCCGCTTTATAATCACCCATTTTGAAGTATTGTCTTCCATTTTCATAGGCTTTAAACTCAAGCTTATAAGACAATTCATCAATTAACTGGCTGATATTTTTAGACCTTTCAGAGTTTGGATAATTGTTCAGGAAATCCTGAAGCTCATTGATCGCCAATTCTGTACTGGATTGGTCTAAGTTATAATCCATTGATCCTTCATAATAGCACAGTGCAGACATATAGGCTGCCTCTTCTGCTCTTGGATCTTTTGGAAAACTAACTGCAAAGTTTTTGAACTGGTGACCTGCCAGTTTATAACTCTTGTCATAATAGTTGGCATAAGCAGTGTTGAAACCTACATTAGGGAAATCATCTGTTCCTGCCACAAGATTTGCAAGTCTGTCATAAAGAGCCAATGCATTTTTCCACTTTTTCTTAGCGAAGTTTTCATTAGCTGCTTTCAAGATAAATTCTTTATCAGCACTCCTCATTGCTCTTTCCTGCTGGCTTACACAAGATGAAATCACCGCTACAGCAAAAAGACCTAAAATATATTTTTTCATATAAAAAGTTCAACAGTTTTCGGATTATACAGCCGATTTACTAATTTGCAAAAATATAACTTTTTTGTCAATAGATTTTTTTTTATGAATATTTAACGTAATTTTAGTCTGCAGCGTATCCCAAAATCGCAAAAACACTTAATAAAAGATTCATTCTCACTTTTTTTTCAGCTTCTTTGGTATATGTTTCTTCGTTTTTACTTGGAACATACAGCTCATAAAAGTTTTTATTCCTGATGACAAATAAAGTAGACCCAATAATCATGGTAAGAATATCTTCAGGCTTTGGGGTAAAAGTAAAAACTCCTGAAGCCACCCCTTTTTTAATTACTTCATCCAGTTTTTTCACAAATAATTGGTAGAAATCAAGCAATTCGTCTTTCAGGTTTTCTGTATGGCGAAGTTCCTGGGTAACAAACCCATGGAAATAATTATACTTGAACAGTTGAGAAACGATATATTTAATCATTTCCCGCATCTGCATTTCCGGTTTTCCATCTTTGATGGTATCTGCAAATTCTGAAAAATTCTCTCTGGTCTTCAGTACTCTGTACTGGTAGAGATAAGACATCATTTTCTCTTTAGACCCAAAGTAATAAGAGATCATGGCAACGTTAATATTTGCTTTGGAACAGATATCTCTTACAGAAGTTCCTTCATACCCTTTTTTTGCAATGAGCTCTTCTGCAATGTCCAGTATGTGAATCTGTTTTTCCGTAAATTTTTTTTTCATGAAGTGTACTTTGAGTAAAGTTAAGAAATTTTTAACACATTTATAAACGATCGTTTAATAATTTTAAATTAAATCTTAAAAATACTTATTTTTGAACATGAAATTTTTTGATTTTCATCATCATAAAAAATATATCAGAAACGGAATTTATAATCTGGAGAAAGAAATTCCGCCTGATTTCCCGTACTCTATTGGCATTCACCCAAATGATATTGATCGTAACAATATTGAACAGCAATTATCATGGATGAGAAGCATGATGTTTGAAAATTGTTTTGCTATTGGTGAATGCGGTCTGGATTCTTTGGTTTCTATAGATCAGAAAATTCAGGAGGAAGTTTTTTTAAGGCAGATAAAAATCGCAAATGAGGTAAAAAAGCCTCTGATTATTCATTGCGTAAGAAAATTTTATGAGGTTATTTCTTTTAAAAAGAAGGCCGAGCAGCCCATGATCATCCATGGTTTTAATAAAAAACGACAAATTGCTGAGGATCTTCTGAGCAATAATTTTTACCTGAGTTTTGGAAAAGCTGTTTTGTATAATTTATCTTTGCAGGATATTATAAAAAACACTCCATTAGACAGAATCTTTTTAGAAACTGATAATGAAGACTTTAACATTGAAGAATTGTACATTAAGATTTCAGAAATAAAAGCGATTTCTCTGGAACAACTGAATGAACAAATTTTGGAAAATTTACACTCAATAAAAAATGGATAAATACTGGCTGGAAAGAACTGAACTTTTGATTAAAGAAGAAGGATTAGATAGGCTGATCAAAGCGAATGTACTTGTTGTAGGTTTAGGCGGAGTAGGTTCTTTTGCCGCAGAATTTCTTGCGAGAGCCGGAGTAGGAAATATGACCATTGTGGATGGGGATACGGTAGATATTACCAACATCAACAGACAGCTGCCTGCTTTACACTCTACTGTCGGAAAACATAAGGTGGATGTTGTTGCTGAAAGGCTTCTTGATATCAATCCGCAGCTTAATTTAACGAAAATCAATGAATTCCTGAATCCGGAAAGAATGGATGAAGTGTTGGATTCTGCAAAATTTGATTATGTTTTGGACTGCATTGACAGCGTTACTCCAAAACTGTCTTTAATTATTGCTGCCAAAAGAAGAAGGATAAAAATCGTAAGCTCAATGGGAGCCGGCGGAAAAACCGATCCAAGTAAAGTATTGGTAAGAGATATCAGCAAAACCGAACACTGCCACCTTGCAAGACAGGTAAGAAAAAGGCTGAAAAAAGTAAAAATTGACAAAGGTGTCCGTTGTGTTTTTGCCAATGACATTCAAGATGAAGAAAGTTTGAAAATGACTGACGGAACCAATTATAAAAGATCTTTTTACGGAACAATAAGTTATATGCCTGCCATTTTCGGGTTGTACACGGCTTCAGAAGTGATTAATCATTTATTAAATCAGGATTAAATTTTACACTCCGTAAATGACAAACTCCAAATATCCCAGAGCGGAAAAGCTCAAAAAAAACACGGAAATCAGTTTGCTTTTTGACAAAGGCAAATGGAGAACCAGCGGAAATCTGAGAATCATTATTCTGAAAGACAAACCTAATCTTCCTGTAGAAATCTCCAGATTCGGGGTTTCTGTCTCTAAAAGATACTTTAAAAGAGCTGTGCACAGAAACCGCATCAAAAGATTGCTGAGGGAATGCTACCGTCTGAATAAGGATTTATTTAAACAATCCTTTGGAGAGAAAACAATGGCCATGCTATTTTGGGCATCTCCTGAAATGCCTCCGAAATTCCAGGATGTGGAAGCGCAGTTTATAAAGCTTTGTGAAGCTCAGAAAAAATAATTTTTCATTAGAATAAAAAGATCTGTGAGACGTTTTTTATCCCACAGATTTACACTGATCATTGTGTAAATACTTTATTTTTATTCTACAGTAAATCACAAATAGCGAAACTCAAAACTCGCATCCCATCTCATATTCCGGACTTAGAAATTAACAACTCTTAATATCATATACTTTTTGTAATTTAGGGAAAACAATAAATCTGAAAATTAATATGTTAGATAATATTCCCTATTTTTCTTATGTCATCAGTGCATTTATCGGGATTGGATTGGCAGCGGCTACGGGATTTCGGGTATTCCTCCCGATGTTTATCGTAAGTCTTGCTTCTTATTTTAACTGGATCCCTATGAATGAGCATTTTGAGTGGCTTGCGGGTCTTCCTACACTTATTATAACAGGAATTGCCACAGTGGCTGAGATCCTTGCTTATTACATCCCTTTTGTCGATCATTTGCTGGATACAGTCTCTATTCCCATGGCTACGGTAGCAGGATCTATATTATTTGCCAGCCAGTTTGCTGAACTGGGAACATTTCCACAATGGGCGCTGGCATTAATTGCGGGTGGAGGTACAGCAGCCACGATAAGCTCCGGATTTGCGGGAATACGAGCCGCTTCTACAGCAACAACCGGAGGATTGGGGAATTCTGTGGTAGGAACCACGGAAACAGCCGGCGCAGGCCTTATGTCTGTTCTAGCCATGGCAGCGCCAATTATTGCAGTAATTTTTGCAATAATTATATTAATTCTTGTTATTGTCTTTGGGCGGAGGGCCTGGAAAAAATTAAGAGGAAGTAAAAATAATCCACAGAATTTATAAATAAAAAAGGTACTGCTCTAAACGGTACCTTTTTCTTTTTAATTTTTACTTCTAAAGTCCTTAATATTCTGAATTTTAGATTCAAAATATTCTTTTTTCTCAGGACTCTTTTTGATTAATATTTCAAACGCTTTTATCGCTTTTGTGTATAGTTTCTGTTCAAAATAAAGATTGGCCAACGTTTCTGTCATCAAATGGGAGATATCGTCATTCTTTTCTTTAACAACATAGGAACTTTCTTCTTTTAACTGGCTGATTCTAGGGTTATTTTCCAGGAAGGTTTCAATAGCCTTTTCTTTGATTTCTGATTTTTCCTTTTCAACTTCTTCAGTTCTGTCAATCTTAAGCCAGCTTTGCCAGGTATTGATAAAACCGGGAACATTACTGTCTAATGTTGACTGTGTTGTATTCTTCATAGTAACTTCCTGTATTTTCTCTACAGGCTCTTCTTTCTGCTTTTCTTCCACCTTAAGGGTAGAAATATCGGTTCCAAAGAAAGAAACATTCATCACCGGAACTTCTTCTTTTGCATCCGTTTTATCAGCATTTTCTTCGGATGCTTCAACAGGGGCAGGATGATCTTCAATAACTTCTACATTATCTTCTACTGCAGGCAGAGTATCTTCCTGAGCAATTTCTGTAACAACGTCAACTGTTTCAGATGGAGCTTCAATTTCAATTACCGGTTCCTCCGCAGGGATAATTTCTGCTATGGGAACTTTTATTTCAGGAACTGATGTTGCAGCTGATTTATTGATTAAAGAATCCGGCATATTGGATTCCACACTCATTGGCTTCCATGCGGACTGAACTTCAGGGACTTCTTCTTTTTCTTTTTCTTCTGCAGCTTCAACCTTAGCTTCTTCTACAGGTAATTGATCTTCAACAATTTCTTCCTGTACCGGCTCTTCTTTGATTTCCTCAGGCTTTTCTTCATTTGTTGACCAGAAATGGAAATTCTGGGTTTCAGCGAAGCTAATTTCATGATCTCCAGCTGTCTCAGACTCTGTCTTTTCTTCTTGAGCAACAGGTTTAGCCTCCTTCATCTTTTTCTCAACTTCTTCAATCAGACGTCTCATTTCCTCTTCATGCTTATTCACATGAGGTTGGGAAACTTCAGCTGTTTCAGAGATTTCATCGTTGTTAGCCTGGATTTTAACATCTGGCATGAATGATTCCGTGCCATGGAAGCTTACTTCAGCATCGGATAATTCTACTAAAGGTACTTCTTCATTACCTTTTGCATCTTCTTTTTCAGCAGAAATCTGATCTTCGTCGATAATGGCTTCTGGTGTAAAATTTTCACCAGCATTCTCTTCTACTTCAGCTTGTATTTCTTCTTGCTGAGCAGACTCTTCTTTAGAAACAGTTATAGTTTCATTAGCTGTTGATTCTGCTTTTACAGGTTCTTCAGCTACTTCTTCAATATTTTCTTCAGGAACTAAAGGAGCGATCTCATGGAAACTGATATTTTCTTCATCATCAATCTTCTCTTCTTCTTTTTCTGAAGAAATCTGATCTTCAGGAATAATAGTTTCTGGGGTAAAGTCTTCCTCTGATTTCTCTACTTCAGATGGTATCTCTTCTATTTGTTCGGTAACAGGTTCTGTTGCAGTTTCAGTCTTTTGGGTTACCAAAGTTCCTGATTCAAGAGTAGATTCAATATCTATCGTTTCAGAATTTTGTTCATCAAGGAAATTTTCTTCTCCTTCAAATAAAATTCTGTTTCGTTCACCGTTTACATAGATAGGTTCAAGCTGTTGTAAAGTTGGTATTACACATGCGTTTCCTTGCTCCTCTTCCTGTTTCTCCAAGGAAACTTCTTCCTCTCTTTTAAGAGGAAAAGATTTACTTTTAGGGGCAAATTGAACCGGTTTTTCAATTGTTTTGGAAGGAATCTTCTCTTCAACAACTTCTGGTTTAGCCTCCTGGATGATCTTCCCGTTGATCAGTTGATATAAAATCTTTTTATCAGTAGTATATGCTGCTGTTATAGAAAGCTCTTTCTGATAATTTTCTTTTTCGTACAGATGCACCCCATAGAGATGAAGCGCCCTGATATTTTGAATATAAGGAAAAGTGTGAATCTCTTCTTTCAAAAGACTAAGGTCTTCTGACTGAATATTTTTCGGATTTTTTATTAATTCTAAAACTCTCGGATTCATCTTACCAATTCGCTACAATGTCGTTAAATATCTTATTAATAATTCTATCTGTTACCAGCTTTACCTGCTGGTCTTCGATTTGACTTAGTGATACATCACTGTTGAAAGCTGCTTCATCGGAATAGGTTCTGTCAAAACTTGCATCTGGATGAATTTTATTTTCATAATGTACTTTCACTGTAATCGTAAGTTTATTCTGTGCCTGCTGAATGACTCCACCAGAAGGATTGGTCTGGGTATTGGAGCTGATGGTAGTAGGAGTAATTGAATAGTCGGTAATTTCCCCTTCTATCAGGATATCAGGATTTTCTTTTGTTCCTTTTAAAGTTGTTCTCTGAAGGAATCTATTTTGTATTGCTGTAGAAAACTGTTGAGATAATGCAGGATTTACAAGGGGTGCATTATTAGGAAATTCATTGATCTGAACAGTTTTTTCATCTGTAAGAGATGATCCTGTAAAGCTGTAACATGAGTTTAGAACTCCCAGCACAGCAAAAAGTATCCCCGTCAGTAATGACTGTTTCAGACTGATATTTTTAATTTTAAAATTCATTTTTAGATCCAATTTCAGTAATTTCATCATACTCAATTTGTTGCATAGCATCTTCATAAGCAAAATAGTTTGCTGTGTATAAAAACGGCAGGGTAAGAAAAAGTCCTATCCCACAGGCAACAACACCAATCTGAGCTAAAATACTCACTACTAATGAGAAAAGAAAAATTGACAATAGATTTCCCTTGGTCATTACTTTTGAGATATTCCAAGCTTCTTTTATTTCTTTAACTCCTTTAAGACTGATTAATGGAATGATATAAAAGCCTTTCAATACAAAGTAATATATCGCCGCAATCAATAAAAACACATAAGGAATCATAAAAAGTCCAACCATCGGGTTAGGTTCACTACGTTCTGATATTGCCCCTGATATACCCAGGACAGCAAATAAAGGAATGTAAAGCAGTAAAACACCTCCAAAAATAATTAACTGCAACATAAAGTAAGGCATGAAGTCTTTAAAATCAAAGATATCTCCGGGACTTGCCGGCTGATTTCGGCTTAGCCTTTGAAGGTACTTGTATAAATTACCCATTGCCAACAGTCCGCAGAACGGAATAATTGACATGATAAAGCACACTAAAAATGCTATAAAAATATTCCCGAAATCTTTCTTTAAAAGTTCGAAACCTTTATTAATATATTCTCCGAGTTTAAAATTGATCGGCTTAGGTGTTAAATTTACTTTCATTATTGATGTTGTGCTTAATCTTCCAGGTTATATTGTTTTATTTTTCTGTATAAAGTTCTTTGTGAGATTCCCAGCTCATCTGCGGCTCTGTTTCTGCGTCCCTTATGCTTCTCCAATGCTTTAATAATCAGATCTTTTTCGTTATTCTGAAGAGAAAGTGATTCTGGTCTGTTTTCTTCCACTTCGATATCTTCAATATCTTCATAACTGTCTTCAGGAGTTGAGATAATCGTAGGCGTCTGAACTACTGGTGCATCATTACTATTATCAAAATATAATAAAGATCCAGAGTTTACCTGTGGCTGACTTTCAGGGGTATAAATCCTGTTGATCAGGTTTTTCTCATGGTTACTCAAATCTGCTGTTCCTCTGTTCTTAATCAATTCCGAAGTTAAGGATTTTAAATCATTAATATCATTCCTCATATCGAATAGAATTTTATACATGATTTCTCTTTCGCTTCCGAAATCGTTTTGCTTAGGAGCATTTTGAGTATTTACCACCATTGGAAGGTGGGTTTCCATAGGAATATACTCTGCAAGTTTCTCAGCCGTTATATTTCTGTTTCTTTCCACAACAGTCATCTGCTCCACTAAGTTTCTTAGTTGACGGATATTCCCTGGGAAAGAATAGCTTTCTATGTAATGAACAGCACTCTGTTCCAGCTCTAACTCCGGCATTCTGTACTTTTCTGCAAAGTCTATGGCAAACTTTCTGAACAGCAAATGGATATCTCCTTTTCTTTCTCTCAAAGGCGGCATATCAATCTGAACAGTATTCAAACGGTAATATAAATCCTCACGGAATCTTCCGTCATGGATGGCTTTCATCATATTAACGTTGGTAGCTGCTACAATTCTCACATTGGTTTTCTGTACCTGCGAAGAACCTACTTTCATAAATTCACCACTTTCCAGCACTCTCAAAAGACGAACCTGTGTCTGAAGTGGAAGTTCTCCTACCTCATCCAAAAAGATGGTTCCGCCATCTGCAACTTCAAAATATCCTTTTCTTGTAGCGGTAGCACCGGTAAAAGCTCCTTTTTCGTGCCCAAAAAGCTCAGAGTCTATTGTTCCTTCGGGAATTGCACCACAGTTTACCACAATGTAGGGCTGATGCTTTCTTTTGGATTCTGAATGAATGATTTTCGGAATAAATTCTTTTCCAACTCCACTTTCCCCAATTACCAGAACAGAAATATCTGTAGGGGCAACCTGAATAGATTTTTCCAGTGCCCGGTTGAGTGCCGGAAAGTTTCCGATAATTCCGAAACGGTTTTTTATGTTTTGTAACTCGTTGCTCATAAGTAAATTTTTGATTATTGATTTAATGTTAATCTTCTACAGCTCTTCAATTTCCTTTCTGTAGACTTTGTTAAAATGATGAGTGTAGACATCTTTCATGGTCTTCCCTTCGTCATACGTTTGTAAGGCTAACATTTTTAAATCTAAATAATCTTTGTTTCTTATCTTAGAAACTTTACTCTTAAAGTATATGTTCTCGGCAAAGTTGTATTCTTTGCTTTGTTTTTCAAAATTTTCCAGGGCTTTGTCATATCTGCCCAGTTCGAAATACGTAACTCCCAACTGGTAATGATCAAACATTCCTTTTACATAACCTCTGGCTTCCAGAAGGCTTTCTATAATCCCTGCTGCTTTTTCTTTCTGTCCTAATGCGCTGTAAGACATTGCTCTTACCACGTCTAGATTATAATCTCCGTTCTGAGATCTTCCCAGGTCTCCGGGATAATATTTTTTTAACCCCTCTAAATCCAGAATGGCTCCTTTGTAGTCTCTTAAAAACTGAAACTTGGTCCAGCCTCTGTAGCCAAGGTGCATTTGAGGATCTAAAGCAACTGCTTTATCAATTAAAATTTTCCAGGTTACAAAATCTCCGTTCTTAAGATAGGGAACGGCTTTTTCCATATAAGCATGGGAGAAGTCGGGACACAGTTCAATCGCTTTATCAAAGCCTTCCTGAGATTCCGCATATCCTTGTAAATCTGAAGCCCAGTTGTATAACTCGCACGCTTTTTTGCAGTTCTCACCCTCTACTGCATTACAGTTGACCTGTGCAATAGTATTGGTGTAAACTATAAGTAACAAAAAGCTAAGGTAATACCTCTGAAACTTTTCCATTTTCAATTTTATAGGTTAAATACTGATAATAATCTACTTTTAAACCTTTTATCTCTTTCGGCATCCAGCCATCAAGTGATTTTGTAAACTTCAGCAGCTTATTTTCCAATTCTTCATCCAGAACAATTTCTTTCAGATCCGGGCTCATATGCTGTAATCTGAACAGTCCTGTCTTTCCTTCACAATTTACTAAAAATCTTACGGTAATATAACCGTTGATTTTCTTTTCAGAATATATATTTTCTTTTTTAAGTTTTTCTGTGATCGCAATCTTTTCTCCTTTATAGCCATATTCCTTTGTACCTTGATAGTATTGAAAGCTGAAATGTCCCCATTTTTCTGAACCACACTTTTTAAAATCAGCATCATCCAGTTTTTTATCAAACTCGATATCTCCTACAGTACCGGGATATTTTTTTACATTTTCTGTCTGACAGGATGCCAGAGCAAACGAAAACATAGCAAAAAGATAAACTGCTTTGATCAAAACTTACTGTTATTCCACTGTTCTCCCTAAAAGTGTGCCTTGTGTATTGTCATAGGCAAAAACGTTCACAATGTCACCTATTTTCTGTCCTTCAAGTTGATCGAAGACACATACTGCGTTCTGAGAGTTTCTTCCTTTCCATTGGTTTTTGTTCTTCCTGGAAATTCCTTCAATCAGAATCTGATGTATTCTTCCTACATAAGATTTCATTCTTTGGTTTGAAAGCTCGCCCTGAAGTTTAATAACCTCAGCAAGACGTCTCTGCTTCACATCGGCAGGAATATTGTCTTCCATTTTCTTGTGAGCCGGAGTTCCTGGTCTTTCTGAATAGGCAAACATATAACCATAGTCATATTCAACCTCTCTCATCAGGCTTAAGGTATCCTGGTGATCTTCTTCTGTTTCATTACAGAATCCAACGATCATATCCTGAGAAAAAGATACTTCAGGAACAATTTCCTTTGCCTTTTTAATCAGATCCAGATATTGTTCACGGGTATGTTGTCTGTTCATTGCTTCAAGCATATTATTGCTTCCGCTTTGTACAGGAAGATGTACATAGTTACAAATGTTATCATGTTTTGCCATCATTCTGAAAACATCCAGATTCATATCCTGAGGATTTGAAGTGGAGAATCTGATTCTTAGTTCAGGAACAGCTTTAGCCACTAAATCAAGCAATTGAGCGAAACTAACCGCTGTTGCTTTCTGCATTTCAGAAGCTTTGGCGAAATCTTTTTTAGGACCACCTCCGTACCACAGGTAAGAGTCTACATTCTGTCCCAAAAGGGTAATTTCTTTATATCCGTTATTGGCAAGGTCTTTACATTCGTCTATAATAGAATGTGGATCACGGCTTCTTTCTCGTCCTCTGGTAAAAGGGACTACGCAGAATGTACACATATTATCACAACCTCTGGTAATTGTAACAAAAGCTGTAACTCCGTTTCCGCCTAGACGAACGGGATTGATATCTGCATATGTTTCCTCTTTGGAAAGGATCACGTTAATGGCATCTCTTCCATCGTCAGTTTCTTTTAAAAGATTAGGCAAGTCTCTATAGGCGTCAGGACCTACAACAAGGTCAACCAGTTGTTCTTCTTCTAAGAATTTGGTTTTCAGCCTTTCCGCCATACATCCCAGAACACCAACCGTCATATTCGGTCTTTCTTTTTTTAAATTTTTGAACTGGGCAAGACGCATTCTTACAGTCTGCTCTGCTTTTTCGCGAATGGAGCAGGTATTTAGAAGAATAAGGTCTGCTTCTTCTACCTTCATTGTTGTATTGTATCCTTGTTCATTAAGGATGGATGCAACAATCTCAGAATCAGAAAAATTCATCTGACAACCATAGCTTTCTAAAAACAATTTTTTAGAATTTTCCGGTTTTTCAGCAACGGCAAAAGCTTCACCCTGTTTCGTTTCGTCTATATATTTTTCCTGCACGATAATCAATTTAAGGTTCGCAATTTTAAATTACGAACAAATAAGTTTGCAAAGATACAAAATATTGTGACAGAATGTCAGCGCTATTATTTTAACAAAATCATAAAGTTACACGCATCGCGAAACTGGATGCTACCGGAAGGCCGCGGAAAGATTCTGGCTGCCACTTTTCAGCAATCTGTCCTATAGCTTTCATCATCTTATTTTTAATATCCTCCTGTAAATCATTAGGTTGTATTTTAACATCATGTAAAACACCTTCCTGATTAACTTTAAATCGTATTTCAACTGTTACACCATCAGCATTTTTGATGTTCTGGCTTTTCAGATTAGTGATCAGACGATTTCTGAATCCTCCCATTCCTCCAGGAAATTCAGCATATTTTTGCAAACCCTGCGTGGTATAATTTTCTTTAAAGTTGTCAAAATAATCGATCGGATAGAACATGATGGAAACATATTTCTGTACATCCGCACCTTTTTTCCATTTTTTTAGTTTATTTATTTCATCGAGAGCCTTTACAAATACTGTGGTAGGACAATTATCAGAAAGAGTTTGATTAATAATTTTAGCCTGTCCCTTTTCTATTTCAAGTTCAGCCAGAAACATCTCGGACATTCTATTATTACAACGCTCTGAATGATTTTCAATCAGAACCTTATTCAAATCTTTATAAAACTGTACAGCACCTCCTTTATAAGGATTCATATCTCCCTGAAGAAGATCAAATGTCTGGGCTTTTCCTACAGCAAAAAACAAAATCAGACCCAGTACCTGTAGAATTTTTCTAATCATGATCATAGGTATTATTATCAAACCTGATTTTCATTATCAACTTAGAATCAACCGGAACTCCATTTTTAGTAGCTGGTTTCCATTTTCCTTTTACTTTTTTGGCAGCATACTTCATATCATCGATAAAAGTTTCACTGTTTTTGAACTTAGGAAGAATATCTACTTTATCAATTTTACCTTTCGGGTCAATATTAAAAATGAAGGTCACTTCTCCTTTGATCGCATATAAAGCCACATCAATATAGGCATACACCATATTCAGAAATTCTTTTCTAAAGGCATCTTCACCTCCCGGGAATTCTGCTTTTCTAAAATCGTCTCCAGGCTGTAGTTGAATTTGAGCTGTTGTTTCTTGTGAAAAACCTTTAAAACTTAAAAGTAAAAAAGGTAAAACCATAAGGTATTTTTTCATTTATTGGGTATTAGTCTATATCTGTTGATATTGAAGAGAAGTTCATTTTAACTTTAATCTGTGAAGCTACAGGCTGTCCGTTGCAAGATGCTGGCATCCAGTTTTTCTTTATTCTTCTCACGACGTACTGCATATCATCAAAAAAAACCTGGCTGTTCTGAACTTTAGGCATTCCTTTCACATCCACCACTTTTCCTTTAACATCAAGCACTAAGGTAAATGTAAAGTCTCCTGTCAGCGCATAGAAATCTGAATTCAGATAAGCATACATATATTTGTTCAGAATATCTTTGTAAGCTGCTACTCCACCTTCATATGCTGCTGGTTTAAAATCATTACATTTCACGGCAACCTGCATAAAAGGCTCTTTAATATCTATTTTTAAAATATTTTTATTACTATCTCTTATGAAAGAATCATCCCGTTCTTCCTGATCCTGTGCAAATGAAAAATTCGCTGCAAATAAAGCCAAAAATAAAAATAGAGTTCTCATGATTTTGTTTCCTAATAAAAACAAAGGTAAATATTTAGCTCATTTATAAAAAAGAAAAACTTCACACAAAGCATGAAGTTTTACCTATAGATCCTGAATCTCAGATACTTTTCCAATTATTTCTTTTGATCCTATAACATCCCTTTAATATGCTTATAATTACTCTTCACCGTTTCAAAAACCTCATCCATTTTACCACCAAGCATCAGCTGTGCCATGGATTTGGTCATTCCCATGATCTGATCAAATTCAATTTTAGGAGGAAGAGCAAGTGCATTGGGATTGGTAAAGATGTTCAGAAGATAAGGGCCATTATGATCTAAACATTCTTTGATCGCACTTTCCACCTCTTCGGGAAGATGTACATTCTTACCTGGATATCCCATTGCATGAGCTACCATAGCAAAGTCGGGATTAATCATATCAGTTTCATTATCCAGCATTCCGCCAACTTCCATTTCCAGTTTTACCATTCCAAGGGTTCTATTGTTGAAAACGATGAGCTTTACTGGTAATTTATACTGAAAAATAGTTGCCATATCTCCAAGTAGCATAGATAACCCACCGTCACCACACATTGCAATAACCTCCTTTTCTGGATGGGCTAAAGCAGCTCCAATTGCCATCGGCATAGCATTGGCCATTGAGCCATGATTAAAAGAACCAAGCATCTTTCTTTCACCTGTTCCTGTAATAAACCGGGCTCCCCATACACAGCACATTCCGGTGTCAACAGTAAAAATAGCATCTTTTTTAGCAAGCTTATCTAAAGTATGAGCAACATATTCGGGCTGGATAGCATTCTCTTTTCCAAAATCTTTTACATATTCCAACTGATTTTCTTTTACTTTATCATAAAACGCCAGCTGCTCATTCAGAAAGTGAACATCCGTTTTTTCTTCCAATAAAGGCAGTAGTGCTTTTATCGTTTCTTTGATATCCCCTGCAAGACCTAATTCCAGTTTTGCTCTTCTTCCCAATCTTTCCGGACTTTCATCTATCTGTACAATTTTATTTTTTACCGGCATAAATTTCTGGTACGGAAAATCGGTTCCTAACAGAAGAACCAGGTCTGCTTCGTGCATTGCATGATACGCCGAAGGAAACCCCAGTAATCCCGTAAGCCCCACTTCATTAGGATTATTAGGCTGAATCGCCATTTTGCCCCGGAATGAATATCCTACAGGTGCTTTTAAGAATTTAGACAGTTCTATAACTTCTGCACTTGCCTCCCCTGCGCCAACTCCGCAGTATAAAGTTACTTTCTTACTGTTATTCACTAATGCTGCCAATTGCTTCAATTCATCATCTGAAGGTCTTATAACAGGATTGGTTTTAAAGATTTGGGTAGAAGTAGACCCTTCCTCTGCATCCAGTTCAGAAACATCTCCGGGAAGACCTATCACAGCAACTCCTTTTTTCGAAATTGCATGTTGAATGGCAGTCTGAATGGTTCTCTGCACCTGTTCCGGGCGTGTAATCATTTGATTATAGTAACTGCAGTCATCAAACAGTTTTATCGTATTGGTCTCCTGAAAGTAATCCATTCCCATTTCGTCACTGGGAATTGTGGAAGCAATCACCAACATCGAAACATGGGATCTGTGTGCTTCATATACTCCATTGATGAGATGAACGTGTCCCGGGCCGCAACTTCCTGCACATACCGCCAGGCCATCCAATTCCGCCTCTGCAGCAGCAGCGTAAGCTCCTACTTCTTCGTGCCTTACATGAATCCACTGGATGCTGCTTTTTTTGACTGCAATATTCAGATGGTTGAGACTGTCTCCGGTTACTGCATAAATTCTTTTCACATTGGCATTTTCGAGCATTTCAACAATCTGCTCTGCAATATTTTTTGCCATAATTACTATGTTTTGGTATTATTTCTTGGTGAACAATAGGATCTGAAATGGATATTAACAACCCTATATCTATCAAATTTAGCTAATAAAGTTGGAACCTCCACCCAGTTTCAATGTTAAAACTTTGTAATTTAATTTTGATCTTTTTACTATTTAAACCTCATAGATTTTGAAAACCATGAGGCTTAGTACATCAACAAAAGCCAACATATTAATTTTAAAACAAAACAAAAACAGCCACCCAAAAAGGCGGCTGTTTGTATATTATCTCTTGAATTTACATCACTATTTCGATCTGATTTCTCAATAGATCTTCAAACTCATCTCTTTTACGGATCAAGTGAGCTTTTCCATCCAGGAATAATACCTCTGCAGGTTTCAATCTTGAGTTGAAGTTTGAACTCATTTCAAAACCATAAGCTCCTGCATTATGGAAAGCAAGGATATCTCCTTCTCTTACTTCGTTCAGTTTTCTATCCCAAGCAAAAGTATCGGTCTCACAGATATTTCCTACTACGGTATAAATTCTTTCTGCACCTTTTGGATTGGATAAGTTTTCAATCATGTGGTAAGAATCATAGAACATAGGACGAATAAGGTGGTTGAATCCTGAATTTACTCCCACAAAAACAGTAGCCGTTGTCTGCTTAATTACATTAGCTTTAACCAATAAATATCCGCTTTTCCCCACTAAAAATTTCCCTGGTTCAAACCATAATTCGAATTTCTTCCCTGTATTTTTTGAAAACTCAGAGATTACTTTTTCTACTTTTTTCCCTAATGTCTTAACATCAGTTTCTTCTTCACTGTCCTGGTAAGGGATTTTGAATCCACTTCCCATATCCAGATATTTTAGGTTCGGAAAATGCTCAGAAAGCTCCAACATGATATCCAAAGCCTGCAAAAATACATCCGGGTCTTTGATCTCACTTCCTGTATGCATATGAAGCCCTTCCACATTCAGATTTGTACTCTTCATTACTCTTTCGATGTGACGAACCTGGTGGATAGAAATACCGAATTTACTGTCGATATGCCCCGTTGAAATTTTATAGTTCCCTCCGGCAAAAATATGTGGGTTGATTCTTACTAAAATAGGATATGTATTTCCGTATTTGTTCCCGAATTGCTCAAGAATAGAAATGTTATCAATGTTAATATGAACACCAAAAGTCATTGCTTCCTCTATTTCAGCCAAGTCAACACAATTTGGAGTAAAGAGTATTTTCTCTTTCGGAAATCCCGCCTTTAATCCAAGTTTAACTTCATTAATAGATACACAATCCAAAGAAGCACCCAGGTTCTTGACATACTTAAGGATATTGATGTTTGTCAACGCCTTCGCTGCATAGAAGAACTTTGTATGTTTTAAAAAAGAAGATGTAAGTTTTTCGTATTGAACTTTGATGGACTCTGCATCATAAACGTACACCGGTGTGCCAAACTCATTGGCAATCTTTAGTAATTCTTTTGAATTCATAATTTCATTTTAACATAAAAAAAGACAGATCCTTCGAAAAAGAGTCTGCCAAATTGATTATTTTTTATGCAAGACAACTCTTTTAAATATTCCAAACCTTAGAGAACTTTACAGTTCCCTTTTTTCCAGTTTTTATTTGTTTAAAATTTTGCATTGCTACTATTTATTTTTTGCAAAAATACTATTTATTTTTTATTTTACGAAAATTGATTTGAAAAGCACCTCCTTCCCAATAAAAATGGGCAAAGGTTAAAATTCTCTATCATTTCGGCAATGGTAGCGTTTCAAAGTCGCCCCGAAGCAGTGCCAGCTGCAATTCATTATTTAAATCTGTAGAAGATAACGGAAGATCAATTTTTAATTTAGCCAGCTTACTTAAGGTCTGAATCTGCGTAAACAGCTCATAAAAACCAAATGAAATCACTTTTCCGTTTTCGATGATTAAAAATAATTTTTCACCCAATTTTCTTCCCGGTCCCAGCCACAGTTCATTTCTTTTTCTGAACTCTATTTTCTGTTTCAGCACGTCATAATCATTAAACTCTTCCTGAGAACCAATAAACTGAACCGCTTTTGTCCCCTGGGTAAATGATCTGAATTTCAAGCCGGGTTTTTCTGTCTTATTGAGTGTATTTTTTTCAACAACATATTTATTATTCCTGAAATAAAGCCCGAAAGGCAGCACTTCCTTCTTTTTAATATTTTTTGAATTCAGAATCAGCTTTGCAATAATATCTGTTCCTGTAAGTTCAAAATTAATCTGTCCAACCTCATTTTGAACCTTCTCCCATTTCTTTGATTTGGAATTGAAAACTTTTTTTGAAAATTTGTTGATATCCTGCACATAATCAGAGAAAATAATACGCCCTGCTTCATCCTGAAAATAAACAAAGCCTTTATCATTAGGAAGATCCTGAGTAAGCTCTTTGATCTTATTGATATAGGTTTTTGCATTAGATTCCTCATGCTGTTTCTGAATAATCTCATTTTCTATATCTTTCGAAACCAAGAGTTTAAAAAGTTCCAGCGTAGCTCTTGCATCACCTTCAGCTCTATGATGATTAGTCAAAGGAATTCCCAATGATTTCACGAGTTTTCCCAATGAATAACTTACCTCATCAGGAATCAGTTTCTTAGCTAAAGGAATGGTATCTAAAGTATTGGTTTTGAAATCATAACCCAGCCTTTTAAATGACTGGCGAAGCATTCTGTAATCAAAATCGATATTATGACCCACCAACGTTGTATTTTGAGTAATTTCAATGACTCTTTTAGCAATTTCGTGAAATTTCGGAGCCGTTTTAACCATTTTTGGGGTAATACTGGTCAATTTCTGTACAAAAGGGGTAATATCTCCTTCAGGGTTGACAAGGGATATAAACTGGTCCGTAATTTTCTGACCATCATATCTGTAGATGGCAATATCTATAATGCATTCATTTCTATAACCTGCACCATTACTTTCTATGTCTATAATTGAATACATTTTAATGTGTGTTAACTGCTGTTTTATAATTCATATTTAAAACCTCTGTTTTATTCCCCAATAAAATCAGGTTTCATTTCTCACTGTTAAGTAAAGATAGCCTGCTAAAATAACAAAAAATATGTCAAAACCCAGCAGATCATCCCTTATTATACCTCAAAATTATCTTCTTCTGCCTCCCAGACCAAACATCCCAAGAATCGCTTTTGCTCCTTCTCTCATTAATGTATTGGTAAAAGTACGGCCGGCTTTACTTTGTAATACCTGTTCAAACATTCCCGGTTCTTCTTTTACCGGTCTTGTCTTTTGTGCAGGAGTTGGATTTTGTGCTGCCTGCTCCATTCTGTTGGTTAGCATTTCGTAAGCAGACTCTCTGTCAACAGCCTCTTCATATTTGGCAACAAGTGCTGAGTTACCGGTTAGCTCAGAGATTTCCGCTTCACTCAGAACATCCATTCTTGATTCCGGAGAGATCAGATAGGCATGTACCAATGGTGTAGGTATTCCTTTTTCATCCAAAGCTGTGACAAAAGCTTCTCCAATTCCTAAATTCTGAATCAGGCTGGAAGCATTGTAATATTCTGTGGTAGGATAATTTTCAACAGCTTTAGTAATTTCTTTTTTATCTTTTGCCGTAAAGCCTCTCAATGCATGCTGAATCTTTAATCCTAATTGAGAAAGTACATTTTCAGGAACATCACCTGGAATCTGGGTAATAAAATAGATTCCAACTCCTTTGGAACGAATCAGTTTTACCATTGTTTCAATCTGTGAAAGAAGCGCTTTGGACGCTTCGTCAAAAATCAGGTGAGCTTCATCTATAAATAATACCAGTTTTGGTTTGCCACTATCTCCTTCTTCAGGAAATGTCATATAGATTTCTGCAAAAAGCGATAGCATAAACGTGGAAAAAAGCTGTGGCTTATTCTGAATATCTGCTACTCTTAAGATATTGACCACTCCTTTTCCGTCTCTTGTTTCCAATAAATCCTGAACATCAAAACTTAATTCGCCGAAAAAATCCGCTGCTCCCTGCTGCTCTAAAGCAACAATAGATCTTAAAATTGTCCCAAGAGATGCTGGCGCAATGGATCCGTAATTCGCTGCAAGCTCAGCTTTTCCTTGTGCATTATCCGTTACATACTGCAGTACTTTCTTCAAATCATTAAGATCAATCAGTGGAAGTCCTTTATCATCACAGTATTTGAAGACAATAGACATGATGCTTTGCTGAGTATCGTTAAGTTCAAGGATTTTACTTAGTAATACGGGCCCGAATTCTGTAACAGTAGCTCTTAGCTTCACACCTTGCCCACCAGAAATACTCATCAGCTCTACCGGAAAGCTCTGTGGATTGTAAGGAAGCTGTGTTTTGGCATATCTTTCTTCAATGACAGGATTCAACTGGCCTGCTTCTGCAATCCCGGAAAAATCTCCTTTAATATCAAGAACCAAAGATGGAATTCCGGCATGAGAAAGCTGTTCTGCAAATACCTGCAACGTTTTGGTCTTACCAGTTCCCGTGGCTCCGGCAATAAGACCATGACGGTTAATCGTTTTCAGGGGAATTGTTACATTTACTTCTGTAACGACTTCTCCATCCAACATTCCTTTTCCTAATATAATATGTTCTCCTTTTGGAGTATATCTCGTATTCAGTTCTTCAATAAATTGTGTTTTGTCTGCCATCTGATCGCTTTTTTTAACTTATAAATATAAAATTTTTGGAGGATAAATAAAGATATTTTCTGATGAACTTATCTTTATTTCTTTGGAAAATAAATTTTCATCTTCATAAACAAATTTCAAACCATGTGTATTAAATCCCCGACTAATATATGATTTCTACAGAGGACATGATAAAAAACAGCATTTGCAGATTCATAGTATGTAAGGCATTCTTTTTGCTGAAAAGCACAATGGATTAAACATCCGTTTAACAAAGTATTGAAAGAAACTATCAATGGGATTTAACATTTCATTTAGAATTTATCTAATACTTTGTATCTTTAACTCATTAAAAAAAGACCCCAATGAAAATTGAACAAATATATACGGGCTGTCTGGCTCAGGGTGCCTATTATATTGTATCAGAGAATGAAGCAGTCATTATAGATCCTTTAAGAGAAGTAAAACCTTACCTGGATCGTCTGGAAAAAGACAATGTCACTTTAAAATATATTTTTGAAACTCACTTCCATGCTGATTTTGTATCAGGACATTTGGATTTAAGCAAGAAAACAGGTGCTCCGATTGTATACGGACCTACTGCTGCTCCTGAATTTGAAGCAATTATTGCTGAAGACAATCAGATTTTTGAGATAGGAAAAGTAAAAATAAAGGTAATGCACACTCCGGGACATACGATGGAAAGCAGCACTTACCTTTTAATAGATGAAAATGGTGTTGAAACTGCAATTTTTACGGGTGACACCTTATTTTTAGGAGATGTCGGAAGACCGGATCTTGCGCAGAAAGCAACTAATCTTACACAGGAAGACCTTGCAGGAATCCTGTATGACAGTCTTCAGACCAAGATCATGCCTTTGGATGACAGCATCACTGTTTATCCTGCTCACGGTGCAGGTTCTGCGTGCGGGAAGAACATGCAGAAAGAAACCGTAGACATTTTAGGAAACCAAAAGAAGACGAACTATGCGCTTAATCAACCCGATAAAGCCTCTTTCATCAGAGAGGTTCTTGATGGTTTAATGGCACCGCCGAAATATTTCGGAATGAATGTCGCATTAAACAAAGGTGGATATGAAAGTCTGGATGTTGTAATGGACAAAGGGCTGCAACCTGTAGCACCGGAAGATTTTGAAGCACTGGCTGAAGAAACCGGAGCATTAATTTTAGATACAAGAGGAGCTGCGGATTTCCATAAAGGATTTGTTCCCAACTCTATCAATATAGGATTGAAAGGTGATTTTGCCCCATGGGTAGGAAACCTTATCGTGGATGTAAAGCATCCTTTATTACTAGTAACAGATGAAGGAACTGAGGAGGAAGTCATTACAAGACTAAGCAGAGTAGGTTTTGATAATGTAGTGGGTTATCTGGAAGGAAGTTTTGAAGGCTGGAAAAATGCAGGTAAAGAAACCGATGAGATCAAAAGAATTACCCCAGCTGAGTTTGCTGAACAGTTTACAGAAGATGCAAAAGTAATTGATGTAAGAAAACTGACTGAATATTCTGCTGAGCACATTGACAATGCTTACAATAAGCCATTAGACGCCATCAGCGACTGGGCACGCACAATGGATGATTCTGAACATTTCTTCCTTCACTGTGCAGGCGGATACAGAAGCATGATCGCAGCAAGCATCCTTAACTCGCACGGAATCAGAAACTTCACTGAAATAGAAGGAGGCTTTAACGGCATCAAAAAGACGGAAAAATTTCCAACTACGGATTTTGTATGCCAATCTAAAACATTATAAGGTCATGAAGATTCAATTTTTCGGACTTGTTTTAGCATTAACTTTTATGCTAAGTACCTGTAAAACAAATCATACATCCGCCACACCCCAAGCTAACATCAAAGAAGTAGTCAACAGCTCTGATGTAACGTTGATAGATGTCAGAATTCCGGAACAGTATGCGGCGGAAACGGCAAAAAATGCCATTAATATTCCATTGGCAGAGATTCAGAATAACATAGAAACCCTGAAGGGTAAAAAAGTTGTTGTTTTCTGTAATAAAGGAGTTCAGGCAGATCAGGCTATGGAAATTCTGAAGAAAAACGGAGTTGAAGCCTATGATGGTACAAGTTGGAAGAATGTAAAGGCTATTCAGGACGAAACAACCAAAAAGACAAACTAATAAAAACCAAACTATGTCACAAAAATTTCAGGAAATCATTGATTCCGAAAGACCTGTACTGATCGATTTTTTCGCAACATGGTGCCAGCCCTGTAAAGTACAGTCTTCAGTATTGAATACCGTAAAAGAAAATATTGGCGAAGAAGCCAGAATCATCAAGGTAGATGTAGATCAATATCCCGCATTAGCCGCTCAATATGGGGTGCGTGGAGTTCCTACACTGGCGATTTTCAAAAAAGGAGAAATGCTTTGGAAAGAAAGTGGTGTGCATGATGTGAATACACTAACGAACCTTCTGCAGCAATATGTTTAGATAAAAAAATAAAGGCTGAAATTCAAATGAATTTCAGCCTTTATTTTTATTTATAATTGAATAGAGAAACTGTCCCGGTCATTCAAAAACTGGAAGTGATTTCTAAAATCTTTCAATTCATACATATTGAGTTCTGCTGATACAAGATTTCCTTGTTTTTCAGAAATTTCTTTTCCATCTGCAAAGAAGCAATGAGAACTTTCCTGATAAAAAAGATTATTCCCATCGGTACCAATCCTGTTTAAGCCAAATACAAAAGATAAATTTTCAATAGCCCGGGCTTTTAACAAATGTTCCCATGCTCCTACCCTTTTCTCAGGCCAGTTGGCCAAATATAAAATAGCATCATAATCATCATTATTTCTTGCAAAAACAGGAAAACGGAGATCATAGCAGACCTGAAGCAGAAATCGTATTCCTTTATACTCAGCAATCACCCTATCTTTTCCAGGTGTATAGACTTTATCTTCTCCCGAAAAGGAGAACAAATGCCGTTTATCATAAAAAGAAACTTCACCATCCGGCTTTATAAAATACATTCTGTTGTAAAAACTTCCGTTTTGTTCTACGGGAGCACTTCCGCAAAAGGCAGCATTTTTTTCTTTTGAGATTTTTTTCAAAAACTCCAGTGATTCATTATTCCTATCTGATACCTCAGAAGCATCCATACAGAAGCCTGTTGAAAACATTTCAGGAAGTAGAAACAGATCTGCTTCTAGATTCTGAAGCTCATTTTCTATGAGTTTAAAATTTTCAGCTTTATTTTTCCAGATGATATCTAAATTAAGCCCTACAACTTTCATCTTTTATTCTTTTTAAATTATTTCAAATCTGAAGTATAAAAATACGCCTTTTATTATTACAAAAAGAAACACTCAGGAGAATTCAACAGCATAAAAAAGCGTCTTCACCTCCAATATCAAACGATATTTCATAATAATTTATTAAAGTCTTTCATTTTTATAATGCAGACTCTCTTTCGGTTTCATTTTTGATAGAGATATTTTTTTATTACTATCCTTAAAAATTTAAAATTTATGAAGAAATTGTTTTTTATGGTGACGATCTTCTTTTTTGGGGCTATGGCTAATGCTCAGGCCTGGACAGGAAAGGGAGATCAGAAAGTACAACTGGGGCTGAGTGCCTGGGGATATGGGACCGGAGTAACGGGAACTTACGACTATGGGCTCAACAAACTTATTTCAGTAGGAGCCGGAATCAATGGCTATTTTGACAATTATAAAAACAACGATAAAGATAATCGTGTTTTTGTCTTCGGAAGACTGAACTTTCATTTACAGGAAGCACTGAACCTACCTTCAAAATGGGACATCTACCCCGGTGTAGACCTTGGAGTACTTGGAAAAGACTTCGGAATTGGCGCTCACATTGGAGCCCGTTATTTCTTCACAGAGAAAATAGGAGTATTTGCAGAAGTAGGTAATAATGGCAGTCTGGGAGTTTCTTTCAATTTATAATCAAATCGTCTTTAAATATGACAAAGCTTCTCGTTTCGGGGAGCTTTTTTATTTGGCATAGTTTTGATAATTGTTACCTTTGCAAATTAAAATCTAAAATTTATTAATGGAAATAGCAATCAAACTTTTTCAGTTCATTCTGAGCATCTCTATACTTGTGCTTCTTCATGAGCTTGGGCATTTTTTACCGGCAATATGGTTCAAGACCAGAGCAGAGAAGTTTTTCCTGTTTTTTGATCCTTATTTCTCCATATTCTCCATGAAGAAAATCAACGGAAAATGGCAATATAAGTTTTTATCAAAGAACCTGCCGGATTCTGAAGTAATAGAGGTCAACGGAAAGAAGGAAGAAGTTCCTATCGATATATCAAAACTTCCGGATAACGACTGGAGAAAACACCCTGAACAAACTAAATACGGAATTGGATGGCTTCCTTTCGGAGGATATGTGAAAATTGCCGGAATGGTGGATGAAAGTATGGATACTGCCCAAATGAAAAAACCGGCAGAACCATGGGAATTCAGATCGAAACCGGCTTGGCAGAGACTTATCATTATGCTGGGAGGGGTTACTGTTAACTTTTTCCTTGCATGGTTAATTTACAGCTGTCTATCTTTCTTCAACGGAGAAAGGTATACTGACATCACGAAATTTGACAATGGTATTGAGGCTACTTCAGCCGGAAAGAAAATGGGCTTCCAGAATGGTGACAAAATTATCAGCGTAGACGGGAAACCTGCAGAAAGACTTGAAAATACATCAATCAATATTCTTTTAGGAGACAATGTTACCGTAAACAGAAACGGACAGGAAGTTACTTTCCCGGTAAATGCTGACGGTGTTGCAGATGTTCTTAAGCAGAGAGAAGCAAAATTGTATATCCTACCAAGAGTTTCTATGGTTATTGATTCATTGACAACTCCTTCTTCTCAGGCTTCAGGTCTTGCAAAAGGAGATAAAATTGTAGGAATCAACGGTCAAAAAGCGGCATTCTTTGATGAAGTAAGCACTCTTTTAAGTGAAAATAAAGGTAAAACAATTACTGTAGATGTTGAAAGAAACGGAGCCTTGCAGACTTTACCAGCAGTTTCTGTTGACAAAAACGGAAAACTGGGTGTATCAATTGACAAAAAAAGCATTGCAAAAGCTATCGTAACGAATAAGAAATATTCTTTTGGAGAGGCTATTCCAAGAGGATTTACAAGAACGATTGAAGCACTGACTACTCAGGTTAAACAGTTCAAGATCATGTTCAACTCAAAAGTTCAGGGGTATAAAAATGTAGGCGGTCCTATTGCGATTGTAAAGAATATGCCTATTGATAAAGATTCTGACGGAAGCTTTAAGATCAACTGGGTTGCTTTCTGGAGCTTTACTGCAATGTTCTCCATATGGCTGGCATTCCTGAATCTTATTCCTATTCCGGGACTTGACGGAGGACACGTTTTATTTACATTATATGAAATAATTGTAGGGAAACCGGTTCCTCAAAAAGTTTTGGAAAACGCACAGATGATTGGGGTTATCTTCCTGTTAGGATTGATGTTACTGATCTTCGGAAGCGACATCTTCAAGGTATTTACTGGGAAATTATAATTTTTTATAAATTTTTTATAAAAATATTTGTAGGGTATAAATATTCGTCCTATATTTGCACCACTTAAAACAAAGGACATTCCTCCTTAGCTCAGTTGGTTAGAGCATCTGACTGTTAATCAGAGGGTCGCTGGTTCGAGCCCAGCAGGAGGAGCAAAAGACTTACAGAAATGTAAGTCTTTTTTTGTGCTTTAATCTCAACAATAACCTTACGATCATTAAAAAGAGATATTTTATTCTCAAAATTATCATCCCCCTCAGTATTTTCCATGTAACGATTGCCTCAATAATCCGACTATTCTTTTTAGAGTAATCCAGATTGAGAAAATTCTCAGCAAATGGACACTTAATAAATCAATATTATAGTATTGCATAAATACCCAATTATACCATGAAGAAAACTATTATTTCGTTATTAACAGCATTTTCTATTATAGGGATTTCAGCGCAGGAAAAGTCTTATTTTTTATCAAGTCCCTCATTGAGCCCTGAGGGGAAAACAGCTTATTTTGCTTATGACGGTGATATCTGGAAAGTAAATTCCAATGGTGGAAATGCATCAAGGATTACAGCACTGGATGGAGAAGAAATCAATCCCCGCCTTTCTCCGGATGGGAAATGGCTTGCATTCAGTTCTAACCAATATGGAAATTATGATGTGTATGTGATGCCTGCTGAAGGAGGAACTATCAAGCAGCTAACCTTCCATACCGGAAGAGACGAAATGGAAAGCTGGTCATGGGATAGCAAAACCATCTATTTTACCTCTAACAGAAATAATAATTTCGGCAGTTTTAAAACAACGATTGAAGGAAAAACTCCACAAAAACTGTTCAACAATTACTTTAATAATACCAATGGTCTTGCAGAAACACCTGCTGGAGAATATCTATTCACAAGCTCTTCCGAAAGCGCCCATCAGGTACAGCGTAAGCGCTATAAAGGAGAAAACAATCCTGATATTTTAGGATACAATCCCACAACCAATTCTTTCAAACAATACACCAACTATGAAGGGAAGGATTTTAACCCAAGCGTAGATAAAAACGGAATTATTTACTTTATTTCTGATGAAAATAACGGGGAATATAATCTTTATAAACTCGAAAACGGTAAGAAAACTTCTTTAACCCAATTTGATATTTCTATTAAAAAGCCTTCAGTTTCAGCAGATGGCTCCAAAGTAATTTTTGAAAAAGATTATCAGCTTTATATTTATGATATAGTATCCAAAGACTCAAAGCCTTTGAATGTAAGCCTGAACACCAACAAAACACTGGAAAAGGAACAAAACTTCAATGTAGAAAATAATATTTCCTATTATGATGTGTCTCCGGATGGTAAAAAAATGGCCTTTATAAGCCGTGGTGTTTTATTCGTATCAGATATTGAAGGAAAATTCGCCCAACAGGTTTCTGATGGTAAAGAACGTGCTATGGAAGTAAAATGGCTTAAAGACAACCGTACTTTGCTTTATAGCCAGACCTACAATGGATACCAAAACTGGTTTACTATTCCTGCAGACGGAAAAGGCCAGCCAAAACAATTAACAGATGATTTACGTAATAACCGCAATATAACACTTGACAGCGATCTTTCAAAAGCAGTCTACTTAAGCGGCCGGGATGAAGTAAGATTGTTGGATTTAAAAAGTTTCAAGTCCACAACGATCGTAAAAGACGAAATTTGGGCATTCCAAAACTCAAGACCCTCTTTTTCACCAAACAACGAATATGTCCTCTTCTCCGCAAAAAGAAACTTTGAGCTTGATATTTTAATCTATAATATCAAAAAAGGACAGACCCTGAACCTCACCAACACCGGTGTTTCAGAAGAAGATCCTGTATGGTCGCCAAACGGCAAATACATTTATTTTGCCAGTGACAGAACCAACCCTTCTTATCCTTTAGGAATGCAGAAATCTAATATTTACCGCATGGCACTGGACTGGTTTGATGAACCTTTTAAATCTGAAAAATTCGATAATCTTTTCACTGAAGAGAAAAAGGAAACAAAAACGACAGACGGCAAGGACAAAAAAGTCAAAAAAGAAGGAGACAAGGAGAAGGATAAAAAGGAAGAAAAAGAACCTGTTATCAAGGAACTTAAAGTAAATCCTGAGGATACTTTAGACAGAATTGAACTGGTGACTGACAGATATGGATATCAGGACGATCCCACAGTTTTTACAGATGACAAGAAGGAAATACTGCTCTTTAATTCTAATCAGGATAACGGTAAAAGACAGCTGTTCAAAAAAGTATTTACTGATTTCGAGCCTGCCAAATCTGAAAAAGTTTTCGATAAAGCAGCCTATTATATCAATAAAAATGAAAAGAATCTATTTGCTCTGATAGAAGGTAATATTTACAAAACAACCGTAGCTGCTTTAAAACCTGAAAAAATAAGTATTCAGTATAGTTTTGATAAAGATTTAGCCTCCGAATTCACCCAGATGTATGCCGAAGCATGGACGGGTGTAGAGGAAAACTTTTACGATGAAAAATTCCATGGTATTAATTGGAAAGAAAAAAGGGAGCAATATGCTAAATACCTTCCGTATGTACATAACAGAAATGATCTGCGAATTTTACTGAATGATCTTCTAGGGGAACTCAATTCTTCACATACCGGATTTTCTTCAACCGGAAAAGAGGAAACAATGTTCCTGAACTATTTCACCAACGAAACAGGAATTATCTTCAAAAAAGACCAGCCTTACACGGTAGAAAGTATTGTAAGAAAATCTCCGGCTTTCCGTTCCGAGGTTGACATTAAACCTGGAGATCAGTTGATTTCTGTCAATGGGAAAAAGATTGAGCCTAAAGAAAACAGTGAAACATATTTCACAAGTCCTAAAAAACAGGATGAACTTGTTCTTAGCTTCAGCCGTGATGGTAAAAATGTTACAACCAAAATACATCCGATTTCAAACGTTGAGTTAAAAGGGCTGCTTTACGACGATTGGATCTACAACAATCATCAGCGTGTTGATAAGCTTAGCAACAACCGTATTGCTTATTCATGCATGAAAAACATGTCTACAGATGAGCTTGACCGTTTTCTTCTGGACATGGTGGAACAGGAAAACAGAAAAGATGCTGTTATTCTTGACCTGCGTTATAATACAGGCGGAAATGTTCATGACAAGGTATTAAATTTCCTGTCTCAGAAGCCTTACTTACAATGGAAATATCGTGAAGGAAAAATGACAACGCAACCGAACTTTGCCCCTTCTGGGAAGCCTATTGTTCTGCTGATTAACGAAGGATCATTAAGTGATGCTGAAATAACTGCTGCTGGTTTTAAAGCTCTGAAATTGGGTAAAATTATTGGACAGGATACCTATCGATGGATCATTTTCACCTCCGCTAAGGGGTTAGTAGATGGTTCTTCTTACAGATTGCCTTCTTGGGGAACTTATACTTTGGACGGGCAAAATCTCGAAAAAACCGGTGTAAAACCTGATATTTATGTTAAAAACACCTTTATGGACCGACTTCAGAACAATGACCCTCAGCTGGAACGAGCTGTTCAGGAAATACTGAAAGATTTAAAAAAATAAGAATTAAAAATACTGCTCTTATTTTTTGCACATATTTTGCTTGATAGAATTAATAATTCTATCAAGCAAAATGCCTTACCTATCTAAGATTTATTTAAAAGATAATCATCCACAAGACTTTCCTTTCAGCCTGCCTTTTATACGTAATGGTTTAGATATAAGGCTAAAAAGCAACGTTACTTTTTTCGTTGGTGAAAATGGAATTGGAAAATCTACTCTGCTTGAAGCAATTGCAGACAAATGTAATTTCAATGTGGCTGGCGGAAACCGCAATCACAATTACGACTTTCATAAAACAGAATCCATGCTGTCAGAGTATCTTACTCTTTCCTGGCACCATAAGACTTCTCAAGGTTTTTTCATGAGGGCTGAAAGTTTTTTCAACTTTGCTACTTATATTGATGAAGTGGCTGAAGAAGATCAAAGAGTTCTGGAAGCATATGGAGGAAAATCTTTACACCAACAGTCTCACGGTGAAGCTTTTTTATCATTATTCCATAACCATTTCCAGCATGGCATTTATATTCTTGATGAACCGGAAGCTGCTTTATCACCACAGAGACAACTTTCTTTACTATCTATTATTCATAAATTAGAAAAAACAGGAAGGGCTCAGTTTATAATTTCAAGCCATTCACCGATATTAATGAGTTATCCAACTGCTGAAATTTATTTACTTGATGATAAAATTCAAAAAATTCATTATAAAGAAACAGAGCACTACCAGCTAACAAAGAATTTTTTGGAAGCTCCAGAGCGGTATTTTCAACACTTATTTGAAGACCTCTAGATTTAAATAGAAATTTTCAGAAAATATTTCTTATTGAATTTCAATGCATTTAGTTAAAAATCACCCAGAACACAGGATAAAACTTGCTTGGTACAGATATTCCTATTATATTTGCACCACTTAAAACAAAGGAAATTCCTCCTTAGCTCAGTTGGTTAGAGCATCTGACTGTTAATCAGAGGGTCGCTGGTTCGAGCCCAGCAGGAGGAGCAAAAAGACTTACAGAAATGTAGGTCTTTTTTTATTGATAAATCACAGCAAATGAACATCCTGATAATTCATAATTATCAATACGTTCCAATTGTTATTAATTCCCTGATTATTATCCTTATAAGTGTTGAAATTTCTCTATTAATTTTAACAAACACATATATAATTTTCGTTACATTTGCCGTTTAATAAAGTAGAATAAAAATATTTTCTTTTTTACCCATTTTTTTTAATAAACTGCACACTTTTTGTTTATGCTAATTGCCTGAAGAAACGAATGATGTTAAACAATAACTCCCAAAAACACTATCTTTTATTTTTTTTCCTGATTCTATCCAGTTCCGTATGTGCTCAAAACCGGGCCAGCGGCAAGGTAGTTGACGAAAAAAACAACAAAGAACTCACTAAGGTTGATATTTTTATCAACAATAGCAAAACCCCTTCCCTGACGACAACTTCAGGTAGCTTCACCGTTCAGTCAGACAGCATCATTCATCACTTAAAGTTTTCCAGAAAAAATTACACCGCAGAAACGCTTGATATTACCCCTGAAAATGCTGAAAATATTTTCGTACAGCTATCCCAGGCTAAAGTAAGTGACATCCAGGAGATTGTCCTTCAAAGCGGAAAAACCAAATACAAGAACAAGAAAGAAAACCCGGCTTATGCTATCATGCAAAAAGTATGGGCGCAAAAAAGAAATAATGGGTTAGAAAAATTTGACACCTATTCCTACAAAGAATACGAAAAAACCCAATTTGATCTTAACAACCTGGATAGCGCTTTCATGAAGAAAAAGATTTTCAATAAACTGGATTTCATTTTCGATTATGCTGACTCTACAGCGAGTGGAAGGCTGGGACTTCCCATCTTTTTGAATGAAGCCGTTTATGAAAATTTTGGTAAAAACAGACCAGACAAGGACAGCAAAAGAACATTAATTGCCCAAAAGACCTCAGGTTTCCAGGACAATCAGGTAATTACGGTTTCAGCTAAAAACCTGTATCGTGATATCAATATCTACGACAATACCCTGAATTATTTCGATATAGGATTCCAAAGTCCTGTAGGAACAGACGGATTCAGTACCTATGATTACAATCTTATGGACACCATTACTATTCGTGGTGAGAAAGCTTTTCAGATAAGATATCAGCCTAAGAGAAAAGACATCCTTGCCTTCCAGGGAAATCTTTATATAGATACGGATACCTATGCCGTTTTAGGAGCGACATTAAAGTCAACTCAAAAGATCAATGTAAATTTCGTCAACAGTGTTTATACGCAAGTGGAATATGATAATCCTGATGAAACCACTTTTCTTCCTAAAAAGCTGATTACTGAATTTGAAATGAGTCCTTTTTCAAAAAAGAAAGGATCCAAAAGCATCATAGCCAAAAGATCGGTTGATTATTCTGAGTATGAATTCAATAAACCTCTTGATCCAAAAGTATTCAAACGCACGGAAGAGGAATATGAAGACCAGTTTACGAATAAAGATGATGCATACTGGACTAAAGCGAGACCTGACACTTTATCCAAGGCAGAACAGGGAGTTTATAGCATGCTTGATCAGCTTCAGCAGACCCCAAAATTCAACCGAATGGTAAAACTGTTTGAAACCCTTGGTTCACGGTATTACAACGCCTTTAAAGGAATAGATATTGGTCCTATCTTCTCTATTTACGGAAGAAATGAAGTGGAAGGAGACCGAATAAGATTAGGAGCAAGAACCTATTTCGGATTGAATGACACCTGGAGAGCTCAGTTTTATACAGCTTATGGTTTCAAAGATCAACAGTTTAAATATGGGGTGGAGGCAAGATATATGTTCAACAAGCTTAACCGCTTTATGATTGGAGCAGGAACCAGCAGAGATATCGTTCAGCTTGGAGGGCAGCTTACTTCCGGCGATGGTGTTGTTCCAAAATCTTCATCTTCCAGTACCTTTTTTGCAAGAGGAGAAAACATTTCTTTAAGTTCTGTAAACAAAACAAGTTTTTTTGCCGCTATTGAACCATGGAAAAACTTTCAGATAAGAGTAGATGGAGTCATGCAGAGCATTAAATCTGCCATTCCTGAGAAATTCAACCTTATGTATTATAAGGACGGACAGCTAAGACAGACCGTTAATGATTCTCATGTTACCATCAGTTTAATTGCAAAACCTGGAGCTAAATTTTCACAAACCGGTATTGACCGTTACCAAGCCAGAAATCTGGCTCCAACCATTGTTTTAAGATATACAAGAGGTATTGAAGGCCTTTTTAATGCAGATTTCAATTATGACAAGCTTCAGTTCATGGTTTATAAGCCATTTTTAATTGGAAGTATGGGAAAACTGGTAGTGAATTTTGAGGCAGGAAAAAACTTCAATACAGTTCCTCTGGCACTACAGAATATCATTCCGGCCAACCTTTCCTATGGTTTGGTACCAAATACCTTCTCTCAACTTAACTATTATGAGTTCGTGACTGATGCTTATACAACACTTCAGCTGGAACATCATTTTAACGGTAAGATCCTTTCTTATATTCCTTTGATTAAAAAACTAAAATTCCGAGAGGTTGCATTTATCAGAGGAGCCTATGGAACGCTAAGTGATGCTTCAAAGGCAATCAACGTGGAAGGTTTTAAATATTCTGCACCAAGTGAACATATTTATTATGAATACGGATTCGGGATTGAAAATATAGGAATCGGAAACCTTAGAATTTTCAGGGTAGATTTCAACTGGAGAGGAAATTATCTTGACAGACCGGATATTTCAAAATTCGGTGTCAAAGCAGGATTCCAGGTAGGATTTTAAACAGAAACAATATAAAATAGGTTCGGCGGCTTCAAAGAAGCCGCCGAACTTTTATTTTCAACTTTATATAAAGTAATTAAAAGCACTCACAAGGCTCTTCTACATCAAGCAGACAGCGCATTTTCTGCTCCTTTGTCAACCCACACCACGTGCCACATGATGTAATAGGTTTTGGTGGACACCATACAGCACCTCCATTAATTTCTCTAAGATTTTTCTTTGTTAGTTTTCTTAAATTTTTCATGATTATAATTAGTTTTATTTGTTGCCTACTCTCTCTGCTTTTCGGCTTCCGCAATGATTTTTATTTGATTACGGACAAATATATAATTATTTCACTACTATAGGATATTATTTAAGTTTTTTAACTTAATATAAAAGCCGATCCCTATTAAAAGGGTCAGCTCTACAAAATCCTAAAAAAAAGAATTCTATTTAATATCATTCAAAACATTCTGAACATGGCTGAGAAAGCATACAGTGTGATTTTTGCCATGGTGACCATCTGCACCATTCATCACAGGACTGAAACATAGAAGGACAGACTGCCGCCACTCCTCCGGTTATTTCTTTTAAACTCTTTTGGGTTAATTTCTTTAGATTTTTCATAGTTATTTTGTTTTAATGTACACCTACTCTTTATGCTTTTCGGTCTTCGCAACTGACTCATAACTGAGCAGTTAACAAATATAAATATATTTCACAAACAATTGAATATATTGAAAACAATGTTATAATTAATAGAGCAAAAAAAGCCTCAGCAAATGCTGAGGCTTTAATTTTTATAAAACGCGTAAAAATTATGCGTTTGGTTCTACAGATACAAAAGATCTGTTGTTTGCTTTCTTTCTGAAAACTACTTTACCATCTACTAATGCAAACAAAGTGTGATCTTTACCGATTCCCACGTTATCACCTGGGTGGTGTTGAGTACCTCTTTGTCTAACAATAATATTTCCGGCAATAGCTGCTTGTCCTCCGAAAATCTTCACACCTAATCTTTTAGAGTGAGACTCTCTACCGTTCTTGGAACTACCGACTCCTTTCTTGTGTGCCATTTTATTACTGGATTATTTATTAAGTGCTTTAAATTGATCGATATTCTTAATGATAGCAGCATCTACTTCTTCATGAGTAAGAATATTCTTTTCTAATTCCACTTTAACTGCTTTACCTAAAGTAATTAAAGTTTCTCTGTTCTCTTTAGACTGAGACAAGTTGTTTTTCTTTAAGTGATAGTTCAATTCGTGATCTTCACCAAAGTTAACAGTTGCGTTGTCAGAAAGAACTTCACCTTTCACAGTTTCTTTTTTAGCAGCAGCTTTTTTAGCTCCTCCTTCAAAACCAGTAATACCAGTGATTACGATTTGAGTTAAAGATTGTCTGTGACCGTTTTTAACTTTGTAACCTTTTCTTCTTTTCTTTTTGAAAACGATTACTTTATCAGCTTTTACGTGGTCAAGGATCTCTGCTTCTACAGTGATTCCATTTACAGCTGGGGCGCCTACAGTGATTGCTCCGTTTACAGTAAGAAGAACTTTATCGAAAGAAACTTTTCCTCCTTTATCTCCTTTTAAACGGTTTACAAACAACTTCTGGTCTTGCTCAACTTTGTATTGAAGCCCTGCTATTTCTACAATTGCAAACATTGTTTATAAATTTTTAGTTATTTCGAGGTGCAAATATACAAATAAAATTCTAATTACCTTACAATCAAAGCAATGTTTTTTTAATATAAATTCTATTCACTATGCTTTGAATAATTTTTAACAATAAAGTACTCACACTTAAGAGATAATTTCATACCTTCGTTTTACCAAATTGAATTTATATATGAAAAGAAACTTTAATCTCTGCTTAGTAGCAGGCGCAATTGCTGTTGCATCATTGACAGCATGTAGTGATGACCAAATGGACAATAATGTTCAACCTCAACAAGATGCACTGAGTGCAAAAATTGATCAGCCTGGAGATCTTGAAAAAATCTGTTACTATGTTGACAACAACTGGAGTAACAATTCTGTTTTAGTAACTGGACTTCAGAACGCGACAGACACCAATTTTATGAATTCACAAATGACTAAAATTGCAAGTTTATGGGGAAGAAGTAATCCTACTTTGAGATTTGTGAATGATGCATCCAATTTCAACTCTACGTATAATGCGATTTCCTACTCTACAGGAAAGATCTATTATGGATATGCGATCTATTATGATGCAAAAGCAAAAGGAGGTGATATCGTAAATGCAATGATCCTTGCTCATGAGTATGGACACCAGCTGCAGTACATTTTTGGATTACCTTCCGTGAACGAAAATACTGCCAGACCAAACGAGCTTGAAGCTGATGGTTTTGCAGGATACTATTTGAGAAGACCTAACGGGTACAATAAAACAAGTTTCCCGGAAATTGCAGCGGCTTACGAGTTTGCACAAAGTATTGGAGATTATCAGACTAACAGCCCTGGACACCACGGAACACCTGCACAGAGAAGATCAGCAGTACGTTTAGGATTCCTGTTAGGACAGTATGATCTTAACGCCTCCAATTTCGATTATAACTTCTTCTATTATTATCAGGGAGTTTTGAACGGAACTTATAAGATGGCAAAAAACACAGTGAATCCTGAAATTGACGCCTACATGAGTCAATACATTGATGAGCTGAAAAAAATTCAGTCTGGAGAAATTTCTGCAGAAGAGTTTAAAAACCTTAAATAAACGAGAACATTCATTTTTAGCATATTTAAGAAAGGAGGCGGACAGTATGTTCCGCCCCTTTTTTGTTTTAAACAACCTTTTTGTAGCTTACAAAATCATTTTGTTTGTATTTTTGAAAAAGTTGAATGATCTGTTGAAATATTTTTTATTTCTTTTTAAACATTCATTTTTGGACTTATAAGTAAAACAGATAACAAAAGAATTTCCAAGCAATCTATAATGAACAGAGATCTCTACATTGATTTCGCCAAAGGGCTGGCAACACTTTCAATCATATTTATCCATACAGCTTTCTGGTCTGGACAGTTTTATATTCCCGCAGAGGTAAGGGTTTTCTCTCTCGTTTTTGATGTAGCCCTCTTTTATGCACTCAGCGGCATTACATCAGGAGCTAATATTGAAAAAACATTGTACCGTCTCCTTAAGCTGCAGATCACTTATATGATCTTCGTAACCCTGCTTTTCTTTTTAGATTACTTTTTTAAAGTATTTGGATTAAGTTTCTTTTCGATAGAATGGCTCCAAAGTTTTTACTCTACATTTGGATCTAAATATTCTGCTATCAATATTTCAACAACTCCTCAATGGGAAAACCTTGGGAACTGGTATCTTCATCAATATACCAATGCAGACACATTTCCTGTTGTTATGGGAAGTTTCTGGTATCTTAAAGTTTATTATGTTCTCACTGTTTTCGGTGTTCTTATTCTGAGATTTTTCCCAAAGCACATCAACTGGTTCATTGGACTCTGTATTGCTTTAACATTATTATTCAACATCTTCCCAGAGTATTACCCAACAGGACAGGTGGGATATGTCGCTTTTTACCTTGCCATCTTTTTAATTGGAAACAAAATGCGTGGAAAAAAAATTCCTACAAAAGCAATTCCTGTACTATATGCACTTGTTGGAGCAGCTCTTATATGGATGTTCTGGTATTATGGAGGTGACATTTTTTATAAGATCAATAAAAATAAATTTCCACCCAAGATTCCTTATATCATCTGGGCATTGTTCTCTCTGGTAACATTATTTGTTCTCTACAACCGACTGAAAGTCACAAAAGAAAACTTCATTACCTACATCGGGAAGAATGCTATTTTCTTCTACTTTGCACAAGGAATCAGCTCATCACTGGTTTATTTCCTGGTGGTTCCTTTGAAAGAGAATATGTCATGGTGGATTCTGATGCTCTTAATTTATATCCTTAATATTATTCTTGCTTTCATTATAGCTGCAGGATTAAAAAAAGTGGACGCTCTGGGATGGCAAATCTTAGAGTTTTTAAGAAAAAAAACAGCTTCTTAACAGATTAGCAGTCAATTTGAAATAAAATAATCTTTATTATCGCAATTTATTTTAATTTTACAAAAAATTCAAAACATGTTTAAGTTGAAACTTCCTACCGATCCAAGGTGGGCAAATATTGCAGAAGGAAACATAGGAGAAATTTTAACGGATCATGCGTGGTGCGAACAGAAAGCCACAACAAATGCCATCAGTTTAATCAATATGCTCCCCGAACATCCGGAAATCGTCACAGAACTTATTGCCATTGCGCAGGAAGAGCTTGACCATTTCAGCCAGGTTCACGAAATTATCAAAAAAAGGGGATTTGTTTTCGGAAAAGCCAGAAAAGATGATTACGTCAATGAACTGGCTAAGTTTGTTGTTCAGGGAAGCAGAGAAGATCTGATTGTTGACAAACTGCTTTTCGCAGCGATGATTGAAGCAAGAAGCTGTGAAAGATTCAAAGTTCTTACCGAAAACATTAAGGATGAAGAGCTTAAAACTTTTTATAAAGAATTAATGATCTCAGAAGCTAATCACTATACCACTTTCATTGGTTTCGCAAGACAGTTGGGTGATATCGAAAAGGTAAACCAACGTTGGGAAGAATGGCTGGAATATGAAGCCAAGATTATTAAATCCTACGGAAATAAAGAATCCATCCACGGTTAAAATAAAACAGTAAAGAATATACATTGAAGAAGCCAAGCTTTGAAAATATCGCCAATTTATTCCTGAAAAACTTTTTTCAGGGACTGGTTATTATTGGTCCTATCGGGCTTACTATTTTTGTAATCTGGTATATTGTAAGTGCAATTGACAATCTTGTTCCTTCACTTGCCAAGCAGATTCCAGGGCTTGTTTTTGTATCAATCATATTATTCACTGCTATTTTAGGATATCTGGGAAATAAATTCGTGGTCGGAAGATTCTTTTTCGATACGATGGACAGCTTACTGGAGAAAACTCCGGGAGTAAAACATATTTACACTCCTACGAAAGACGTGATGTCTTCATTCGTAGGTGACAAGAAAAAATTCAACGATCCTGTATGGGTAAAAACCAATGAAAATCCAGAAATCTGGAGAATCGGCTTTTTAACCCAAAAAGAAATGTCGGACGTTGACAAGCATAATTACGTTGCGGTATACCTTCCCCACTCGTACGCCATCTCGGGCTGGGTAATTGTTACTGAAGAAAAAAACATCAAACCTGTAGTGGGAATGACAGCGGCTTCTGCAATGAAGTTCGCAGTGAGTGGCGGTGTAGCCGGATTCCATTCTGATGAAAATATATTTAAGGCTCCGGAATAATCCTTTTTCCGTCTTATTTATACATTGATGAATTTTGAAAATTATTTTCAAGCACATTTTCTTTACAAACAATTTAAAACATAATTTAACTCATGAATTTACCGTACGCGGAGCCTTTCCGCATTAAAATGGTGGAAGAAATCTATCAATCCACCAGAGAAGAAAGAGAGCAATGGCTTAAAGAAGCTAATTATAACCTTTTCAATTTAAGATCTTCACATGTCTATATTGACCTGCTTACCGATTCAGGAACCGGAGCAATGTCTGATAGACAATGGTCTGCTTTGATGACAGGAGATGAAAGCTACGCCGGATCCCGTTCTTTTGAACAATTACAGAAAACTGTTGAAACAATTACAGGATTCAAATATTTATTACCAACACACCAGGGAAGAGCTGCAGAAAACGTTCTTTTCTCAGTATTGGTAAAAGAAGGTGATGTAGTTCCCGGAAACTCTCATTTTGACACTACAAAAGGACATATCGAAATCAGAAAGGCACATGCTATTGACTGTACAATAGACGAAGCCTTTGACATTAATGATCTTCACCCTTTCAAAGGAAACATCAACCTTGAAAAGCTGGAAGAAGTTTATAAAAGTCATCCCAAAGAAAACATTCCTTTCTGCTTAATAACGATCACATGCAACTCTTCAGGAGGACAGCCTGTATCATTAGAAAACATGAAAGCTGTAAAAGCACTTTCTGACCAATATGGAATTCCTGTATTCTTTGATTCTGCGAGATTTGCAGAGAATGCTTACTTCATCAAAAAAAGAGAAGCAGGACAGGAAAACAGAAGCATTAAGGATATCTGTAAGGAAATTTTCTCTTATGGTGATGGGATGACAATGAGTTCTAAAAAAGATGGTTTGGTAAATATCGGAGGATTCATTGCTTTGAATAATGAAGATATTTTCAGAAAAGCATCCAACTTTACGATTATCTACGAAGGATTTATTACCTACGGAGGAATGGCTGGAAGAGATATGGCGGCATTAGCTGTAGGTCTTGATGAAGCAACTGAATTTGCTTATCTTGAAAGCAGAATTTCTCAGGTTGAATATCTGGGTAATAAACTGATTGAATACGGAATCCCGGTTCAGAAACCAATCGGAGGACACGCAGTATTCATTGATTCTTTAAACTTCCTTCCGAACGTTTCCCGTGAAGAATATCCGGCACAGACATTAGGACTTGAAATTTATAAAGAAGCAGGGATCAGAACTGTAGAAATCGGGACATTATTAGCCGACAGAGATCCTGCAACAAGAGAAAACCGTTATCCGAAGTTAGAATTGGTACGTCTGGCAATTCCTAGAAGAACCTATACCAATAACCACATGGATTATATTGCTGCTGCGATCAAGAACGTTTATGAAAGACGTGACGAAATAGCAAAAGGATACAAGATCACCTGGGAACCGGAAATCTTAAGACACTTTACCGTTCAGCTTGAAAAAGCTTAATCATAAAACCGGAATTTTTTTCCGGTTTTTTTTGCATTAACGTTCAAAAGTTTCCTATTACAAGGATAACCTTATTTCTTATATATTCAAAAAAAAACAAACACAACTCATTTAAAATCAATCAGATATTTCAATTTATAGATAAATATAAATCAAGTATATTTATTTATCACATACAATACATTGTGCTTTTTATCTTATTTTTCAGAAAACAAAAATCAAATTAATCCATTTTTTGAAATAGTGAATGTTTTTAATTTTAATTTTGTATCCATCTGATGAAACAGATGCAAAATACTTGAGAACCAACCTGAAAAATCCGTTATTCCGAAAATGAAGAAAATTGCTGTCGTGGGCGCCGGTATCTCCGGCTTAAGCATGGCGAATTACTTAGAAAAATACAAGATTGATTATCACATTTACGAAAGAAGAAAAAAGAAAGATCTGGCAGGTCATGGTTTTCTCATTCCACAGGAAGGCATGGAATACCTTTATCAGATCCTTGATTCTGATCTTCTTCTTCAGCAAGGAAACTTTTTAACAAAATATATACAATACTCTCATACAGGAAAAGTACTTGCAGAGAAGCAACTGAACAATGTTTTTGCCATTTCAAGACATTCACTAATAGATCTGTTGTCCCAAAATATTTCTCCTGAAAGAATAACCTATGAACAAACCATCATCCCTAATGATAAGCAGAATGGAAAACTGAAACTTTCGGACGGAACGGATATTGAGGCAGACATTGTTGTTATTTCTGATGGTTCTAAAAGCCGCATCAGAAGCAGCCTTTTTAAAGATGAAACCATGAAGCTGGTCAGAGAAAGCGAAGTGGTTAATATCATTCAGGATAAGGAAATTGCGGATTCTATTGAAAATGATTTTATAAAATTCCATCATGATGAAGGCGGACTTACTTTTGGGATTCTTAAACTTTCTGCTGACACTATTCTTTGGTATTCACAGTTTGATAATGAGAAATACATGATCAATGAATGTTCTGCTGAGAACTTAAGGAAATATATGCTTGACGTTTTTGAAAACTGGCATCCTTTAGTCCCTGAAATCATACAAAAATCAGATTATAAAAATGTACATTTATGGAATGTTTATGAACTGGAAAAACTGAATCCTTTTTATAAAGATAACATTGTATTCATCGGAGATGCAGCCCATCCATTAATCCCGTTTACGAGCCAGGGAGTAACCTCAGCATTGAAAGACTCTTTTACATTAACGAAATATTTAGTTGAAGAGCAAAATAAAACAGAAGCCTTCAGAAAATATGAAAACCAGAGGAAGCCTGAAATTGAGGTTCATATCAACAACGGAAGAACATTGCTCAATCAGTTCCTTCTCCCTCTCAGTCAACAATCAGAAAATATTTTACCCATATCCTATAAATAAATATGTTCAGCAATAACGATATCAATTTTGAAGCCCTGAAAAGAAAAGCCTACAACGGAAGATGGGCAACCCTTGAAGAAGGAATTATACCCCTTACCGCTGCAGATCCTGACTTCAGGACGGCCCCTGAAATAGAACAGGGAATTATTGAATACCTGAAAGACGGCTATCTAAGCTACGGACCGTTTTCTGGTCTTCCGGAATTCAAAAAAAGTGTGGCAGATCATTTTAATGAGAAACACGGAAGTTTTTCTCCTGAAAATGTATTGGCTGTCAACAGCGCTGCCCAGGGAATGTTTCTAATCGCATCTTATGTTCTGAATCTTGGTGATGAAGCAATTATTCTGGACCCTGTGGATTTTCTATTCAAAAAATCAGTAGAAACAGCTGGTGGAAAAGTAATGCTTTGCCCTGTAGATACAACAACGGGAGACATTGATTTTGAAAAGCTGGTTTCTTTAATCAATCCTAAAACCAAACTTATCAGCATCTGCAATCCGCACAATCCATTGGGGAAAGTGTATTCTAAAGAAGTTTTAATAAAAATTGCAGAAATTGCTTCAGCTCATGATCTTTGGGTGATGAGTGATGAAATCTGGAGTGATATTATTTATGACAACAAGAACTTTCATACGTATTCTTCCGTTTCTGAGAAAGCAAAGAGAAAAAGCTTTACTGTTTACGGGTTTTCAAAATCATTTGGAATTGCAGGACTGAGAATTGGGGCGGTTTTGTGTAATGATCTGGACATTATTGAAGATTTTACAGAAAAATCCAATTTCAATTCTACAATAGAAGGGGTTTCTACTTTGTCACAGATTGCCGGAACCGTAGCGCTGGAGAAAGCAAAACCTTGGTATAAAGAATTTTTAGCTCATTTACAGAACAACAGAGACCTTGCTTTTACATTATTAAGCCGCTCAGAAATTGTAACTCCCAATCTGCCTGAGGCCACTTTTGTACTCTTTCCAAAGATCGAAAACGGAATGTCCAGCGATCAGTTTGCCCAACATGTTTTAAAGCAGGGAAAGGTTGCCATTGTTCCCGGATCAGAAAGATGGTTTGGAAAAGGAGCGGAAGGACATATCAGAATTTGTTTTTCCACCTCCCAGGAAATTTTAGAAGAAGGAATTAACAGAATCATTACCAGCTTTTAACATTAAAAATTTTCATTAAATTTAAATAAAAAGTTATTATTTTTCTTAAGTTACCGCAAATCACCATTAAATTAAGACATCCATATTAAATATTTAATTTTAGTATGGATTTAAAAATAAATATTGATAATTTTGATTAAATCACCACTCAAAATTATCTATATGAAAATAAAATACATCAGCGTTATTTTTCTTGGAGTTTCTACCCTATCCTATGCCCAGCAAATAAAGGATACCTTGAAAGAATCGAAGATTGACGAAGTAGCCATCACCGGAAGCCGGAATAAAAAAAGAACCGTAGTAAATACGCCTGTTCCTATTGATATCATCGATATTAAACAGGTAAGCCAGTCAACAGGGCAGGTAGAAATTAACCAGCTTTTACAGTTTTCTGCACCCTCTTTCAACTCCAACAAACAATCAGGGTCTGACGGTGCTGATGCAGTAGATCCTGCCACTTTAAGAGGTTTGGGGCCGGATCAGACTTTACTCCTTTTGAATGGAAAAAGATACCATCAATCTTCATTGATCAACCTTTTCGGAACCAAAGGAAGAGGAAACACCGGATATGATATGAATACCATTCCGATTGGCGCCATAAAGAGAGTGGAAGTCCTTCGTGACGGAGCTTCAGCTCAATATGGATCTGATGCTATTGCAGGGGTAATCAATGTTATTTTGAATGACCGTGATAAAGGTTTTGAAGGGAATCTATTCACAGGGATGAACCTTTTCAAAAGTCCCGGAAATAATGATGTTGTCTCAGATCATAAAATAGACGGCACTACCTTTGATTTCAGTGGAAATTTAGGAACCAAAATAGGGTCCAAAGGAGGTTTTGGAAACTTTACAGTAGAGTTTATGAACAAAGATTATGCGATACGAAATGCAAATCCTGATATTTATAATAATCCACTAGCACCGAGACAGCGTTTCGGGGATGCAAAGGCGCAAAACATTTACTTTTTTGGAAATATTGAGCTCCCTTTATCTGATGGTCTGAAATTCTATTCCCGTCAAGGTTTCTCCCACAGAAATACCAAGGCTTACGCATGGACCAGATCAGCAGATGCAGACGGAAATATTCCTGAAGTTTATCCTACAGGATTCAATCCGATTGAAAATACAAGTATTACAGATTTTACATTTGACAACGGCCTGAAGTTTAAGGTTGCCGGATGGGATGTAGATTTTTATAATGCTTTTGGCAACAACAGATTTACCTATCAGATTGAAAATACGATAAATGCCACTTTGGGTATCAAATCACCTACAAGCTTTAATGCAGGAGGACATTCATTGTTACAGAATACAACAGGTTTTAATGCCGTGAAACAGTTTAAAGTGCTTGAAGGACTGAATATCGCTTTTGGATCTGAATTCAGGTATGAAAAATTTGATATCATCAAAGGAGAAGAAGCTTCTTATAGCATGTATGATGTAAATGGAAATCCTGTGACTGCCAGTACTCCCCAAAACCTTCTTGTCACCAATCCTTTAAGTGGTAATGTAAGACCAGGCGGCTCTCAGGGATTCCCAGGATATTCTACAGATATTGGCAAAAGCAGAAATAACTTTGCGGCCTATGTAGACACTGAACTTGATATTACAAAAAACTGGATGGTAAGTGTTGCCGGAAGATTTGAAAATTATAATGATTTCGGAAGTACTTTAAATGGAAAATTCGCGACAAGATACGCGATCACTCCACAGTTCGCTTTCCGTGGTTCCGTTTCTACTGGGTTCAGAGCTCCTTCTCTGGCTCAGAAATACTACAGCCAGCAGTTTACGAACTTCCAGGGTGGTCAATTGGTTACTATTCAGCTAGCTTCTAACGATAGTAAAATTGCTGGCAGCCTTGGAATTCCACAATTGAAGCAGGAAACCTCTGTGAACGGAAGTGCCGGATTTACTTTCAACACAGGAAAATTCACGGCGACAGTGGATGGATATTATATTCAGGTAAAAAACAGAATTGTTCTTACCGGATATTTTGCACAGGCAGACCTGCCGGCAGACGTTCAGGCAGATAATCCATTTATTGACCAGGTACAGTTCTTTTCTAATGCGATTGATACCCGCACGAAAGGGGTTGATCTTATCTTAAGCTATAGCGAAAATCTTGGTTCCGGGAAACTGACCGCTACCTTAGCCGGAAACTATAATGATATGGAAATCACCAAAGTGAATACTTCAGAAAAGCTCGCAGGAAAAGAAGATATTTACCTGAGCGATAGAGAAAAGGCTTTTATTCTTGCTTCTGCTCCAAAAACAAAGGTCAATTTAAACCTCAATTATAAGATCAACAAATTCAATGCGAATCTGCAGCTGGTAAGGTTTGACAAAGCAACACTGATTGGGTATGATGGTGCAGAACAGGTCTATAATCCGAAAGTAACTACCGATCTTTCTTTTGGTTATGAATTTTGTAAGAATTTAAATCTGACCCTGGGGAGTAAAAATTTATTCAACAGATATCCTACGCTGCAAACCACTCATGTAAGCGATGGAAATACAGAAGGTGGAGGTATTTTTGATCCTGTTCAGATGGGATTTTCCGGAAGACAGGTTTTTGCCAGACTTAACTTTAAGTTTTAATTGAAAATAAAAACTCCTGAAAATTTCCAGGAGTTTTTTTATTTTATTTTTTTGAAATCTTATACAATTTTCCGCTGTCGGTTACCGCATAAAGATTTCCGTCCATTCCGTTCAATACATCACGGAAACGTTCTTTTTGATCTGCAAGAAGACGTTCTTCACCAATCACTTTATTATCTTTCATAACAATTCTGTCAATATGCTCACCGCTTAAACATCCGATTATCAGATTTCCTTTCCATTCCTCGATATTTCCTGTATAAAAAGTAATTCCACTTGGCGAAATCACAGGATCCCAGTAATAAACGGGTTGTTCAGTTCCCTCTCTTTGGGTGATTCCCTGTCCTACTTTGTCTCCGGAATATTCAATTCCATATGTCACATCCCCCCAACCGTAATTTTTTCCGGGTTGAATCAGATTAATCTCATCTCCCCCTCTCGGTCCCATTTCCACATCCCAAAGGTTTCCATTAGGATCAATTGCCATTCCTTGCGGGTTACGCACACCATAAGCATAAATTTCAGGTTTATAGCCTTGTTTTCCGATAAAAGGATTTCCCTGAGCAGGTTTGCCATCTTTTGTAATTTTCAGAATTTTCCCCAGATAATTATCCGTTTTCTGTGCATAGACTCGGGTTACTTTATCTGATCTTTCTCCTGTACTCACAAATAAATGTCCATCTTTATCAAAGGCCAGACGGCTTCCATAATGTTTATCTCCGTCATAAGAAGGTTCGGCACGGAAAATAACTTGTACGTCCGAGATATTTTTGAGATCTGCAGACAGCCTACCTTTCGCTACAGAAGTTAAGTTCCCTTTTCCAAACAGTTCTGAAAAACTGAAGTAAATAATATTGTTAACGGTAAAATCAGGATCAAGAGCTACATCAAGCATTCCTCCCTGTCCTTTTGAATCCACTTTTGGAAAGCCTTCTATTTTTGACACCTGCTTTCCATCGGTTGAAACAACATTCATGTGACCATTCTTATCCGTAATCAGAAATTTCCCATCAGGTAAATTAACAATCCCCCAAGGTCTTCCTAAATCTTTATTCAGAATCTCTACACTATAAGCTGTTGTACTCTTTACGGCTTTAATTCTTGTCTGCCCTTTGAATGCCGGTTTGTAGTTTGAATTAGGCTTATCTGTCTCTACACTTCCGTCATTTCCTGTCTTCTGAGCATTTGCATGATTTTCTTTGCACGATGACAAAATAAGAAAAAGGCTTACTACAGGGATGTAAAATTGATTGATTTTCATAGTATTATGATTAGGTGATTTTATAATGAATGGAAAAATAATGCCATAAAATTTGTTGGATTCATTTTTTATTCTACATTTGTAGAATAAATTACAACATTGTAGAATGAAAGAGATTAAATTAACAGATTCTGAAAAAATTCTCATGGAAATCCTTTGGGAGAAGAAAAAAATTTTCATGAAGGATATTCTGGAAACCTACCCCGATCCTAAGCCTGCTGCAACTACTATTGCAACCCTGCTTAAAAGAATGCAGAACAAAGAACTTGTAGGTTATAAAGTGTATGGAAATTCCCGTGAATACTATCCAAAAATAGAAAAGGGGGAATATTTCAAGGAAGAAATGTCTTCCATGATTGATCGTTTTTTCAACAGCTCGGTAACACAGTTTGCTTCCTTTTTTACATCTAATGCAAAGCTTAGTCAAAAGCAATTGAAAGAACTCCGTGATATCATTGATGAACAGATAAAAGAATAGATATGGCAGCCATTGTTCTGAAAATAATTATATGTTCTTCTATTTTCATTGCCGTTTATTATCTCTTCCTTGAAAAAGAAAGAATGTACAGATTCAACAGATGGTATTTATTAAGTGGTATACTGCTTTCTTATATCATTCCATTTATCAATATTACGATACAAAGGCCTGAAGCTAAAATAGAACCTCAAACTCAAATGATGATTGAAGGAACGGCTCAGCAAATGATTTTTATTCAGCCGGAACAGGAAAGTTTCAACTGGATGAATATTGTGTGGGGCGTGTATGTTATAATCACACTTTTTCTACTCATGAAAAGTCTTTTAGCTCTCTTAGCTGTCAGAAGAATTAAAGGGGAAAAACGTATTTACGAGCATTACAATATTATATTAACAGGTGAAAGTCTCTCTCCGTTCAGCTTCTGGAATACGATATATATGGGGAAAAATTACATGGTAAATAATAGAATTGACCAAAGGATTTTCCTGCACGAAAAGGCTCATATTGATCAGAAACACAGTGTAGATTTAGTAATACTGAATCTTTTAAAGATTTTCACCTGGTTCAATCCTGTTCTTTTCTTATACAAAAAAGCCGTGATCACGAATCACGAGTTTTTAGCAGATGAAGCGGTACTGAAAAAGAATTATAATATTAAAGAATACCAAAACCTTATTCTTGAAGAAATTCTTAGCCAACAAAATCCTCCTTTGACTCATTCATTTAATTTTAATAACACCAAAAAAAGATTTATTATGATGAAAACAAAAAAATCGAAATTCAACCTGTTAAGAAAAACAGCTGGAATCACCACACTGATTGCTGCCGCAGTTTTACTTTCTGAAAGAACGTATGCAGGCAATCCGGCCAGTATTCAGATGTCTGAAAAAATAACGGAAACTTCTACTCAAACTAATAGCCAGGATTCTTATCAGGAATTCAAGGACATATTGGCTAAATATGCAGATTTGCTGAATGATGGAAAGTATGCAGAATTTTCAAAAAAAATCTCAGAAAGTGATAAAAAAAGACTGGAAGAACTCTATCCTCTACTGAATGAAACCCAGAAAAATGAACAGAAGATCACATTCTTTGCGCTACCTGAATTGAAAAAAAGAATTCCAACAGAGAGTGAGTGGAAATCATTTTTAAATAAAAAAGACTACGCAGTCTGGATTGATTCAAAAAAAATTGAAAACAACATTTTGAAAAACTATAAAAAAACGGATTTTTCAAATGTTTATATCAGCAAAATTTATCCGAATGCCAGAACCGCACAAAATCCTCAGCCTTATCAGGTTACTTTAATGACTCCGCCTTATTTTGAAAAGACCAGACAAGAAGGAAAATCTTCTGTCATAATGGGATTCAAAAGACAAGATTTAAAAGCCGTTTCAGATACAATCGTTCCAAGGATAAATAGCATAAACGAAAATAATCAGGGTAAAAACACAAATACAGCCACCAATACTCCACAAAATACTAATGAGCTTCCGGCACAATACGTTGATGGGGATAAAAGTTTTAGAATGCAAATAAATAAAGGTATTGATACCAGTAACTTTGAACCTAAGTATGGTACTATAACATCAACTGCCTATATTCACATCGATGAGACAGGTAAAACAACACAGGTAACCACTTCGGGTGATAACGATATTTTCAACAAGGAGCTTCTTAAGACAGTCACTGAAATAAGTAATAACACAGTCTGGAAACCTGCTACGAAAGATGGGAATCCCATTGCTTCTGTGCTAAAAGTCCCCGCAACAATGACTTTTACAAAACCTTAATATTGAAAGCGCTAATTTTTAGCGCTTTTTATTTTTTCAATTATTCATCTTGAGACTGTTAAAATTTTATTATCAAAATATTCATCTTCAAAACATTATCCTGTCTAAAAATTTCTTTCGTATTTTTGTTGTATACATTCTTTTCTATGTTTAAGCTTCAATCAGAATATAAACCTACAGGAGACCAGCCTAAAGCAATTGAAAAACTTACCGAAGGAATAGAAATCGGGGAGAAATATCAGACACTTCTTGGGGTAACCGGATCCGGAAAAACCTTTACCGTTGCGAATGTTGTACACAATGTACAGCGTCCTACTTTAGTATTGGCACACAATAAAACATTGGCAGCACAGCTCTTTATGGAGTTTAAGGAATTTTTTCCAGAAAATGCCGTGGAATATTTTGTCAGCTATTATGATTATTACCAGCCTGAGGCTTACATTGCCACAACAGGAACTTATATTGAAAAAGATCTGAGCATCAATGAAGAGGTTGAAAAACTACGTCTTTCTGCGACTGCCAGTCTTCTTTCGGGAAGAAGGGATGTTTTGATTGTGGCATCTGTATCGTGTATTTACGGTATCGGAAACCCGACAGAATTCCACAAATCCTTAATCTCTATAGCGATTGGTGAAAAAGTGACAAGAACAGCACTTCTCCACTCACTGGTTAATGCATTATATGCCAGAACATTAAACGAATTTCAAAGAGGTACATTCCGTGTAAAAGGGGATGTGATTGATGTGTTTCCTGCATATACTGATAACGCAATCAGAATTCAGTTTTTTGGAGATGAAATTGAAAAGATCCAAAGCTTTGATCCTGTTACAGGAAATGTAGAATCTACTTTTGAGCAGATTCAAATCTATCCGGCCAATCTTTTTGTAACGTCAAAAGAAACCCTAAACGGGGCTATTAAAGACATTCAGGATGATATGGTAAAACAGGTTGATTTCTTCAGCTCTGTTGGAAAACCATTAGAGGCTAAGCGACTTCAGGAAAGAACAGAGTTGGATCTTGAAATGATTAAAGAACTGGGCTATTGCTCAGGAATTGAAAACTATTCGAGATATCTGGACGGCCGTCTTCCGGGAACAAGACCTTTCTGCCTGATTGATTATTTCCCTAAAGACTTTTTGATGGTTATTGACGAAAGCCACGTAACTGTTCCACAGGTGCATGCAATGTATGGAGGTGACCGAAGCCGAAAAGAGGCATTGGTAGAATATGGATTCAGACTTCCTGCAGCTATGGATAACAGACCCCTGAAGTTTGAGGAATTTGAAGCCATACAAAACCAGGTCATCTACGTATCTGCAACTCCTGCAGATTATGAACTTGAGAGAACCGGAGGAGCTTATATAGAGCAGATTATCCGCCCTACAGGACTTCTAGACCCTATTATCGAAGTAAGACCTTCCTTGAACCAGATTGATGACCTGATGGAGGAAATCCATAAAAGATCTGATGCTGATGAAAGAGTACTGGTAACCACTTTAACGAAGAAAATGGCGGAAGAGCTTACGAAATACTTCATCAAATTTGGAATCAGAACCCGATATATTCACTCTGATGTTGAAACGCTGGAACGTATTCAGATTATGCAGGATCTCCGTTTAGGGCTTTTTGATGTGCTTATCGGAGTCAATTTATTGCGAGAAGGACTGGATTTACCCGAGGTTTCGTTGGTTGCTATTCTGGATGCGGATAAAGAAGGAATGCTGAGAAGCAGAAGATCGATGATTCAAACTGTGGGGCGTGCCGCAAGGAATGTGAACGGAAAAGCAATCATGTATGCTGATAAAATCACCAAATCTATGCAGGCCACCCTGGATGAAACTGAATATCGCCGTGCTAAACAAATGCAGTACAATGACGATCATGGTATGAAGCCAACAGCATTAAATAAAAAGATTTCTGAAAACCTTGTCGGAAGAAGCAAAGACTTCCCTGATGAGAAATATACCCAAAAGGAAATAATGCAAAAGGTGGCAGAAACAAAAGCTACCTATGCAAGTGAAGATATAGAGAAAATGATTACTCAGAAGCAGAAAGAAATGGAAGCTGCTGCAAAAAACCTTGACTTTATAAAAGCAGCCAAGCTGAGAGATGAAATTGCAGCTTTGAAAGCTTAATAAAACTGATTATAAAAAAGCTTCGGCGGCATCTTTGATGCCGCCGAAGCTTTATACTAGGATTGAAATATTTTAATTTTATAATCCATTTCTTACCGCAGCCCTGATGGGAGTCAAAAGATCCATCAGACCGTTTAATTTGATCTCGTAAACTGTTGAAAGCTGCATTCCCAGTTTTCCCTTTGGCATTCCGTTTTTGTTGAACCATTCCAGGTAGCTGACCGGAAGATCAATCAGAATCGTTCCTTCGTACTTACCGAACGGCATCTTCATTACACAGATTTCTTTTAGTATTTCGGGATTGAGTCCTTCCACGTTGTATATAATTAAATTAATTTTTCTTTAATATCGTCCTGCCCAGGCAGTTCAAGATCCGGAGGAGTCTCTTCATCCGAAAATTCATTTCTGTACACCTGAACCAGAAGAAGGGTCAGTGAGATCAGAATAGGCCCGAAAATAAGCCCCATGAAACCAAAAAGATTCATTCCCATGATAATTCCAAATACCGTATTCAATGGGTGGATGTTTTCCAGTTTTTTTAAAAGGGTAAAACGAAGAAGATTATCAGTAAGACCTACCACTACAACACAATAGATCGCTAAACCGACTCCCTGTACCGTATTTCCTTCAGCAATCATAAAGATACACACCGGAGCATACACAAGGGCAGTTCCTACAACAGGAATCACTGAAGCGGCAGCCGTTAATGCAAAAAGCAATACAGCGCCCGGTGCCCCAAATATAAGATATCCTATAAGAGCCACAATCCCCTGTCCTACTGCTACAACCGGGATTCCGATAGCATTGGCCATAATCAGTTTTCTCATTTTATCGCCTATCAAAGAAATGTTGGATCTCTTCAACGGAGCAGAAGAAGTAAGAATCTTTTCAAAGAGCCTTGGCTTCTCCAGCATAAAATAGAGAATAAAATACATGGACATCACTACGGTAAGGGTATTGAAAGTACCACTGAGTGCTGATGTTGAAATCTTCCCTACAGAATCTTTCAGTTTCACCATATTTTCTTTGCTCAGAATATCAAATCCTGTTTTCGAAAATATGTAAGAATGTATTTTATCCAGGAAAATATTGAACTTGGCCATATAAGCCTGCGCATTTCCCAGTTTATCAATAATCAGATCGGCAATAAAATAGATTGGAAGAATAAGAACAATAAGACTCGCAAACATTAATGCTAAAGCAGCAAGTGATGATTTCCATTTTTTCTCTTCCTGCAGATAAAAGTTATATTTTCTGCAGACTACATAAATGGTAATTGCCCCCAGAACTGAGGGTATAAACAATGCCAGATTAAAACAGATCAACCCTGCCAGCACCACAATAATGGCCAGCAACGACATCTGCTTTATCGCAACACTGCTTATTTGTTTGTCCTTATTCATCATCTATTTTTATATTTTTATTTACTGAACATAATTTGTCTTGGTTTTCCTAAGAAAGCACAATACGTAGAGTACATTACGATCATAATAAACGGAGCGGTTAAGATAACTCCTATTCCACAAAGAATAACCCCTGCAATAGAGATCAGAAATCCTAAAAATCCGGTTAATAAGAAAATTCCATAGTTTTCTTTAGCAATATTGAAAGATTTACCTAAAGCATCTGTAGCTGAAGCATTTTCAAACAACAGAATAGGATACCCTAATAAAAGGAAGGGATATACAAAAATAATAGGCAGAACACACAAAGCAAGAGCAACTGAAGAAATAATCCCTGAAAGAAGACTGTAGATCAATATATTTACAAAATTCTGACGGTATCCGATGAAAAGATCAGAAAACTCAATAGGACTTTTCGTATTATATTTATTCACCATGTAGATCAATCCTACATACAAAGGAGACAATAAAAGACCGAAAAGACTGGAAGCCCCCATATATAAAGGCAGCCCCGGAGCACTCCAATAATTAAAGTCACCTCCTGAAGATTTCATCTCTTCCGCTAAAGAAGCAGAATTAAATCCTGTAAGTACCTGAATAAGATACCCTCCGGCCATATAAATAATCATAGCTACGATTCCGTAGCCGAAAACACCTTTATACATTTCAAAGGCATGAGAAATAATAGACCCCGTATCTCTGTTTGGCACAGAGCCTTGCTGATCAAATTCGTTAAATTCAGACATAGTTTAAATATTTAATGATTTTACCAAATTTAGTTTTTTTTAGTAAAAAATCATATTAAACACGAATGAATTTTAACTTTTCTCTGCAAAAACCGTTTTATAAAGTGAATAAATCATAGCATTCCAAAAAGGAAATGTGAAAAGTCCTCCTATCAAAAACAGAGCAAAACCTAAGTACTTAAATAGAAAAGCAACGATAACGCACACCATTATTTCTACAAAATACATTTTAAGGGCTTTAAAATTCAGAGAAATCGCCTCGAATATCCTTTTGTTCGTAAAAAACATAAGTGGTGCTACAAATAGCGTTACAGCAACCCAGGCCACTGCCAGCACTACGGTAGGAATCGTAAATCTGTAAATGAAGAACCAGAAAAGGAAATATCCTACATATTTGAAAAAGTTGAGCCCATTATATCCTGCAAACAGATCTCCGATTACAATATTTTCTTTAAGATCAATTTTTCTGAAGATCTGAAACATCCCAAGATTCAACGGATACAAAAACGCTGTCGTTCCCATGACAGCCAGAGTAAACATCTGATAGTTTTCGGTAGCCGCTATTTCTTCCATTTTTTTCAGATACATCTTCGTACCCTGCAAAAAGGCTTCCTCCAATTCTTTGTTGTAAGAGAAAACATTGTACTTCGCTCCAAAAAGCATAACTGCGGTAAGCAATATTCCAAAAAAGATGATGGAAAACATCAACTGAAAAACCAGTGTTTTATTCCAATAAAAAAAAGCCTGCTTCAATATAAAATCTAGTCCCGGTTTCTGAGGATATTTGTTCTGCATCGTAAAAAATTTATGCAAAAGTAAACATCAATAATTATTTTTGCAGAATGTTTTCAGTGAATCATCAAAAATTTATGGAAATGGACGAGCTTTCTCTTCAGAAGGTTCCCTATTTTTTCGTGATCGACTTTCTCTCAGAGAGTGTCGAAATATACCAGGAACATGAAATTGAAAAATCAGGTTTAATTATTGATTTTCAAGAGTTTTCAAACGCAAAAGAAACACATGAATTAGATAAAAAAGTAGTCTGGAAATCATTTCCTGAAACGTTGGAAAGCTTTAAAACAGGTTTTGACAAGGTTCAGAAAAATATTCGTCTGGGAAACTCTTATTTAGTAAACTATACTAGAAAAACGAAAATAGAGACCAATTTAACCTTAGAAGAGATTTTTTATCATTCAAATGCAAAGTATAAAGTTTTTTATAAAGATTTTTTTGTATTTTTTTCTCCTGAAACTTTTGTAAAGATCATTAACGGTAAAATTTTAACCTATCCCATGAAAGGCACTATTGATGCTTCTATTGAAAATGCGGCAGAAATACTGAAGAATGATAAAAAGGAAAAAGCAGAACATTACACCGTAGTGGATCTGCTCCGAAATGATCTGAGCATGGTAGCTGATGATGTAAAAGTGGACCAGTTCCAGCATATTGATTTCATCAAAACCCAGCAAAAGGATCTTTATGCAATGAGTTCTGAAATTTCAGGTATGATAAAACCTGAATTTGATGGGAAAGTAGGAAGTATAATGCAGAAACTTCTTCCTGCAGGCTCTATTTTAGGAGCTCCAAAGCCTAAAACACTAGAAATAATTCTGGATGCAGAAGGGTATGACAGAGGATATTACACTGGCGTTTGCGGATGGTTTGACGGCCAAAATGTAGATAGCTGTGTGATCATCCGCTTTATAGAAAAAGAAGGAAACCAACTTTATTTCAAAAGCGGAGGCGGTATAACGCATATGAGTAAATTAGAAGACGAATATCAGGAAATGAAAAATAAAATCTATGTCCCAATTCATTGAAAGCATTAAAGTAGAAGATAAAGAGATTTTTCTATTGGATCTACATCAGAAACGTGTCAATCAAACATTTTCCCATTTCGGAAAAGAAGACTCCATTGATCTGGCCAAGATCTATAAAAATCTGCAGCATGATGAGGATGGTCTTTTCAAGCTAAGAATTTCTTATGATCTCGATAAAAGAATCAGGACACAGATGATTCCTTATGCTATTCCTGAGATTCAGGATTTCAAACTGGTAGAAAATAACAGTTTTGATTATTCATTCAAGTTTGAAGACCGTAAAGAGTTGGATAAAATGAAGATGAAGTCCAAAACAGAAGAAATTATCATCGTTAAAAATAATCATATCACAGATACTTCTTTTTCCAACCTTTTATTTTTAAAGGGAAAAGACTGGTATACTCCTGCTACCTATCTGCTAAACGGAGTACAAAGACAGCATCTTTTAAAGCATAAAAAGATCAAAGAAACGGAGATTACTTTACAAAATATAAAGCAATTCACCCATTTCCAGATCATTAATGCGTTGAATGATTTTGATGATATGTTTATTTATCCTATTGACAGAATTATCAATCTGCCTGGGAATGAAGAATATCTTGATCTTTAAGATTATTTCATAAATTCAAAATAAGACTTCAGCACATCTGCACTATTCTTCCCGTGAGTATTTACTTCCAGGATTTTTGGCTGTGCGTCAGGTTTGAAGAAATTCTCCAGAACTCTGTCAAGCGTAATTTCATCCTCTACTTTTACGTAGGAGAACCCAAAGTGCTTGGCAAGAGATTCTGCATTCTTACGGTGTTTGGTGGCAATAAACTCGTCTAATGTATTCGGGTTGGCATTTCCAGGTCCCGGAATGATCTTAAAGATATTTCCTTCACCGTTATTGAAGATCATAATTCTTACAAATGGTGGAATATATTGATTCCAAAGTCCATTGATATCATAAAAGAAACTCAAATCTCCTGTGATCAGCAAAGTAGGATTTTCATTTTTGATAGCAAATCCCATTGCCGTAGAAGTAGATCCGTCAATACCACTGGTTCCTCTGTTACAGTACATTTTTCTCTTTCCAAAATCAAACAGCTGTGCATATCTGATCCCGGAAGAGTTGCTGAAATGAATATTATAATTTTCAGGAATTGTCTGCGAAGCCTTATTGAAGAAATAAAAATCTGAGAAATCAATCGTATTCAAAAACTGCTCGTGTTTAGCATCTTTTTTATCTCTTAAAACGTCCCAAAGATTAAAATAAGGTCTAGGCTCCAAATTGATAAATTTCAGCAATTTTGAGAAGAAAACCTCAGGCTTAACTTCAATTTTTTCTGTCAGTGAGAAATAGGTATCCGGCTGCCATACTTCATCCAGATGCCAGTGCTGTTTTGGATGGGCACTTCTCAGGAACTGTTTTACTTTCTTAGAAACTACGTTCTGCCCCACTGTAATCAACAGATCAGGAGCATAGGTTTTATAGTCTTCTTCAGTAAAATTAAATATATAACGGTCTATATGTTTAAAAAACTTCTCGTGATGTAAGTTAGAATTAGCTTCACACAAAACAATAACAGAATGGTTTTTCACCAATTGTGTCAATTGATTTTCCAATTCAGGACTGTAATCTCTTGTTCCTACCAAAAGCATGATTCTTTGTGAAGTATGCCACTCTGCAATCAAATTTGAAGGGATTTCATACTCTTTGTGCTTGATTGTTTTTTCTACCGTAGGAAAAGTAGGAAGTTCTGAAACAAGCTCATACAAAGGTTCTTCCAAAGGAATATTAATATGTACCGGACCTTGCTTTTCAAAACAAAGTTCAATGGCTTTTTTAATGATATCAAAATTAATATCTTCCGCATGTTCTTTGCTGTCTTCCAACAGTTGGAAATCACCATAGGAATGCTGATGAAAAACATCCTTCTGCCTTATCGTCTGCCCATCAAACAGATCAACAAAATCAGTCGGCCTGTCAGCAGTAAGTACCAAAAGTGGAATATTCTGATAAAAAGCTTCAGTAACAGCAGGATAATAGTTCACGACCGCTGATCCGCTGGTACAGGTAATTGCTACAGGCTTTTTATCGCTTTTCGCCATCCCCATAGCAACAAAAGCTGCACTTCTTTCGTCTACAATACTGTAGCAGTTAAAACTATCTATCTCTGAAAAATGAATGGCCAAAGGAGCATTTCTTGACCCCGGAGAAATTACAATATCAGCAATTCCGTACTGTTGAAGAAGATGTGCGAGTATTTGGATACTTCTCTTAGAAGAATATTTTTTCATACAGCAAATTTAACTTATAAATAATGATTTTAAAATCATTTAATTTAAAAAAAATGTAATTTTGCTATTCGTAAATTTCTAAAAATGGATAAAATACCTAGTGTAGACCTGCGTGATTTCCTTTCGGACAACCCGGAACGCAAACAGAAATTTGTAAATGAAATCGGAAAAGCTTATGAAGAAATTGGTTTTGTAGCCCTAAAAGGCCACTTTCTTGATGACAACCTAGTGGATGATTTGTATGGAGAGGTAAAAAACTTTTTTGAACAGCCAGTGGAAACCAAACAGAAGTATGAGATTCCAGGAATCGGCGGCCAGAGAGGGTATGTAGGATTCGGTAAAGAAACCGCAAAAGGTTTCAAAAAAGGAGACTTAAAAGAGTTTTGGCACTTTGGACAATATTTGTCTGATGATTCAAAATACAAAACTGAGTATCCTGACAATGTAATCGTTGATGAACTTCCAAAATTCAACGAAGTAGGTAAAGAGGCATTCCAGATGCTTGAGAAAACGGGACAGTATGTTCTGAGAGCTTTAGCATTGCACCTTGGTTTAAATGAATTTTATTTTGATGACAAAATCGCAGAAGGAAATTCTATTTTAAGACCGATTCACTACCCGCCAATCACTGAAGAACCGGATGATGCGGTAAGAGCAGCCGCTCACGGTGACATTAACCTTATTACTCTTTTAATGGGAGCACAAGGAAAAGGTCTTCAGGTTCAGAACCACAACGGAGAATGGATTGATGCCATTGCAGAACCGGATGAATTGATGATCAATGTGGGAGATATGCTTTCAAGACATACCAACAACAAACTGAAATCTACTATCCACAGAGTGGTAAACCCGCCAAGAGAGTCGTGGAGTACTTCAAGGTATTCAATTCCTTTCTTTATGCATCCTATCAGTGCCATGTCTTTAAATGCACTTGAGAATTGTGTAGACGAAAACAATCCAAAATTATACGAAGATACTTCTGCTGGAGAATTCCTGCATGAAAGATTGATCGAATTGGGATTGATTAAAAAATAAAATAAAACGGTTGCCTCTTTTGAGACAGCCGTTATTATTTAAATAGTCATTACTTTTTATCTTATCCCGTTATACAGTAAAATTCCGGACATGGAGTTGATTGTGTAAAAGTTCCCCACGGGCAAATACAGGTATAAGAATCACCACCGCCGCCAGGATTTTCTCCACCTCCCGGGCCTCCACCATAAGGAACACATTTTCCATTTGAACAGATCTCTCCGGCAGAGCAACCCCCTTCCCCAGGTCCTCCACCTTCAAAACAATATGCCGGGAAGTTTACTCCGGCAACAATACTTCTCTTGTCGTCTCTTGAAAGTTTCTTTAGATTTTTCATAGTTATTAATTTTTGGTATTTCCTACTCTATAAGCTTTTCGGATAACGCTTGTTTAAAAATAACATTTATTTCATTAATAATCAAATATTTAAATCAAATTAAGCTTATTCAGGATGATAATGCTCCTATTCTTTATTAAACTTTATTTTTTTCAATATAAAATCTTGTTTAATTTAAAATATTTTATCTATTTTTACTTTACCTACAAATTTTTAATTAAAACAATATGAAAAATCTAAAAAAACTACAAAAAGACCAATTAAAAAGTATTTCCGGAGGTGCTACTCTTCCTGAAGCAGATTTCTGTATGTATTATTGCAGTGGAGTAATTGTTTGCGCTACCTGCAGTGATGATTTCAAATGTCCGGATACCAACAGTGATATGTAAGATTGAAAATCAAAATGCCATAAATGGAAACCGTTTCTTTGTTGAAGCGGTTTTTTTCTTTCTCTATGTTAACAATAAGATAGGTTTTAGCTGCTCTTATGCGATTTCTATAAACAGATGCATTATATAAAAAACAGACGCTTTATGAGCTTAAAATAATGACTGCTAGTAATAAGTATTACTTGGTATTAAAGTAGAGAATACATTAACATTGCTAAGAAGAGCTTTCTCCCGCTATCCATTCATACTCCTCACGCCTGGCTTTCCTTCGCTCAAACCCATTGACACTCCCACTTAAGTTGCGGGGTAACCATTACTATCGGGGCTAGGAGGGAGACGAATAATAAATGATAAGTGATGAATCTTGAATGATTCGGGATCCGGGTTGCGGGGTTAGGAGTTGTAAGTATTTACATTCTAAGATCTATCTACTATCCCCAATTATGTCATTCCGCAGGAATCCAGCCACATTGATCATAGTATAAAGGATTCAAAGGAATACTATAATACTTAAGTGATTTGATAATCTTAGATATACTTGATGATAGAATAGAAC
>NZ_WJHU01000006.1:0-222398 GCF_033712365.1 Chryseobacterium sp. JV558
GAGCAATCAGTAATAAGCAATGGGCAATGAGTAATCATTAAGAATAATTATTCCTATTGCCACCAGTATCAAACGCTTTACACTGATCATTTATCGCTTATCATTCATCAATGATCATTGATAGCACATGTCACTCCGTAGGAGTCTAAACAATACATTTTAAATTCTATCATCAAGTATATCTAAGATTATGAAATCACTTAAGTATTAAAAACTTCTGTAGTATTCCTTAGAATCCTTTATACTCTCATCAATGTGGCTGGATTCCTACGGAATGACATAATTGGGGATAGTAGATCTTAGAATGTAAATACTTGCAACGCCTAACTCCGCAACCCGGATCCCGAATCATTTATCATTCATAACTAATCATTTATAATTCGTCTCACCCCTAGCCCCGATAGGAATGGTTACCCCGCAGCAAGGTAGGAAAGGTATGGGGGAATGATGTTGGCATGCCAGGTGTGAGGAGTATGAATGGATAGCGGGAGAAAGCTCCTGAAATGCCAGCTGTTATTCACTAAACTATTTCCTCATTATTCCTATATAATTGTATTATGAATATTTCCTCAACACTTCTGAAAAAACTATGAATAAGAAATTTTCATTAAATTTCACCAAGTATGGAAAAAAACAGTATTTTAGAGGAAGCGTAATCCGAAAAGCTATCATAGAGTAGGAACTATCAAAAACTAAATAACTATGAAAAATCTAGTAAAGATTTCAAGAGAGAGTTTAAAATCACTTAAAGGAAGCGGAGGCCCTGGTTGCCCGGATGATCCGGTATTTGGAATGTGTTACCCTCCAGGATGGCCTAATGGAATTTGTTTGAGCAAATATCAATGCTGTATGAAGCTTGGAGGTCCTATAGAATTTTGTAAAGAAGAATACGGGAACTAATTTCAAATAATTTAAAGATATATATAAACACGGCTATTTCACTTAGAAATAGCCGTGTTGTTTTTTATTAATGCATGATCAGACTTGAATTACTCCCAAGTTGAACTTCTCAGTAATAGGAGCATTATTAGCTGCTTCAATCCCCATAGAAATCCATTTTCTTGTATCTGCAGGGTTGATGATGGCATCTGTCCATAATCTTGCCGCTGCATAAGTAGATTCAGTTTGTTTCTGATATTTTTTTGAAATTGTATCCAGAATTTCGTTGTGCTCTTCTTCTGAAATTTCTTTTCCTTGTTTTTTTAAGGTGGATTCCTGGATCTGTGCAAGTACTTTTGCAGCCTGTGCTCCTCCCATTACCGCTAAATCTGCCCAAGGCCATGCAACAATTAGTCTAGGATCATAAGCTTTCCCACACATTGCATAGTTTCCTGCTCCATAAGAGTTCCCCGTGATAATGGTAAACTTAGGAACTACAGAATTGGAAACCGCATTTACCATTTTAGCTCCGTCTTTAATGATACCACCATGCTCAGACTTTGAACCAACCATAAATCCGGTAACATCCTGTAAGAAGATCAAAGGTATTTTTCTTTGATTACAGTTGGCAATAAATCGGGTTGCTTTATCTGCTGAGTCGGAGTAAATAACTCCTCCAAACTGCATTTCTCCTTTACCGCTCTTAACCAACTTTCTCTGATTGGCTACAATACCTACAGACCAACCATCAATTCTTGCTGTTGCACAAATAATACTTTTGCCGTAATCAGCTTTATATTCTTCGTATTCGGAGTTGTCTACAATACATTTAATAATTTCGTTGGTATCATATTGCTCAGCTCTGGAAACAGGCATAATTCCGAAAATATTTTCAGGATTTTCTTTTGGTGGGAAACTTTCTATTCTGTCAAAACCTGCTTTTTCAGTACTTCCAAGAGATTTCATGATGTTTTTGATTCTATTCAAAGCATCTTTATCATCTTTAGCTTTATAATCCGTTACTCCTGAAATAGAGCAGTGCGTGGTAGCACCTCCCAAAGTTTCATTATCAATACTTTCACCGATCGCTGCTTTTACAAGGTAGCTTCCGGCAAGGAAAATAGAGCCTGTTTTATCTACAATCATAGCTTCATCACTCATGATAGGCAGATAAGCTCCTCCGGCTACACAACTTCCCATTACTGCAGAGATCTGGATGATTCCCATAGAACTCATCTTAGCATTATTTCTGAAAATTCTTCCAAAATGCTCTTTATCCGGGAAGATCTCATCCTGCATTGGAAGATAAACACCTGCAGAGTCTACCAGATAGATGATTGGAAGCTTGTTTTCCATGGAAATTTCTTGTGCTCTCAGGTTTTTCTTTCCTGTGATAGGAAACCATGCACCTGCTTTTACAGAAGCATCATTTGCAACAATGATACATTGTCTTCCGGAAACGTAGCCAATAACTACTACAACTCCGCCGCTTGGACATCCTCCATGCTCCTTATACATTTCGTATCCCGCAAATGCTCCTACTTCTATAGAATCTGAATCTTTATCGAGAAGATAATCTACTCTTTCTCTTGCTGTCATTTTTCCTTCATCACGAAGCTTTTGAAGCCTCTTCTCACCACCTCCTTTTTTGATCTCAGTGAGTAAGCGATTTATTTCAGATAATTTTAATCTGTTCTGATCTTCTCGTTTATTGAATTCGATGTCCATAAAATTTTCAATTTTTTACGTTTAAAGATACTATTTTTATGAAGAATATAAATTGGAAGTAAAACAGATGTTTAATTATTTGGTTTTTAGTAAATTGTGAAATTTTTAACAGAAAAATACATTTAAATTATTTATATTTTTTCTAACTTTACACTAGAGTAACAGAGGGTGATATCCTCTGCAAAATACTCTGTTCCTAGTTTATTTTTTTAATAGTTTATTATTTGAAGGCCCTGAAAGTTTAACAAATTTTCAGGGTTTTTTAATGATTGGAGTTGTAAACGCTAGTAGTATTTTCTATACTCTACAATATTGAGATCGGTGACATGATCTTTATATTTTTTGTATCTTTTGGTAGGAATGAAGCCTAGCTTTTCCGGAATTTTTTTGCTGGCTGTATTTTCTTCATCTACAGGATATAAAATATAGTGAAAAGTAAAATTATTTTCCAGGAATTCAATGAGGGCTGTTATGATTTCAGTTCCTAATCCTTTTCCTTGAGAGTTCTTTTTTAACCATAGCCCAAGCTCAATAGATTACTCGGTTATATTATGAATACCGCAACTCCTACAAAATCTCCACTGGAATCCAGGGCAACCATTACCAGGTCGGTATTTTGTGACAAAGTATTTTTTTGATTCATCAATAAAGTTGATGATATCATTTCTATTACCTTGTGGGTTAAAAGGTATGTATCTGGTAACTTCATTTGTAAAATGCTCCACAATATCATCTATATATTAGTCTTCTACAGGCTGAAGGGTTAAACGTTTTGTTCAGATTTTAATGTCTGGACTTAATATCATATTGTAGTCTTAAAAGAAATAGTATTCTGTCATGCTAAGCCTTTTTATTTGAAATTAATAGAATAGATGATGTATTAGGCAAAAAACTACTAAAAACTTTATTTTTCATTTTTTTATTAACGTAAATTTATATTTTTTGTGAGATTTATAAAAGCGTATTTGTAAATTTGCACGTTAAAAATTAAAAGGAGATAGGTTATGCATAAATTGGCACTTTTCAGGTTGCATTTAATTGTGTTCTTGTGGGGGTTCACTGCAATTTTGGGAAAATTAATTCATGCCAATGCTCAGATCCTTGTGTTTTACAGGATGCTGTTTGCTTCTATTTTTCTATTTGTATTCATCAGGGTCTTTAAAAAAGAAAGTATAAAGGTTTCGAAAAAAATATTTTTTCAGCTTGCAGCAATAGGTTTTGCGATGGCACTTCACTGGTATTTCTTTTTTTATTCTATTAAAGTTTCCAATGTTTCTATTGCGTTAAGTTGTGTTTCCTTATCTACACTTTTTGCTTCAATTCTGGAGCCAATTATTTTCAAAAGGAAGATTGATATATCTGAAGTCGTAATGGGAATGGTCATCGTTGCCTGTATACTTTTAATTTTCAAAACAGAGATTCATTTTAAAGAAGGTATTATTTACGGAATCCTATGTGCAGTATTTGGAACTATTTTTTCTGTTTTTAATGGGAAGATGTTTGGCAAAACGAGTTCAGGAAAAATCATTTTTTATGAAATTTTCTGTGGTTGGTTGATTTTAATGATATTTTATCTGCTTTCTGGGCAAATTTTTCAGATGAACGAAATAAACTACCGAGATTTGGCGTTAATATGCTTGTTAGCCAGTGTTTTTACCGCTTTTCCAATGTTAGAATCGGTGAAATTAATGAAGTATATATCCCCTTTTACTTTAATTTTAACAGTTAATTTAGAACCTGTTTACGGAATTATACTAGCTTTTTTTATCTTTGGGGAATCAGAACATATGAGCCGTATATTTTATATTGCTTCAGGAGTTATGATACTGGCAATCATTGTGAATGGATTAATTAAAGCCAGAAAAACTAAAAACTTAAACTAAGCATCAAATTTATATGATGAAAAAATATCTTTTACTTGCATTTTCACTGCTGTTTGGGCTGTCTCAATCTCAGATTATCAGGAAATATTCCAATGAATTCTTAAATATCGGAGCCGGAGCAAGAGGTCTTGCAATGGGTGGGGCAGTAATCACCAATCAGGATGATGTATATTCTCCTATGTGGAACCCTGCAGGTTTGATGTCAGTTGAAAGAGACTGGCAGGGTGCAGCTATGCACGCAGAATACTTTGAATCTATTGCAAAATATGACTATCTGGCGTATGCAAAAGTACTTGAAGAGGGTGTATTCGGTGTTTCAGTGGTAAGACTTGGTGTAGACAATATTTTGAATACCACCCAGATGATTGACTCTGAAGGAAACATTGATTATGATAAAATCACCAAATTTTCCCAATCCGATTACGCCGCTATCCTTTCCTATGCTTTCAGACCCGGAGGAAATCCAAAATTGGATGTGGGGGTAAATGCTAAAATTGTTTACAGAAATGTAGGTAAATTTGCAAATGGCTATGGTTTTGGTTTTGATGTGGGAGCGATCTATAAAGCAGATAATGGATGGAAGTTTGGTGGTATGGTAAGAGATATCACAACTACCGTAAACTTCTGGAGTATCAATCAGAAAGAACTTTCAACTGTTGTAAACGGAGAAGAATTCAACCCGGCACCGAAAGATAAACTGGAACTTACAATGCCTAAGCTGAATGTAGGTGCCAGTAAATTATTTGAAATAAACAGCAGTGTTTACGTATTGCCAGAAGCAGGAATTAATGTAGATTTTGCTAAAACTGCTTCATTGATTTCAACAGATTTCGCAAGTATCAGTCCTTATGCTGGAGCTGAACTGGGGTATCAGAAAATGATTTTTGTGAGATTGGGTATCAACAGATTCCAGTCAATTACAGATATAGAAGATCTTAAAAGAAAAGTTTCCTTCCAACCGAGTGCCGGTCTTGGGATCAGATACAGAGGGCTTACACTGGATTATGCGATTACAAATTCAGGAATAGGTGGATCTAATTTCTATTCCAATTTCTTTTCATTGAAACTAGATATGGGAGCATTCAGAAACGATTAAAATTATAGAAATGAAAAAGTTATCAATGTTGATGTTGACAGTTTGTTCAACAGTTATTTTTGCACAAAAGGTTTCAGATTATAAATATGTTACAGTTCCTGAAAAATTTGAAACGTTTAAGGAAGATTATGGTTTAGAAAATTTTTTCACCAAAGCTTTGGCTGGGAAAAAATATATAGTTCTTCCGGTAATTAAAGATAAATGGCCTGCAGAAGCAAAAAGTAATTTCTGTAATGTAGTGAGTGCTGATATTCTAAATGACAAAAGTTTATTTAAAAATAAAGTAATTGTACAGTTCAAGGATTGTAATAATAATATAATCTTGGAAGCAAAAGGAGTCTCTAATATCAAAGAACTTGAGGAGGGTGTACAAGATGCTTTGAAACAGACGTTAATAAAAATACCAATGTCTAATCCTGTAGCACTATTGCCAGCATCCACTAGTGGGCAGAATACATCTCCTGAACCTGCAGTATCTGTTGCATCTACAACTACTCCAGAAGCGAATAGCTACTCAAATGGGAAGCTGGATCTTCAGAAAATACAGATTGATTCCAATCAGTTTATCCTGGCAAAGGCTGGCAGTTCGGTACCGTTTGCAGTTTTCAAAACTACTTCGAAAAATGCTGTTTTTTTAGTGAAATTAGCTGATGGAAACTCTACCATAGGATATTTTGAAAACGGAAGTATTGTGATAGATTTACCACAGGCTGATGGAAGATTTTCCAAAGAAGTTTTTGTAGCAAAATAATCTGAAAATAACAAAATAATAAACATAAAAGGCTCTTCAAAAAGAGCCTTTTATAGTATATATGCTGATGTGTTTTTCATTTTTTCGAAAATTTGAAAAGTGTTTATAATAGGACTCACTGTAGATAACAGTAATTCATCATCTGTATTGTGGTAAATGAAAATGTAAAATATTTATAAAATGAGAAAAGTTTTCATAGTATTATCGTTATTAGTTGATGATACTAATTTATGAAAAAAATATAAATAATACTATTATTTAGTAAAATATTTATTTATTTTCATTTTTCATTGATAAATTATCTTTACGTTTAAAGGAATGTTAATTTTTGTCACTTATTAATGAAATAGAAAATGGATGTCAAATTTTATAAAAAAGCACTGTTTTTCTTAATGCAAATAGAACTGTTGAGTTACAAAAGTCATCAATTGGCATTAAAAAACTCCCAGATCACTTTAGCTTTGCTTTTCCCTAAAATTTCTTCAAGGGTTTCCAGATTGGCTTCTTTGATACGTTTTACAGACTTCAGTTTAGACAGAAGCAGTTCAATCGTTTTTTCTCCAACACCAGGAATTTCTTCCAGTTCAGATTTTATGGTAGAATTTTTCCTTCTTGTTCTGTGATGCTTTACCCCAAATCGGTGAGCCTCGTCACGTACACGCTGAAGGATTTTCAACGTTTCGGATTTTTTATCCAGATATAAAGGAATAGGATCTTCTGGGAAGAAAATCTCTTCCAGCCTTTTGGCGATCCCTACAATGGTGATTTTTCCGTAAAGCCCCAATAATTTAAGACTCTTTACAGCAGAAGACAGCTGTCCCTTTCCTCCGTCTATCAGAATCAGCTGGGGAAGATCTTCACCTTCATCAAGCATTCTTTTGTAACGGCGGTAGATCACTTCTTCCATAGTTGCAAAGTCATTAGGTCCTTCCACTGTTTTTGGATGAAAGATTCTGTAATCTGCTTTACTTGGTTTGCCATCTTTGAAAACTACACATGCTGAGACAGGATTGGTCCCCTGGATATTTGAGTTGTCAAAACCTTCAATATGTCTAGGTTCTACCGGCATTCGGAGAAGTTTCTGCATTTCAGCCATGATTCTGTTGGTATGCCTTTCAGGATCTATAATCTGAACCTGTTTCAGCTTTTCCAGACGATATTCTTTAGCGTTCTTTTCAGAAAGCTCTACAATTCTTTTTTTATCTCCTACTTTAGGAACAATCAGTTTTACATTAGGAATTTCTACAGACAAATGAAACGGTAACAGCACTTCTTTGGAATCGGAAGAAAACTTCTGACGGATCTCAATCAAGGCTTCCTCCATAATGTCTTCATCCGTTTCTTCAAGAATTTTTTTAATCTCGGTTGTAAAACTCTGGATGATATTTCCATTTCTGATTTTAAAGAAATTGACATAGGCTGCCGTTTCATCACTGGTCATTCCGAAGACATCCACGTCGTCAATATTAGGGTTGACTACAGTATTCTTAGCTTGATAATCTTCCAGAATATCGAGTCTTTCTTTAATAATCTGAGCTTGTTCAAACTGTAGATTGGAAGCCAGTTTCATCATCTGATTGACCAGATAATCCTTAGCCTTTCGGAAATCCCCTTTGATAATTCCACGGATAGCATCTATCTTTTCATCATACTCTTCTTTGCTTTCAAGATCTTCACACGGTCCTTCACAGTTTTTGATATGATATTCCAGACAGACTTTATATTTCCCTTCAGCAATCTTGGCTGAAGAAAGATTCAGATTGCAGGTCCTGAGCTTGTAAATATGCTTGATGGTATCCAGTAAAATCTTTGCCGGACGCACTTTTGCATAAGGACCATAATACTCGGATCCATCTTTAATTACATTTCTGGTCAGAAAGATTCTTGGGAAATCTTCATTCTTGATGCAGATCCACGGATAAGTCTTGTCATCCTTCAGCATGACATTGTAAAACGGCTGATGTTCCTTAATCAGATTATTCTCTAATAAAAGGGCATCATACTCACTGTTTACAATTGTTGTTTCCAATCGCTGGATTTTCCCGACCATTATTTTGATCCTGTATCCGGAAAGGTTTTTGTTGAAATAAGAGAGAACCCTTTTCTTCAGATTTTTAGCTTTCCCAACATACAAAAGCTGTTCGTTTTTATCATAATAACGATAAACGCCGGGTTCGGATGGTAAGGTTTTGAGCTGTAGTTCTAAAGAAGGATTCATATAACAAAATTAAGGAAACTTTCCCTATTTAAAAAAGAAAAACCTGCAGATGAGTCTGCAGGTTTTAATTTATGGTTCAAAGTATTTTATCCGTTTGCCATTGCAGTATATTCACTTACAAGAAAACTAAAGTAATCCCATTCCACAGAATTCTTAGGATATTTTTTCATGAAATCCTGATTGTCTCCAAAAAGAAAATCATAATTGTCTTCAAAATCATCTTTATGCAGCCACATCACTTTGTCGCCCTTTTTTACATAATAAGATTTGATAACCCCGCCACCAAGCTGTGGAGAGCCCATTACAGAAAATCCTGTAGTTTCTTTAGCTCTGGGATCGTGATATACTGAAATAATATCATCAAAACCGGGATTGATAACCTGCATCAGGAATTCCTTATCATCTTTTTTGTTCTTTAAAGAAACAGTCTGGTTGACAAAATAAATTCTATCATTATTGGTGTTTTTTGTCAATTTTTTAGTTCCGAAATTTCTGATATTCCCCATGTATTTTGCCACTTTTGCAATCTTTTCTGCATTGCTTGGATACACATACATCTCATTGATCTGATCAGCATTGAAAGTTGCATTCTTTTTGGTGACACTGTCTTTAATAGCGACCTCGTAGATCTGTCCTTTTTTGGTTTCAATCTTATTACAGAAACCTTTGTAGGTAGTTCCGTCTTTTAAGATGATGGTAGATGTTTTCTTAGGAGATGGAGTATTAAAACCTTCATTAAAAAGGTAAGCTTCCATTTTTTTGATGTCCTCTTTAGAGTATTTTACTTTCTGGGCGAAAGCTGTTGTGCTTGCTACACATAAAGCAAGGAATAGAGTTTTCAGTCTCATGTATTATTGTTTTTAATTTCGGGGCTAAAAATAGTAAAATAATTTCCTTGTTGATATAAAAATATAGAAGATTGAAATTTAGCTTTTCCAATTATTGTTAAATGCGTAATTTTAAGAAAATTTTTTAGAAATGATATACGGGGTAGATGTTTTTACTTTCCATGATGTTCTGGAAATCTGTAAAAAGCCAAATAAAGCCAAGCTTAATAAAGCGGCAAAAGAACAAATCTTAAAATCTCAGAAAAACGTACAGAAAATAGTAGAGTCTGACAGATGTGTATATGGAATCAATACCGGGTTCGGACCTTTATGTGATACTAAAATATCGGCTGACGAAACCGCTCAGTTACAATATAATCTGATTATTTCTCACGCAGTAGGAGTAGGAAAACCAATTGATAAAGAACTTTCAAAGATCATGATGATTGCTAAAGTTCATGCCCTTTCAAAAGGATTTTCAGGAGTTTCTCTGGAAGTCATTGAAAGAATGATCCTGATGCTGGAAAAAGATATCATCCCGGTGGTTCCTGAACAAGGATCTGTAGGTGCTTCGGGAGACCTTGCTCCTTTAGCACATCTGGTGTTACCTTTACTTGGTTTAGGACAGGTTTGGGAAGGGGATCAGGTTTCTGATACTATAGATGTTTTGCAGAAACATGACCTCGAAGCACTGGTTTTAGGACCAAAAGAAGGATTAGGATTGATCAATGGAACACAATTTATTCTTGCTCATGCAATCAAAGGACTTGAAAAATTCGAATACCTATTAGATCTTGCGGATATGACGGCTGCAATGAGTATAGAAGCATACAGAGGTTCTGAAAGTCCTTTCAAAAAAGAACTTCACGAGATCAGACCTTTTGAGGGCAGTAAAAAAGTAGCGGCAAGAATGCTTAAATTCTTAAAAGGATCAGAAAATATGAAAGCTCACGAAGATTGTGAGAGAGTTCAGGATCCTTATTCTATGAGATGTGTTCCACAGGTTCATGGAGCTAGCAGAAACGCTTTTGAACATCTTAGAGGTATGGCGGAAACAGAACTGAATTCCGTAACAGACAATCCAATTGTATTAAGTGCTGAAGAATCTATCTCAGGAGGTAACTTCCACGGACAGTTGATGGCTTTACCTTTAGATTATGCTACACTGGCTGCTGCAGAATTAGGAAATATTTCAGACAGAAGAAGTTACTTATTATTGGAAGGAAAGTACGGATTACCAAGATTATTGACGGAAAGCTCAGGATTAAACTCTGGATTTATGATTCCTCAGTATACTTCAGCTGCTTTGGTTACAGAAAACAAAACACTATGTTTCCCGGCATCGGCAGATTCTATTCCTACAAGTTTAGGTCAGGAAGATCATGTTTCTATGGGAAGTATCTCAGGAAGAAAATTCAATCAGGTTCTTGGAAACCTTGTGAATATTCTGTCAGTAGAGTTGATGTTTGCTGCTCAGGGACTGGAATTCAGAAGACCTGCGAAATGTTCTAAAGTGATTGAAGAAAACTTTACAGTTCTTCGTTCCAAAGTTGCTAAACTTGAAGATGACCGACTAATCGGTAAAGATATGCTGGCAATTGCAGAGCTGATCAATGAGAGAAAGTTTGTTGTTGATATAAAATAGGATATATGAAGAAAGGAATTATTTTGTGTTTCTTCTTATTCGGAATAAATGCTTTTTCTCAGTCCAATGAAGCAAAAGTGAAAGAGTTGATTACTTTAACAAGGTCAGATCGTATGTTGTCTATGGGGTTTCAACAATTTATGGATCATTACAATAATAAGTATAAGGATTTACCTGCTAATTTTTGGGATGAATTTAAAAAAGACATGGCTCCAGAAAAAATATTTGCTCTGTATATTCCTATCTATAAAAAATACTTTACAGATGCTGATATTGATACACTTATTAAATTCTATAAAACTCCGGCAGGTCAAAAGGTGATTGAAAACATGCCGAACTTAATGAAAGATTCGGGAGAAATTGCAAATAGTTATGCAGAGGCATTGGATAAAAAAGTTAAGGATAAACTTAATAAACATTATCATTTTCAAAATCCACCTCCACCAGCTCCATAAAAATAAAAGCTTCCGAAAGGGAGCTTTTTTGTTTTCATAAATCTTTAAATCCTTCAATTTTTTAATCTTTAAATTAAATAAACATGCATATACTCAGAACAGATTCCACCAATATAGACTTTCAAAAACTGATACAATCTCTTGATTCTACTTTAGCTGAACATAATGGTGATAAAGATGATTTCTTTTCCCAGTTTAATACAATTGATACTCTTAAAAACTGTATTGTGGTTTATATTGATGCTATTCCGGCAGCTTGTGGAGCATTCAAACCTTTTTCAGAAAATTCAGTAGAAATAAAAAGAATGTTTACTGACCCAAAATTCAGAAAGAATGGCCTGGGCTCAACTATTGTAAAAGAACTGGAAAAATGGGCCGCAGAATTGAATTTTAAAAAGGCAGTTTTAGAAACTTCTCAGGATCTGAAAAGTGCTATTTCGGTTTACGAGAAAAGCGGATTTTACAGAATACCCAATTATGGACAATACGTTGGAATAGAGCAAAGTGTCTGCTACGAGAAGATATTGTAATTTAATATTCATGTAATGCTAAATTCATTTTTTAAAAGTTTTTAATTCTCATGAAAGTGTTATATTGTGGCTCCAACCAAAATTATAACATATGAAAAAAACTGTATTCCTATTGGCAATATTTTTTGCCTTAAACTCGTGTTCCAGAGAAGAACTTCAGAACGAAAATGTAAAAACAGAAATGGCTCAGAAAGATCCACTAACTGCAAAGCAGATCAATGAAAGGATCAATCAGGCTATTAAAACGGACGGAACTTTCAACTGGAAGAATGAATCCGATCATTTCGTTTGGAGTGCTATTTTCCGCGGAAACAAAATGGTGTCTATCGGTTTCGGAGCTTCTAAAGACGATTTTGACAGAAGTAAATCTCCAAACAATAACGATATGGAAAAAGAAGTTCTTTCTGTGATCAAAAAATATGAAGGAAAAGAGGAGAGGAATTTTCTTCTTCTTTCAGATCAGTATCTTAACCAAATGGATGTTGTTATTGAAAATGAGGAAACCGTTGCTGCTCTTCGACAAATGAAAAATATCCGATACGTAGAGCCAGCCGATTATCATTATTTTGAATTTGAAGCTCAATATAATGCAGCGGCAAAATCTTCTGGAAGCGGTTCGTCAGGATGTGGTTTTTCATCATCAACATTAAGTACGGCAGATTACACCTCTACAACACCAAGCGCAAAAATTCCTTGGGCTTTCACTAAACACAGCATTCCTGAAGCATGGAGCTACAGTACAGGAGCAGGTGTTACCATCGGACTTATTGATACAGGAGTTTCTCCAGAGCAGACTTTATTGGGAGGAAGCTTTAATAACGGAGCATCTTCGGGAAGAACAATCAGTAAGTTGGGAGTATATAACTCAGATGGATCCGGAGATCAGTGTGGACATGGAACAAAAATGGCTTCTGTGATGACAGCTCCGAGAAATAATGCAGGACTACCTGTAGGAGTAGCTTACAATGCCAATCTGATTGCCTACAGAGCTGCAGAAAACGTTGTCCTGGAAACTTCCAGCGAACAGACGGCTGTAAAAACAGCTTTTACAGAATTGGGTAATAATACCAATGTAAAAATTATTTCAATGTCAATGGGACATATTTTCTCTGTCGGAAAAATTGAAGATGGTGTTAAATATGCTTATTCTAAAGGGAAACTGATTTTCTGTGCTGGAGGAACTTCTACAAGCTTTACCAGTTTTGTGGGCGTGATTTTCCCTGCATCAATGTCGGAAACACAGGCGATAACAGGAGTAAAAGAGAATACATCCAATCAAAAATGTGATGTTTGCCACTCCGGAAGCCAGATTGATTTTACCTTCCAGATGGAAAGAACTTCAGGAAATACGGTTCCGGTTTTGAGCTATTACAACGGACAGGCAGATTATGTGGGTGGTTCTTCAGTAGCTACAGCCGCTACGGCAGGAATTGCAGCATTGGTTTGGGCTAAAAACCCATCATGGACAAGAGACCAGGTACTTAATAAAATGAGACAGTCTGCAACGTACTATCCGAATGTTAATTCAAGCTACGGTTACGGAAACATCAATGTTTTAAAAGCAGTACAGTAAATAATATTACCATTATAAAAAGAAAAGGAAATATCTCAACTGAGGTATTTCCTTTTTTATTGTAATATCAGATTATCCAATTCTTACACTCGTCATACTCAATGATCCTCCGATGAGTTCATCATTGAATAAGGTAAGTTCTTCAGACTGATCCTTCAGCCCTAAAGTATACAATAAAGGAAGATAATGATCAGGCGTTGGAACAGCATATTGTAAGAAAGTTCCCTGCTTCTGATAATCAATAATATTCTGGAAATTTCCATCCAAAAGCCAATTATTGGTTTTTTCTCTGGCCTCTATTGCCCAGTCCCAGCCGGCGCCAACTGTATTGATGTTTTTCCAATCGATAAGGCGAAGGTTATGAACAATATTTCCGCTTCCGATAATTAAGATTCCTTTTTCACGCAATTTGTTGAGTCTTTTGGCAAGATCATAATGATACTGCGGTGGTTTTGTATGGTCAATGCTCAGTTGAATCACAGGAATATCAGCATCAGGATACATATGTTTTATCACAGACCATGCACCATGATCCAGTCCCCAGCTGTGGTCTTCTTCTACATCAATCGGGAGCAGAAGTTCTGATGTTTCTTTTGCCAGCTCCGGGCTTCCGTGAGCAGGATACTGTACATCAAAAAGGGCTTTTGGAAAACCATAAAAATCGTGGATTGTTTTAGGCATATCCATAGCTGTTACAAAAGTTCCGTCTGTATACCAATGAGCAGAAATACAAAGAATTGCATTGGGTTTAGGGATCTCAGAGGCTGCTTTTCGGAAACCCTGTACAAATTGGTTTTCTTCAATGGCGTTCATAGGTGAACCATGTCCAAGAAATAAAACGGGCATTCTCTGTGTGTTGTTAAAACTATTGCTTATGTTTTGAAGATCGTTGAGGTTCATATATATTGAAGAGTATAAAAAAATAAAAGGTTCAAGGCTTTTAGACAAATCCCTGAACCTTTTATAATATGTGTTATAAATTATGCTTGTTTTACAAACTGTAATTCACCAGCTATTTTTACATCATCACTTACCATTACACCTCCTGCTTCAAGAGCTGCATTCCAGTTTAATCCAAAATCTTTTCTGCTGATTTTTCCTTCAAAAGAGAAACCTGCCTTTGTATTTCCCCATGGATCTACATTGATTCCTCCGAAGTCTACATCAAGAGTGATAGGTTTTGTAACTCCGTTAACAGTAAGATTTCCAACAATTGAATTATTTAATGCCTGAGATTCAAAAGTGATCGTAGGATGTGCTTCAGCGTTGAAAAATTCTGCAGACTTTAAGTGATTGTCTCTGTCTGTATTGTTTGTGAAAACAGAATCTGTTTGAATAGTAGCTGTAGTTTTTGCATTTGCAAAAAACTCGTCTTCAGATTCAATTTCAGCAGTGAAAGTTCTGAAGCTTCCTTTTACGTTAGAGATCATCATGTGTTTTACTTTGAAAGTAATTTCACTATGCGTTGGGTCTAAGATCCATTTTGTTGCCATTGTATTTTGTATTTTTTGTTTGTTATTAATGATGCAAATTTAGGATAGAGAGTATATACAAGTCATTGATATAGGATAAGAAATGCATTTTTCTACATCAATAGTTAATTTTGCTTTGCGAGTGAATGGTGAATACTATAGCTTTCGATCAAATTAAAATTGACAAGCGTAGCGAACTGACTATTCACAATTGACTCATTTAATACCAATAGTCAATTTTACTTTGCAAATGAATGGTGAATACTATAGCTTTCCAGCAATTAAAAATTGACAAGCGCAGCGAATCGACTATCACAATTGACTTATTTAAAATCTTAACTATTAAGTTAAGAAATAATTTCTTTGAAAGCATGAATTCCATTTTGTCAATGTTTTAATTTAACATTTTTTAACGGATGGTTTTTATTTCTTATTTTTGATGGATTCAATTTTATACAATGAAATTACATAAATTTTCTTTATTGATGCTGGTTTTAGGTAGTTCAGCATTTGCCCAGACCCAGAAATTTACCATGGCAGAGGCTGTAAATGGGATGAGAACAAACCTTGCGGTGAAAAATATTTCCCAATTTTCATGGGCTGCAGACGGAAAATCGTACATCCAGGCTGTGAAAGGCGGTTATCTGATTACAGATTTGAAAACCAATAAACAGGATACCCTGATCTCGTTAAGCCAACTGAATAGAAACTTATCCAATGATAAGCTGAAGGCTGTTCCTGCTATTAAATTTACAGGGAATTCTAATGGATATTTTACTACAGGTGGTAAAATGTCGTGGATTGAAAAATCAGGAAATGACTGGAAAGTAAAAAATACATCTGCTGTAGATCAGGATGCTGCGAATGTGAAAATGTTTGGTGACGGCCAGACTTTTGCCTTTACAGCAAAGAATAATTTATTTGTAAACAGGAATGGGAAAACCATTGCGGTAACTAACGAGTCTAATGAAAATATTATCAGCGGGCAGGCGGTTCACAGAAATGAATTTGGAATTGATACCGGAATTTTTCCTGCACCCAATTCAGAGAGTGTAGCTTTCTATAAGATGGATCAAAGCATGGTAGCAGATTATCCGATCATTGACTGGTCTGTAACGCCTGCTGTAAACCATAACATCAAATACCCGATGGCTGGTCAGACTTCTCACCAGGTAACATTAGGTGTTTTCAATATTAAAACTCAGGCTACGACTTTCTTAAAAGTTGAAGGTGAAAAAGATCAATATTTAACAGCTGTTACATGGAGCCCGGATTCCAAATATATTTTTGTAGGAGTTCTGAACAGAGGGCAGAATCATATGAAAATGAATCAGTACGATGCTGCAACCGGAGAACTGGTAAAAACATTATTTGAAGAAACAGACAGCAAATATGTAGAGCCACAGCATCCACTTACTTTCTTCCCGAATTCTAATACGGATTTTATCTGGCAGAGCCAGAGAACAGGATACAATCATTTGTTCCACTACAGTCTTGAAAAAGGATTGGTAGCACAGGTTACAAAAGGAGACTGGCTGGTAACGGATATTTTAGGATTCAACGAAAAGAAAAAGGAAATCTATTTTACTTCAACAAAAGAAACTCCTTTAGAAAGACATTTATACAGAATCAACTGGACCAATTTCAAAATGCAGAGACTGGACAGTGCAGAAGGTATGCATGCCGGAACATTGAGCAGCGATGGAAATTATCTTTATGATGCTTATAGCAATGCCAATTCACCAAGAGTTGCTGATATTATCAATACTGCTAATTTAAAAACGACTAACATCCTTACTTCTGAAAACCCATTAAAGAACTATCAGAGACCGGAAATTAAAAACGTAGAATTAAAGGCAGATGACGGAACTCCTTTGTATGGGAAAATTATCCTTCCAACCAATTTTGATCCGAATAGAAAATACCCTACCATTGTTTATCTGTATAACGGACCACACTTACAGCTGATCACAAATACCTTCCCGGCTTCAGGAAACCTTTGGTATGAATATATGGCTCAGAATGGATACATCATCTTCACAATGGATGGAAGAGGTTCTTCTAACCGTGGAATGAAATTCGAGCAGGCTGTATTCAGAAACCTGGGAACTACAGAAATGAACGATCAGATGAAAGGAGTAGAATACTTAAAATCTCTTCCTTATGTAAACGGAGACAAAATGGGAATTCATGGATGGAGCTTCGGAGGATTTATGACGACAAGTTTCATGCTTCGTAAGCCGGATGTATTTAAAGTAGGAGTAGCAGGAGGCCCGGTAATAGACTGGAGCATGTATGAGATCATGTACGGAGAAAGATATATGGATACGCCACAGGAAAATCCACAGGGATATGCAGCTGCTAATCTTTTGGATAAAGTTCAGAATCTGAAAGGGAAATTACTGATGATTCACGGGGCACAGGATGATGTGGTAGTATGGCAGCATTCTATAAAATTCATTAAGTCAGCTGTTGATAATGGAGTTCAGTTAGATTACTTTACTTATCCGGGGCATCCGCATAATGTGATCGGAAAAGACAGAGTTCATCTGATGCAGAAGATTACAGATTATTTTGATTTATATCTTAAGAAATAATAATAGAATCCAGCCGTTCCGGCTGGATTTTTTTGATAAATAGAGTTGTTGGAAAGCGCAAAGGCGCAATTTTTTGATATTATTCGTTTTAAGGCGCAAAGATTTTATCTGCGATAAAATTTTATATTCCTAATACTATAAGAATTAATCCTTGCTGAAAATCTTTGGTTTTCTTGCGTCTTAAAAATTACCCCTACAAGTTAAAAACCTTTGCGACTTTGCGTTTTCCAACAAATCATAGTTTAAAACAACAAGACCTCCGATCTTACCAAACATCAATGTTTTTGACTTTTCATAGCCGTAATTTTGTATTACTAAAATCAACAATATGGAATTAGGAATAGGAATGTTCGGTGATTTGGCTTTTGACCAGTCAACCGGAAAATATAGAGATGCAGGAATTAAGATCCGTGAAATATTGGATCAGGTAAAATTGATGGATGAGGTAGGAATTGATGTTTTTGCAATGGGAGAACATCACCGTCCGGATTATGCGGTTTCCTCCCCGGAAATAGTATTGGCAGCGGCAGCAAGTATCACAAAAAATATAAAACTGGCCAGTGGGGTTACTGTTTTAAGTTCTTCGGAGCCGGTAAAAGTATATGAAGATTTTTCAACACTGGATCTGATTTCTGACGGAAGAGCGGAGATATTTGTGGGACGTGGAAGTTTCATTGAGTCATTTCCGTTGTATGGATATTCGTTGGATGACTATGAACAGTTATTTGATGAGAAATTAGAATTATTACTGAAAATCAATTCGGAAGAAAATGTAAGCTGGTCTGGAAACCTTCGTGCTCCTATGCATAATCAGACTGTTTATCCAAGAGCAAAAAATGATGGAAAACTTTCCATCTGGAGAGCGGTAGGAGGTACTCCGCAGTCTGTTTTAAGCGCTGCACAATTAGGAATGCCATTAGTGGTAGCGATCATCGGCGGAATGCCGGTTCAGTTTAAAAATCTGATCGAATTTTATAAACAGGAATACCAAAAAGCGGGACATGATGTTTCGAAAATGCAGATTGCCGTTCATTCACATACTTTTGTGAGTGATGATCAAAAAGCAGTAGATGCGTATTTTCTGAATTATAAATCTCAAATGGATAGAATAGGAGCTTCCAGAGGATGGGCTCCTTACACAAAAGCGCAGTATGATGGTGGAAGAAGCAAAGACGGTGCATTATTTATCGGCAATCCGGCAGAAGTAGCAGACAAAATTGCTTACATGAAAGAGATTTTTGGGATTACAAGATTTATCGGACACATGGATGTGGGAGATCCTGCTCACGACGTAATGATGAAGTCTATTGAATTGTTTGGAAATGAAGTGAAGCCTGTTATAAAAGGACTGTAACAGGGAAGTTTATGAGGTGCAAAAGCCACAAAAGATATGCTCTTTTGTGGCTTTTGTAATTTAAAATATATTGAATTAAATAATCTCAATCAGACTTCCTCTTTCCTCATCTTTAATGATATTGAGAGCTGTAGGAATCTTCTCTTTCAGTTCTTCAACGTGCGAAATAATCCCCACAATTCTGTTTTCTTTCATCAGATTGGTGAGCGTTTCAAATACAATGTTAACAGATTCCGTATCCTGAGTTCCGAAACCTTCATCAATAAAGAAGAAGTTTTTCTCTGCCTGTGCATTGGCCTGAACACTTTCTGCCAGCGCCAGCGCCAGGCTTAAAGATACCTGGAATGCCTGTCCTCCAGAAAGGGTTTTTACACTTCTGCTTTTCCCCTCGTTAAGGTAATCGATGATCTCGAAATCATTATTTTCATTAAGCTGAAGACTCAGCTGGTTTCTGGTCATCCGGTGGAAACGTACATTGGCATGATCGCAAAGCTGCCTCAGATAAATAGAAGAAACGTATTGTACAAAACCTGCTCCTTTAAACAGATTCATCATTACCTTTAAATTCTCAGAACGTTTCTGAAGCTTTGTCAGTTCTTTCAGAAGATCTCCTTTTTTTACGAATTCTTTTTCCAGTCGGTCTATTTCAGCTGTTTTTGTTACGACAGAATCACTGCTTTTTTTCTGCTCACTTTGTGCCTCACCAAACTGTTGCTCAGCCAGAGAGAATTGTTCATTATCGAATGAAAGTCCCCTCAGCTTTAATTCTAACTCATTGATGAATTTCTTCAACGCTTCAAACTCAACTTTGAAATTCTGAATTTTAGCTCTTACAAGTTGAACATTAATATCCTGAAGCAAGATATTTTCAACTTCTCCGAACTCAGTGAAGTTTTGATCAACTAAAGCTTTGGAAATAGCTTCTTCATTGCTGGAAATTTCCTTTTCAAGTTCAGTAATCTGCTTTTCAGACTGGCTGACAATCGCTTTTTGTTCTGCTAATTTTGGAGAGAGAATTTTTTCCTGCTGTAATAACTTTTGGTAATTCTCTTCAGTTTCCTTATTGAATTTTACCAACTTTTGATACGCTTCTTCAACCTCAGTTATTTCCTTTTGAGCATACAGATTCCAGTCCAGAATTTTAAGAGCAGAACGGCTGATATTGATTTGTTCCTGTTTTGAAACTTCTTCCATTCGAAAAGCTTCCAGCGCACCCTTATATTTTTCTAGGATTTTGGTTTCTTTTTCCAGTGTTTCTCTTTCCAAAGCGATGTTTCGTTCCGTTTCTTCAATCTTTTTTTCTAAAGCAAATGAGTCAGAACGTTTTTTCTCAAATTCTTCCTCCTGATCTGGAGAGAAGGGTTTCCATGTGAAATTCAGAACATGATTTTCAATATCTTTCTGAATCTGAAAGACAATTTTCTGTTCTGAAACAAGCTGTTCTTCAAATATTTTTTTACGGTCCAGAATTTTGTCAATGTCAGCTTCCTGCTTTTGAATACCGGTTATTTCCTGCTCAGCAGATGTTATTTTCTCCTGAATTTCCTGCAGCTCGGTATTGACATCATGAAACTCTACAATATGCGGATGTTCCTTAGAGCCGCAAAGAGGACAGTTTTCACCATCATGAAGCTCACTGGCAAAACGGGAAAGCTCTTTCTGTATTTTAAGATGATCCAGTTTCTGGGAAAGCTCTTTTTTCTTGACTTCTAACGCTTCCTTCCTGCTTTTGAAATCTTCTTTATAATTTTCGGTATAAGCAAAAGGCTTTAATTCCTCTGCAATTTCACCGATCTGTTTTAGATGCTTCTCAATCTTTTCAGCTTGTTCCTGATGTGATTTTTTTAAGTTTTTTTGTTGAATAAACCAGTTTCCCACTTCAGAAAGTAAAGCGGAATCCAGTTTTTGTTCTTTTAATACTTTAATCTGCGCAGAAAGTTCATCAATCTTCTTTTGAATTTTATCCTTACTAAGATCTACTTCTTTTACCTTTTCGGAACCTTTCTGAGTCCTTTCATTCAGTACTTTGATCTCCTCAGAAAACTTAAGGATCTGAATGATGAGGTTCATATCATTTTCCTGAATCTTCGACTGTTCCAGAGCTTTGAACTGTGGTTCAAGAACGGAAAGTTGTTCCTTTATAATCGTAAAAACCTTCTCAGTTTCCTGCCACGCTTTTATTTGCTGTTCTTTCTCGTTACGCTTATCCGCAATTTCTTTTGACAGCTTATTTTTTTCAATTATTAAAGGGTTAAAAAGCCTGAAAATACGGTCGTATAATTCTGCCTGTGTTTCCAGAGTATCCATCTGTGGCTTTTCTTCAGAGAGCTTGCTGAATTTTTCCTTATTTTGCTGTAAACTGTCAAAATCACTTTTTAAGTTTTTCAGCTGTTGATAAGTGTGGGAAATCTTTTCCAGTTTTTCATTAGACTCAGAAAGTATTTTCTGTTCCTCTGCCAGCTGCTCCTTCTGAATCTGGATTTTCTCCTCATTGATTTCTTCAAATCCTTTTAACTGGCCTTCAAGCTGATCCAGTTCAGATCTGTTTTTTACATTGAGTGCGGAAACATTGTTCTGAAGATCAAATTTCTGAAGATTAAAGATCTCCTTCATCATATTTGTTCTTTCAGCAGCGCCCAGTTCAAGAAATTCTTTGAACTGTCCTTGCGGAATGATGATGGTTCTTTTAAAGTTGGAATAGCTTAAACCAATGATGATCTCTGCATTCGCGTGATCCAAGGGAATCCATTTGCCATTACTATTTTCATAGAAAGTAACTGCATTGGGTTTTACCTCTTCGAATTTTTTTGAATTTCGTTTAAAATCACGGGTGGCACGGAAAAGCTTATTCTCATAATTCACAAAATCAAACTCTATATAAGAACTGTTTGACTTTAAATTCATCATGTTGTAAGCCCTTTTATCACGCATGTTCAGACGTTCCGTTTCTCCATATAAAGCAAACGAAATCGCTTCAAGAACCGACGATTTCCCGGAACCCACCGCCCCGAAAATACCAAACAATCCGGCTTCGGTAAGATTTCTGAAATCAATAGTCTGGCGTTCCTGGTAGGAATAAAGTCCTTCTATAGTTAATTGAACAGGGATCATGGCTTATGCATTTAAAATTTCGTTAAACAAATTCATCAGTTCTTCATTAGCTTCCTGCCCGCCATTTTTAGATTTAAAATAATCTTTGAATAATATATCAATGTCCTGATTTAAATTGATTTCGTGGCTTTGCTTTTCATCAAGCTCCCGGTTTTTGACTTTTGGAATGAGATGAACAACCCCGTTATGAGACTGATAAATCAATCTTCTTTCATCAGCCGTTAAAAAAGTCTCACTTTCCAGCGTCAGCTCAATAAAGGTATTGGGGTTTTCACCAAGCCATTGCACTGTATCTTCTACGGAGGTGAATGTTTTTCTGACTAATGTCCGTCCCTTTTTCAATGCTCTTTTTTCGTAAGTAACCGCTTTTCCCGGTTCAGCATCAATAATAGAAACATACTTTGTCTGCCCGGCTTCACTGAAACTGTAGCAAAGGGGAGAAGATGAATAAATTACAGGCTTTTCCTTCGTTCCTATATTCTGAAAACTATGCAGGTGACCCAATGCTGTATATTGAATCTGTTCAGGAATGCTATCTGAAAAAATAAGGTCCGCATTTCCGATTTTAATAGGTTTTTCACCCTCAGGTTCTTCTAAAATTTCCGCACCTCTTTTATTCATATATAAATGGGCAGTCAGAAGATTGATTCCGGAATCATCGCAAAACTGATCTGCAAGATCTTTCCACGTCTGTGAAAGGACCTTGTTGATTTCTTCTTCTTTATTTTCGCCAAAATATTCCTTTAAACGAATCTCATTTGCGAAAGGCGTATGAAGAATTCTTATGGGGAAATCTATACTTTCAATTTTAAGTTCTATAAAACCTGCTTTTGAGTTTGAAATGTTGAAATATTCTGTTCCAAAAGGTGTGATCTCGGCTTTAGGATGACCGATTAAAATAATGCCGCATTCCCTGGCCAACGGGTCTGGAGCATTGATTAAGCTTGGAGAGTCATGATTTCCGGAAATAGCAATCACTGGCCGTTTCCCATTCAGAGATAAACGTTTGAGGGTTTTGTAAAAAAGCTCAACGGCTTCTACACCTGGATTAAAATTATCAAAAAGATCGCCGGCAACAAGAATAAGATCCACATGCTCTTCATCAGCAATACCTATGATCTCTTCCATTACCAGAATTTGCTCTTCCATACGTGAAAAGCGGTCCAGTCGTTTTCCCAAATGCCAGTCGGCGGTATGCAGAATTTTCATAAAAAGTGTATTATTGTTTAAAGTAAATAAGTTGAGTCATAACCAATTTTCATGGTTGATTATCAGTTTCTTCTTTTACTTTGAAATCTTCCAGAATTTGTTTTAAACGTGCTTTTCTTTCTGTTTCTGCATTTTGTATTTTCCGCTTTTTCTGATCAATTTTGTTTTTGTTTTTTTTCCTGTTTGCTTCGTTGTTTTTGCTCATATTTGTTGGTAACGAATAATTTTTGTAGCTAAGCAATAGCTTCTTCAAAAATACTAAAGATAAAGAGTTTAAACAATTTTAGTGGTTAAGTCTAATAAAATGTTTTAATTTTGCTGTGTTATGGAAGAAAAATCAAAAGATCCTTTACACGGGAAAAGGCTTGATGCTATTCTTGAAGAATTGGTAGAATACTACGAAGGATTTGAAAAATTGGGTGAGCAGATCAATATCAAATGTTTTACAGATAACCCGAGCATCACTTCTTCCCTGAAATTTTTACGGAAAACACCTTGGGCCAGAACAAAAGTTGAAAGTTTGTATCTTTTTGTATTGAGACAGAAAAAACGGGATGAAACTAAGGGCAGAAAATAGAAAGCAGGATCTCACTTTTAGATTTTTCATTTGATTTTCTCCTTTGAACAATCATTTCAAAAAATAGTATATTTGTAAAATTAATCGTGAAAAAACTCACGAAAAAAAGAAAAAATATGACAATTGAAAACAATCATGTTGTAGCTGTAAAGTATATACTTCACACTATCGAACCAGATGGAAGTAAGATTCTTGTAGAAGAAACAACAGAAGAAAACCCGCTTACATTTTTGTACGGTATGGGAATGATGATTCCAAAGTTTGAAGAAAATATCTTAGGCTTAAAAGCTGGTGATAAAGCTGATTTTACCATTCAACCTGAAGAAGCTTATGGTGAAAGACAGCCTGATGCTATCGCACAATTGCCAATTGATATGTTTAAAGAATCAGGAACTCCACCTATTGGAGCTATCTTACCTTTATCTGATAACCAAGGAAATAATTTCCAGGCTTTTGTGGTAGAAGTAACACCAGAAGTTGTAGTAGCAGACCTTAACCATCCAATGGCAGGTAAAGTTTTAGATTTCCAGGTGGAAATTTTAAATACTCGTCCAGCAACAGAAGAGGAATTGTCTCACGGACATGCTCATGGAGTTGACGGAAATGAAGCTCACTAAAAAATAATATCAATCCAATCATTTTTTGGATAAAAGATAAAAATTCCCCACAGATACTTCTGTGGGGAATTTTATGTATAATATTGATTAAGTGCTTGACATTCCTCTCTTCCGGAGGGGCGTCAAAAATTCAAATAATTTTTGACGGGGTGGTTTTACAAAAAGCTATAAAGTTCTTTGTCGTTATATTAATCTAAAAATTCGCCTGAAACATAATACCAGCGTTCCTGCATTTTCTGAAAAAGTGAAAACTCATGATGAAGCTGAGGATGACCGTCCTGATCTGTATAATAAGCCTTAAACTCCACATGATTTAAAGTGGGAGTCCGGATGATTTCCAGTTTTGTCCATTGATTGATCTCTCCCCATTCCTGAAGGTCTTTCTTCTTGTGGTATTTTCTTTTTCCCGGAAGCGTAGTTTCCATCAGATATTCACCATTTGGAATGGCAAAAGCAGAGAACCTTGAACGCATCAGCGCTTCAGCAGTAGGAGCATGTTTTTCTCCGGTATGATAAGGTTTGCAGCATTCTTCGTATGATTTTCCTGAACAGCAGGGACAGTTCATATATTGAATTTTAAATGTTGAAATGCAAAAATAATGAATATTGGTAGAAACGGCTTCAGCAAATTTGAATTTTATATTTTACTGAATTTAATATGCTGAATATTGTGAAATTCAATAGGAATTGGCTTTAGCCCGTAAAAAATAGACAAACAAAATCCAACGGCTTTAGCCAAAACTTAGAAATGAAAGTTTCTATACTTTTTTCAAATTTAACAGGTCATGCCAATTTTAAATCTAAAAAAAGAAGCATTCTATTAAAGAATACTCCCCGTTATTTTTTACTGATTGTCTTCATCAATTTTAGTATCAATAAAGCTATAATTAGCATTTGTCATATCCAATGCTTGTTCTTTTGAATTGAATTTGACATGTGATGGATCTATAACCGTATAAGTATAGATATCTGTTTTTCCTGAATTAAAGTGGAGTTCATGAAATTCTCCATTCTCAATCCACCATTGACCTCTTTCGATGACTTGATCGATGTTGCAATCCTGGATAGCGGTGAAAATAAGCATAAAAGTACCATCTGCTTTTCTTTCCATTACCCAACGTTTTTCCATGCCTACGATCTGCTGGTCTTTTTCACTTCCTTTCCATAAGCCTACAAGCTTGTTGTCTATTTTGTTGGCTTGTGGTTTTGCATGGCTTTTTTGAGCATAGATAGACCCGAAAGTCAATAGTAATGTAGTTACAATAATTTTTTTCATGGTTATTTAAAAAAGAATGTTAAGGGAACTCTGCTGCTTACTATTATTCCCATAGTTTTTGCGGGAACCCATTTTGTTTTTTTTATAAAATTTTTAGTTTCGTTGATAAAGTAGGATGAGTACTTATAATTTTTTTTATTCTGGAAAGTAAGATCAATATCTATGTCTGAGACTGTCCCATCTTTGTGAAGCGTAAACTTTGCAGAAATGGAAGAATAAAAATCTTTGTTTTTCCGGTATTCAAATTCATCCGGATACTTTATGTTTTTCCAAAAGTTTTTTTCATAGTCTTTAAAAAAACTTCCGTAGGATTTGCTTCCAGGATACCTTGAAATGGTGTCGCATTCTTCAAAATCATAGATCTTGTCTATGTTTTTTTTAATATACTGCAACTCTGCGATGTGTCTCAAAGAGTCAATAAACTTTGGCCCGAATTTTCTGTTGATTTCCTTTGACATTACACCTTCATAACAATTTTGCAGCTCCAGTGGAACAGTGCAATAATAAAGCGCAGTTCCTGCTTCGATATTATTTTGTTTTAAAAGAACATCCATTTCATCATTGCTTCTGTAACTTTTTACCATTCCAAAGTAATGGAAATACACAAGCTTGCCTTTTTTTATATCTGCTTCAGCTCTTGCCGTTTCAGCAACACATTGGGAATCCAAATATTTTCTCTCTTCTTTAATATATTCTTCTAATTCCTTATTGGTAATGGTATCAGTATGTTTTTTAAATGAAGATTCTGACCTGTTTTCCAATCTTTTATTTTTAATTGAAAAGCAAGTCAGAATGATTAATGAGGACAATACTTTTATACCGGTATTGATGATCATATGATTATTTAATAAACCCTCTGTTTCTTAATAAAGGTTTGATATCTGGATCATGTCCTGTAAAGTCTCTAAATGCCTGGTTAAGATCTACAGAATTTCCTACAGAAAGAATATATTTTCTGAAACGGTCACCATTTTCTCTGGTTAATCCACCATTCTTACTGATCCATTCCCATGCATCATTATCTAAAGTTTCAGACCATAGATAAGCGTAATATCCTGCTGAATATCCACCTCCCCAGATGTGTGCAAAATAAGGAGTATGATATCTTGGCGGAACCGTTGCCAAATTGAATCCATGGCTGGCCAATGATTGTTTTTCAAAATCTAAAACAGGAATAAACTGGCTGTCATTGCTTACTGTATGCCAATCCATATCCAGTTCAGCAGCAGAAACCAATTCTGTAGTCATATATCCCTGATTGAAAGTAGATGCTTTTTTGATTTTTTCTACCAATGTCTGCGGAATAGGTTGTTTTGTTTCATAATGAACAGCATAGTTCTTCAAAACCATAGGATCTAAAGCCCAATGCTCATTGATCTGAGATGGGAATTCCACGAAGTCTCTTGGTACATTCGTTCCTGAAAGAGAAGGATATTTCTGGCTTGCAAACATTCCGTGAATAGAGTGACCAAATTCATGGAAAATAGTAGAAACATCATCATAGCTGATCAATGAAGGTTTCCCTGGAGCCGGCTTCTGATAGTTATAACAGTTAACGATTACTGGTTTTGTTCCTAATAAATAAGACTGCTCAACGAAATTGCTCATCCATGCCCCTCCGTTTTTAGAATCTCTTGTATAGAAATCCAGATAGTAGATGGCGATAGATTTTCCATCATGATCAAAAACTTCGTATGTTACTACATCAGGATGGTAAACCGGAAGATCTGTTCTCTTTTTGAAAGTCAGTCCGTAGAATTTTTCTGCGGCGAAGAAAACACCTTTTTCAAGAACCGTTGTGATTTCAAAGTAAGGTTTTATCTCACTTTCATCAAGATCAAATTTAGCTTTTCTTACCTGCTCAGCATAGAAATTCCAGTCCCAAGGTTCTACTTTGAAACCTCCTTTTTGCTGATCAATAAGATCCTGAATATCTTTTGCTTCACGTCTGGCTGTTTCCACTGCCGGAGTTGCAATCTGGTTCATTAGGTTAGTAGCGGCTTCAGGTGTTTTTGCCATCTGATCCTGCAGTTTCCATTCAGCAAAGTTTTTCTTTCCTAAAATCTGAGCTTTCTTCAATCTCAGTTTAGCCAGTTTTTCTATGGTTGATCTTGTATCGTTAGCATCGCCTTTTTCAGCTCTTGTCCATGAAGCTTTGAACAGTTTTTCTCTGGTAGCTCTGTTTTTTAAGTTTTGTAAAAGCGGCTGTTGTGTTGTATTTTGTAAAGCCAGTAGATATTTTCCAGGCTGTCCTGCCGTTTTAGCATCAGCTGCTGCTGCCGCAACTTCATCAGCAGAAAGTCCATCCAGTTCTTTTGCATCAGAGAAGAATACGCCTCCTTGTTTTCTAGCTTCCAATAATTTGTTGGAGTATTGAGTAGAAAGAGAAGCCAGTTCCTGGTTAATCTGCTTTAATTTTTCTTTATCAGCTGCAGAAAGATTCGCTCCTGCAATTTCAAAATTCTGCTTGTAATACTGTACCAGTCTTTTGCTTTCAGAATCAAGACCGTCTTCTTTGATGGATTGTATTCTTTTATAAAGATTTTCATTCAGGTACAATTTATCAGAATGAGCCGCAAAAATTGGTGCATATTCTTCATCTAAAGCCTGCAAAGTAGGGTTTGTATTCGCGCTTGTAAGATTAGAGAATACAATTTGTGCTCTTCTCAATACTTCACCACTTTTTTCCAATGCAACGATTGTATTTTCAAAAGTAGGGGCAGCCGGATTGTTGGCAATTTTTATAATTTCAGCTTCGTGCAGCTTTAAACCATAGTTAAAAGCAGGTTTGAAATGCTCATTTTTGATTTTGTCAAACTCCGGAGCTTCGTACTGAAGCTTGCTCTTCTTCATAAAAGGATTTGAAGATAAAGAGGAATCAGGTGCAGGTAGCTCCTGTTGAGTATCGGTCTGTTTCATTGTAGTACAAGATTGATTGAACGCCAAGGCAGAAATTAATAATACCGATGAAATATTCTTCATAAATATAGTTGTTATTAAACCATAAAGATATTAAAAACTTGTATCATAGAATCTATTTTGCCCCACGTATTTACTGAAACAGCGTTGTGAGTGATTTTAAAATGAATAAGTTAGGTATTGTGGGATGCATTAAGCTCTTTCTGAAAAATCTGTATTGCAGACAATTGCAGTATTTTCATAGGTAATGTAATATTTTTTATAAATTAGTTGTTATTTAAATATAAAGAAATCAAAAAAATAATCGACAAAAGAAATAAGCATGAAAACAAAGACTTTATTCATTTTTTCAGCCTTAGCGGCATTAGCCTCATGTAATGATAAACATGAGAACAGAAACAGAGATAGAGACGAAGACAGAAGTAACTGGGTAGAGAAAGTAGTGAGCAAAGAAAGCGGCCCGATACAGCATAAAGAATTTAGCGGAGATTTTGATGAAATTCAGGTTTCTCAGGCGATAGAAGCTGAAATCATAAAATCGGAGACAGAAAAAGTGGAAATTTCTGCACCTCAAAATATTATCGATGAAATTCTTGTAGATAATAATGGAGGGAAACTGCATATTCACTATAAACCAGGTATCAGAGTGATGAATATCAGCAAAGTGACTGCAAAAATTTATACAAAAGACTTTAATAAACTTATAGCTGATTCGGCAGCAAGAATTATCATAAAAGATAAATTTACTCAGGAAAAAACAGATATTGAAGCCTCTAGTGCCGGAAGTATTTCCGGAGATCTGGAAGCTAATGATATGGATATTAACATAAGCAGCAGCAGCAGCTATGATGGTAAAGTATGGGCTGTAAATCTTGACATTGAATCTTCATCAGGATCTACTCTTGATCTTTCAGGAAAAGCGAAAAAGGTAGATGTGAGTGCTTCTTCAGGCAGCAGTGTTTCTGCCAAGGGAGTTATTGCTGATGATGTGGAAGCAGATGCATCCAGCGGTGCAAGTGTTCATATCAGTGCTGTTTCCAGTGTGAAAGCAGGAGCTTCATCCGGTGGAAGTGTGGATATCTCTAAAAAAGGAGAGCTTAAGAATGTGAGCAAGGAAGAAAGCAGTGGTGGAAGTGTAAGCATCCAATAAATCAATCCTGGGACTCATCCTCATCTTCATCATCGGTGGATGAGGAACCTTCCCAATTTTTATTATCAAAATTAAGATTATCATAAGCTAATAAATCCTCCTCTCGCTGGAGGATTTCTTTTGTTGTAAACAGTGTGATATCATCATCATTTTCCTTCATTTTTGCCAGCTTCCTGATTGAAGCTTTATCAATAGCCATAAATCTTTGTCCGAGACGTCTCGCTGCATATTTCCTCATTCCTGTTTCATGAAGTACATCAACGGCCATGTCTACCGCTGTTCCTAATGTCTCACGGTAAATATGATTAACCCCGCTGTTGAGATAATCATAAGCATCAATCCTGTTTTTTGCTCTTACAAAAATTTTCACCTCAGGATAATGTTCGCGCACAAGTTCTGCAATGAATTTATTATCATCAGGATCATCTAAACACAAAACAAGAATCTCAGCATCTTCAATTCCTGCAGCCCTTAAAATAGGAATTCGGGTAGCATCCCCGTAATATACTTTAAAACCGTAGCTTCTGAGTAGTTTTACCCGGTCAGAATCTCTATCCAAAACAGTAGCTGATATTTTATTGGCTTTTAAAAGACGTCCCACCGTACTTCCGAAATGCCCAAAACCTACAATGATGATCTTCTTTTGAATCACATCACTGTCCAGGATATTAAAATCATGCTCTTCTTCAGGAATTTCTCTGATGAATTTCGGAGTGATAAACCTATCATTGATAATAAGAAGAATAGGAGTGATACACATCGTAATTGCTGTTACAGCCATCATCTGCGCATTCATTTCCGGACCCAACAGATAGAGATCCGATGCATAATTGAGCAGTACAAACGCAAATTCTCCCACCTGGGAAAGGGCAAATGCATAAAAAAGACTTTGAGGGGTATCTATCCTGAAAAACTTTCCAATGGTGTATAAAACAACAAATTTTACAGCCAGTACGGCAAAAACAGTACTGAAGATAAATAATGGATCTTTCTGGATAATATTAAAGTTGATGGTAGATCCGACACTAACGAAAAAAACAGCCAACAAAAGCCCTTTGAACGGATTGATCTGCGCCTCCAGCTCATGACGGAATTCACTGTTGGCAAGCATTACTCCCGCAAGGAAAGCACCTAGCGCGGGAGAAAGGCCGATGACAACCATTAATTCGGACACACCGATAACCAGGAATAGAGAAGAGGCTGTCAAAAGCTCAGTCATTCCAGATTTTGAAACATAGCGTAAAAAAGGAACGAAGACATATCTGCCGAGTAAAATAAGCAGAGCTACTCCGAAAATTACAGTACTGGCCTGCAGCCATTCTGGCAGCTTTTGGATCAGAATCTGAATTTCATTATCATGATGCTTGGCTTTATAATTGGCTACAATAGGTAGTATAGCCAAAATAGGGATCACTGAAATATCCTGAAACAGCAACGTGGAGAATGAGGCTTCTCCAGCTGTCGTTTTGAGATTATTCTTTTCCTGTAAAGTCTGCAGAACAATTGCCGTAGAGGATAATGCAAAACACATGGCAACAGCAATTGCTTTGTCTACTCTCCAGCCCACAGTGGTGAACACTAAGAAAAGTAACAGGATGGTAAGCACCATCTGAAAAAGTCCCAGACCCATTATTTTCTTTCGCATTTCCCAGAATTTCCGAGGTTCCAGTTCCAGCCCTACCAGGAATAACAGCATGATGACTCCAAATTCACTGGCATGCATGATATCATCCACATTTTTACCTGTAAGCCTGAGTACATATGGTCCTATAATGATTCCTCCTAAAATATAGCCGATTACAGAACTCAACCCTAATTTCCTGGCCAATGGAACCATGATAATGGCTACACCCAGGAAAATTAATGTGTTCATCGCTAAGCTGGATTCCATATGCTATTGATTGAGGAGTTCTGTAAATTCTTTTTTATGCAGGATAATTTCTTTTTTAGACAGCTTATTGGCCTCGTATACGATCTTGATATGCTTGATATCTGCTTTGAAAACTTTCAAGGAAACAATCAGTCCGCTGATCAGTTCATCAATTGTATATTGATAGGTACCGGTTTTAGTGAAAGATCTTTCTTTTCCACCGGTGGTTATCAGGATATAGACTTCTTTTCCTTCCAGGGGATTGTGCTCACCTTCTTTCAGCCAGTCTCTGTCGAAAACTTCATCAATCCATAATCTGAGAAGAGGAGGCATTCCAAACCAAATCAGGGGGAACTGGAAAACAAAGCGTTCGTAATTTTTAAGACGCTTTCTTTCTCTGAAAGCGGCAATATGAAAGTCAGGATATTCTTCGTAAAGATCTCTTAAGGTATAATGCTGATGGCGAACGTAGAAATTGATGAGCTCTACATTCGAATTGGAGTGCTCCAGATAAGGGTGTGCAAATACTACCAGCGTCTTCTTCATACTCCTGTTTTCAGTAAATATAGTAAAAAATATTGAATAAAAGATGGTTTTTTGATGCTTTTGTTAACTTTTTAATATGTAAAAATCAATTTAACATTAAGAAAAGATAAAAAAATCATGCTATTTTAGCTTTTTAAATAAAAAATCAGGTCGTGATGACCTGATCTGTTTATGTATCTGAAAATGATTGACTGATTTACCAACCTCCGGATGCACCGCCGCCGCCGAAACTTCCGCCACCGCCGAAGCCACCAAATCCTCCGCCACCGCCGCCGCCGGAACTTCCACCGCCAAAGCCACCTCCTCCGAAGCTGCCAGGGAATGGGAAGAAACCACCAGGATAGTTTCTGCGTCCTTTTCTTGTGATGATTACATCGTCATCATCGTCATTATTTCCACCACGTCCACCTCCTCTGTTACCGAAAAGTATGGCAATAATGATGAAAATAACGAAAGCAATAATCAGAACTTTAAAGGCGCTTCCATTACCGGAAGGAGCCGTGGTTGCCACAGGTTTGAATTTCCCCTGTACAGCCTCCATAATGGCTGAGGTTCCTCCATTGATCCCATCATACCAAAGCCCCTTCTTGAAGTTGGGGGTTACAATATAATCTAAGATCTGTCCTGCTACTGAAGCGGTAAGGTATTGTTCTACGGCACGTCCCTGCTGAATAGACATTGTTCTGTCTTCTGTTGCGATAAGGAAAACAACACCGTTATCCACTCCTTTTTTTCCGATTTTCCATTTCTGCCCGAACATAGTTGCCAGAAAGTTGACATCCTCTCCTTTGGTAGAACGGATGATTACTACTTCAATTTCCGTTGAGGTAGTATCTGCAAATTTGATCAGTTTATTGTTCAGGGCATCTTTTTCCTGCTGAGAAAGCAGATTGGCTTCATCAAAAACAGGATAAAGAACAGCTGGCTTTTCAGGAATAGTATATTGTGCTGATACAAATGTGTAAAAGCAAAGCAATAAAAATGAAAATACTATTTTAAGAGAACGTAATTTCATTTGAGAGTTGGTTTGGATTTTCTCCTTCTACAGGAAAATGTTTTTTGAGTTCAAGCCCTGTTTCCAGGATGGCACTTTTCAGAGCCTGATAATAATGTCCTTTGGCAAATCCCGCAGTAATATAGTCGTGAAGATGATCCCAGTAAGATTGTTTTACCTTTTCATGAATTCCGATATCTCCAATGATGGTCAGATATTTCTGTTCGAAATTGACATGGAAAAGAACAGCATTCCTTTCAGCGGTTTTGTCCATATTAAGTTTTTTGAAAACCTCAAATGCTGTCTTGGCATCACGGTTGTCCGTATTGGAATCAATATGTACCCTGATCTCTCCTGTAGAATGATCTTCCGCAGATTGAATCGCTTCCACAAGGGAAGCGATCTGTTGATTTGTTAGGAAATTACCCATTATTTATTTGAATACTTCAGGGGCTTTCTGAGCTCCTGCGTCAGCTTTGAAATAAGGTTTTTCTTTAAAGTTGGTGAAATTTGCCAAAATATTATTTGGGAAAGTCTTGATAGAAGTGTTGTAATCCTGTGCAGCTTCGTTGTAATAAACAGTTTCTGTTCTGATGCTGTTTTCGATAGCGGTATATTCTCTTTGGAAGTTAATATACTGCTGGTCTGCTTTTAAATTAGGATAAGACTCCACTACAGCCATCAATCGGCTCAATGCTCCGGATAATTCACCCTGTGCTGCCTGGAATTTAGCAATATCAGCCTCAGTCATGTTTGTAGGATCAATGTTGATAGAAGTTGCTTTAGAACGTGCTTCCACAACCTGCGTTAAAGTTTCCTGTTCAAATTTTGAATACGATTTTACAGTTCTTTCCAGGTTAGGAATAAGATTCGCTCTTTTCTGATACACAGTCTCTACATTAGACCATTTTGTGTTGACCGTCTGTTCTTTGGTTACGAAGTTATTATATCCGCTTTTTCCCCAGAAGAATAGAACAGCAACAATAATAAGGAGGGCAATACCAATTGTTCCAGCGCCAAAACATCCTTTATTTTTCATAGTTTATTTTTTTAAATTTTTTGTGCTAACCAAATATACAAATTATGTGCTAATTTTGTAAAAAATTATTTGAATGACAACAATAGTGGTGGCAATGGGAGAGAAAAATGAAATTGGTTTTGAAAATCAGTTGCTTTGGCATCTTCCTAAAGATCTAAAACATTTTAAAGATATTACTTCAGGACATCCTATTATAATGGGAAGAAAAACATATGAAAGTATTGGGAAAGCTCTTCCGAACCGTACCAACATTGTTGTTTCTAGAAAGAAAGACTGGTTTGAGGAAGGAGTCCTTATTGTAGGAAGCATCAAGGAAGCACTGAAATTTGCTAAAAAGATTGATGAAGAAGTTTTCGTTATCGGTGGAGGAAATATCTATGAACAGACTATGGATGTTGTAGACCGACTTGAAGTTACTTTGGTGAAAGCAGACCTTGAAGCGGATACCTTCTTTCCGAAAATAGATCAGAAAATATGGAAAAAAGTAGGCGAAATCTGTCATGAGAAAGATGAGAAGAACGGCTATGATTTCTGCTTCCAGACGTTTGAAAGAATTAAAAAAGAAGCTTAGGAATCACCAATCAATTTTGCTTCGCAAAGTGAATAGTGAATTTTTTGGCAGGTACGAAAAATTGACCATTCACCATTGACTTTTTGAACATTAAACCTTAAATTTATTATCTTTGCACTTCTAAAATTTAATAATGAATAAATACATAAAAATTGCAATAGCAGCACTTCTTATCCTTGCAGGACTTTATTTGATGATTTTCACCAGAAATCTAGGATGGGGGATTGTTGTTTTTCTTTTAGCTGCATTTCCTATCGCTCTTTTCTTTAAAAATGAGTATATACTTTTGGCATTCTGGCAATTGAGAAAACAAAATATGGAGAAAGCCGGAGAATGGTTATCCAAAATAACAGACTATAAGGGACAGCTTCATAAAACACAGTACGGATATTTCCACTATTTATCTGGATTGACACAAGCTCAGGATCACCCTGCAAAAGTAGAACCTTTCATGAAGAAAGCTTTGGACTATGGTTTGAATATGAAGCATGACAGAGCGATGGCTACTTTAAATCTTGCAGCAGCAGCTATTTCTAAAGGAAGAAGACAGGAAGGGCAGAAGTTGTTGGAAGAAGCAAAGAGACTAGACAGTGCAGGTATGATGACTGATCAGATCAAGATGATGAAAGATCAGTTGAAAATGCCAACTATGCAGAAACATATGCATAATCCAAATATGAGACAGAGAGGAAAATTCTAAGAAATTTCCGATATCAATATAAAAGTCCTGAGAAATCAGGACTTTTTGTTTTTTATAATGGGAGGAGGTGGTGGTGCTTTATGTTTAAAAAATGTATCTTTTGGATAAATATTTTCCCTTACGGTAAATAAACTGTCATGCTTCATAAATTTATCCCGAAGTCCATCATCATAAAATTTACGGCTCTGGTTTTTATAAGTTACAGTTACCAATGGAAAATCTCCTTTCTCATATGGTTTATCTTCTTTATTCAGGAATTTAAGATAATTTTCAAAAGATAAAGGATCACCAGCTTTTACTTTGTAGATTATTTTTGGTAACGTTTGGCTGCTTTTATCATGTGATGATTCTTCAGAATATTTCTCCAGAAACAGAGTGTCGTTCTGTTTTGTAAAAGTATAAACTTCAAATGCAAAGAACATGCAGGCTGAAAGATCTGTCTTTATTTTGATAGTATCTCCGTTTTCCATTCTTTCTGAAAAATGATAAAGATCTTTATTCAAGTCAAATTTACTTTCATTTTTGCAGGAGTATAAAGAAAGTAACAGAATGGTGATAAGTAAGTTTCTCACTAAATTACATTTCCGAATTATTATGATCATACCCATAAAATTTAGGCATTTGCCAATGGTATTTTACAGCAAGTGTTCTGATAGCAACAATAAGAAGGATGGTGAGAATCTGTACAAATGTGTAGGAAAGGAGAGTGTATTTTGTCATCAATAAGAATACTGCTCCGCCCATAATACATGCTGTGGCATAAATTTCCTTTCTGAAAATCAATGGAATTCTGTTGAGCAATATATCCCGGATAATACCCCCGAAACAACCTGTAATGGTCCCTAATGCAATACAGATCATAGGATGGATGCCTGCATTTAAGCCTTTCTGAACTCCGATAATGGTAAATAAGCCAAGCCCAAAGCTGTCGAAGATAAATAAAGTTACCTTAAAATTCTTTTCAAGAGACTTGAAGACCATTGAAAAAATACTGGTCACCAGAATCAGGGTACACATCAGAATATCATGCATCCAGAATACAGGAATATCAAGCAGCAAGTCTCTTACAGTTCCGCCTCCCACAGAAGTTACAAATGCAATAATAAGTACCCCAAAAGGATCAAGCCGTTTCTGCATGGCTGCAAAACTTCCCGACATGGAAAAGGCAATGGTCCCCAGGACTTCTATTGCAAAATTGAACTGTTCGTGCATATCTGTTATAAATGGTAAATGATAATTGATTAATGATTTTTTGCTTAAGCAAATTCTTGGCCATTGTATCAATTATCATTTATCGCTTATCAAATATTGTTTTATTTATTTCTCCACTCTCACCGAGTCCGGAACCATCAGTTCATATTCGCCGCCGTGGGTGATGATTTCCCTGACGATGCTGCTGCTGATGAAAGATTTTCCTGAAGAGGTCAGTAAGAATACTGTTTCCAGTTTTTTGTGGGCTAAAGTTCTGTTCGTATGGGCAATCGCTTTTTCAAATTCAAAATCGGCTGGGTTTCTTAATCCTCTGATAATGTACTGAGCATTTTTTTCAAAACAGTAATCTACCGTTAAGCCCTCAAATGAATCTACTTCCACATTGGGAAATTCTGCTACGGAATTCTGGATAAATTCCATTCTTTTTTCAAGAGGGAACATATATTTCTTCTGAGAATTCTGTCCAATGGCGATGATTAATTTATCAAATAGCGGTGCCGCTCTTTCTATAATGTCGTAATGTCCTAGTGTAATCGGGTCAAATGACCCAGGGAAAACAGCAATTTTCATGTTGTACGAGTTATAATTTTGACTTGTGAATTATCTGTTATCAATTTTGACTTAGCTTCTAACAGATGATTTCTAACTTCTATTTTATTTATTTAAAGCTTTTTCAACTTCATTTCCACAAAGATCCATAATGGAAATTCCATAGTGTCTTGCCTGCTGAGGAAGAATACTTGCAGGAGAGAATCCCGGATTGGTATTCATTTCAAGCATATAAGGAATACCGTCCATCAAAATGAATTCACTTCTTGAAAATCCGCTCATTCCTAATGAATTGTATGCTCTTTTAGCAATTTCTTCCACTCTTTTTGTGGTTTCTTCGTCAATTCTTGCCGGTGTAATTTCTTCCGAAGCTCCTTCATATTTTGCTTCATAATCGAAAAACTCATTGGTAGGAACAATTTCTGTAATTCCTAAAACGACAGTTTCTCCTTTAAAATCAATAACTCCTACAGATACTTCCATACCGTCAAGGAAACTTTCAATCAGGATTTCATCATCTTCCTTGAATGCAATTTCAGTAGCAGCAATCAGTTCAGATTTTTCTTTTACTTTGGAAATTCCCAGAGAAGATCCGGATTGGTTTGGTTTTACAAATAGAGGAAGATTTAATTCTGATATAATTTTATCAACATTGATGTCTTCACCTTTTCTTAAATAAATACTTTTCGCAGAAGGAATTCCGTACTTTGATAATACAGCAAGGGTATCTTTTTTATTGAAAGTAAGAGCACTTTGGTAAAAACCACAGCCTGTATATTTTTGACCTATGGCATCCCAGTACGCCTGAAGAATTCCGTTTTCTCCCGGAGTTCCATGGATGATGTTGAAGCAGGCATCAAATTTTAAGGTTTCCCCATTGTCTAAAGTTACAGAAAAATCACCTCTGTTGATTTCGTATTTTTTATCATTTTCTCCTAAAAAATACCATTCATCTTTAAGGACTACTACTTTATATACGTCATAGAGATTTCTGTCTAAAGAATCATAAATCAATTGTCCGCTTTTTAAAGAAACGACATACTCATCAGAATAGCCTCCCATTACTACGGCAACACTTTTTTTGTTCATAACCATATAGTATCAATTAGGGCAAATTTAAACATTTTATGTAATGCAATATGGGAAATCGGCAAATTTTAAGATCAAAAATGAATTGTGTTAAATAAAAAGTCCATTCTAAAATTATTAGCTATATTTGCGGTTATAATTAAAGTATTTTTAAGTATGCTTAAATCACTTTTCAATTGGAAAGTTTTACTGAATTTAGTAATAGCCATCGGTGTTTTTGCTGGGTTGGTATGGCTCACATTTCGCTGGTTGGAACACCATACAAATCATGGTCAGGAAATACCTGTTCCTAATATAGTTAATAAATCTATACATGACGCTGTTAAAATTTTAGATGATACAGGATTGGAATATGAAGTAGACAGTGCCAACTATAATCCTAAATACAGACCGTTTCAGGTTCTTCAGGTTTATCCTGCACCGGGTTCCCGTGTAAAGGACGGAAGAACTGTGCATCTTACTGTAAACCCTAGAACATGGGCTCCAATTGCCGTTCCGGATGTTATCAATAAATATTCAGGGCTGGCATTCCAGAGATTGGATCAGGTAGGTCTTAAAATTGGTGATACTATTTATGAACCAAGTATTCAGAAGGATGCGCTTTTGCGTATTTTATATAAAGGAAATGCTGTAAATCCGGGAGCACGTTTACCTAGATTCTCCATAATCGACGTAGTAGTAGGTTCTGGTCCTATGAGAAATATTTCTATTCCTAATGTAGTGGGACTTTCTGTAAAAGAAGCAAGAGCAGTTATTGCAAAAAGTATGTTTGAGGTTGGATTGGTAGAACATGAAGATGGCAGCAAAGACGAATCTGATATTATTTATTATCAGGATCCTGCTTCAGGAGATGTTCGTGACCAGGGAATGCAGATTGACCTTTGGGCCAGTAAAAAAACTCCGGCAGAACTAAGAGCGAAAGTAGAACAGCTGAATTCTATCTACCGTATGAAAGTAGATACTTCACTGCCTCCGGTGCGATATGAAGAAGTACAACATGACGAGCCTAGTTATAGTGCTCCTGTAGTACCTGCACCTAGAAGAGAAACTCCAAAGCCTGAAGTACCAAAAGCTGAAACGCCTAAGACTCAGACAGCAACTTCTAAACCTGCTGCTTCAGGAACAGAGAAGCCTAAAACTTCTACTGCTGCCCCTGCTACAACTAAACCAGCTGCTTCAACAACGACACAACAGCCTGCTCAAAAGCCGAAAGCTAAGAAAGTAGTCGTAGAATAAGATCAAATTATTATAAAAAATACTGGCTTCAACTGCAAAATGTTGAAGCCTTTTGTGTAAAAAATATAAAACAATGTCAGAAGATAACGAAGATTTTTTAGATGAAGAATTATTAGATTCCAACAGTATTGAAAATATCGATATTGATGAGGAAAATAAAGGATTGTATGAGCATCTTAATATCACTGTTGACAGCAAACAGGACCCATTAAGAATTGATAAATTCCTTTTGATCCACAGACAAAATTCTTCAAGGAATAAAATTTCGCAGACCTGCAGAGCCGGAAATGTTGTAGTGAACGGAGCTCCGGTAAAACAGAATTATCGTGTGAAACCGGGAGATCAGATTTCTGTACTGCTTACTCATCCTCCAAGAGAGAATGTCATTATTCCGCAGGATATCCCTGTAAATATCATTTATGAAGATGATGATCTTGTTGTAGTGGATAAGGAACCGGGAATGGTAGTACATCCGGGATTCGGAAACTGGGACGGTACATTGGTGAATGCACTGGCTTTTCATTTTGAAAAGAATGGAGCAAAGTCTGATCTTGACAGGGTAGGACTTGTTCACAGGATTGATAAAGATACTTCTGGGCTGCTGGTGATTGCCAAGAATGAGTATGCATTAAGCTTTCTGGCAAAACAATTTTTCAACAGAACTACCAAAAGATTGTATTGGGCTTTTGTGTGGGGAAACCTACAGGATGAAGAAGGTACCATCAAAGGTCATATCGGAAGACATCCTAAAAACAGAATGCAGATGTCTGTCTATGAAGATGGCAGCCACGGGAAACATGCAGTAACCCATTATAAAGTCCTTGAAAGATTCAAATACATGACATGGATAGAATGTAAACTTGAGACAGGAAGAACGCATCAGATCAGGGCGCATTTCAGACATATTGGCCACACTTTGTTTAATGATGAAAGATATGAAGGCCATACTCCGTTAAGAGGAGTCAATCTTCCAAAATATAAGCAATTTATTAAAAATGTTTTTGAAATTTTGCCAAGACATGCGCTTCATGCTCATACCCTCGGATTTATACACCCAACGACTAAAAAGGAATTATATTTTGAGAGCCCAATGCCCAAAGATATGGCGGATGCTGTAAAAAAATGGAGAAATTATTTGGAAAACTAAAAATATATTGAGAATTTTTTTATATTTGTTGAATTGAAATCAAGATTTGTTATGAGAAAACTATATGCTATCGTATGTTTAGCTCTTTTGTCAAATGCATACAAAGCACAAGAATCACTACCATACTATCAGCAATATCTTTTGGATGGTGAGTTCCTGTTCAACCCAGCTCAATACGGAAAAACAGATTACGTACAGCTCAACGCCAATTATCAACAACAATTTTCAAAGTTCAACAATTCTCCGAATGTACAGTCAATCGGGATTAATGCGAATATCTTTGATAGAGTAGGTGCTGGTATCTCCGTATTCAGAGATAGCAACGGACCTATTTCTGCAGGGGGAATTACAGCAGGTGCTTCCTATTTTATTCCTCTTAGTAGTGAAGGAGATAGAAAAGACCAGTTCTCTTTTGGTACAAGTGTTAACTTCTATAACATGAACTTTGATTATTCTAAAATTAATACTGAGGAAGGAGGTGACCCATTATTGAGAGGTGAAGAAAGTAATATCTTCATGGTGTATGCAAACTTCGGTTTGGCAGCTACCTATAGAGGACTATTCGGGGGTGTTTCCGTAAATGATATTGCATTAAGTAATGATGCTTCTATCGTAAACAACTACGAGCCTTCTCCAATTAAATTCTTCTTAAACTTAGGATATAACTGGAACATTGCTGATAATATTACAATTGCACCTTCAGCATTGATCAACCTGAATACAAACTCAACGAGAATGATCGACTGGAACCTAATGGCGACTTTCTCTAATGATATCAACGCATTCTCTTTCGGGGTAAGCTACAGAACGGTTCAGAACAGATTTGATAATCAGAACCTGAGTATCTCTCCAATTGTAAAAGTGAGATTCAACAAATTCATGATCGGAGCTACTTATAACCTTGGAATATCTGATATCCAAAGCTATGGTGGAAACAGCTTCATGATTGGTCTTGGTTATAACTTTGACAACTTTATTAATGTTAGAGGATTTAGATACTAATCAATTTAATTTAAATAAATTTGAGCTCTGAAAAACTTCAGAGCTTTTTTTATGATATATATTCACATTCCGTTCTGTAAACAAAAATGTAGTTACTGCAATTTTCACTTTTCAACATCCCTGAATTTTAAGGATGAGATGCTTCGTGCAATGAAAACTGAACTGATGCTCAGAAAAGATGAACTACAGAACAGAACTCTGAAATCCCTGTATTTTGGCGGAGGAACCCCTTCTATTCTTTCCGTGGACGAAATCAATTCCTTAATTGATGAAGCATTACGGTATTTCAGTTTTGAAAAAGATATTGAAATTACTCTGGAAGCCAATCCGGATGATCTGGATAAAATTTTTTTAAAACAATTAGCCGGAACACCGGTGAACAGACTGTCTATTGGTACCCAAAGTTTTTTTGAAGAAGATTTAAAACTAATGAACAGAGCCCACACTGCTTCCGAGGCGGAAGGTTCTATTAAAAGGGCACAGGATTTTGGCTTTGAGAACCTGAGTATTGATCTGATCTACGGCTCACCAACCTCTAATCTTGAGATCTGGAAAGAAAACCTGAACAAAACAATAGCACTGGAAGTTCCTCATATTTCGTCTTATGCTTTGACAGTAGAACCCAAAACAGCTTTAGAAAACTGGATTTCAAAAGGAAAAGTAAAAAGTCCTAAAGAAGAAGAACAAAACAGAGAATTTTATTACTTATCTGACTTTTTAAAAGATAACGGCTTTGAACATTATGAAGTATCTAATTTCGCAAAACCAGGATTCTACTCCCGCCACAATTCTTCCTATTGGAAATATCAGGAATATCTGGGAATAGGACCTTCGGCACATTCTTATAACGGATTTGATGTTAGAAGCTGGAATGTAGCCAATAACCAGCAATACATTAAAAAGCTTAATGATAAATTATTAGCCAAAGAAGAAGAAATTCTTTCTCAGGAAGATCAGTTCAATGAAATGATCATGATTGGCTTACGTACCATCTGGGGTGTGGATCTTACGAGCTTAAAAAATAAATTTTCAGAGAGATTACTGGAACATTTTCAGAGAGAAATCAAAACGAAAATTGAAGAAGGTATTTTAATCATTGAAAACGACCATTTAAAAATTCCTGAGAAACATTGGTTTATGGCAGACGGAATTGCTTCGGATTTGTTTATTGTATAATGTTTCTATATATACAGATATGCCATAAAATTCACTATTTTTGTATAAAATTTCAGTTCATTTGAAAACTAAAAAACAAGATTATTCACATCTTTCACCAAGCCAGCCTATCGGAATTTTCGACAGCGGGGTGGGAGGCCTTACCGTTGCCAAAGAAATCAAAAGACTTCTGCCAAATGAAGATCTGATTTACTTTGGAGATACAAAGCACCTTCCTTACGGAGAAAAATCCAGGGAAGCCATCATTGAATATTCTACAAAGATCACCAATTTTCTGCTGGAACAGAACTGTAAAGCGATTGTGATAGCCTGTAATACGGCAACTGCTAATGCTTTAAATGAAGTGATGCAGTCTGTTGCGGGAAAAGTTCCTGTCATAGACGTTATCAATCCCGTAGCTGAAAAAGTATCCTACGAAATCCATAATAATGTAGGGGTTATTGCAACAAAAGCTACAGTAAATTCCGGGCTCTACAAAAAGAGTATCCGAAAGCATAATAAATGGATCAAAGTAGATGAATTGGCAACGCCATTGCTGGTTCCTGCTATTGAAGAAGGATTTAAAAACCATCCGATTACCCATGCTATTATTTATAATTATTTAAGCAATAGCAAATTAAAGAATATTGAAACGCTCATTTTAGGCTGTACTCACTATCCTCTTTTAATAGATGAAATTAAACAGTATTACGGAAACAGAGTTCGTGTCATAGACTCTCCGAATATTGTAGCCAATCATCTGAAGATTATTCTGGATAAATACAACCTTTTAAATGATCACAATCACAAACCGAATTATCATTTCTACCTTTCTGATCTTACCAAGAATTTTGAAAAGATCTCTAAGAAGTTCTTCGGAAAAACAATTGATTTAGAATTGAAAGTATTATAAATTAAAAGTCTGCCTCGTAGTGAAGCAGACTTTTTTATGAGTGTTCTTTGTGAAAAGAATTTGTAATATTTGTGTTTAAAATTACGCCTCTACAATTACTTTTTCAGCATTCAGTCTTTTCTTTGGATTAAACTTTGGCTGATTGGCATCTGTTTCATCTCTTTCCCCAATAGCTACTGCGAATAATGTTTCATATTCTTCATTTTTCAGAATAGCATCATATTCTTCAGGTTCAATTCCCTCCATAGGAGTAGAGTCTATTCCCATTGATGCACAGGCAGACAAAAGTACTCCTAATGATAAATATACCTGATGCCCTAACCATGATTTTATGGCATCGTCTCCTTTGGGCTTTACCATGGTCCGGTAATAATTAACAGAGCCTTCCGGAAGATTTTCTTCAATTTGTTTTTCAAAGCTTTCTATGTTTTTGATCACCTGGAAGATGATGACATGGCTGCTATCCAAAACTTTTTCTTTATTAAAGTAAGACTTATCACCCAACTGTTTTTTCAGTTCCGGATCATTTACAAAAATAAAATTCCATGGCTGGCTGTTGATGGATGAAGGGCTTAAATTTAAAATCTCTTGAAGTACTGTAATTTGTTCTTCACTGATTTTTCCTTGAGGGTTATACTTTTTTACAGTATACCTTTTTTTCATTTTGTCTAAAAAGTTCATAATTTTATACTATCATTTTTATAGTTACAAAATTAATTTAAGTTTAATAACTTTGCAATAACGGTAAAAAATGATAGTATAAATGTATACAGTAGATAATAAATCCTATCCTTGCTGTACGAGCGTAACCATGAGGTTTATAGGAGGAAAATGGAAAGCAGTAATTCTGCATCATTTAATTGATGGAGCCAAAAGATATAATGAATTAAGGAAATCTATTCCTACCATTACAGAAAGAACCTTAAGCCTGCAGCTTAAGCAGCTGGAGGAAGACGGGATTATAAACCGAACTGTTTTTACAGAAAAACCACCTTTGGTTGTTGAGTATGAGTTAACAGATTTTGGAAAAACTTTATTGCCGGTTTTGGAAGCTATTACAAAATGGGGTGAGGAAGCCCCGGTAATATCAAAAAAGATAATCAGGAATTAAAGTTCCTGATTATCTTGTTTATTAGGTTCAAAAAAACTAAAACTTACGTTTCCGTATTTTCGGGTTTCTATAAAATTGGGATGATCAATTTTCATACGGCTTTGGTGTTCTACAATAAGGACTCCGTTTTCTTTAAGGTATTTATTGTTTAAAACCAAAGAAATCATTTCGTAATACTTTTTCTCTTCCATTTCAAAAGGAGCATCAGAGAAAACAATTTCAAATGACTTTTTATTTCTGAATTTTTTCAGCCAGTCGAAGACATCATCTCTTTGTACATTGATCTGAAGTGACATGTCAAGTTCAGAAGCTGTAGAATTGATAAAAGAGGTATGTTTCGGATTCATTTCTACGGAAGTTACACTCTTACATCCTCTGGAAGCAAATTCGAAGGTAATAGAGCCAATTCCTGCAAACAGATCAAGGACAGCAATAGACTGCATATCATATTTGTTTTCCAGGATACTGAATAAAGCCTCTTTCGCAAAATCGGTGGTAGGCCTTACATCAAAGTTTTTAGGAGCGGCAATTTTTTTGGCTTTCCATTTGCCTGATATTATTCTGAACATATTTTTGTTAAGATTTTAGGTAAAAGATTATAGGTGGCGGGTAATATGTCCGGAATCTAATCCCTATTACCTGTGGTCTGCAATCTAGTTAAGTATAAAATTTTTGTTTGGAATATTGTCAAAAACAATTTTTAGGTTTTTAACAAATTTCTGAAGTTCGGAGATGAATGTTTCATTTTCCGTAGTTTCTCCATAAGCATAAAAGCTGGTCTCATTGATTCCAAAGCCTATCTTGCTCAATGTAAACATAATGAAGTAAAGAAAATCTACTTCTGAATTCACATCCAGGCTATTATAAAGAATGATTTTTTTATTGTCTATCGCAAAAAACTCACATTGATTGTGATAAAGATTGATGTGAATTTCCTTGCTGTTTTTATTATTGATTGAACTCAGAAACTTTTCTCCAGAGAAATTAAAATGAACCGGTATCGCCAGCTCCTTTATTTTCTTATAGTAGTTTTTCGGGAAAGTATAATAAAACTGGATATTGAATTTTTTGTTGATAGAAAGCATCAGTTCTTCCTTCTCTCTGTCGGTAGGGGCATTGAAGGCAATCAGATCAAATCCTGCTTCATGCTCGGAAAAACCTTCAGGCATCAGGGTAAAATGATTAAATGCCGAAATCACCTGGATCTCATCATAGCGCTGCTTAATAAGAACTTCGTCCAGCTTTTGCTCAATAAGATCGGCTGGTGTCTCTTCAGTAACGAAATAAGACTTTTCCTCCAGAATGTTTTTGTTTTTAACAATCTGGCAGATCAATCCGTCTTTGGTAAAAAGTAAATTAAGTACGTTCATATTTCAATTGCTGCAAATTTAGTGAAATTCTACCATTACCGCACCCGATTGATGGTGAAGTATTTCCTTATTATAAAAATCAATATTAACCTGGCTTTCCAGTACATCCCGAACCATCCTCTGCAGGGTGCCGTCACCAATACCATGAACAATTTCGAGTCTCTTCAGGTTGTTTTTCCTGCAAAACTCAATCACTGCAATGAGTTTCTCCTTTTGAATAAACAATCTTTCAAAGCTGTCATAGTCACTGGGATTCTTCACCAAATTATGAAAATGCAGGTCTAAAACCAAATGATTTTTCTGATGTTTCTTAGAAATGATTTTTTTAGACTCCGCTTTTCTTACCACTCTGATATTCTCATAAAGCTCCGAATCCTTCGGAACCAGTTTTTCTTTTGCATACTGGTGAGTAAAACCATATTCATCTTTAAAAACGACAATATTTCCTTTCACGGAAGTTACCACTCCGCTTAAATCTTCATCTACTACCGAAACCTTATCGCCAATTTTCATATTTTTTTAAGACTTGTCTGAATCTATTATTTGTACAAAGGTAGAAAGTAAAATGTATTGAAGACAAACTCCTTTACACTCAAACCCTCTCGCCCATCAAACTCTCGGGCCAAGTTCAATAATTTCCAGATCTTTGATTTCTTCACCATCTACAACAAATCGCATCATCGTTCTTACCTTATGCCAGCCCTGTTTTCCACAAGCCCCCGGATTAAGGTGCAGCAGGTTATTTTTCTCATCATACATCGCTTTCAAAATATGCGAATGTCCTGAAATAAATAATTTCGGAGTTTTTTCTGCTATTTCTTTTTTAGTAAGTGGAGTATATTTTCCGGGATAGCCTCCGATATGAATCATCAAGACCTCCAGCTTTTCACAAAAGAAACGGTTGACTTCCGGAAACTCAGCCTGAATTTTTGCCTCATCAATGTTTCCATACACTCCCTTCAGAGGTTTTATTTTTTCCAGTTGTTCAATGACATCAAGGTTTCCAAAATCGCCGCAATGCCATACTTCGTCAGCCTGAGAAGCATATTCCAGGATCCTGTCATCAATATAAGAATGTGAGTCGGAAAGGAGAAGGATCTTTGTCATTATCTAAGGGTTCTTTCTGTAATATTTTCGTGGTATTTATCTTTGAATATCGCTACACGATCAGGATTCAGTTCTCCGTCATGATTGATCACTCTTTCTTTTAATAACCATTTTACCAGTTTTTCCATTCCTTTTTTAGAATTCATAAAATTGGCAATTTTGGCTATATCTGTAGATTCTACTTTTGTTTTTTCAGGCAGAAAGTTCAGGATAAAATAATCATCGCTTACATAGCTAGGAGTTTCATTGTCCATATATCGGTAAAGAAGAATCTCTTCATCATCTTTCATGGAAAAAAATGAATACTGGGCTACATTGATTTTTTCAGCCTTCAGGATCTGCTTTCCATCCAATAAAACTTTATCATCTTTGATGGTTACGTCCTGAGAAAAATATAAATTACAGCTTATCATCAGTAAGAAGAAAGCCAATAATCTGTTTACTGCCATTTTTTGATTTTTTTAAGACTGCAAATATAAGAAGCTTTAATCAACTTATCAGATCTGATTATTCTCCGAAAATAATTAAGAATATCAGTCAGTGATATTTTTTGTTTTCCTGATAGAATCCATTTTCTTTTCTATATCTGCACTGAAAACCTTTTTTAGTTTCAGTTGATTTTCCGTAAGTTTTGAAATAACAAAAGTGCCGGTCATATTGGTATTGGAAGGAAATATTAAAGTTACTGTAGAATCTGAAGCTTTTTTCCAGTTCCCGATGTAACGGTCTGGTTTTTCACTTTTAGTAACCGGTTCTTCCAAAGTATCATACCTTAATGCTGATTTAATCAGGTTTCCTGTAATTTTTCCATTCTTCTGAAATCTGATGCCTTCTCTTCTTGCCTCAAAACCATCCTGCTTTTCGTAGGTATAAATATAAGTATCCATTTTACTGAGATTCCATGTTTGTAAAAGTAAAGGATTGGAAGTTCTGTCCTGAGCTTTGATACAACTGATAGCAAATAGAGAGAAAATACAGATACAAATAGGCTTTTTCATGAATACAACGGGTTTATCGGTAAAATAAGTAAACTTTTAACAATGCTAAAATTAGCATCACTTAATATTTAGTAAATTTGGGAAAATTAAAATAAACAATGAAACAGAAACTTTCTTTTTTCATTTTTCTTTTGACCGTGGGATTGGCCAACGCGCAGGTTGAAGAAAAAAAGCTGGATGAACTGATCCAAAATACCCTGAAAACTTTTGATGTACCGGGAATGTCCGTAGGAATTATAAAAGATGGAAAAGTAATCTATTCCAAAGGTTTTGGAGTGCGTTCTCTTACGACCAAACAGCCTATGGATGATAATACATTGGTGGGGATTGCTTCCAATTCTAAAGGTTTTACGTGTACAGCATTGGCAATTCTGGCAGATGAAGGAAAACTGAACTGGGATGATAAAGTTTCAAAATATATTCCTGAGTTCCAAATGTACGATCCTTACGTTTCTCAAAATGTAACGATAAAAGATCTTATTACCCACAGGGCCGGATTAGGTCTTGGACAGGGAGATTTAATGTTTTTTCCGGAAGGAGGAAACTTAACAGTGAATGATATTGTTCACAATGTAAGATATCTGAAACCAGAAAATCCTTTCAGAACAAAATTAGATTATAATAACATCATGTTTATTGTTGCGGGAGAAGTAATTCACAGAGTTTCCGGATTAAGCTGGGCAGACTTTATTGAACAGAGAATCATGAAGCCTGTAGGGATGACTTCAAGTTTTGGGAGCTATAACAGAGCAAAAGCAAAAGCAACAGCCAACAAAATTGATGCTCATGCTCCTGTAGACGGAAAAGCAATTGCCGTTCCCCATGATTGGAACGAAACAGGAAATGCAGCAGGGGGAATCATGAGTAACATTAAAGATATGACGATCTGGGCAGAATGTCTGCTAAACAATTTTACCACTAAAGATGGGAAAAAATTAGTTTCAGATAAAAATGTTCAGCAGCTTTGGAATCTTCAGATCCCTGATAGAGTAGCGGCAAAAAATCCATATGATACAAGCTTCTACGGATATGGTTTAGGCTGGTTCCTGAGCGATGTTAAAGGACATAAACAAATACAGCATACGGGTGGATTAATTGGAACGGTTACCCAGTTTACTCTGATTCCGGATATGAAACTGGGAATTGTTGTATTAACGAATCAACAGTCCGGAGCTGCTTTCAATACCATTACCAATACGGTGAAAGATTCTTACCTTGGGGTGGCAGACAGAAACTGGCTGAAAACATATGGTGAGAGAATGTCTAAAATGGAGACTGAATTCAACAAACAAAAGAAAGACGCGTTTGCAAAATCTGAAGCATTTAAAAAAGAAAAATCCCTTCAGCCAAAAGCAGAGCAGTTTACAGGAACTTACAATGATGTATGGTTTGGTGATGTAGAAGTTGCACAACAGGGAAGTACTTATAGAATTTCATGCAAAAATTCTCCAAGATTAAAAGGAGAACTGCTTCCTTATTCCAACAATTCTTTCATTATCAAATGGGACGACAGAAGCTATGATGCAGATGCTTATATTATTTTCAGTTATGACGAAAACGGAAAGGCAGAGTCTGCAAAATTAAAGGCGGTTTCTGATGTGACAGATTTCAGTTTTGATTTTGATGATCTTGATTTGAAGAGAAAGTAATAAGTTTTTCTTACGCGGAAAATAAAAAATCCATATTTATTTATATCTTTAAATGTAAATAAATGTGGATTTACCATTTTGTAAATGAATGGGTTATGTCTATTTTATTAAAAGGAAAATAATCGGAATGCCCATGAAAAATAATTCTTTTCTTACTGCCACTTTCTTACTTCTCTTCATTTCAACAGGATGTTTGAATGCTGTTTTTTCCCAAAAAAAAATTCCTGTAATAAAATCAACAAGTGATAATGCTGTAATTTATGATGGAACAAATGTTAAAATGAATTGGAAACTGGAGCCCCAATTACGACCTGATATTTATTATGTAAACCTTCCCTACAAAAGAAGTAAAGTAAAACTTGTTACTGATCAGGGAAAGATAAGTTTTAATACCCAATATGGAAAAAGTTATGATGTAATAGTTTTACGCAACGGAAAAGATAGCTGTCTGGTTCGCATTATGGCAGCAGAAGATCCATCTTTTATTTCATTGAAGCAGAATAAAAATAAACCCTACCCTCTGGAAATTCCTTTTACTATTACGGGATCACGAATTTATTTTAAAGGAATTCTGAATGAAAAAGAGGAGGTAAACATTCAGTTTGATCTTGGAGCCGGGACATCTTGCATTAATAAGCTTGTTTCAGAAAAACTGAAAGTTGCTTTTACAAGTAAAACAATGGTAAGCAATACCCAAGGTGTTAATGAAGCTCGCACAAGTTCCAGAAATATATTACAGATTGGTGATGCTGTCTGGAAAGAAGTTCCTTTAACAGAAGTGGGAAATATGAAACCAGAGGAAGATTTGATTATAGGAAATGGTTTTTTCAGAGATAGAATTATAGAGATTGATTATGATCGGAAAATGATAATTATTTATGCTGAATTACCGGATAAAGCTAAAATATTTAAAAAACAGGCAGTTTTTTATGAGCAAAACCGTCCGAAATTCAATGTTGACTTTATCCAGAATGATAGAAAATATTCTTTTTGGTTTCTGTTTGATACCGGTAGAGAAGGAACTATGCTTGTTGGAGACGATTTTACAAGCCAAGGTAAAAATTGGGAAAACCTGAAGGAGTTACAAATGTTGAATGATAAAAAGTTGATCCGGTTGAATGCTTTTATTGGGGGAAGAGAATTTAAAGATATTGTAACGAATGCTGCAGATCCTCTAAAACCAACGGGAAGACCAACTCTATTCGGAAATCAGATTCTCAGTCAGTTTAATGTAATATTAGATAATAAAGAAGGTATGCTTTATTTAAAACCAAATACACGGACTAAAGAGCCTTATATGAACTATGACAAATATCTGAAAGAAGTTGGTCATAAGAAATAATGAAAAAAATCACTATTGCAATTCATTGAGATCCCGGTCTGCCCAATTCAATTCTGAATTTAGATGTTGTTTCCCAAAGAAACTTTTTAATTCAAGTAATCTTTTCTTATTGTCATGCGGTATACTTGCATTCAGCTTCATTTGACATAATGAGCAGGCTCTTGCAAGATGATAATCAGTTTCTGTCAAAGAATTGGTTCCATTCATCACACAATTGGCATTCAGACAATGGCTGATTCCAAACATATGCTCGATCTCGTGAGAACTTATTTTTATTAATCTCAGAAAACTCTCATTGAAATTGGAATCGGTTAAATAACCGTTTGCAAATCTATACATGGACGTTACCCCTACGCCCTCTTCATAAGATGCAAGTCCGAAAATGTAGTTCCATTCCGGCCGCGGGAAAAGATCTTTTTCTGTAATTCCCATTAATACTACAGCATCTTTAGGCTTTCTTTTAATCAGAATGCTGTCCAGAACGTAACTTGCCAGAATTTGCTCTTGTCCCTCCTTTGAAATTCTTTTGATCTTTTCAGGAAAGATTGTATTGGGTAAAGCGGGAAGAATCTTTGTCTCCAGCTGGAAATATATTTTTAAATATTCTTTGGTGAGTGTTATTTCTCTTTTCTGAAGTTCATCAAACTTTCCGATCGGCTGAAGATAAATGATATTTTTTCCAAGTTCAGGTTTTATTTTTTTAAATTTCTGAAAATCTTCAAACGTCTGAAATTTTTCATCATGATTGTACCGCCAGCTTCCGGGCTTTGGAGAAGAAGAAAGCTTAATATCATTCGGTGCAATAGATTCATAGTACGTTTTCTTCTGTTTCTGACAGGAGAAAAGGAGGATTAATATCGTGGCATAAAAAAATAATGAAGTAAATTTATATTTTCCCCGGTTCATAAAAGAAAAGAAGTTTCTTTTTGGCACCGTCAAACTCGGACCAGGATTCACAGTCTACTTCAAAACCAGCAACCCCACAGGTGGGAAAATGGAAAATATCTTCAGAAATGGAATTGGCAAAATTGGAAATTCCATTATTATGAGAGAAAAAAGCAACAGAATTCAGGGTATCATCCAGGTCATAGATTACAGATTCAAAACTTGTTTCCGATGGATTGTACAATTTTTCATCAGTAGAACAGTTTAGTTGATAGGCCTGATTGAAAATTTTACAAGTATTCAATGCACGTACCGCAGGGCTGGACACAAAGTGATCAATGGAAATGTTATTGTTTTTAAGGAATCTGGACATGTGCATAGCGTCTGTCAAACCCTTGTCTGCCAATGGTCTGTCAAAGTCCTCCGTTTCCTCCGGCCAGTCGCTTTTTGCATGTCTTACGAGGATGAGTTTCTTCATATAATTGTTTTTTGGAAGATTAAAATTATAAAAAAAATAATGGAATAAAACATGATTTATATAAAAAAACTGCGTTATGAATAAAATCAGTAAATTTTACTAAATTTGCAGACTTATGGGACAAATCCTTGCAATTGACTACGGAAAGGCTCGTTGTGGTATCGCTGCAACAGATGATATGCAGATTATAGCCAGTGGGCTGGAGACTGTGGAGAACCGTTTTTTACTGGAATTTTTGAAAAAATATTTCAATGAAAATAAGGTAGATGAGGTAGTAGTTGGGCTTCCCATAGATTTGAAAGGAAACGTTTCGGAAGTGGAAACCGATATTTTAAAATTCATTGAAGAATTTAAAAAAGAATTTTCGGATATTGCGGTCCATCGTTTTGATGAAAGATTTACTTCCAAAATGGCTTCATTTTTTATTTCCCAAAGTGGAAAAAGTAAAAAAAAGAGGCAGGAAAAAGGATTAATAGATAAAGTAAGTGCAACCATCATATTGCAGAATTTTTTAGAACAAAGATTAAGATGATTTTACCGATAAGAGCTTTTGGGGATCCTGTTTTGAGAAAAGTAGGAAAAGATATAGACAAAGACTATCCCGAATTACAGGAACTGTTAGATAACATGTTTGAAACGATGTACAGCGCAAACGGCATAGGTCTTGCAGCGCCTCAGATCGGTTTAGATATCCGTATATTTATAATAGATGTGACTCCTCTTGCTGAAGATGAGGATTATGAAGATATTAAAGATGAGTTGGCAGAGTTCAAAAAAGTATTCATCAATGCCAGAATTCTTGAAGAATCAGGTGAAGAATGGAAGTTCAATGAAGGCTGTCTGTCTATTCCGGATATAAGAGAAGACGTAAAAAGAAAAGGCACAATCGTTATTGAATATTATGACGAAAATTTTGTGAAACATACAGAAACTTTTTCCGATATTAGAGCCCGCGTAATTCAGCATGAATATGACCACATTGAAGGGGTACTGTTTACTGACCATCTGAGTGCTCTGAAGAAGAAACTGGTAAAAGGTAAACTGACAAAAATCTCTCAGGGTGATGTGAATATTGGTTACAAAATGAGATTTCCAAAATAATTTAAACAAGGATAAAAGAAATAATATAAAGCAAAAAGCTTAGGGCTGATTGCAGAATTTACAAAAAATAAAATTATGCTGTTAGAAAAAATAATTTCAATTTCTGGAAAACCAGGACTTTACAAATTAGTTTCTCAATTAAGAAACGGATTCATCATTGAAGATGTTACCAGTAAGAAAAAAGTGAGTATTGGAAACTCAAGCCAGGTAAGTTTATTGGACAATATTGCCATGTTTACATTTGAGAAAGAAGTTCCTTTGTTCGAAGTTTTTGAAAATATTGCTAAAAACAACGACTATAAAGAAACAATCTCTCACAAATCTTCTGATGCAGATCTGAAAGATTTTATGTTGGCATCTCTTCCTAACTATGATACAGAAAGAGTATATGCTTCTGATATCAAAAAATTGGCTCAGTGGTACAATGTACTTCATAAAGCGGGATATATTACTCCTGAAAGTTTTGTGAAAGCTGAGGCTGAAACTTTAGATGGAGAACCTGCAGAAGAGCTAAACATTGAAAAAGAAGCTAAAAAAGCTCCAAAAGCAGAAAAACCTGCTGCACAAAAAGTAAAAGCTACTTCAGCTGCAAAATCAGCTCCAAAAAGTACACACAGAAAACAAGGATAATTCAGTTCTGAATTAAAAATACAAAGCCTTGTCGGGATTTCCTGGCAAGGCTTTTTTGTTTTTAGGTAGCAGGTAGGAGATGATAGGTAGCAGGGATTAGGGAAATTTTCTGCTGAGTTCAAATTTCGTCTTTATCATTAAACATTGAACGCGATGACGAATCTCGCACCCCGTACCTCGTAACGCATCTATAATCTCTCAACTTTCAACCCCAACCTTTGCCATAGACCCGAAATATCCCTTACATTTGTATAAGATTGAATTTCCCATTACTTATGAATACGAAACAGGAGAAACTAGAGGCCTTCGGAAGATTACTGGATATCATGGATGATCTGCGTGAAAAATGTCCGTGGGACCAGAAACAGACCTTAGAGTCTCTTCGCCATCTTACCCTTGAAGAAACTTATGAGCTTTCAGATGCTATTTTACAGGACGATTTGCAGGAAATAAAAAAAGAACTGGGTGATGTTTTGCTTCACTTAGTTTTTTATGCTAAAATTGGATCAGAAAAAGAAAGTTTTGATATTGCAGATGTGATCAATTCTCTTAATGAAAAGCTGATCTTCCGCCATCCTCATATCTATGGAGATGTTGAAGTGAAAGACGAAGAAGAAGTGAAACAGAATTGGGAAAAACTAAAACTCAAAGAAGGAAATAAATCCATTTTGGGCGGAGTACCGAAAAGTTTGCCAAGTATGGTAAAAGCGTATAGAATTCAGGACAAAGTAAAAGGAATTGGTTTTGAATTTCATGATGCTGAAGATGCCTGGAAAAAAGTGGATGAAGAGATTCAGGAGTTTCATGCTGAGACTGATCTTCATAAAAAGGAACAGGAACTGGGTGATGTGTTTTTCTCACTGATCAATTATGCAAGAATTTCAGGAATTAATCCCGATTCTGCTTTAGAAAGAACCAACCTGAAGTTTATTTCACGATTTCAGAAGATGGAAGGACTTGCGGAAGAGCAGGATCTAAAACTGGCAGATATGTCTCTGGAAGAAATGGATGTTCTTTGGGAAAAGGCAAAAAAACTTTCATAGTTTCCGATTGGAACAATTAATGCTTCTTACATTCAATTAAAAAAATAAAAATATATATGTTACGCTTTCTTATTTTACCTGCTTTGCTTTTATTGAGCTGCAATCCAAAAGCTCAGAATTCTCCGCCTAATGAGGATGAATTGAAAGTCCAGTTTTCTCTACCTAAAAAGTTGAAGGAAGTTTCCGGAATTACTTTGTCAAAAGATAAGAAAACAATCTGGGTGATAGAAGACAGAGGAAATAAAAATGCTATATACGGACTGAGTGATAAAGGTGATATGCTGGCAAAAGTACCGGTAGAAAATGCTGAGAATACAGACTGGGAAGATATCATATCAGATTCTCAGGGAAATATTTATATTGGAGATTTTGGAAATAATGATAATAACAGACAGGATCTGGCTATTTTAAAAACCGATTTGAAAGACAGCAGACAAACAGTTACAAAAGTTGTTCAGACTACAAAATTCCATTATCAGGGCCAGACAGAATTTCCTCCCAAAAAATCAAATCTGTTATACGATTGTGAAGCTTTTGTAGAAATGGATGGCAATTTTTACTTATTCACAAAAAACAGGAGTAAAGGTTTTGACGGAACTTTCCTTGTGTTCCAGGTGCCTAATAAAGAAGGTGATTTTGAAGCAAAGTTAATAGGAACATTGAAACTTCAGGGCGGGTATAATGATGCTGCCATTACTTCAGCTACGATCAACAGTACCAAGGATAAGATTGTATTGCTGACGCATAAAAATGTTCACGTTCTTACAGGTTTTACAGCTAATGATTTCAGCTCTGCTAAAATTCAGAAAATTTCATTGAATCATAATTCACAAAAAGAAGCTATTGTTTTTCTTGATGATAAAACAGTAATGATTGCTGATGAGAAAGGGAAGAATGAAGGTGGAAATGTTTTTACTTTTTCTTTTTAGGTTGTTTATTCTTACTTTTGCAGCCTATTAGATAACCATGAAAAAAATATTTTATATTTTATTTGCACTAAGTTTATTTTCGTGCAGTACGAATGATGATGCAATAGAGCATACACAAGCGGAGCTACAACCTGATAAGGGGTATATTTTTGAGATGGATTATCGTTTTTCTACGATGCCTAGTCCTGAAAAATATTACCAGTTTACCTATGAGAATAATCGCTTAAAAAGTATGCTTGGGAAATATTATTATTCTACAGGTATTGGCGGTTTTTTTAATCCTAATGTACTTACCCAGCTGACATATACTGGTAATAAAGTGCAAGTGGATCATTTCGGACCAGAGGGATTTGAAAGTTATGGAACCGTTATCTATTTAATGGAAAATAACAGACCCATAAAAGCTGAAAAGTATGTGAACTATACCGGCTATCCTTCCTACGTAGAAACATCAAAAAGCTATGCATATGAGCAAGATAAAATAACGACCTATGTAAAAAAGGGTGGTTTTGAATATTATACATCATATTACTTAAATAGTAATAATAATCTTATTAAGAGTGAAGTATTGGAAAAAACGGGAGGTGTAGATAATAAAATAACGACTACTACCTATTCTGATTTTGACAACGCTGCAAATCCATTCAAAAAACTATATTTGATCAATGATGATTTTTACGAAAAAAGTTTATCTACAAATAATTTCAGAGCAAAAGAAACGATTAGTCAATATCTGCCCAACCCTGCTAATGGCAATATGACGTATCCGCCAGGGCATTCAAGCAGTCAATGGAATTATAAATATGATACAAACGGACAGGTACTATTATACTTTCCATTCCCATAATTATACTAAATACAAAATCCACAGAGTAAATCTGTGGATTTTTTAATATATGAATGTAATTGAAGTGATTTAATTGTTTATTACGGAGTAAGATATGATATGTGGATATTGCCGCTTGAAAGCCTGAAATCCTGTGTATATCGGCAGCGTATTCTGAAGGTTTCTCCCGTATTAAAAAAGTTAATGGATGAAAGATTATGATTCAATCCTGTAGTACGCTCTCCATGTCCGGTAGATATTCCTGCAAGTGTTGTCAATGCAGGAGATACTTTTTGGATATAAGAATTGGCAGTTCCTGCAGTGTGTCCTGATGGATTTAAATTCAAATCATAGGTTGCATAAGGAACAATATTATAAAACCCAGGTTTTACTACTGTGAAAAGCCCTGTTGATGAGTTATAAGTCAAATAAGCTGTATCAATCTTATTGCTCACATTGAAAACATAGGTTTGTGAATAACTTTCATGTGTGCTGACTGGAGTAGAATGTGTTCCTGTATAACTACCGCTGGATGGGCTGATGTCTGTTTTATTTCCAACGTAGACCACTTTTAAGAAGTTTTCAGATTCTATCGTTTTCCATACCGGAGTATTTCCAGCTCCGTTTGACATCAGAACTTCCCCTTTGTTTCCTGAATTACCTTTTGTTCTATCATCACCGCCTACATTTAGGTCTTTAACTACCTGCAGTGAACCATTGACATGTAATGTATGTTGAGGTGTTGAAGTCTTAATCCCTATCTGTGCATTTAAATGAATGAACATGACAAATAGTGCCATATATAATAGCTTTTTTTTCATCATCTGTTGATTTTTTGTTGCAGCAAATATAAAATGTTTTTAAAATGTCCTTTTTTTAAAGAATTGATAAACATATAGTGCTATGTGTTGCATTGACTTATATAGCTGAAAATATGGCTTTTATTTAAAAGCCATATTTGTTTTATTAGTGAAAAATGTAAGCTGAAAATTAGAATTATTAAATTTAATTAAAATTGATTTTTTTTTGAATGTTCAATAATAGTTAATTTAATTAATTGACAACCAGAGTTTTGAATTTCCTTTTTAATTGTTGTGCTGTAGATCTGAGTTAATTTCTTTTATAACGAAATCACTTAAAACTTCATTCCTATCCCTGCCGAAAGTCTTCCGCCGTCTGAACCATAAAAATAATTCAGTCTTGCAGACATCATTTCTACAATACTCAGCCAAACACCGGCGCCGGCAGACTGGTGCCATTTTCTGGAATTTTCATTGTCATTCCATACACGGCCGATATCATATCCGATAAGGATTCCCATATTTGCAGGAATAATATTGTTTCTTACTCTCCCAAAATCCCATCGTATTTCTGAGTTATTGGTAAAATAGGATCTTCCTGAGAATCTCTCGTTTCTGAAAGCTCTCATTCCATTGTTACCTCCAATAGTCGCTGCCTGATAGAATTCAAAATTATTGTTATTCATCCACATAACATTACTGGCATTGGCAAAAACAAATTTTCCTTTCTTATCAATTCTGTGATCAACAGCGAGCTTTCCTTTTACAGTCAGGAAATTTTTATTAAAATCAGAAAGAGTTGCTTTCCAATCGGCATTAAGCATAAATTCCAGCCCAAGAGTAGGGAAGGCTGCATTATCCGCATTTTTATAACCAAATGTATAATTGGCTCCTACAAACTGCTGGCTGTTAAATACGCCAGGTCTTACGTCCGGTGACTGGTTGATAAAGCGGTCAGCTTTTCTCTGTACTTTATTATCTTCAAAAGTCAATTGAAACTGATGGCTCAGATTCATCCAGCTCTTCTGAGAGATAGAAGGTGCAAAGTTGAATTTTGAAATTCTGGCTCTGTTGTATTCTCTTTCTGTACTTTCTTTGTCATATTCACTTTCATTAGACAGTCCGAAGAAGTTTTGAGAAAACCTTGGAGTCGTATAAAATGCATCCAGATTGAAATCCCAACCTGAGATTGCTTTTTTAAATACTCCTTTATAGGTAAGGCTAAATCCTGCTGTCGCAGTATAAAAATTAGCTTTTAAGCTGTGTCTTTGTGTATAAGGATCACGGATGAAATTATTAACGGTATAATTGGCCAGAACACCTACAATAACACCATCATCCGGGTTGTAGTCCAGGTTTGGATATCCTGCAAAAGAATTGTATTTCGGGTGTTTATAATTATAACTGTTGATGTCATAATCATCAGTGATGTTTTTGGTTGCATTACCAGCATTATAGGTATTCTTCTGAGATTTAAAATCATAAATCTTCACTTTTCTTCCATCAGCAACAGTATACGTATCATGATTATATCCACCAATCAGTCTGATGTTCATTTTAGGATTTCCGGTGCCTTTTACTTCATAGGTATCATCATCTTCCAGTCCGTAGATCCAGAGTTCTTTTGTTTTAGAATCATGATAGGTCTTTTCAAAAACCAGTTCGTTCTGATCCTTATTTTTGCCCAGTTTATATTGCTGTACAAGTACTGAGTGCCCGTCTTTGGTAATGATAAACTTATCAGGATTTACAGTTCCTGCCAGCGGTACTTTTTTCTGCAATACATCATAATATTGAGCAGCGTAGCTTTGAAGTTTTGTTTTTCTTACTTTCAGTTTTCTCTGGATCTCAGCAATGGTGCTGTCTTGTACTTCTTTAGGAAGATTATGGAAAGCATCATCAATATCCGCATCAGTGAGATGTTCCTGAATATATTTTGCCTGTGTTTCCCATTCTGTCTGATCAGCCCCTTTTAAAAAGACCAAATCCATTGGGTAAGGTTCCATAGCAAGCCACTTTACACTGCTGATATCTTCTGTAAAGGTTTTCATATGGCGGATTGCCGGAACATTCATAATAAGCCTAAATGCAGCTCCGTCATATTTACTGAATGCCTGATCTCTGTCTTTAGGGATTGGTTTGTAAACTACCTTGTCACCCACTTCATATTCTGCCCATTTCCACTGATCTGAGTGTCTGTCCCAGTCGCCAATAAGCATATCAAATAATCTTGCTCTGATGTAAGACTCTCTGTCAACAGAATATTTATTGCTTTTGCTGAGGTTCTTTAATACATCATCTGTAGAAACAATATCTTTTGCATTTCCGAGATAGGCCAGTGTTTTAGGATCAGAAGAAAAACGTTCTTCAATCATATACATTTCATCTCCGTAATTCTCATTATATCTTCCCAAAGCTTGTTGTTTAGGAATATAATACAGTTTTGGATTGCTGTGCAGAATATTCAGTTTCTCTGACATATTTCCAATCGTAAACGGAGTAAAAGGGTGATTGGTAGTATAAAAATCCAATAGAAATTTTTCAGGGAAAGTATCCGTAAGTTCTTCTCCTAATGTACTTTTTGTGAAAGCCATGTTGTTAAGAAAACGGATGGCACTTTTTTTCACTCCACGCATGACGAATTCCTGCCCGTCAGCAGATTTCAATCGTAAGCTGTTGGATTGGTTTCCTCCACCTTCTCTGAAAGGGATATATCCGCCATTTAATTCTGAAAGATTGGCCGTTGGAGCCTCAATCGGAATTCCGTAATAATTTCTGTAGTGATCTCCCCAAAGCCAGCGATAAAATTTTCTTTTTTGAGTAAGCTGTACAGGGTAAATAGTGGAAGAGAAGGTCTGCGGAAATGAATTGGGAAAATTATTGATAAATACATCCGGCTTGGAAATTACTGAAATATGAGTCAGTTTTTGAAGCTGTGCATCTTTTGTAGAAAAATATTCAACATCAGTACTTTCATCTTTTCTGAAATTTAAAACAGCAAAACCGCTGCCTCCATAGGAAAAGTCAGTTTTTTCTATAATGGTAGACGGATCTGTTTTAGAACCAGCACCACTGATGATTTGTCTTATGTTTTCATCCTCATGATATTGAAGATTATGATCATGTCCGGAAACAAAAATAATATTTTCCTTATCCTGAACGATACTTTTCAGTCTGTTGGCCAGATCCGCATAATGCTGGTTATTGATATCTTCAGGACTGGCTCCTGAGGAACTTCTTAAAATATTGATTAAGCTCGCAACACCAGGAACAGGAACCTTACTTTTTAAAGGAAAAAGATGTGACTTTGCAGAATTAAAGCCTGCATGGGTTCCACTGCTGATAATGGGATGGTGTAAAGCAACAATGATTTTTTTACCCTGATTTTTGATAATGAGATCTTTAAATTCATCAAAAAAATTCTCACGGGTTTTGATATTACAGTTTTTATTGATTCCGGGGTAATTGTCCCAGTTTGCAATCACCCATTCCGAATCAACAGCAATAAGCTTAATGTCTTTAGAAATGTTGATGTCATCAATAGGGCATCCGTTTTTAGGTAGAAAAGCTTTTTTGTCGTCGAGGTATTTTTTTACCAATCCCTCCTGAGTATTCAATCCTTCTATTCCGTTGTACCAATCGTGATTTCCGGGAATTACCAATGTTTTACCCTTGAAATTTTTGGTTATGGCAAGTTGATTTTCCAGTTTATTTTTAGCTGATTCATACTCTTTATCTGTTTCTTTGGGCATCCCATTTGGATAGATATTGTCTCCCAAAAAGATCAGCATAGAATTGCTGTCGGCAGAATCCAGTTTGTTTTTCAGTAAACTCAGTGTCTTTTGTGCCTGAGGTTCATCTGCGTTTCCTGCGTCTCCAATCAGAAAAAGTTTAAAATCATTTTCAGATTTTATCTCAGAATCTTTTACTTCAAATAAGTTTTTGCCCTTTTGTACGTTATAGGTAGCACAGGAATAAAGGGCTCCTGCGGACATTACAGTTCGAAGAACAATAGAAGTATTTTTTAGATGAGTTTTAAAGGATAAATTCATAAATTTACATTAACAAAAATTCAGGAATGAGCATTCTACAAAAAGCCAAAAATTATGTTGAAATCTTATTCAAAGATAAGTTATCTTCAGTATATTTTTATCATAATTTTATCCATACTGCCTATACGGTGAATAAGGCTGAGGAAATCATGAAAAATACCCCTGTTTCTGAAGAGGATCAGGAGAAAGTACTTGTAGCATTATGGTTTCATGATACGGGGTATATAGAATGTGCTCTGAACCATGAAGAGAGGAGTGTAGAGGTGATGAAAGCCTTTTTACAGCAGGAAAATTATCAGGAAAATTATATAGCGGATGTTGAGAAACTGATTCTGGCTACGAAGATATATTATGAACCCCAGAATTTACTGGAAAAAATCGTAAAAGATGCTGATTTCAGTCATTTTGCAGGTCATGATTATAACGATATTTCCGATGCTTTGAGAAAAGAATGGGAACTGACTAATGTAAGATGTTTTTCTAATGAAGAATGGAATGCCGGAAATCTTGATATGCTGAAAAATAAGCATACTTTCTATACAGATTATGCCAAAGAAAACTGGGAACCTCTGAAAAAGAAGAATATTAAAAAGATCGAAAAGAAGCTGGGAAAAGAAGAAGAGAAGAAAGAGGAAAAGAAGGAAAGCTCTGAAGGGAAAAAAGAAAAAGAAAAATCAGACAGAAGTGTAGATACTTTATTCAGAGTAACACTTAACAATCATACCAGACTAAGTGATATTGCAGACAGCAAGGCCAATATCCTCTTATCTGTAAATGCAATCATTATTTCGGTTTGTCTTTCTGTGTTGATTCCTAAGCTGGATGCTCCTAAAAATTCACATTTGATTCTTCCGAGTTTTATATTGTTATTGTCCAGCGTAATGACAATCATATTTGCTATCCTGTCTACAAAACCGAATGTGACCAAAACAACTTTTACCCCTCAGGATATTGCGAACAGAAAAGTAAACCTGCTGTTCTTCGGAAACTTTCAGCAGATGTTGTTTGATGATTATCACAATGCGATGAAAGACCTTATCAAAGACAGAGACTATATTTATGATTCTATGGTAAAAGATCTGTATTATCTGGGGAAAGTTCTGGACAGAAAGTACAAGCTTTTATCAATTACCTATAAGATCTTTATGGCAGGGATTATTATCTCTGTTTTGTCCTTCGGGGTTGCTTTTCTTAGTATTTAATTAAAAGATATACATGCACAAATGATAGTCAGACAGCGTACAAATTGGCTGAAAATGTTATTTATATGGAGAGGTTCTGTGTTGAAGAAAATTATTGTTCAGCTTACGATCATTACGCTGTTTTCTGTATCTATCTACTATTTCAAAGGAAAAGTATTTGATTATAAAGTACATCTTAACCCTACCATTTTTACATTGATAGGATTGGCATTGGCCATTTTTATGGGTTTCTGTAATTCCGCGAGCTATGACCGTTTCTGGGAAGGTCGGAAACTTTGGGGATTACTTGTGATTGAAACCAGATCTCTGACGAGGCAGATCTTATCATTAGTGAACGATTCTTCTCCTGAAGCTAAAGAAGACAAAGAAAGAATCATCAGGCTAATCTCTGCATTCTGCTGGTCTCTGAACTTTCAATTGAGAGATAAAACAGGTACTGAGCATCTTTCAAGATTACTTTCTCATGAAGAGCTGGAGCAGGTAAAAGATAAAAAATTCATTCCTAATATTATTCTGGGATTTATTGCTGACTGGCTCAACGAACAGAATAAAAAAGGAAATATTGATACCATCGTGATGACATCTATGGATCATCAGCTGAACCAGTTTTCTAATATTTCCGGTGGCTGTGAGAGAATTTACAATACTCCGTTACCTTTTGCCTATAGTGTTTTGCTGCACCGTACCGTGTACCTGTATTGCTTTTGGCTTCCTTTCGGACTGGTAGATTCTTTAGGGTGGATGATGCCTTTGATTGTTCTGCTCATCAGTTATACCTTCATCGCTCTTGATGCCATTATCCAGGAGATTGGAGAACCTTTTGGAGAGGAAGAAAATGATCTTGCTTTGAACAGTATCTGTCGTACCATTGAGTTTTCTATTTTTGAACAGGCAGGAATTCCTCAGGGGAAATTGAAGAAGCCGGATACTTATTTTATAGATTAAATTTATTTTCTATTCCTGTGGAAGCATAAAAGAAACCCTCAGTGCCAGCAAGCCTGTAATTCCCTGAAGATCTTCTACCTTAAGAAACTCCACGTCATGCTGTAATACGCCTTTTTTCTGAAGCCTGGAAATGTAATCGAGGTATTCCTTTTGGTTTTCCATTCCGAAATAGACGATAGTGATTTTTCCGGGAGCAGTGATGCGTTCTGCAGAATCTTTCACATGGGCTTTATCCAGACGTTTTTTGATAATCTCGTAATAAGAATTATAGGCGCCGTCTACATCAAAGCGCTTTTCATCCATTCGGAAACGGATGTCTATTTTTTCATTATAAACAAAGATTAATGAGGCAATATCCAGCTGTACAGGAAGTTGTTTTTTGAACGATTGAAATTCGAGTTCCATTTTACAGATGGTTTTCAGCTGCATGTATCTCAGTTTGTGAACAACTTTTGAGGTATAGTGAAGATCAGGAGCAATGGTATGACCAATATACAGGTTATGTTCCACACCATCAGACTTAAATCTTTCATAGTAGTGCGGGAAAATTTCCTGTGCTTTTATCTGACTTTCATCCAGCAAATCTGCCAGTTTCCGGTTGACCAGAGTGATAGAGTCATCCAGGTTTTTTCTGTGATGATAAAACAGGTCAGTAGGGGTAAAGATATGTGAAAAGTAGTCTTTAATTTTTGCCTTTATTTCTCTGGAGGTTTTTACTTCCAGTTTTCCCTGTAAAAAAGGATGAATTTCTTCCCTTAATAATCTTTGAAAACGCTGCTCTGTATCAGCTTTGATTTCATTGTTCAGTTCATTTTCAAAAATATCCAGTGCCAGCAGGAATTTTTCTGAATCGGAATTAGTGAGTATAAAAATCTCATTCAGCCATTCAATCTGCTGATTAAGATCCTGAAGCATCAGATTAAAACGTTTTTCCGAAGAAGAACGGATATCCGAAACCCCAAACAGCGGAGTAAGGTTTTTAAAAGAAATTTGCTTTAATGTATATATTTTCTTTCCTAGTGATGCGGTAAAGTATTTTTCAGCTTCATTTCTGAACTTCCAGACTACACTGTCATGGATGGTAGTATATTCACGCTGGATAATGGCTTCTATCTGATAATTTTTCTCAAAGTAGAATCTGCTTAGAGAGAAAAGAATCATATCGGTAAAAAACTCCAGTTTTTTGAGTTTTAAACCATTGAAGCTGCCAGCAATAGGAGAGGTGAATTCCATGATCGCAAGGAGGTCACCGTCTTTCATGATAGGGATTACCATGAAGCTGTTGATATTATTATCCTTTAAAATACTGAAGGAAGGAAGCTGTTTGACATTTTCATCCAGGTTGTCTACATTAGAAACAACAACGGGTTTTGAATTATGATTTAAATTATTAAAAGTATTCTTACGGGTTTCTTCATCAAAAGTATTGATCCAGAAATCGAGTATATGATTGGTGAGAAGACTTTCATAAATGGGAAGTTTATCAAGCTTCTGTTCTTTTTTGTTGAAAGTCATCAATCCGAAACTGAGTTCCGGAACATCAAAATAAGATTTGAAAATTTCAGTCAGATTTTCGTTGGGATTCAAATCTTCGGGATCAATTTCAATCATGCTGGATTTCAGGTCAGAAAGTGCTACTTCAGAGGTGCAATCTACCAGTGAGATAATGGTAAATCCTTTCAGTATCCATGATTCTGATGGGAAATGTTTTTTCCACAGTTTAAAATCATCCAGATTTTCCAGCAGCATATCCAGAACATCATCAGATGGGATTTTAGCTTCTTCTGTAGGGGTAATTTCCGTAAAATCTGAGTTGACTGTAATCTTATAATGCTTCATAATCCCCTGTTTGTTGGGGATGTCATAATAGAACGGGATTATACTTTTAATATCTTTTTTGAAATAGCTCTGGAGAATAAGGCAGCAGCAGAATACATAAAACTCATTATCTGAAATATTTCTGAGTTCTATTTCGAAGTCTTTTCCGGCATCTTTAAGGATATCTTTAAACCTTTCAGTATAGTTGAATGTAATGTTAGAAAGAGGAATACTTGCTGCTTTTATCTCATTTCTGGTAAGACCGGTTGGAAAAAGATCAGCAAGAAGCATCCTGATGAGGTCTTCATATTTTTCGAGAAGTGCAGTATCCTGAAACCCTTCTCTGAGCTCTTTAAAATTTCTGATACTCTCTATTAAAGATTCTGCATAATTGACTCTGTATTCCAATCTGTCATTATATCGGATATGTTCCAGGACATCCAAATATTTTTTGAATGATATATAAACCTGAAAAGGAGAGTCTTTTTTATAGAGATTAGCCAAAAGCTGAAATTTAGAGTAAAGTTATGAAAAAAGCAGAATATTGGCAGGGTGAAAGTTTTATTTTATTGTATAAAATTCAATTATGCCTTCAGAAATTGTGCAAGGTATTTTATCATTCATTGCTCTTTTTTGAGAAGAGGTATCATAGCATTACTGATTAATAAATTTTATTGATTTTTATATGAATCAGATCATTTTTACTATTCTGGTTTCATTTCATATTACAATTACTATAATAAAAAGCACAACTGAAAAGTTGTGCTTAGTATATTTAAAATTCAGATTTTACAACCCGAACATTCTTGCAAATAAATCAGGGAAAACCCCAAGGACAATAATCAAAGCAATTATAATTACGGCAATGATATTGTAAGTAAGTGTTACTTTTTCTGAAGATTTGAATGTAGATTCTTTAAAGAAGAACATGGCAATGATCAGTCTTAAATAATAAGCGATAGATAGGGCAGAACCTAACACAGCTACTAATACTAAGAAAGCTGCACCGTTCATAGCCTGGGAGAATAAAGCAAATTTCCCCATGAAACCAGCTGTTAACGGAACTCCTGCCATTGAAAGCATAGAGATTGCTGCTGCTGTTGCTAGTAAAGGTTCAGTTTTTGCCAATCCTTTGAATGCTCCGAAAGAAGTCTCTCTCTTTAATTTCTCTACCCAGATCAGACACATGAAAACTCCTACTGTAGATAAAGAATAAGCAAATAAATAAAAGGCAAGGTTATAAGTAGAAAGGCTGGTCATTCCGAAGAATACCAATCCGATATATCCTGCGTGAGATACTGAAGAGTACGCTAACATTCTTTTTGCGTTTGTCTGAGCAAGACCCATAACGTTTGCTAAAAGTAAAGTAATGATTAAGAATACTCCTAAAACATTTATCCATTCATGAGTAACTCCAGTGAAACCAAGAGTCATCAATCTGAACAGCGCAAAGAATCCTGAGATCTTTACTACACTCGCCATGAAAGCTGTAATCAATGAAGGAGAACCTGCATATACATCAGGACTCCACATGTGGAAAGGCGCTAAAGCTACTTTGAATGCCAATGCACAAAGAATCAGTAATACTCCTAAGATGAACATTACATTCCCTGAATTAGCTACTCCAAAATCATGAATCTTGTAAAGGTCAAAACTTCCTGTACTTCCGTAGATGAACGCAATCCCGAACAGTAAGAAACCTGTTGCGAATGCACCCATAAGGAAATATTTGATAGAAGCTTCGTTAGATCTAAGATCAGTTTTGTTAGCTCCAGCCATTACATATAATGGAATGGAAAGGATTTCAATTCCCAGGAACATCGTCACAAGGTTCTGATATCCGAAAAGGATGATCCCTCCACATAATGCAAATAGCATTAATGCATATAATTCTGACTGGTGGCTTCTGTGGTTGCTGAATGCAAAACCTCCCAGGAAGAACAATAATAATGTTGTTACAATTGATATTTTAGTGAATAACGCTGTATTATCACTGTACTCATACATATGCTTGTAATGGTCGAAGAACGAACATTCCGGCATAAAACTTACGTACAATGCAATGATTAATCCCAAAATCCCAATGTATCTTGCGAATTTTCCTTGTTCAAAAACTCCTGAAAATAACGCAATAACTGCCGTTAGGAAAACAATAATTAAAACACTCATAATATAGATTTGAGATGTGAGATTTGAAGTTTAAAGTTCAATGTTTAGAGTTATAATTTTCAGTTCAAAAGTTCCTGTCTATTATCTCTTCGCCTTTTATCTTTATTCTCTCGAATCTCTTAATTTTTTAATTTTTAAATCTTTTAATTTTTTAGTTAGCCATCGCCGTGTAGATAAACTTCACTGAACTACTCACCATGTCGATTACCGGTTGTGGGAAAATACCTAGTAAGATCACAAAAACCGCTAAACTTGCCAGTACTGAAAATTCCACAGCCGATACATCTTTTGCTGTACTTAAAACGGCTTCATCTCCTTCTCCAAACATTGCTTTTCCGTAGAATCTCAATAAATACACCGCACAAAGAATTACCGTAAGACCAGCAATTACTGCTGCTGTTCCGTTAAAATCATAAACAGATTTCAACAAAATAAATTCTCCGATGAATCCATTCGTTAATGGAACTCCCATTGACCCTAATATAATGATCAGGAACAATACAGCAAATTTGGGAGCTACTTTAGCTAACCCACCCATTTGTCTGATGTCTCTTGATTTAAATCTCTTGTATAAAATATCACAACAGTAGAATAATCCCACTACGTTGATACCGTGAGCGAAAGTCTGTACCAAAGCTCCTTCTGCACCTTCAACAGTGAAAGTTCCTCTAAGGGTAACTACTGCTGAAGCAAAGATACCAGCGACCATCAATCCTACGTGAGAGAAAGATGAATACGCAATGATTCTCTTCATATCCGTCTGGATAATAGCGATCAACGCACCATGAACAATTCCTACAATGGCAAGGATGATCACAATCTGTCCTGAAATTCCTGCTATCGGAAGCGGAGTGATGGGTAGTAAATAACGCATTACACCGTATACTGCCATTTTAAGCATGATCCCTGATAACAACATCGATCCCTGAGTAGGAGAGTAGGTATAGGTATCAGGCTGCCATGTATGGAAAGGGAATACCGGTAATTTCACTGCAAAAGCAAAGAAAATAAACCAGAATACCACAGTCTGCTGTACTTCGTTCAGTTGGGCATTATATAAATCTGTTAAAGCGAATGATGCAGAGTGGTTGTACACATAGATCAATCCGGCTAACATAAACAAAGATCCAACGAATGTATATACGAAGAATTTCGTAGTGAATTCAAACCTTTTATTCTCTTGTCCCCAAAGTCCGGCAATAAACCAAATTGGAATCAAAGTTACTTCCCAGAAAATGTAGAATAACAATCCGTCTAAAGAAGTGAACACTCCTACAAGACCGAATTGCATCAATAGAATCAGTCCGTAGAATGTATTTCTATAGTTTACATTTTCGTTGAAAGATGATAAAATAATAATTGGAGCCAGAATATTGGTCAATAATAAAAGAAGCATACTCATCCCATCGATACCGAAGTGAAGAGAACTCTTCATAAATTGTGACCAAGGATAATTGATCTCATGCTGCAATACACTATCTACTGTCGGAGTAAAATCGAAATCCGAAAGTATATAAAATGTAAGAAGCATTTGAATCAAAGCAATTCCCAGTGCCAAATATTTGCTGGAATTACTCTTCCATGCAAAAACTAATCCCGAACCTACTAGAGGTAATAGTAATAATGTTAATAATAAACAAGACATTATTATTGTAATAAAAAGTTAACAATTAATATAATTCCCACAGCTAAAGACATGATAAGGATATACGTCTCTACATTTCCGTTTTGAACACGCTTCATAGCTTTTCCGCTGTCTTCAGCACCATCACCTACAAAGTTTACAAAACGGTCTAAGATCCCCTTATCAAACATCTTTCCTCCGCGTCCTAATCCTTCAACAGTTTTTACAATCAATGCGTTGTAAAGTTCGTCAACGTATAATTTTTTAGCAGAAAGCTTTTCCCATCCGGTATAGTTTTCTTCTGCAACAGCCATCTTTTTCTTACCCAGATAGGTATTTCTAACGATGAACCATACAGAGAAGAACATAATCACTGTAGCTGCTAATAAGATCATTTCAGTATTGAAAGGTACTCCTGAAAGAGTAGCTTCCATCTGGCTGTAGCTTTGTTCCGTAAGAACAGGCTTTAACCATTCCATCAGTTTGGCATAATGCCCGTGCCCGATGAAGTGTGGCAAGTTGATGAAACCTCCGATTACAGAAAGAATAGCCAATACGATCAATGGTAATGTCATATTTGACGGGCTTTCATGTAAGTGGTGTTTCTGTTCTTCAGTACCTCTGAACTCTCCGTGGAATGTCAAATAATACAGTCTGAACATATAGGTTGCAGTCATTGCCGCTAAAGCAAATAAGATGACCCAGTAAATAGGGTTTTTAGCGAAAGCTGCTACTAAAATTTCGTCTTTAGAGATCATCCCTGATAGTAAAGGGAAACCTGAGATGGCTAATGTCCCGATAAGGAATGTAGCGTGGGTAAGAGGAATATATTTTTTAAGACCTCCCATGAAACGCATATCTTGCTCGTTGCTCATTGCGTGGATTACAGAACCGGCACCCAAGAATAATAAAGCCTTGAAGAATGCGTGCGTCATTACGTGGAACATCGCTGTAGTATATGCTCCAAGACCTAAAGCAATGAACATGAATCCAAGCTGTGAAACGGTAGAGTAAGCCAATACTTTTTTGATGTCGTTCTGACGAAGTGCATAGAATCCTGCCAAAGCAGCAGTTAAGAATCCGATCAATAATATTCCTCCCTGTACTGTAGGTGCTAAGGTAAATAAGAAGTTTGATCTTACTACCAAATAGATACCAGCAGTTACCATCGTTGCCGCGTGGATCAACGCTGATACAGGAGTTGGCCCAGCCATCGCATCCGGTAACCATGTATATAATGGAACCTGAGCAGATTTACCGGTAGCACCGATGAATAAACTCGCTGTGATAAAGATAATCACTGTTCCGTCTAATTCAAATTTTGAAGCGTTTTCTGCTACAGAAAGATAATCTACAGCATTGGTCTGAGAAGCGATCATGAAGATACCGATCAATAACGCAAGGTCACCAATTCTGTTCATGATGAAAGCTTTTCTTGCTGCTTTACCGTATTCTTCGTTGGTATACCAGAATCCGATCAACAGGTAAGAACAAAGACCTACTCCTTCCCATCCGATGAATAAGATAAGGTAGTTGCTTCCCATTACTAAAAGTAACATAGAGAAGATGAAAAGATTCAGATAAGTAAAGAACTTATAGAATCCTTTGTCATGACTCATATATCCGATAGAGTATAAGTGAATCAGTGAACCGATACCTGTAATGATCATCACCATCATTAAAGAAAGCTGATCAATCTGAAATCCAAAATTGATTTGAATTCCATTGACTCTAAACCATTCAAAAGCTTTTACGATTACAGGCTGGCTTTCAGAATTGAAATTCATAAAAAGACTTACAGCGATACAGAATGACCCGAAAACCATTGCTGTAGCCAAAGATCCAACCAATATTTTTGGAAGATTTTTCCCGAATAAACCGTTAATAAGAAACCCTAAAAGTGGTAAAAGTACTATTGCATATACTAAATTCTCCATTCTTATCCTCTTAATTTATTAAATATACTCACATCTACAGAACGGGTATTTCTATATAGCATAGCAATAATTGCCAAACCTACTGCTACTTCAGCAGCAGCCACTACCATAATGAAGAAAACTAAAAGCTGTCCGTCGCCGTTGCCTTTATACGCTGAAAAAGCTGCCAATAAAAGGTTTACAGAATTCAGCATAAGCTCTACACAGCCCAGAATCACAATAGCATTTTTTCTAAGCAATACTCCCATTACTCCCAAACAGAACAATACTGATGAAAGAATGATGAAGTACTCCAAAGGGATGCTTTGTATAAATGTATTTACTTCTCCCATAATTTTATAAATCTTTTTTACCGATTAATACCGCGCCTACAATACCTGCCAAAATTAGGATGGAAGCAAGCTCAAACGGTAAAACATATTCATTAAACAAAAGTCTACCCAGATTTTTTGTAAGACCAATACCTCTGTCTACATTCTCAACAACAATGTGGTTGTCCTGTACGCCTCTGAAAACTCCAAGTACACCTACTAAAAGAATACCTGCTGTAAAAACTCCAACAAACTTTAAAGTATTGTTCTTCTTACTTTCGTCTCCTTTATTAAGGTTAAGCATCATCAGGATGTAAAGGAAAAGTACCATGATAGCACCTGCGTACACTATGATCTGGATAATTGCCAGGAACTGTGCATTCAGAAGAACGTACATACCTGCAATTGAAAACATCGTAACAATCAATGACAAAATAGCATAGAGAGGATTTCTTGCAAATACAAAGTAAACTGCACTTGCCACTGCTAAAAACGCCACCAAGAAAAATAAAAACTGATCCATTATTTTACCGCATTTTTTTGTTTCTCGGATTGTCTTGTCGTGATATCAATCCTTTCATTTATTTTTTCAACTAATTTATCTTTTCCATAGATGAAAGAACCTCTGTTGGTTTCCACATCTACCAATCTGTCTGTAAGATAGATGGCAGATTTAGGACAAGCTTCTTCACACATACCGCAGAAAATACATCTTAGCATATTGATTTCATATACTGAAGCGTACTTTTCTTCTCTGTAAAGGCCTTTTTCCTCTTTAGTTCTTTCAGCAGCGGTCATCGTAATGGCTTCTGCAGGACAAGCTACCGCACAAAGTCCGCAAGCTGTACATCTTTCTCTGCCTTCCTCGTCTCTTTTCAAAACGTGCTGGCCTCTCCAGATGGTTGTTCTCGGCTTCTGTACTTCCGGATACGAATATACTGCGGGAGCACCCTTTATCACGGTTCTTACAGCATGCTTAAATGTAATCCCCATCCCTGTAAAGATGGCAGGAAGGTAGATTTTTTCAGCAAGGGTCATTTCTTTGTTGGAAACAACTTTTGATCTGTTTGTAAGTTTCATTTAATTATAGATATTAGATGTGAGACATTAGATTTTAGACTAATCTTGTCTGTTATCTTAATTATTTAATATTGATGATTGAATATGATAGGCTAAAGATAAAGCTTTGATTTTTTATTATCAACTTTTCAAATCAGCTCATTTTCAAATTTCTTAGTTTGCAAATGCTAAAATTACAGCTCCTGTAATTAATAGGTTTACCAATGCCATTGGGATTAATGTTTTCCATCCTAAGTGCATTAACTGATCGTATCTGAATCTTGGAAGCGTCCATCTGATCCACATGAAGATCAGAATTCCGATTACAGTTTTCGTAAGGAATGCTACAACGCTCAGGATTCCTGCTGCGTTTTCACCCCAGTTCTGAGTTACCCATTCAATACCAGGATAGTTGTATCCTCCGAAGAAAAGAACCACCATGAAAGCATTGGAAATAAACATGTTCACGTATTCCCCGAACATATATAAACCTAATTTCATGGAAGAATATTCTGTAGAGTATCCTGTTACCAATTCAGATTCACATTCAGGTAAATCGAAAGGGTGTCTGTTGGTTTCTGCCAATGCTGCTACAAAGAAAACAAGGAAAGCGATCGGCTGGTAGAAAATATTCCAGTTCATACCGGAAACCCAAGGAATCACGCCCCATAATTTTCCAGTAGTCTGGCTTTCAGTAATTTCTTTTAAATCTAAACTTCCTGTCATCATAATGATAGAAAGAAGTGCTAATCCCATTGCCAATTCGTAAGAAATCATCTGAGAAGAAGCACGGATAGCACCTAATAGTGAATATTTATTGTTGGAAGCCCAACCTCCGATCATAATTCCGTAAACCCCAATTGAAGCCATTCCGATGATGAAAAGTACACCAACATCAATGTTAGCTACCTGAAGATCAAAAGAAGTACCTGCAATATTTAAACTTTTACCCCAAGGAATAACAGCTCCTGTAATCAATGAAATAAACATCACCAATGCTGGCCCTAATACGAAAAGGAATCTTTCTGCGTTGGCCGGTGTAAAGTCTTCTTTGAAGAAAAACTTTCCACCATCAGCAAGAGGCTGCAGTAATCCGAAAGGTCCGGCTCTGTTAGGACCAATTCTATCCTGCATGATAGAGGCAACTTTTCTTTCTGCCCAGGTAGAGTAGGCTGCAATCGTTAACGATAGCAGGAAAAGTGCTAGTACAAGTATAAGTTTAAATGTAAGTAAATCCATTTTTATTTAGATATTAAGATGTCAGATAATAGATGTCAGATTTAATTTGTTGTCTGAAGTCTGGTATCTGAAATCTGATGTCTTATTAATTATTTTTCGTCTTTTTCACTGATTTCTTTAGCCATAGGATTGTCTAAAACTCTTAGCTCATCCTTAGGTTTTTCGTAGTGGTTCAATGAAATTACAGAGTGTCTGTCAATATGTCTAGGACCTTCGATGTTCCAGTCTGATAATGCTTTTCTTTCGAAACGGCATGTATCACAGATGAATTCTTCCACTTCACCCCACTGGTCTTTTCTTGCAGTTACTCTTACGATTTCGTCACCTTTCATCCATACTACAGCTTTTCCAGAACACTTATCACATTTACAAGTAGCATTCATTGGTTTTGTGAACCAAACTCTGCTTGTAAAACGTGCTGTTCTGTCTGTTAATGCTCCTACCGGACACACGTCGATAACGTTTCCGATGAAGTCATTGTCTAAAGCTTTATTTAAATAAGTAGAAATTTCCGCGTGGTCTCCTCTGAAAAGGATACCGTGCTCTCTTGTTTCTGTAAGTTGATTAGCTGTTAATACGCATCTTGCACAAAGAATACAACGGTTCATATTCAATTTGATGTTCGGTCCAAGATCATCAGCTTCGTAAGTATTTCTTTCAAATTCAGTTCTTGTCTGAAGATTTCCGTGCTCATAACCCAAATCCTGAAGATGACATTCTCCAGCCTGATCACAAACAGGGCAGTCCAGCGGGTGGTTGACCAATAAGAACTCGGTAACGGCTTTTCTTCCTTCCTGCGCTTTCTCAGAAGTAAGGTTTTTTACTTCCATCCCATCCATTACATTAGTTCTGCAGCTTGCTACTAATTTTGGCATAGGACGAGGATCTGCTTCAGACCCTTTAGAAACTTCTACAAGACATGTTCTACATCTCCCTCCACTGGTCTCTAACTTGCTGTAGTAGCACATAGCAGGAGGTACAGATTTTCCACCGATTTGTCTTGCAGCTTCCAGAATGGAAGTACCAGGCATCACTTCAGCAGTTTGTCCGTCTATAGTTATTTTGAATTTTTTAACTTCTTCGCTCATATGATATGCTTTAAGCTTTATGCGTTAAGCAATAGGCTTTGTTATTTATATTTCTTCGTATTAAATGTATATCCAATTCCTCCCAGAACCTGTCCGAAAACAAAATCCTGGCGTGCTTTATCAGGTTTGTTATTTAATGTAGTTTTAATATCCCACATATTAATATAACCGGCTTTTCCTTCTACTCTCAGCATCCAGTTTTTCCAGAAAACTAAGTTAATACTGGATCTGATATCGGTTCCCATCCCTGCAACGTGAAAACGGTCACTTCTTTCATTTCCAAAAAGTTTTACATTACTTTTCGGAAACATAAACCCGATTCCTGCTCCATAAGACCATACTAAATCTATATTTTTCTTATGAACAAGATTTTTGTATTTCTCAAGACCTAAGTTTTCGTAGTTAAGTCCATCTGTATGTTCGAAAGTAAGGAACTTCTCATCTGCAAGATTAACCTGCCCGTTTTGAACCATTGCTGCATATTCAGGATCTGAAATATGACCTTTGAAACCTACAGTCTGGTTCTGATCCATTACATACTTCATATGGTCTATCCCAAGTACCAAAGCTAAATTGTCTTTAATGAAATATCCTATTCTGAAATTATACTGCGTTACAGTAAACCAGCTTGGATCAAAATAGACAATTCCGAATTTTGTAGGTCTGTCCTGTGCTGTTACATTATTCAGTTGAAAATCATATCCGTTTCCGGTAAAATGGATATCAGAATTGCTATAAGCCGCTCTGTTCCATCCATAAAATACGAAAACCTGACCTTTCTTGCTTAATGGTAAAGGCTTTTCCTTTCTTTCAGCTTTAATCTGTTGTTTCTCACTTGCTACATATGACAAATCCTCTTCAACGGATCTATTATAGTTTGCAGTATCTGTTTTCTTATTCTGTGCAAATACAAAATTCGACATCATTAAGCCAACAACTAATAACTTCTTCATTTTAAACTAAGCATTTTTTTCAACAGCCGGAATAGGATCTGCATAATGTGCCAATCCATAATTTTGAGTTTGTGCCAACTCAGGGTTTTTCACGTGCCACTCAAATTCATCTCTGAAGTGACGGATTGCTGCTGCAACCGGCCAGGCTGCTGCATCACCTAATGGGCAAATGGTATTTCCTTCGATTTTTCTCTGGATATCCCAAAGTAAATCGATATCCTCCATTTTTCCTTCTCCTTTCTCGATTTTCTTCAAAATCTTGTGCATCCATCCCGTTCCTTCACGGCAAGGTGTACATTGTCCACAACTTTCATGGTGATAAAATCTCGCCAATGTCATGGTATGTTCTACAATACACTGGTCTTCATCTAAAACGATGAAACCTCCTGAACCCATCATTGTTCCGGTAGCAAAACCACCATCTGACAATGATTCATAGTTCATATATCTTGGCTCTCCATTCACGGTTCTCAACAATAAATTTGCTGGAACGATTGGAACAGAACTTCCTCCCGGAATACAAGCCTTTAATTTTTTTCCGTCTTTAATACCACCGCAATATTCATCAGAGTAAATAAATTCTTCTACAGTGATGGTCATATCGATTTCATATACACCCGGTTTGTTGATGTTCCCACAAGCAGAAATCAATTTTGTACCTGTAGATCTTCCTACTCCAATTTTAGCATATTCAGCTCCTGTAATATCAATAATTGGAACAATCGCTGCAATAGATTCAACGTTGTTTACTACCGTTGGTCTTTCCCAAAGTCCTTTTACAGCTGGGAATGGTGGTTTTAGTCTTGGATTACCTCTCTTTCCTTCAAGAGATTCAAGCAATGCAGTTTCTTCACCACAAATATAAGCTCCACCTCCTCTCTGAACATAAATTTCACAATCGAAACCAGTTCCTAGAATGTTTTTACCTAAAAATCCTGCAGCTTTAGCTTCTTCAATAGCTTCTTCTAAAATATCCGGAATCCAAGAATATTCTCCACGGATGTAAATATATGAAACATTAGAACCTAAAGTATAAGATGAAATAAGCATTCCTTCGATCAATAAATGAGGAAGGAATTCCATTAGGTATCTGTCTTTGAATGTTCCAGGCTCAGATTCATCAGCATTCACAACAAGGTGTCTTGGAACGCCTTCAGGCTTAGCCAAAAAGCTCCATTTCATTCCTGTTGGGAATCCAGCTCCACCACGTCCTCTTAGTCCTGAAGCTTTTACTTCTTCAAGAATTTCGTCAGGAGTCATCTTCAAGGCTTTTTCAGCTGCTGTATAACCTCCCTGTTTACGGTACGTTTCAAAGTAGCGAATACCTTCTATATGTGCGTCTTTAAGTAAAAGTTTTTTACTCATTGTTATTTGCTTATTGCAATCGGCTTTTGGCTTCCTGCATTAATTATTATTAAACGTTAAGTGAATAATGTAAAAATCTAAATCTAAGATTCAGAATTTCTATTAGTCTAAAGCAAGTTGTCCCTGTCTGCAAAGCTCAAGGATCTCATCTACTTTTTCTATTGTCAAATTTTCATGAAAGAATTTCCCTAACTGCAGCATTGGCGCATATCCACATGCTCCAAGACATTCAGCAGGTTTTAGTGTAAACATGCCGTCTTCGGTAGTTTCCCCATCTTTAATATTCAGCTTGGTTCTGATATGATCAAGGATTTTTTCGCTTCCACAAACCATGCAAGGTCCTGTTCTGCAAACTTCCAATACATATTTCCCTACAGGTTTCATATTAAACATGGTATAGAAAGTAGCCACCTCATATACTTCAATCGGCTGGATACTTAATAGTTCGGCAACATAATCCATCACAGGAACATCTAACCATCCTCCGAATTCTTTCTGTGCTAAGTGAAGTACAGGAAGAAGAGCAGATTTCTGTCTTCCTTCAGGATATCTTGCGATAATTTTATGTACCTGTGCTAAACTTTCCGGTTTAAAAGCTATTGTTTCGCTCATTTTTTATCTAAGATTTCAGATGCCAGATTTCAGACATCAGATTTTAAATTTATATGTAAAGCGAAGAGTCTAACATCTGAAATCTGATGTCTGACCTCTTCTTTTTATGCGTCTAATTCTCCCGCAATAATATTCATACTACACATCGTTACAATGGCATCTGAAATTACAGAACCTGTAATCATTTCAGGATATGCCTGGTAGTAGATGAAACATGGTCTTCTGAAGTGAAGTCTGTAAGGGCTTCTTCCTCCATCGCTCACAAGATAGAATCCTAATTCTCCGTTTCCACCTTCTACAGCATGATAAACTTCTCCTTTCGGTACATCTGTTTCTCCCATTACAATTTTGAAGTGGTAGATCAATGCCTCCATTTTGCTGTAAACATCTGCCTTTTCAGGTAAATAGAAATCAGGAACATCCGCGTGGAATGGTCCTTCCGGAAGGTTGTCGTATGCTTGGTTGATGATTTTAAGGGATTCCCAGATTTCCTGTTGACGAACCATGAAACGGTCGTAAGTATCTCCTGAAGTTCCTACAGGAATAATAAAGTCGAAATCTTCGTATGAAGAATAAGGCTGTGCAACTCTTACATCATAATCTACACCTGCTGCACGTAAGTTGGGACCCGTGAAACCATAGCTCAATGCTCTTTCGGCAGAAATAGCTCCTGTACCGATGGTTCTGTCCATAAAAATTCTGTTTCTTTCTAATAAAGTACCGAATTCTTTGAATCTTGCCGGGAAGGTTTTTAAGAAATCCTTCAGTAACTCATGGAACTTAGGAGTGAAATCTCTTTCAAATCCTCCAATTCTTCCCATATTGGTTGTCATCCTTGCTCCGCAGATCTGCTCGTACATATCATAAATACGTTCTCTTTCGATGAACATATAAGTAAGACCTGTAATAGCTCCTGAGTCCATTCCGGTTACCCCGTTACAGATCAGGTGGTCACCAATTCTTGCCAGCTCCATTAAGATAACACGCATATAGTCTACACGCTTTGGAACTTTAACGCCAATCAGTTTCTCTACTGTCATGTGCCAACCTAAATTGTTGATGGGTGCAGAACAGTAATTCATACGGTCTGTAAGGGTAGTGATCTGAGAGTAATTTCTTCTTTCAGAAATTTTCTCAAATGCTCTGTGGATATATCCTACCGTTTGCTCAGCATGCAGAATTCTCTCTCCGTCCATCGTTAAGATATTCTGGAAAATCCCGTGAGTAGCAGGGTGGGTAGGTCCTAAGTTGAGGGTGTACAACTGCCCGTCAATCTGTTCCTTACTTTCGTACTGGTTTAGTATATTAGATAATGAGTTATCTTTCATAATTTAAATGCTTTAGGCTATGGGCTTTAAGCTTGTTGCTTATTGCTTATTGCATTATTTTTATCTTCCGAACATATTATCATCCTTATCGGTTCTGGTACCGTCTTCAAGGCGATATTCTTTCAACATTGGGTGGTATCCAAGATCTTCCATATTCAAAATAGGTCTAAGATCCGGGTGTCCTTTAAATTTAATCCCATAGAAATCATACGTTTCTCTTTCCATCCAGTTCGCTCCGGCATATAACTCCGTAAGGGAATCTACTTCGATATTTTCTCTGGACATGAATATTTTCAGACGTAATCTGAAATTGGCCATCATATTATGCAAATGGTAGACAACACCTATTTCCTTTTCAGGGAATTCAGGATAGTGAATACCACAGATATCCGTAAGGAAATTAAATTCCAAAGATGAATCTTTAAGATAGTGAATGATCTTCTTGATATCTTCTTTCTTCACTTCAATGGTCAGCATCCCATAAGGTTCTGAACTTGAAATAACAGATTCCGGAAATTCTCTTGTGATTGCTTCTAATACAAATTCGTTTGTCATTTCCGTTTAGTTGCTTATGTTGTAAGAATCTAATAATTTCTGATATTCAGGCATATCTCTTCTTCTGATGCTTTCGCTTTCAGCCAGAGCCTGTACCTGCATTACACCTTCAATGATCTGTTCAGGTCTTGGAGGACATCCAGGAACATAAACGTCTACCGGAATAATTTTATCAATTCCCTGAAGTACAGAATACGTATCAAAAATACCACCGCTGGAAGCACAAGCTCCAACTGCTACTACCCATTTCGGCTCTGCCATCTGAGTGTAAACTTCTTTCAGGACTGGTCCTAATTTCTTTGATATAGTTCCGCAAACCATCAGCATATCTGCTTGTCTTGGAGAGAAAGAGTTTCTTTCCATACCAAATCTTGAAGCATCATACGTTGGGTTTAGGGTAGCCATAAACTCAATACCACAACAAGAGGTAGCAAATGGTAACGGCCAAAGTGAAAACTTTCTTGCCATCCCGATTACACTGCTCAGTTTTGTTGCGAAAAACCCTTCTCCTTCATATCCTTCGGGAGCAGGTGCATCTGTTCTTATTACTGGTTTTTTATCTGACATTTTCTTTTGTTAAATATTTAAAGATTAAGCATTTAAAAATTATCATTTCTCATTTCAATGATTAAATTGTTCAATCTTTTAATGTTAAAATTTATTTATCCCAATCCAGCGCACCGCGTTTCCAAACATAGAAAAACGCTACGAAGAAGATCGCAACGAACGTAAGCACAGCAAGGAATCCTTCCATGCCGAATTCTCTAAAGTTTACTGCGTAAGGATAAAAGAATACGATTTCAATATCGAATAGTACGAACAATACCGCAGTCAGGAAGTACTTGATAGAAAACGGTGTTCTCGCATTTCCTTCTACAGGAATCCCGCATTCCCAGCTTTGGTTTTTTACAGAGTTTCCTTTTTTCTGTTGTGGCCCCAAGAAATGTGCCCCAAGTAAAGAAACAGCTACAAATCCTACTGCTACACCAGCCTGGATAAGGATTGGAATATAACTTTCAGGTAAATTCATTTTTGCATTATTATCTCAATTTGCAAATTTAGCGAATAAACAAGAAAGCATGAAATTAATAAGCTTAAAAGTCGGATGAAAATGAGTGAAATCAGTAATTTAGAATCAATAAAAATTAGCTTTTAGTGATTATTTTTTTAGTGTGTTTTTCCCCATTTTTTGTAGTAACTGTCAAAAGATATAGGCCATCAGGGATATTGGAGATATCCAGAGTTCCAATATTGTTTTGATTAGAGAAGTCTTTGATAAGTCTTCCGGAGTTGTCAAACAGCTGGATGGAGATAATCTGGTTGCTTTCAATATTGGTTTTGTATACAATTTTATGGGTAGAAGGATTGCTTACGCTAAAATATGTTTTTTGTGAAAGATTTTCCTTGGTGCTCAATGGGGTCAGAGTACAGGTGGAATTGGTGGATGTTAAAGTATAGCGGGCTGCTGCACCGTAGATAAGATGATTATAAGTACGTATTGGATCTCCTATCTGTTTGTTGATCATATCAATTTCAGAGAAGGTAGATTTATTGTTTTCATACGTTATAAGGTATGCTTTTGAATATGTTCCGTAATCAATAGAAAAAGCGGCGTATGGATTCTGTGTATTGATTGCCATAAAAGGACAGCTCTGTGAAGGATTTTCCATATTAATCTCAACAATACCGCCGATGATGGTTAGAAAAAGTCTGCCTTCATAGAAAAACAGATCTCCCGAAGGGGTTTGCCCATCAGACAGATTGCCAATCTCTGTGAAAATACCGGTATTCATATCATATCTGTATAATGCATTAGGATTATTTCCTGCAGCATAAAGATAGTTTCCGGAATCGGCTACTAATGAATTGGCTGTAGTATTACCAGTAGTAAAATCACCTAGAAATTCACAACTGGAATCTGTATTCTTTTTTCTGTATAATAAACCTGAACCGGTAAGGTAGTACATATTGTTATTGCTGTCAATGGCAATGTCTGTGTAGATTTCATTGGCTATAACATTGGGAGTACAGTATGATTCCACAACTTCTGAAGGACCGGAAACGTCAAATCTGTATACATTATTGATAAAGTTAATATAATTGCTTACCGAAAAAGTGTTGACGTAAAATTCCTGAGAATATATTGATGTCGGAATAAGGAATATTCCGAAGAATAGTAATATTTTGTTCATGAAGGTGGTTATTAGCAAGAGTAAATATAGATTTATTTCATAGAATCTGATTATGATTTAATATTTTTTATTTTTTTATTTTTTTCAAAAGAGTGTAAGCTATAAAAGAGATGTATCCAAAAAGAATACTGGCAAAAGCAATATTAATCACCGTATTTGTCCTGTCATCCTGTGACTGGAAAAATAAGTTATAACTGATAAATCCAGCGATTAAAATAGCGAAAATAATAAGCTGCGGTTTCATAGAGTAAAGATTTATAGGTTTTAGCTAGCAGATAATGGGTGAGAGGGTGTAGTGTTTTCGGGGATGCAGGACTGAAGATTTAAAACTCGTTTAGATTATAAATTATCCGGATATTATTTAACCTTTCTTATTCCTGCACCCTATAATGCACTTTTTACATTGTACATTATTTTTACAAAATACAATATTACTTATTCACCTCCATCGAATAGGTTCTTCTTCTCTTATGATTTACCGGATTGTAATCCTGCCATAAGACCTGTACACTTTTATTTTCTTCCAGTTCAGGGTTGGTTTCAGCAAAATTAATTCCCATACTGGTAAATCTTACAAAAATTTCTTTAAAGATAATAGCCGTTACGCCACGTCTTTGATATTCAGGGTGAATTCCAATAAGGTAAAAATTGGCTCTGTCATTCTTTTTACCGGCTTGTAAAAAATGCCACCATCCAAAAGGAAATAGTTTCCCTTTTGATTTTTGTAAAGCTTTAGAGTAAGAAGGCATCGTAATAGCGAAAGAAACCAGCTGTTTGTTTTCATCCACTACACAGATCACATAATTTTTATCAATGAATGGAAAATATTTTTCTTTGTATGTCTTGATCTGTTCATCAGAAATTGGAGTATACGTAGAAAGGTGTTTATAAGTTTCGTCCAATAGTTTGAACATAGGTTCTACATACGGGAGAATTTCTTCCTTTGATTTGAATGCAAGAACGCTGAGTTTGTATTTCTGAGCAATTAATCCACTGAATTTCTCTACTTTTTCAGGAAGTACTTTCGGGAAATTCATCTCATATTCTACCCATTCTTTTTCTTTGGTTAATCCAAGATTTTCAAGATGTTTAGGATAATAGGCATGATTGTAAATTCCAATCATTGTTGCCAGTTTATCAAATCCCATTGTCAGCATACCTGCTTTGTCAAGATTGGTAAATCCCATAGGTCCTTCAATCTTATTGATGTTATGTTCTTTGGCGTAATCAATAGTTGTTTGGATCAACGCTTTAGAAACTTCTGCATCATCAATGAAATCGATCCACCCAAAGCGTACTTTTTTGATGTCCAGTTCTTTTTCCTCTTTATGATTGATAATTACAGCAATTCTTCCCACTACTTTACTGTCTTTTAGTGCCAGAAACTGCTTGGATTCGGAATAGAGGAATGCCGGATTTTCTTTTGCATCCCATATTTTCATTTCGTCTTTAATAAAGGATGGAACATAGTACGGATTATTTTTGTACAGATCCATCGGAAATTTTACGAATTGCTTGAGTTGACCGGCTGTTTTTACTTCAATAATTGAAACCTTAGACATAACTTTTGATGGTAATTTAAGGACAAATATAAATAATAATATCTTATACTTTGGCACAGTTTTTATATCATTATGGATAAAAATTAAACACAAAATCTATATAAAATGGCGGGTTATTATATCATTATTGGTATTTCAATGCTGGTGAGCTGGTGGGTTTCGTCCAGGTTGAAATCTAAATTTGAATATTATTCCAATGTACACCTTCGAAATGGCCTTTCGGGGAAAGAAGTAGCGGAAAAAATGTTGAGAGATAACGGGATAAATGATGTTCAGGTAATATCTGTTCCCGGGCAGTTGACGGACCACTATAATCCGGCAGATAAAACAGTGAACCTTTCTGAAGGGGTTTACATGCAAAGAAATGCCGCTGCAGCCGCAGTAGCAGCTCATGAATGCGGACACGCTGTACAGCATGCTGTAGGATACTCTATGTTGAATTTACGCTCAAAACTGGTTCCTATTGTTAATATAAGTTCCACTCTGATGCAATTTGTCCTTATAGCAGGTATTGCGGTAATGGCTGCATCAAGAACGATGGAAAACCCCAATGGGAATACAACTGTTCTTGCTATTGGAGTTGCCATGTTTGCTGTGACAACACTCTTTGCTTTTGTAACGCTTCCTGTGGAATATGATGCAAGTAACAGAGCTATGAAATGGCTTAAAGATACGGGAACTGTAACCGCAGAAGAATTTGTAGGAGTACAGGATAGTCTGAAGTGGGCGGCTAGAACTTATGTAGTAGCGGCTTTAGGATCTCTGGCACAGCTTCTTTACTGGGGATCATTACTTCTTAGCGGAAGGAGAGATTAATCATTAAATTCAAATGAAACATATTGCATCTCGGAGAGTTTTTCCGAGATGTTTTCTTTTTGTGCCAGTTTCAATGAGGCTGTAAGAATACAGTTTTCGTTAGCATCAAAATTCAAAACCTTGGCATCGAATTTTGAAAGCAGAGTGAATATTGTATTCTGTTGATTGAAATTAAACTGAATCTCTACCTCTGTTTCCAGTTCACGGGTAATGATTTGGGCTTCTTCCAATGTGACCTTGGCAGATTCTTTATAGGCTTTTACCAATCCTGAAACTCCTAGTTTGGTTCCTCCATAATACCGGACTACAATCACAAGAATATTGGTGACCTCGTTAGCTAACAGCTGATTGTAAATAGGTAATCCTGCACTTCCGGAAGGCTCACCATCATCATTGGCGCGATAGTTTTCACCATTTAATCCCATTCTGAAGGCATAGCAGTGATGAGTAGCTTTGGGATGCTCTTCCCTTATTTTCTCCAGTGCATTCTTCAGTTCTCTTTCATGGGTTACCGGGAAAGCAAATCCGATAAACTTGCTCCCTTTTTCCTTTAAAAGAGTATTTTCTATGGGTTTTTCTATGGTTTTGTATTCAAACGTCATGGTATATTCCGGCTTTAATGATACAAAAATATTAAATGCTTTAGTATTTTGCATCATGATCATAAATTAAGCCGTCAAATTTTGACGGCTTATATATTTTAAATGTAAAAATTATGATCTTACATCACATCTCCACACAGATCCATTGGAATCAGGCACATGTAACTTGTTGGGCCGCAAAAATCCTGAGGACAGTGATCTCTGCATCTTGTAGACTGTCCATTAGGTAATATGCATGTTACGAAAATACCTCCCTTGATGGTCTTCATGCTGGTTCGGGATACTTTTTTTAAGTTTTTCATGGTAATATTTTTTGTTTGATTAATTCAATAATATTAACATGAGAATGTTCCATCTGCCCAAGGTGGTGGGCAGCTCATACTTGAAGGCGTTGCACAGCAGTGTTGTAATGAAGGTGGATAAAATGAGCAGCATTCAGGAGCGCTTCCTCCATTTACTTTCTTTAAATTTTGTCTTGAAACTTTCTTTAAATTTTTCATAGTAATTTTTTTGTAAACTAATGTAAAGAAATTATTTCATTTGCTGGTGATAAAATGCCTTTATTTTATTCTAAAGAATGAAACGGTATTATCTCTTAAATTTTCAATTTTAGCTGCTGTGTGATTGAATTCAGGCACTTTTGTTCCGTTTTCAAGCTTTAAATTTTCATTTTTGATGACAATAGCTTCGTCCCAAAGATCAGCATCAATAAACTGCTGCAGTGTAAAACGGCCGCCTTCAATAATGACAGACTGTATCTGCTCTTTATACAATGCTGCCATAAGTTCAGAAAGAAAATTATCCTTATTGATTTTAATAAATTGAATAGGTCCTTCCATGCCTTCTTTTACAGCATTTAAAACCAATGTCCTTGCTTCATTATTGTAAATATTGAAATTGGCTGGAACTTTTAAGTCAAAGTCGATCAGAATTCTGACAGGGTTTGTTCCTTCAGCATTTCTTACCGTAAGACTTGGATTGTCATTTAAAGCAGTTTGGGTTCCTACTAAAATAGCATGCTCGTCAGCTCTTAACTGATGAACAAACTGATTCACCAGAGTATTGGAAACAGCCGTTGGTCTAAAGTCTTTATCTAAAAATCCGTCACCAGATTCTGCCCATTTTAAGATAATATAGGGTCTTTTCTTTTCATGGTAAGTGAAAAATCTCTTATTAAGCTCAATACACTCTTCTTCCAGGACTCCTGAAATAGCTTCAATTCCTGCATCCTGGATGATTTTCTTTCCTTTGCCATTGACTTTATCGTGGGAATCCATAGCGCCAATAACCACTTTTTTAAATCCTAATTCTTTAATCTTTAAAGCGCAAGGCGGAGTTTTTCCATAATGCGCACAGGGTTCCAAGGATACGTAGATGGTAGATTCCGGAATAAGGTCTTTATTTTTAACGGAATTGATGGCATTGATCTCAGCATGGTTTTCTCCTGCTTTATGATGGTAGCCTTCACCAATGATCTCTCCGTTGTGTACAATCACACTGCCTACAAGAGGGTTGGGGTAGGTTTTGCCAAGGGCTTTTTGCGCCAGTTCGATACATCTTTTGATATATAGTTCGTCGTTGTTCATGTTTATAAAAAGAAAAAGCGAAGACAAATTGCTTTGCTCCGCCTTTATTTATTTTGTTATTTATTAATCTCCGCTAATGATGCTGTGAAGATTCTGCTTTAATGTTTCCAAATGAGCTTTTTTCTCATCAATGGTGTTGTAAGTGTCTCTTAAAAGAGGATTTTCTCTAGATGGTTTGTTGAAGAAAGAAAGGTTGTTTTCCAGTTTTACAATTTCACCTTCAAGATCAGAAATCTGGTTTTTGATCTTTCTTGCTTTGTCAGTAAGTTGGTTTTCAGACAGCCCTTCTTCTTTCAGTTCAAGTTCGTTGATTTTGTTTATTTTCAATTTCTCTCTCAATGTTTTGTTGAATTCAGAATTAATTGAAATTTTATCTCTTGGAACTTTACCGATATTATTCCATGAAGTTTTGATCTGCTCAATTTTTTCGATGCTGCCTTCCTCATTGGAAACCAATTTCAACTCATCAAGAAGCGCTTTTTTGTTTTTATAGTTTTCTTTCCAGTTGTCGGTGGAAGTATTGCTTTTCTCTCTGTAGTTGTTGAAGAATGCATTACAAGCATCACGGAATTCATCCCAGATTTTATTGGTCATGCTCTTTGGAACGTGGCCTACTTTTTTCCAGTCTTCCTGCAGTTTTTTGAATAATGGAACTACAATATCCCATTCTTCATTGTTCATATTGTCCTGTGCAGTCTGGATTAGTTTTAATTTTTCTTCAAGATTCGCTTGCTGTGAACCTTTCAACGATTTATAATAGTTATTTTTCGTTGTATTAAACCCTCTCAGTGTTGTTTTGAAATCATTCCAGTTTTGGTTGGATAATTTTCTTGGAACGCTTCCGGTTTTTAAGAAGTCAGAACGTAGATCTTCAACTCTTTTGATGGCGTTTTGCCAGTAGTTGTGGTTAGGAGTTTCTGATGGCTCAGAAAGTTTCTTGATTTCAGCAATGATCTCGTTTTTCTTTTCAAGATTTACAGTCTGTTCTTTTTCAATAGAAGCAGAAAGCTCAGATTTTCTCTCATGAATTTTGTTGGAAATTTCTTTGAATTCCTCCCATGTTTTTTCACGAAACTCCTCTGCAACAGGCTCAGCCTCTTCTTTCCAAAGTTTATGAAGGTATTGAAGCTCATTTAAAGCCTTCTGGATCACCGGTTCGTTTTCCAGCTCTTTAGCGCGGGCAATAATGTGCTCTCTTTTTTCCAGGTTGTGGCTATATTCCTGCTCAAGAAATTCTTTATTAAGATCCAGCATCTGATAAAACTGATTCAGGTGGTGGAAGTAATTATTGTTAAGAATTTTGAATTCAGATTTTGCAACCTGTCCGGCTTTTGACCACTCTTCTTTAATTTCGCGGATGGATTTGAAAAGATTGACTCCCGGTTCAGAATTGGTATATAGATTTTTAAGTCTTTCAATAATGCTTTGACGGTGTTCAAGGTTTTTCTTTTGCTCCTCTTCCTGTCCTTTCTGGAAGTTGTCATGTTTTTCCTTGAAAATATTCACCAATGCAGAATATTTAGTCTGAGAAGGATGCTCATAGCTGAAATTTTCAGCAGGATTTCCGGCTTCTACATATTCATGCTTTTTGTCTTCCACTTCATCATGGATATAATGACTTGCTTTTTCCTTCAGCTGGCTGAATCTTTTGAAATTCTCACCGGCGTTGGGAGTGTTGATGATTTTTTCCATTTCCTTTAAAGCATCAGTCAGAGAAATTTCTACCTCTTCATGTTCTTCCAGGTGCTCTGCATCATCTTCATGTCGGTTTGCATCATGAGAAACCGGGTTTTCTGATGTGTCCTGAGATACTTCGTTAGGATTGTTCTTTTCTTCGTTTTCAGAAAGATTGTTTTCTGTAGTCATAGCAAATCTTTTATGTGAATGGCGTTTATATCCTTTAAATATAGCTTTAAGGCCAATTAAAGCACTAATTTATGTTATTTTTTTTGAAAATTCCAAATTTCCCAAGCTTTTTCTGCTTGCTGTTCAAGCATATAATATCCATTCACGGTCTTTGCTCCTTTTTCAGAGGCATTGATGATGAATTGGGTATAGTTGGGATTGTAGATAAGATCGATGATCAGGTGTTCAGAAGAAAGTCCATCAAAAGGGAAATTCAGACAGTCTTTAACATTCGGGAAAGTACCTACCGGTGTACACTGAATGATTATTTTGTGTTCCGCAACGGTTTCTCTATCAAGGTTTTCAAAATTGATTTCTGTACTTCTGGAAATGGTTATAGAAGGAATGTTATGTTTATCTAGCGCATATTTGACTGCTTTTGCAGCGCCGCCGTTTCCTAAGATCAATGCTTTATCCTGCGAAGAGGTTTTGTGTAAAAGAAGGGTCTTTTCAAATCCGAAAGCATCCGTATTATAACCTGTTTTTTTGCCATTCTGGATAAGAACACAGTTTACGGCACCTATTTTCTCTGCTTCATCGCTTAATTCATCAAGATAATCAATGATTTTCTCTTTGTAGGGAATGGTAACATTGAATCCTAAAAGGTCTGGAGAAGAAAAAAGGTTTTCCACTTCATTGATTTCGTTCAGATCAAAAATATCATAGGAGAAGTTCTTCAGCATGAGCTTCTGGAACTTATTTTCGAAGAATTTTTTAGAAAAAGAATAGGAAATATTTTTTCCTATCAATCCTAATTTTTTATTGGAATCCATAGATCAAAAGTAAAAAAAAGACCGGATAAATCCGGCCTTGGTTAGAAATATTTTTTAATAATTAATCTACGATAAATTTTGTAGAGAAATTATCTGTTTTAAGGATGTAAGTTCCTTTTACAGCACCTTTAAGGTTAATTTTATTTGAATGTTTGAACGGGTTAGTGATCGTTTCAATTAATTTTCCTGAAAGGTCATAGATATCGGCTTTTGAAATTTTGCTAAGGTTTTCTCCTTTTACAAATAATTCATTGTTTTTTACCGGGTTAGGATAGATCGTGAATTCTGATTTGTCTTTTTGAGTTTCAGCAGCTCCTAATGTACCGAAACATGCCCAGCTAAGGTCATCAAGAGCAACTCTGTTGGAAGTAGAAGAATTTGTCAGCTTTATAACAACATTTCCACTTACGTTTATATTGTTAATGGTAGTTGTAGTTGCAACATTACTGTAAGGAATAGTTCCTACATTAACATCGTTTACAAAAACATTGAAATATCCTGCGTTTCCGGAGAATTTTAACTGTGTTGTTAAAGTTAAATTCTGGATTCCGCTTGAAAGTGTTGAACTTGTTAAAGAACCATTTCTGATTGTGATTGCTTTATTGTTGATGGTTTGGTCAACTCTTGCGTCTGTAGCAGTCCATGAAATTCCGTTGTTTGTCCAGGTTGCTGTCAGATAAGTATTTGCTGCTCCTGTGATCATTTCAAAATCTTCAGTACTACAACTTCCGCCTCCTGCAGGAGTGTCAAGAGTAGTTTCTGTAGCGGTTGTACTTTGCGGAGAAGAGTTTCCGAAAGCATCTTTAGCAATTACATAGAAAGTATATTGAGTAAGTGGAGCTAATCCTGATACAATAGTAGATGTTGTTGTACCGGAAACATTAGCTTTTAAAGTACCGTTAGCATAAACCTGGTAAGAAGTTACTCCTACATTATCTGTAGCGGCAGTCCAGCTTACTGCAACAGAGTTTGAAGTTGGGTTGTTAGCGACAACGTTGGTTGCTGCTGTAGGTGCTTGGTTATCAATTACCGGAGATCCCCAGATTTGAGTAACATACTCAGGGTGATCAATGAAAGGGTTTCTGTTTCCCTGGTAGGTATAAGAAGCATTGTTTCTTGCAATTTCTTCCGCAGATACAGGATCCATTGCATTCCATGCTAAATATTGATTCAATGCCCAAGGCTGCAGTCCCGGGAATGCTGTGTTACCAAGCATATCACCGGTAGTGAAATTAGAAAGTTTGTCTTCATATCTTGTCACAAAATAAAAGAACATTCTGGCAATATCTCCTTTAAAAGCATCAATAGGCTCAAATACAGTACCTGCGTATCCCGCTGATACGGATGTACCTAATTTTGATCCGTTTTTAGAGATGAAAGAAGTCGCACCAACAACTCCGAAAGGGTAGTTGGATCTCATTCCGTTTACTTTTCCGTCTGTAGCACGGATAAAATGAATATCAGCTACCATAGGAGAAGCGCTGTTGAATAAACTCTGAGGAATTACGTGCTCTCTGTTGTAGCAGTCACCTTCATTAGCATAACCATTAGATCCACATTGGTTGGTTCCCAGGATGAAATTATACTGATCCGGTCCATTTGGATTTTCAGAATAAATATCCAGTATGGTTCCGTCATTTTCATAAAAATAATCACGGTCTGTAGTGGCATAGCCTGTCCATAAACCACCATATCCATGGTCAACATGTCCATTGCTGATAATGGTTTTAAGAGCTGTTTTAAGAGCAGCACCTGTTAAGGTTGGTGATTGATTATAATATCCTGCGGGAGCTTGTGCAAAACCGCCGATAAATGTCATACTTAACAGTAAAAAAGATAAAATTCGTTTCATTTATTTAAAATTGGGGCGTAAAGGTACGAAAAAATGAAACCGAAGTATATTAACTTAATGTAATATACAAACCTGGGAGATTAGTTCTTAGTAATATATTCTTTGCTGATTTTTGAGAAAAACCATGAAATAGTGATTCCGAAAAGGGAAGCTGTAAGGGCAACAATAAGATAATTTTTGCCTACAATTTTTACAGGGAAAGGAAGCACTTCATTGGCTCTGAAGAATTCTGTGTAGAGTTGGAAGTAGCAAAGTGCAGTTCCAAGAATCAATCCGGTAATCACTCCGGAAACAACAATCAGGAGGCCGGTGTAGAAATAGGTCAATCTCAAGTGGCTTAAAGGAAAGCCGAATGAAATAAGTGATTTTGCCTGCTCCTTTTTATCAATCTGAAGGATAATAATCGCTCCTGCAAGATTAAAAGTGGTAATGAAGATAACCAGTGCAAAAATCAGGTAGATGAAAAGTTTTTCAGTGTTGATCATCTTCCAGAAAGCTGCATTTTCTTCTTCCTTAGTGTTGATCTCAATATTTTTTCCGAGAGAAGAAAGCAGACTTTGTTTTACAGCATCTGCATTTTCCGGATTTTTTAGTTTAATGACAATCTGGTAAGCAGATTTTTTGGGAAGGTTAAGTAATTCTTCCGCAAGCTCAATGGGGGAGATAATATAGCTGTCCAGCTGATCTTTTCCGGGGAAAACACCGGTTACCGAGATATCTCTTTTGTTATAAATGTCTTCTTCTTTATTGATGATCCCTGTTCCGGGTTTAGGCATAAAGACTGTTGCATAATGGTTGGAAGAATCCACAGGAATAGAAAGTCTGTTGTCCAGACTATTTTCCATCAATACTTCATTGGAATATTTGAAGCTTGGATAAGTTCCGTAGAAAACGTCTTTATTGATAGGGTTCACTTTGGTGTATGCAGAATCAACACCTCTTAAATAAGCAATATCTCCTTTTCCGTTGAAACTGATGTATACTTTTTCTTCAATAACACGGGAGAAGCTGCTGATTTCTTTTTGCGAACCTAGCACCTTATTGACAGTGTCCAGATTTTTAATAGTTTTTCCGGAAGTGCTTTTTATAGTAAGATCTGCATGAAGATTAGAAATAAGGTCTTTGTTCAGGTCCTCAAGGCCTGAAAAAACAGAAATAATGACGAACATTGCAGTCACAGCAACCGTCATGGCACCCACAGACAGCCACGTAATGAATGTAACCGCGGTGCTGCCTTTTTTAGCCAAAAGGTATCTGGATGCTATGTAAAATGCAATATTCTTCAAGATTTATAAAACAGGATTGTCGCCTTCGCCTCTTAATTCTCTTTCCAGTTTTTCAACATCATCCAGAGCAGTATCAAGGTAGAAGTTAAGCTGTGGAATAATACGTACCTGTTTTGACATTTTCTGTCCGATGAATTTTCTGTATTGAGGTTTGTTTTCTTCAATCTCCTTCATCACTGCGGTACGAAATTCCTGTGGGAAAATGCTTAAATAAATCTTAGCAATTCCTAAGTCAGCAGTTACTTTTACATCTGAAACAGATACTAAAATGCTCTGTTTACTTTCTGAAGCCTGTTTGCGGAAAAGCTCTGCGAAGTCTTCCTGAATAATCTGTGCTACTTTTCTTTGTCTGTTACTTTCCATAATTTCTGCAAATTTAGTACTTTTGTTTGAATTGATACTTTGAAATTACACTGTAGTATCAAATTTACGATTTAATTATATTTATTAGTATTTATGAAGCTAGAACATATTGGTATTGCCGTAAAGTCTTTAGGAGTTTCTGACGAGCTTTTTGCTAAACTACTAGGAAAAGAATCCTATAAAAAAGAATCTGTAGAAAGGGAAGGGGTTGTAACTTCTTTCTATGAAACAGGAGAAAGTAAAATTGAGCTGTTGGAAGCCAGTAATCCTGAAAGTCCGATCTCAAAATTCATCGATAAAAAGGGGGAAGGCATCCATCATCTGGCATTTGGCGTTGAAAATATTGTGGAAGAAGTGAAAAGACTAAAAAAAGAAGGATTTCAGTTTATCTCCGAAGAACCGAAAGAAGGTGCTGATAATAAATTAGTTGTCTTCCTTCACCCAAAGTCTACAAACGGCGTGCTGGTAGAACTTTGCCAAGAAAAGCAATAAAAAATTTTGTAGTAAAAGAAATTTTACTATTTTTGCAAACACAAAATTTAACCAAGTTTTGAGGTCCTATAGCTCAGTTGGTTAGAGCACCTGACTCATAATCAGGTGGTCCCTGGTTCGAGCCCAGGTGGGACCACAGAAAATCAACCGCTTACGTAATGTGAGCGGTTTTTTTATAAAGCATACTATTTAATAATCAAAACTGGTAGATTATATCTGTCAAACTGGCCTATAATGCTGATGAAATGATTGTTTTCAACAGGAGTTACCCAGCCTGTAGCTCTATTTTGAATTCCCAAACTACCTGAATCCAGGGAAATTTCACTTTCAAAAATTAGCGTATTATTTGAGTAAATGTACATCATATTCTGTACTGTTGATACATCCGATCCGGAGTATTTGAACTCACAATTAAATAAACCATTTACCAGAGTTGAGTTGCTTGATGTTAAAATTTTCCATTTTGAAATTTTGGGACTTATGTCTTTTCTATCCTCATGGTCTAAAACAATATATACAACTGTATTTTGAGCGTTTTTCAGTTCCGGAATATCTTTTAATTTAAATGTCTGACCAGGTATAAGATTAAAAGGTTCGGGATCTTTTATGTCTGCTAGTGATAGAATCATTGGGTTATAGAAAAAATATCCTATCGATACAATTAACAACAGGAGAATTATTTTTTTCGCCATGTAATTTTGTTATTAGTTTTTATATAATTTTCAAGGTTGTGAATGTAAGAAAAAAGAGAATAGCTATTCAAAAATAGATATCGATTACAACCTTTATTTTCTTAAAAAGAGACATTTTATTCCTTTAAATCTATTATGCATAACATTAAACATTTGTTTAAAAAACCATAAAATACATTTAAAATTCAGTTAACAGCCTTCTTCCACAGATACCGTTGCTTTGCAAAAAAAGTAATGATGGAAAACAATAACCAATTCAACAGAAGAAGATTTCTTAAAAATTCACTTTTAGCAGCCGGAGGAATTTTCATAGCTCCTTTAATTGAAAGCTGCAGCGACGATTTTACTGAAAACGGTAATGCCCCTGATGATCTTAAAAACGGAGGATTTGAATCCGGAGTAGCAAGCTTTGATCCAAGTGCAGCGGGAATCATCATCTGGACAAGATATTCTAAAGGTACAGATGCGGAAATTACATGGGAGATCAGTAAGAACAGCAACTTTACAGAAGTGGTAAGAAGAGGCCAGGCCAATGCTACAGTAGTAAATGACTTTACGGTAGCCGTAGATGTACAGAATATCTCTTCCAATACCAAATATTACTACAGATTCTATAATATCAAAACTAAAGAAGCAAGTGTAACAGGAGAAACCCTTACTTTGCCTTCAAAATCAGATGCCGTAAATGAAGTGAAAATGGCTGTTGTGTCATGTTCCAATTTTCCTGCAGGACTTTTCAATGTCTATGGAGCGATTGCTAAATCTGAAGCCGATGTAGTGGTACATCTTGGAGATTACATCTATGAATATGCTCCGGGACAATACGGAACAAACCCTTATACCAATCAATTAGGAAGAGCCCATCAGCCGGCTAAGGAAATTCTTAACCTCAGTGATTATAGAGAACGATACAGGCAGTACAGAGGCGACAAAAACCTTCAGCTTCTTCACCAGAAAAAACCATTTATCTGTGTTTGGGATGACCATGAATTTGCCAATGATACCTATAAATCCGGGGCAGAAAACCATCAACCCAACGAAGGAGATTTCCAGGCCAGAAAAATGGCAGCTTTCCAGGCGTACAGTGAATATATTCCTCTTAAGACAGGGAAAGATATGAGAATTTACAGAAGTTTCAACTTCGGAAATATCGTTTCTCTTTATATGATGGATACAAGGGTGATTGCAAGAGATAAACAAATGGAATATTCTGATTATCTGGATAATGCAGGGAATTTCAATCAGGTGCAATTTAAAACAGATTTCCTGAGTACCAGCAGAAAACTGATCGGGAACGAACAGATGTCATGGCTGGGTTCTCAGATTAATGGGGATACTGCAAAATGGAAGGTGCTTGGACAGCAGATTTTAATGACCAAAATGATGGTTCCTGCAGAACTTCTGATGTTACTGAATCAGATTTTAGCAGAAATAAAACAGCACGGAAGTGCACAGCCGGCAACCATGCAGGCCCTTCAGAATACCATCACACAATTGATTATTCTTAAGACAAGACACCAACAGCAGGATCCGACATTAACACCACAGGAAATTGCAAGAATCACAACTACTTTGCCGTATAATTTGGATGCGTGGGATGGATATTTCATGGAAAGAGAACAGCTGTATTCCCTTCTTGCAGGGAAAAATGTAGTGGTACTGGCAGGAGATACCCACAATGCGTGGCTAGGAAAGTTAACTGATGCTCAAGGCAAATTTATCGGAACCGAACTGGCATGCAGCTCTGTTTCTTCTTCGGGATTAGAAGGCTACTTGGGAATTACGTCTGATCCTACAAAAGCAATAGAACTGGCGCAGGCTTTTTCATTACTGATTGATGATCTTGATTATGCCAATCTCTATAAAAGAGGGTATCTGCATGTGAAATTTACAATGGGAAGTTCTATGGCAGAATGGAGATTTGTAGACAATGTGATCTCTGATACTTACACTACAACTACGGAAAAAACATATACGATCTTATAGTTTCAATTTAATCATATCTTATTTTCAATTTGAGTAAAAAGAGTCATGGTGTGCCACTGTGGCTCTTTTATGTTATTGACTTTTTTTGTATCTTGAACAGATGCAAGAGGATGTAAGAAAAGATTTTTTGCCGTTAGTTTCTAAGTCATGGAGGTTTATGACGTGGCTGACCAGAACGTCGGCCGTACTTTTATTATTGGTGATGTTTTTAGTGTTATTGATATTGCCCGTTATCATTTGTAAAAATACTGCAATGCTTTTTGTAGTATCAATATTGTTCTATCCGGCCTTAGGTTTTGGTTTATACCGTTTTATTCTTTATCAGAAGACAGTCAGAAAAAGAGAAGTTAAAAAGATTATAGTTGATGATAAGGGAGTTCATTATGAAAGAAATGATGGTACAATTGATCATATTCTTTACCAGGATCTGGAAAAATATAACCTTGCGGATGAGTATGATGTAGATCTTAGCCCCAGAAATAAAATCTATGTATTAAAAGTAAAACATAATGATTCTGTAACAAACGTAGATTTTGATGGAGTGGATGCGGGTTACAGCAGCTATATTGTCAATCTCAAAGCTTTGCGGAGAAAATATATTCAGGGAATTGTTTACTTCAGATCGGATTTGCGTATCAATCCTTCCGTTTATACTACATACAATATCAATCCTGTAGATTTTACATTTGATAAAAAGGAATATTGGACAGCGTTTGCGAAGACTTTAGCGGTAATGATTCTATTATGCTCTATATTAGGATGTATTATGCTGGGATTGGTCAAATGGCTTTCTAAAGATCATGTTTATTTACATTAAAAATCTATCTGTTAAAAATTTCCCCCAATCAAATTTATTTTCACATCTCAAAATCTTATGCTTATATTTATTTTTCTTTTAAATTTTGTTATTTGGTAAACACGGACATGGTTTAAAATTAATTGAAAAAGCAATGGTGGAAAATTTTATTTATTATTTAGGACTGGTCCTTGTCATTATCGGGGCCATTATGCTGGCTAATCGGCTGAAAGTAGCCTATCCGATCATACTGGTTATTGCGGGACTTCTTATCAGTTTTATCCCCGGACTGCCGGTGTTAAAAATTGATCCCGAACTGATCTTTATTATTTTCCTGCCTCCGCTTTTATACGAAGCAGCTTTCGCCGTTTCCTGGAAGGAAATATGGAAAATGAGGAGGATTATCACCAGTTTTGCCTTCATTGTGGTTTTTCTTACCGCAATAACTGTGGCTTTTGTAGCGAATTCATACATTCCCGGATTTTCATTGGCATTAGGCTTTGTATTGGGCGGCATTGTATCACCACCAGATGCTGTGAGTGCCGGAGCTATTTTAAAATTTGTAAAAGTTCCTAAAAATCTATCAACCGTTCTGGAAGGGGAAAGCCTGTTCAACGATGCTTCCTCGCTGATCATTTTCAGGTTTGCAATGGTAGCAGTGGCTACAGGACAGTTTATATGGCAGGATGCTGCCACTAGTTTTGGATGGATGGTCTTCGGAGGTCTGGGAATTGGAGTTGTATTGGCTTTTGTATTCCTTAAAATTGAAAAAATATTTCCTACCGATGTTAATATGGATGCTATACTAAGTCTGGTAGCTCCTTATGTGATGTACATTGCTGCGGAAGAAGTTCATTCTTCGGGAGTACTCGCTGTAGTGAGCGGAGGGCTATTTCTTTCTGTGAGAAGACATGAAATTTTCAGAACTTCACAATCCAGGTTAAAAGGTTCCAATGTCTGGGAAAGTTTTGTATTTCTGATCAATGGAATCGTGTTCTTACTCATCGGATTGGATCTTCCGGAAATTATGGTAGGTTTAAACAAAGAAGGAATAAGTCTATCCGATGCTGTTGGTTACGGACTGCTGATTACAGTTGTACTGATCATTGTTCGTTTGCTTTCTTCTTTCGGTGCCGTTTTTGTAACATTGATTATGAGAAACTTTATTAATGTAGCCGATAGAAACCCCGGAATGAAAGCTCCAATACTGATGGGTTGGACGGGAATGCGCGGGGTGGTTTCTCTTGCAGCGGCATTATCTATTCCGGTAGTGATGGAAAACGGGCAGCCTTTCCCACACCGTGATCTCATTCTCTTCATTACCTTTATTGTAATTCTTGCTACTTTGATTATCCAGGGACTTACATTACCTGCTTTGATCAAAAAGCTCAATTTATCAGATATCGGAGGAGGATATTTGTCAGAGGAAGAATCTGAACATTTCTTAAGAAGGGAAATGCGGAGGGTAGCCTTTAAATATCTGGATGAAAATTATAAAGAAAGAAGAAGCGAAAATGAATATTTTAGCAAATTGATGGACCGCTGGGAACAGGAAGATAAAGAAGACTCTATTCATAAGCTGTCTGAAGAAGCTAAAGCAATCTATTTTGAAACCCTCGAACAGCAAAGAATCTGGCTTCGGGAAGAAAACAGACGCAACCCAAATATTGACGAAGAATATATAAGACATTATCTAACAAGACTGGACCTTGAAGAAGAAAGGCTCAGAATGTAAAAAATAAAGGGAATGAAAAATTTAAAAAAGCAGCTCGGGCAGTTTCCCGATGAAAAAAGAAAAGAATATTTCAATACACTTCCCAATTATCTTAATGGGAGATTTCAGAATATATTGACAACACCTTCTTTACTGGAAGGAGAAAGTATGACCAAGGTACTTTTTCATACCCTGTGTAAAGTAGAGAATACTTCACCAAAGACAGAACTTCCATTTGTAGTAACTGATCTAAAGAACCTTCAGCCGGAAGAAAACGTTTTAATATGGTTTGGGCACAGTTCTTATTTCATACAGGTAGATGGCAAAAAATTTCTGATAGACCCTGTTTTCAGTGGAAACGCTTCCCCGATGCCAGGATCCATAAAAGCTTTTCAGGGCGCCGATTATTACAAACCGGAACATATACCGGATATTGATTTCCTGCTTATCTCACATGACCACTGGGATCATCTGGATTATAAAACTGTTCAGGAATTAAAAGATAAAGTAGGAAAAGTGATTTGTGGTTTGGGAACCGGCCAGCATTTTGAATACTGGGGCTGGAGTTTTGACAAAATCATCGAAAAAAACTGGTGGGAAAGCATAGACATCGCAGAAGGTTTCAGAATTACGCTTACCCCTGCAAGACACTTTTCAGGAAGATTGCTGAACCGCAATATCTCACTCTGGACTTCCTTTGTTTTAAAAACACCTACGAAAAAACTATTTTTGGGCGGAGACAGCGGTTATGGAAATCATTTTACAGAAATTGGAGATAAATATGGCCCGTTTGATCTGGCCATCATGGAAAACGGACAGTATAACGAAAAGTGGCCCTACATTCATACCTTGCCAGATCAGCTGATGACAGAAATAAAAGAACTGAAAGCTAAGAACTTTATTCCTGTCCACAATTCCAAATTCAAGCTGGCACAGCACACATGGTATGAACCTCTGGAACTGGCCTCAAAACATGCGGAAGAAAACAATGTACCAATTACCCTTCCTATGATCGGAGAAAAAGTAGATCTGGATCAGTTAGGAACCATAAACTGGAAAAAATGGTGGGAGGACTGTTGGTAATGAATAAGGAGATTAATTTTTTATAGCTATCTAAACTTTTACATTGATTATTTTTAACCGCAAAAGACACAAAAGTTTTAAACACAAAAGTTTTTTAGAACGAAGCCTCGTGCTTGATAAGTACCCCTAAGTTTTATGAAAATCTTTGATTTTCATCTTATGTGAGCTTCTCTGCGGAATCATTTTTAAACTCATTAAAGTATTTTAAAATGGAAGCTGTTGTGACTTTTGTGGTTTTGCGAAATTTTAATATAAAAACCTGCCCATTGCTGAGCAGGTTTCTTCCTTCTTATCAAAAAAATAATTACTACAAAGGCTCCTTATGGTTTACCTTAGTATGAATGATGTCGTAAAATACAGTTGGATTGGTTGCATCAGGAGTAATTCTGTAAGTAAACGTAGTTTCGTTCAGAAGCAGAATATCCACAACACGTGTAAAAGTTGGAGTGGTAAGAGTTCTCTTCTTCCCGTCAGGAGAAATAGACCATGTCCCTTCAGATCTCAACATATCATTTAATCCGAAAATTTTAAAAGTTCCGTTCGCTTTGAAGTAAGAATATCCTACAAATCCGGCAACACTGGCATCATTTAATGCAACATTATTTCCACTTTTATCCTTCGCACCAGTTGTTTCCCATGGAGTAGAAGCTAACGTAAGCTGACCGTTAGAAGGTTCTGCATGAGAAGTTCTTGTGTGGATGATGTCATAATACACAGAAGGATCACTTGAGTTAGGACGGATTCTGTACGTGAATTCATTTCTGTTCAAAACAAGAATTTCAACATCACGGGTGAAAATAGTAGTTCCATCCGGGTTCAGTGCGGCAATTGTTCTTGTTTTTCCTTGTGCATCTACAGACCATGTTCCCATAGATCTTAATACATCAGTCAGGTTATAAATGGCAAACTTTCCGTCTGCCTTGAAGTAAGCAAAACCTACATATCCGGATACGCTGGCATCTGTAAGTGCTACACTATTTCCGTTTTTATCTTTAGCTCCTGTAGTTTCCCATGGAGTAGATGAAAGTACCTGTGAGGGAGTCTGCTGTTCAATAATAATTTCATTGTCATCACTTGAACATGCAACGAAAGATGCTGATAACAGTGCCGCTGCAGACAGATAACATAATTTTTTCAGTGTATTCATATGGGTATTTTTTAAGTCTTTGCAAACTTATTTCTAATAAATATCAAAACGTTGTACAGAATATCTCTTTTGTTGTAGAAAACATAACAGATTTTAGATTAGAATGAGAAAAACAATATTTTTGACAAATATTACTAACCGAAGTAACAAATTCCCCTCCTTTGGAGGGGTGGCGAAAATTCAAAGAATTTTTGACGGGGTGGTTTAATATCCTAAGATAAAAACAATATCTTACCATAAAAATTCACCAAAAATTCTATTTTTGAGTATGAATAGCAGAAACCGCGGAAAAAATACGGGTGATGATACCTTGTTCAGTTCAGAGAAACAGATCAGTAAACTGAAACTGGGTGTTGAGGATATGCGGTATCTTCTGACCAGAGAGTATCCGGAAAAAGCGGCTTCTGACCTTGTTGGTAACCGATATAGATTGAAAACCCGCCAAATACAAGCTTTAAGGGGAGCATCAGCATCAGATTCCCAACTTTTTAACAGGCAATCGAAACACGTGGAAACTTTAGATTTAAAAGGAAAAACGGTATACCTCGATGGTTTTAATGTCCTGATTCTATTGGAAAGTCTGCTTTCCGAAGCCTATATATTTGAAGGATTGGATGGTTGCTTCAGAGACCTTTCCGGAGTTCATGGAACCTATAAAAGAGTCAATCAGACGGTAAGAGCAGTAGAATTGACGGCTGCTTTTTACCAGAAAAACCAGATTCAGAAGCTTGTCTGGATATTTGACAAACCGGTTTCCAACAGTGGACGAATTAAACAGATTATTCTTGAATTCGCAGAACAGCACCAACTCAATTGGGAAGCTGATCTGCAGTTTAATCCGGATAAATTTCTGGCTGAAAGTTCAGAAATCATTATTTCTTCTGACGCCTGGATTCTTGATCACTGTAAAAAATGGTTTAATCTGATTGCTTATCTGATCCAGGAAGAAAATCTTTCTGTTAATCTCATCAAAACGAAGTAAGTATGAATCTGTTTCAACCTTATGTTCCTCTGTTTTCAGAAATATGGAAAAGCAAATATAAAGCTGTTTTAGCAGAAGAACATCTAAAAGTTCTGGAGAAAAATATTCATAGATATAAAGTGAGTACATTAGAACTTCACCTACCTTATTTTAATGAAGAAATAATTATTGACAGGAAAGAAAGCTTTGAAAAATTTACCGCCATTATTGAAAGTAACAATTCAGATGAGGTGAAAACACAACTTTTGGAAACAATTCCGTTTGAACATTGGCTGAATATCTTAGGACAAAGATTAACCTCCGCGAGCATTCGTGATGAAAATGGGATTCCACCCTTGAAAACAATGCTGATCAAGGCATGTCAGAAACCCTTCAATAGTGAAATTACCATTGCACAGAGAGCCTGGGAAAAACATATTGGAAGAATGGATGACGATTTCTGGGGAGAAATAAAAGGAAACAATCAGCAGAAACAGGAAAAAGTAATGGCGAAAATTCATGATATCCTTGACAACAGAACCTGGTGGAATATTTTCTTCCATTACAAACATGAACTGGTTTTTGAAGTCAGGGAAAAAGAAGGCCACGGAATCCGATGGAGCCATGGAGGAACAAAATTAATCGGCTTTCTGGAAAAATTCATCAACGAATAAATAAAGCATAAACATCTGTATCATCTGCGAAATCTGTGGGAAAATAAAAACTCTCGCAGATTTGCAATAAGCAGATTCTATATTCACAGGCCGGATTAGCGATTTTACCTCTTCATTTTTTAGTGTTTTTTGCACTACGTAAAAACATTGCGTACTAAACTTCTATTTTTACAGCCATAAAACAGGAGTCATAAATTTTTACCAGCTTCCATTTTTATATTTGAAAATAACACATAATAAAAATTTTAAAAAAAAATGAACACATACATTGATATTGGCATTAATCTGACCAATAAACAGTTCTATAATGAACACGAAGAAATTATCAACCGTGCTCTGGATCATGGTATTGAACATATGATTCTCACAGGTACGAGCGTAAGAGGAAGTAAAGAATCCGCAGAGATTGCAGAAGAATATCCGGAAATTTTATTCTCAACAGCCGGAATTCACCCTCATGATGCCAAATCTTTTAATGGAGAAAGCATCGCTGAACTTAGGAAATTATTAAAACAGGATCATGTGATTTCAGTAGGCGAGTGCGGTCTGGATTTTGACAGGGATTTCTCTCCCAGACCTGTTCAGGAAAAATGCTACAAAGCACAGCTGGAGCTTGCAATAGAAGTCAATAAACCACTTTTTCTTCATGAAAGATCCGCATTTAAAAGATTTAATGAGATCACAGATGAATACCTTTCCCAATTGCCCGAAGCCGTTGTACATTGCTTTACCGGAACATTGGATGAGGCGAAGAGCTATCTGGACAAAGGCTTTTATTTAGGATTTACCGGAGCCATCAGTGATGAAAAAAGATTTAAGCATCTCGAAGACGTTATAAAATATGTTCCTCTTGACCGAATGATGATTGAAACAGATGCTCCTTTTATGCTGCCGAAAAATATGCCCAGAATGCAGAACAGGCGAAATGAACCATCATTTTTACCTTATGTAGCACAAACAATTGCCCATCTGAAGAGGATCAGTATTTCCGAGGTTGCAGATGAGACCACAGAAACGGCCAGAAATTTTTTCAGACTATAAAAAAGAGCTCTACTGATAAAGTAAAGCTCTTTTTTTATAAACAAAATTGTCTTTCTTTTTACAAACTCTTTATTGCTGATTCCAAAGCAAGTTCCATCATTGGATTCAAAGCTTTTTCTCTTTCGTCAGCAGAGATTTTTTCATGAGTAGGAATGATATCCGTTACCGTAAGAATAGTCGCTGCATTTTTTCCTAAATGTTGAGCATTGGCAAATAAACCGAATGCTTCCATTTCTACTGCAGGACAGTTGTATTTTGTAGCAATTTCAGGAGTAGCAGGATCTTTTCTGTAGAAAATATCACTACTGTGGATGTTGATTGCTTTAGCATTTAATGATAATTCTTTAGCCGTTTCATTGATGGTACCAAAGATATTTCCCTGGTGAGGAAGGATTTCATCTTCAATTCCCCATGCATATTTGGCATAAGTACTTTCGCTGGCAGCATTTTCAATATTTAAAATATCAAAAAGCTTAAGATCCGTATTGTAAGCACCACAAGTCCCGATTCTGATAATCGTCTCTACCTCATATTCTGTGAATAACTCAAAAGAATAGATCCCGATACTTGGGAAACCCATTCCACTAGCTCCTACAGTGATCTCTTTTCCTTTGTAAAGACCTGTATAATAAAGAATTCCTCTGGTTTTACTTACCAGTTTGGCATTTTCTAAATAATTTTCAGCGATATACTGTGCACGAAGCGGATCCCCCGGCTGCAATACTACTTTGGCAATTTCTCCTTTTTTTGCACTGATGTGAATACTCATAATGTTATTTTGAATGGACAAAGATAATAACTTTTAGATTGTCTCCATGATTACGATAATGGAAACAAGGAAGCCCTCTCATATCAATACAATATATAAGATGTTATCAATAAATGCTTTAAATAATACGATATATGAAGTCTTTTGTATAATTCAAAACGTAATCTGGTAAATACAGAACAATAAAAGAATAGTATGGAGCAGGTATGATGAAAGGAGTACGGCTAGTTTTGCAAAAGTAAAACAATAAAATTTTTAATAATGAAAATTGAGCATATTGCCATCTGGGTTAGAGACCTTGAAAAATCCAGAGCATTTTATCAGAAATATTTCGGAGCTGTCTCCAATGAAAAATACCACAATCCTGTCAAAAATTTTCAGTCTTACTTTTTAAGCTTTGATAATGGCTGCAGGCTTGAAATAATGACGAAACCAGATCTCAGAGAACCTCAAAACTCCTACGAATCACAAGAATATGGAATCATCCATCTTGCATTTTCAGTAGACAGTAAAGAAAAAGTAGATGAACTTACAGAGATGTTGAGAAAAGACGGATACACAGTGGCCGGAGAACCTCGTACCACCGGAGACGGCTATTATGAAAGCGTAATTCTTGACCCGGAAAACAATATTATTGAAATCGTAGCCTAATCCGTTATTACGAGTAGCTTTTTAATAGGTTGGAAAACGCAAAGGCGCAAAACTTAATCAATGCCGTGTTTTAAGGCGCAAAGATTCTATCTCCGATAAAAATTAATACTAAATTCTGATAAGATAACCCATTAGAAAGCACCCTTGCTGAAAATCTCAGATTTACTTGCGCCTTCGCGTTTTCCAACACTATAATTCCATATTTAACATGAATCTTCTTCATAAAAATTTTATTCTCAACGAAATAATTTTATTTTTGTTAGATCATGGAAACCAAGTCACCGTTTTTAGACACGATCTTTTTGCTTCGTAAGGAAGAATGTATTACGCTCTTCTCAAGCTTACAGCAAATTTCCCCTCAGGAAGAGGCGGAAGCAGGAGATTATTTTGAAACAGAATTTGAAAAAGAAAGACTGGAGTTTCTATCTGACCAACTTACTTGTAACAAAGAAACTGCCGTATGGTCCGCAAAAATTCTCTATCACAGCGCACAGCTGTATCTGATCAGAGAAAATACACAGAAAAATATTGAAAATCTTATTCCCGCATTTAAAGGAAGCCGGGATATCTCTTCTATCTTATCCGCAGATTTATCACTGAGGTTTTTACCACAGGTAATTACTGCTTTAAACGTTGTAGATTCTGAAGATCCTTTGATTTCCATGCTTGAAGATATTCTGATGCAGTTTCACTATTCCGGAATCGGGTATGATCTCGATCTTAAAAATGTGAATTGGCAGGAAGAATTGAAAGATAAAACCTACAGAAAACTCTATCTGGAAAGAATTGTTGAAAAAAAAGATTATAAACTGGCGGAAATTCCGTTCATCAATAAACTAATAACAGCCGAATTCGGAATTCACAAAGACGCATTCTGGCGAGAACTAAAAACGATAACCAAAGACGAAAATGAAAACATATGAGAAAGTATTTGAATTTTTAACAGACCCCACCAAAGAAACCTTCCTGAAATGCCGTGAACTGGTAATCAATGATCCTGAATATGATCCTTATTCCGAAGATATTGAAGACCTCCAGGATTTACTCAATGAAGGAAAATTTGAAGAGGTTATACAATATGTAAATGTCAATATTCTACTGAGCCCAAGAGCTCATATCTATAAATATTTTGCCTACAAGGAATTGGGAGATGAAAAAGGAAGGAATATTGAAATGACAATCGCTCAGATTATTTTTGAGTGCCTTGAAAAAACCGGAGACGGAACCAAAGAATTTCCCTATATTATTACAAGAATTTCTGATGAAAGAGATTTAGTCAGACATCACTTGAATAAACAGGATGTATCACAAAACCTGGTCAAGGACGGAGATAAGATCATGGATGCTCTTACACTCGATGATGGAACGCAATTGTACTTTGATATTAAAGATCCTTATCAGAGACTGGCTTTTTCATTCAGCAAAAGAAATGAACAGGCAGAAAATAAAGATGAAGAGAAACTCCAGAAGAAAAAATGGTGGAAATTTTAATTTTTTAAATCAATGAATCAGAATATAAATCAGCTTAATACAGTTCTTAACTACGTAAAAGAAACCTTTGTAGGTAAAAATGATGTCGTAGATCTGTTGGGAATATGCCTTTTGGCAAGAGAAAATGCCTTTTTGTATGGACCTCCGGGTACGGCAAAATCGGCTATTGTCAGAACCCTTGCAAAAACAGTAAAAGACGGGAAAAATTTCGAATACTTGTTAACCCGTTTTACAGAACCGAACGAGATCTTCGGCCCTTTTGATATCAGGAAACTGAAAGAAGGAGAACTTCTGACCAATACAGAAGGAATGATGCCCGAGGCTTCCATGGTTTTCCTGGATGAAATTTTTAACGCCAACTCTGCTATTCTGAATTCACTTCTGATGGCACTTAACGAGAAAATTTTTAAAAGAGGAAAAGAAACCAAGCATTTACCAGCATTGATGTTCGTAGGGGCAAGTAACGTTCTTCCCGAAGATGAAGCACTGAACGCATTATTTGACCGTTTTCTGGTGAGAATCAATGTAGATTATGTAAAACCTGAACTATTACAGCAGGTACTTTTAGCCGGAAGAAAGCTCGAAAATGAAGAAGAAACTGAAATTCCGGAAATTCATGCCGATGGAATCAGGCAGCTTCAGAATCTGTGCAGAACCATAGACCTTAAACCAATCTATGAAATCTATCTGAACACTATTATGAGCCTTCGGAATACAGGAATTGCTATTTCAGACCGTAGAGCGGTGAAACTTCAGAACCTGATTGCTGCGAGTGCCCTGATCTGCGGAAGAAAAGAAGCGGTGCTTTCCGATCTTTGGGTACTGAAGCATATCTGGGATACAGAAGAACAGATTGAAATTCTGGAAGGGATTATCAACAGGACCATTGAGAAAGATAATCATCCGGATTCCCATCCACAGGCGATGCACAACAAAACTCCCAATCCTGAAGAAGTCATGAAAGATGTGACAATTCTTGTGGAAAAATGGAATGGCGGAATACTGAGTTTTGAAGAACAGAATGTGATTAAAGATAAACTGAGATACCTGCAGACCCGTTGCGACTGGATCAGAAATCCGGAACAGAAGCAATATATCCAGCAAGAAATTGAAAGCTTATGGCAGAAGATCCTTCAAAGCGTTTAAAAGAATTCTGGGCAGAGCTTCCCCGTGCTGATGAAGACTTTCTGGGCTCTATCAGAGACTGGAAAAACGTTCAGATTGCAGTGGATGAAGAAACAATCTGGCTGAAAGGCTTTACTGACGAACAGGCCGCAGCTCCGGAAATACAGCAGTTACCTGACTTTATCCTGTATGAACTTCGGGATGGTCTTTTGTTTAAGAAAGAAGCTTTGGTTCCGAGTAAAAAAATGAGAACAGGATTACTTTGGATATCCATAGACAAGGCATTACAGCTTACTTTTCCACTTTCCAATCAAAACTATTTTGGAATTCAGGAACAGGTTCAGGTAAGAGTAAAAGAAAGTAATGAAGAGCAGCCGGTAATTGCTTTATTAAGCAATATCGCTGATATTAAAGAAAGTATCGCAGCATTACCGAAGTTTAAACTAGAAAAAATACAATGGACAGTTATGGGAGATAAAGCCCTGTTTACGGGCATTCCATTATTAAGCTTTCCCGGAAAAACATATTGGACAAAAGACAGACATCTACTGCCGGCAGGTCTGGATTTTGAATTTAAAAATCTAAGTACACTATTACAGCAGAAATATAATAAAGAATCGGAAGGATGGTTGCTTTGGGATGAAAATGGAAATTACCTTTTAATAAAAGAAACAGATTTCCGTCCATTGTCCGTAAGCTCGTTCCGTCTTACAGAAAAATCAAGAGAATGGAATTAAAGGCTTATTTCCAGTCCTATGAAAATTATTTCTGGGAATGGAAAACTGATGAAGATGTTCCCGGTGATTCCGGGTACCATGACAACAATCTCCTCTCGGTTCCGGGAGTGGGAGCAATTGCTTACAGGCCTTATGTGATGGAGATCCTCAAAGAACTTCAGCCCCAGGGATGGCCTCCGTTTGGAGCGCTGCTCATGGTATTGTATGCCATGCAGGACGGTTATATTGATTTTGTGGGGCCTTTAAGACATACTGCTGAGTTTTATAGTGGAGAAGACTTTGAATTCAACGTGGAAAAACAAATTGAATTTCTTCAAAAAGTACAATCACTTCCCAATGCTTATAAGCAGAAACAAAACAGGATTGTACTGCTGCAGACCTTATTCAATAATAGCCACAACAGAATATCTTCAGTGAATGCTGAAGCGAATATAAGAATCTACTATAAAAGACCCCATGAGCTGGCTTCCAGTGCAGAAAAACAAGATGCTGCTCCATTCGTTTTAAACAAAGATTTAAAAGCGTTAGATCTGAACGAAAAATTTCCTACTGTACAATCCATCATTGATGCCATGAAGGGTTTGATTGAAGAGCCTGAGCTGGATGATGAGGTGGTAGAAGAAGAAACAACAGCGGATACGGATAAAGATTTTATCAAAGAATTAATTGAAGAACCCAAAACATTTCAGGTAGGAAGCCTGATCAAAAGAATCTGGAGCGGTCTCAAAATTCCGATGCGCCACCTTTCTCCCGGAGAACAGCCCATCGGAGGAATTTCTGATATGACCAACAAAGGTGATTTTCACAGAATGCTTCTTTCCGAATTTGCCAATGAAGATGACGTCTTTATGAATAGGGTAGCCAATAATGAAGCACTTTATATCCAAAGAGAAATTCCGCCTGAAGAAAATATTTTTGAAAGAATTATTTTGATTGATACTTCCCTTAGAAACTGGGGGACACCAAAAGTATTGGCTTTTGCCTCTGCAATTGCTGTCATCAAACATCCGAAAGCCCATTCTGAATGTAAAGTTTTTGCTTTAGGGCAGGCAGGTGTTCCAATTACCCTCAACAAGGTGGAAGAAGTGGTTGAAAACCTTAATCAGGTGAGCCCGGTTCTGGAAGTTTCAGAAGCGTTGGAAAGTTTTTTTAACCAGGAATATACCGAAAAAGATATTGAAGTTTTCTTCATTACCCATCATGAGAATATGGAGGATGAAAAAATTCAGCGGGTGGTTCATCAGAATAGAGACAGACTTAAGTTTTTGGTGACTACAACTTCAGATGGTGAAATTAATTTTTATAAACACCACAAAGGAGCCAGAAAACATATTCAGAAAATAAAACTTCCGTTACAGGAGCTGTGGGCCAATCCACCGCAGCAAAAACAGTCTGTTCATAATTTCAACGGCAAGAAAACAAACCTTCCGCAAAATTATCCGGTCTTATTTCCAACCCCTGTTAATAAGATCGCTAAGTTTTTATATGAAGGAGAGTTTTTCATTCTGAGTTCAAAAAAGCAGCTATTGAAGACTTATCTTTCTGATAACTATTATGACAAGCATTCCTATGATTACTATAAAACGCATCATGGCTGTGAAGTTTTATTTGATAACATTTCTATAAAACCAAAAGGACAGTTTGCTCTTGCAAAAAACAAACAACAGCACTTTATTCTGTGTCAGTACCAGCCTGATCAGAAATTAATATCGAAGCTTGATCTTAATACAGGAGAATATTCTGAGCAAAATCTTACAGGAATGAATATTTCTGATTTCTACAGACTGATTTATTTTGGACGAAGTTTTTACCTGCACCACCCGGACAATTCTACCCATTACAAAATAAACAGGGACGGAAATATTTCTGTAGAACCTATTACAGGAAAAGATAAAGAATTTGAAAAAAATAATATAAAAGCCGAAGCAGAGGTTGCCAAACTGAAAGGAAGCGGATTGAGGATTATCAATAATTTTCAGAAAATAGGAATCAATCGGTATGAAAATCTGGTTATTTCCGGGCATGAATTGTACAGCGCTTCTGAAAACACCCTGGATTTTTCCAAGAATAAATATGAAATTAAAATTTTTGCCGAGCAGAATAAAAATAAATTTACATTCCCTGATGGAAGCGAAATTATTACAGACTCACGGGGAATGCTGACTTTCCGAAGCAGTAACAAGAGTATTGAAGAGTTTTTTATTCCTTCCACAGCTAACGGTTTTCTTTCTTTAGCAACCTATACAGAATTTGGAGGATCAGAATATTATCTTCCGGAACATGCCCTGTTGAAAGTAAGAACAATGGATGATATGTGTGACAGGTTTTTGAAACCGTTTATAGAACAGATTTTGGATTATGGAGCTTAGAATAAAACCTTTCCCGAAAAATAACTATCCCAAAAAGGGGCTTTTGATCCGAGGCTCTTCACCTGTGGTATGGCTTCAGGAAATGGAAATGCTTGGAATTAATGTAAGCAAGGTAAGATCTTATGCGATCCCGGCCAATAGTCCTAATGTATTGTATGGATGTTTCCTTGTTTTTAATGACCAAGCCCCGCAGGAAATAGGGAGAAATGCTTACTTTCAGTGTGTGGATAACAGGCTTTTCATCCCTGAAAATACTACTTTTTATCCCAAAATAAATCCGGAAGACTGGGCACAGCTTGATTCTCCCTTTCTGGTTATGCATCCTGAATTCGGACTGGTAAAGTTATCAGAAGAAATCGACTGGATTTCATTAATTCAGCAACCCGGTATCATCGATGAAAACATTAGAAAACCACTTAACGGAGTTTCAATTCCTCAAAAAATTGAAAGCTATACGGTTGAAATAGATGATGAAAAAGTAATGGAAGCATTACAGCCAAAGCAAACCGAAGAAGAATGGATGAACAACCTTCCGTTTGATCTGAAAAAAGTAATGGCCGGGAATAAAAAAGAAATAGAAAAATATTTACAATATATTGAGAAATATCCCGAAAGAGCAGTAGAATTAGGTGTTTCGCTGGATGTTATGGGAACTTCCAGAGGAGATGGCTTTGGCAAGTTCACATGGCTGGATACATTATTTGGTGGAGGCTCTAATGGAAAGAAAGAGAGTGCAGGAACAAAAAATTTTCGAAGAATATTCTGGGCGGTAATTATTGTGGCTATAGTTTTAAAGATTGCCTTACCTTCAGATAAAAATCCCGAACAGGAAGAAAAGACCGTTTCTTCAGGAAAAATTGCAAACAATGCTGTACAAGCACCTTCTGATATGATTGCTTTCCAGTCCGGAACCTCGGAAATTGATCTGAAGATAGACTCTCTGTATCATCAGGAGCGAAAAGAATTGTCCAAAGAACTTGTTCACGCCGGGATCATAGAATCTAAAACAAAAGAAGACAAAGAAAATTATAAAAAAGCTGGTGGAAGAGATGTAAGTGAAATAGGAAGAGACATCGGGAAGCTAGTTGATAAAGAAAAACAAAGCAGAGACTCTCTTAAAACTATTTACACAAAAAAAATCACAAAACACCTTGAACAAAAGACTGAAAAACTGAAACGTAAAATTTCAGATTCTCTAAAGCAGTATACCAAAGGAAAACCTGTAAATGGAGAAGTTGTAAAATTCCTGCTGAAAAAGAGAAAAGCTTTGATGGCAGATTCTCTGGGAAAACTTTACGGAACACTGGATATAGTAGACCCTTCTTCTGCCTCCATCGACAAATCCAAAGTGAAAGGAATAGGTTCAGAAGGAACCCCACTGGAGAAAAAAGCGCCGGTTTCAGATATTATGTATATGGTTATCCTGATGATTGCCGGAGTAGGTCTGTATTTGTTCTTATTTAAAAACAAATCATTAAACCTTGGCGGTGATAATGTACCTGCCTGGATGAAATTTATTTTAATAGGAATCCTTGTGGCGATGCTGGTGTACCTATTTTATCCGTTGGTAAAAATGTTTGGATACAACTGGTTTGTATGGGTTCTGGTGATCTGCGTGATGCTGCTCCTTTATCGTTTGTTCAGAGAAGATAAAACCATTTTAAACTCCGATGATGATGAATAAACAGAAATTTATAGACAAATTTATAGCTGCATTCATGCTGTTGGCCCTATTTAAGGTCATCGGAATCGTTACCCAGTTATTTCATGAAAGCTTTTGGAGTGTGGTTGGAACATTAGGTATTTTCTTAATTGTAGCCTTTATCATCCTTCTTGTCATCACTTCTTTAAAAGATAAAGAACAAAACAACAGAAATTCAGCGGGAAGAAAAGGCAGTGGAAGCAGCAGTTTCTATCTGGAAAATTCCCTTTTTGACAGAATCCGGAGTAAATACGAAGAATTAGCAGAGAAATATATTGCTGAAAACGATTATAAAAAAGCAGCAAGAGTCTATATGAATCTGCTGCAGGATAATTACAGAGGTGCAAAGACACTGGAAAATGGAGGGTTCTACAATGAAGCAGCCGTAGTCTATCTTAAAAAGCTGAATAATAAATCCGATGCAGCGACCTGCTATGAAAAAGCAAAACAATACAAAAAAGCCATTGACCTTTATAAAGAAATGGAGCAGAAAGAAAAAGTAGGTGATCTCTATAAAGAAATCAATGATCTTAAAAATGCCCATCATTACTATCAAATAGTAGCGGATGATTATACTATTAATAATCAGATGGTGAAAGCTTCTTTGGTCTACCGTAAAAAAATGGAAAAAGCTGAAGAGGCACAAAAAGTATTGCTGAAAGGATGGGAAGAAGACAGAGATGCTTTCAATTGTTTGAATAACTATTTTGCCAATATCTTTGATGTTAAAAAACTGGAATTTGAAATAAAGCATTTATATCAGAAAACTCCGACTCACAAAAAGATTACTTATCTGGAGGCTCTGAAATATGAATTCAAAAAAGATCCGGAATTACATACCGTCACAAGAAATATAGCCTACGAAATCATTGCTGAAAAAGTAGCTACCCGCTCAGAAATTGTGAACGAACTGAAATATTTTAACCCTGATGATGAGGTGATTCTAAAAGACATCTCGAGATTTAAGACTGGAAGGAATAAGATGTTTAGAAATTAAAAGATTAAAAGATTGAAGAATTTAAAAATTAAAAGAAAAATTTCTCTTTGAAAAAGAATTCATCCGCTTCATCAAATCAATTATAATTGATTCCCTCTTAGCTCCCTTAAAATAAGCATTTATAAGAACAAAAAACCTTGCGTTTAAGATAACATAACAATTTTGTTGGAAAATCGCAAAGACGCAAAGAGTTTATAAATTTAATGTATGATTTTTAAGACGCAAGAAAATCGAAGATCTTCAGCAAGTAAACAATATATAGTAAGTAGTATTCTACATCATCTTTAACTAATCTGGGAGAGGCCCATAAAGTATTTAATATTATCAGAGATAAAATCCTCATGCCTTAAAGCAGATTTTTTTAATATTATTTTGCGCCTTTGCGTATCTAAAATCTTCCAGAGATTGTGAATCTTATAAAATAATACCAAAAAAGATTTATCTTTGCCCCAGAAAATTATGACAATACAAAGAGCACATATCAATGCAGAACTATGCGAAAGTCCTTCTAATAAAGGATTATTCGGGTATGATGAGATGATATGGAATGAGGCGAAATGTGCTGACTTTGGAAATTATTTACTGTAAACTTGTAAAAAATTAATCAAAATACAACAGAAACGCCTCGGTTTTCCGAGGCGTTTTTTGTTTTTTAGGTCAGAAATTATTTAGAATGAAAAAAAATAACTATAAACATGAAAATTTTTTAATTAACAATGAAACTTTAATACGATAAAATAGAGTGATAAGCAACCCAGTGAGAGACAGTCATTTAGGTAATTAAGATATCTGCAAAATATTGCGGACAGAAATTCTCTACTCCAAAAACAACACGTAATTAATTGATTATCAATAATTTAATTTGAAAATTTATTTGTGGATTCCAAAAATTCATATTTACTTTGCAACCGAAAATTGAAAGCAACAGGTTTTCAGGATTCAATTAAAAATAATTTAGAAACAAACAAAAATAAAATGAAACAGTTACACAACATATTCAATCAATATTCAAGACTATTCGGACAGGAGCCGGCAGGAGTTCTGTGTATTCTTGATAGTGAAATTGTGGATGAAAGGTGCTTATATACGTGGGTCAGCTAATGATCTTTTACGTTAAAATATATGAAGCGCCTCCCAAAAAGAGGCGCTTTTTTTATGGTTTCTTTAGCTTATTTGGTAAAGCGCCGGTCTGTGGAACCGGAGAACAGGGTTCGATCCCCGGAGATACCCAAAATATAAAATCCCATGGCTCAATTGGTTAGAGCATCGACCTGATACGTCGAAGGTTGAAGGTTCGATTCCTTCTGGGATTACAAAAAATGTGAATTGTGAAATTAAAAATTGACAAGCAAGCGAATTGATTATTCACAAAAATTAAAACAATCTCATAGCTCAAATGGTTAGAGCACCGGTCTTTTAAACCGGGGGTTGAAAGTTCAAATCTTTCTGGGATTACCAAGCGGTTCCGTAGCTCAATTGGATAGAGCATGGGTTTTCTAAACCCAGGATTAGAGGTTCGAAATATAAAGTATTCGTGAATGCCATAAAGCAAAGTATGAAATTCATGAACAATCCTCTCGGAATCACAAAAGGTCTATTGAGGTAATGGCTAACCTGCCCGACTGTCTCTTGGGCACTGCGAGTTCGATTCTCGCATAGACCGCAAAGATTCATAGAAAATTTCGGTTCCGACTGTCTCTCGGAAAAGACTTTTAAAGTGAATCTGCAAAACTGGAAAGATAACGGTGGTTGTTTACCCGTCTTGGACGCGGGAGGTCGCAAGTTCGAATCTTGCTTTCCAGACAAATTGTTCCATTAGCATAATGGTAAGTGCATTCGGCTTTCTACCGAACGACAAGGGTTCGATCCCCTTATGGAATACAAATGATTTCGTAGCTCAAGTGGTTAGAGTGTCGGTCTGATACACCGAAGGTTGAAGGTTCAAGTCCTTCCGGAATTACAATGATTTTGTAGCTCAATGGTAGAGCGCTGGTCTGTTAAACCGGAAGTTGAAAGTTCGAATCTTTCCGAAATCGCAGATAACGAAATGTTAATTGTTTCAGGAGAAAAAGTAAAAGTTTGTCGAGAGCAGAAGATCCTTAAGCCAAACACAGAAAATACAGACAAACTTTTTCTGATCTCTCCAACGACAGTTAGAATTGAAGATATCATTTATAAATTTTTAGGTAAAAATAAAGTTTGCTAAGCGCAGACGTTCTTATATCAAATATAACAGAGCAAACTTTATTTTTTAATAATCTGATGGTTCGCCGAAGTGGAAGAGTCGGGGCGGTCTGCAAAACCGTTGTATAAACTGAGTGGGTTTGAATCCCATAACCATCTCAATAAACTAAAATGAGATTAGTTCAGGAGAAAAAATAAAAGTTTATCGAGCATAGAAGTTCTTATATCAAACAAAAAAATAAAGACAAACTTTATTTACTCCAATGAGAAATTAATGACTCATGAAATCCGGAAGTACGCCGAAGTTGGAGAGTCGGGGCAGACTGTAAATCTGTTGCTTCATAGCTGAGTAGGTTCGAATCCTACTACTTCCACCCAACCACTGATAATGTAATGGCAGCATGCAGGAAATGTACTCTTGTTGTTTAGGTTCGATTCCTGGTCAGTGGGTTAATGCTCTATTCGTCTAACGGTGAGGACGCCTGCCTTTCGAGCAGAAAATAAGGGTTCGATTCCCTTATAGAGTACTGGATGTGAATAGCTGGTCAATATTGAATTGATATAATACCATGAAAGTTCAGATTTTTTTTTAAAAAATTGGCCAGTTACCATTCACAAAAAAATGAAGAAAAGAGAAAAAGGACTGTCAAGAGCAGAAGATCTTTAGTCAATAAAAATAAAGACAGCCTTTTACTTTTTTTAAACAAAATAGAATTAGGAAATGAGAAAGGTTTGTCAAGCGCAGAAGATCTTTACAAGCACTAGCAGGCATAGTTTATAGACAGAGCTTTCTCAAACCTAGATGTCATATGATGAGTAATAAGCAATAAATAGTGAGTAATAATAGAGTTTCATATTACTAATTACCTATTAATCATTACTTATAAAAAAAATGCCTCTCTATTCCAATTGGCAGAGAAAACGGCTTTAAACCCCGTAAAGTCCCAGTTCGAATCTGGGGAGAGGTACAGAATATGAGTAATAAGCAATGAATAATGAGTAATTAAACAGTATAAAAAATTATTCATTATTCATAAAAACGCCGCGGGAATGGTGGAATGGCAGACACTCTTGATTTAGGATCAAGCTTTTGGGGGTTCGACTCCCTCTTCCCGTACTAAAACATAAATGATTAGCAATGAGCGATAAGTAATGATATAGGGTAGCAATTACTAATTACCGATTACTCATTGCTTATAAAAATCCGGAAGAGTGGTGTAGAAGGTCTGCACGTTAGTCTGAAAAACTAAAGGTACAGGTTCAATTCCTGTCTGTTCCACAAAAATATGAAAGATAAGTAATGCGCAATGAGTAATCATTGATACCTGACTAGTTTCTGATATTGCTTATTACCAATTACTTATTACTCATGAATTACTCTGATAGTGTAATGGCAGCATCTCAGTCTCCAAAACTGATGGTATTGGTTCGAGTCCAGTTCGGAGTGCAAAAGATGAAACCAGTGAAGGGTTATCATTTATCAATTATCAACAATCATTTATCAATTTAAAATATGTAGAAAAAATGGAAACGCAACAACAAACATGGCAGAATATGAACGGAAAATTTTTCCACAACTCTATCACACAGCTGGTAGAAGAAGCCATTATCCGCGAACAGGCAAACGGACATCGTCTGAAAGTATGCGTGGGATCAGACTCTCATGTATATGGAAATGCCATCAATTATGCTACGGCAGTAGTATTTATTCGTGAGGGAAAAGGAGCGTTTACCTTTATTAGAAAAGAAAGAGAAATACAGAGTATCAGTATCAAAGAGCGAATGCTGAATGAGGTCAACAAATCTGTTGAAATTGCATACGCTATCTGCTCTGTTTTGGATACTTATGGTGTGGAAATGGAGGTACACGCAGACATTAATACTGACCCCGACTTTAAATCCAATGTCGCATTAAAAGATGCAATGGGATACATTTTGGGAATGGGATATGTGTTTAAAGCAAAACCTTTTGCCTTCGCAAGTTCCAATTGTGCTGATATGATGGTTTAAACTTAAATATAAAACGAGAACCATAATGACTATGGTTGAGTTAAAAAGATAGCTATGGAAAAGACAAAAAGATTATTATTTCTGGATGATATAAGATATCCTATTGAGGCGTATCATTATACCAAACAGGATATGTTCCTCAGAAGCGACTGGCATATTGTTCGGAATTACGAACATTTTGTCAACAGGATTTTGGAAAAAGGACTTCCTGAAATGATTTCTTTTGACCATGACCTGGCTGATGAGCATTATCTCAAACAAGATTCTCAGGAATGCGTTGAAAGAACAGGATACGACTGCGCCAAATGGCTGGTAGAATATTGTATGGACAATTATTTGGATCTTCCAAAGTTCTATTGTCATTCCATGAATCCGGTAGGAAAGGAAAATATTCTTTCCCTTTTAAAAAACTTTAAAAAAAACTAAGACAAAATGATTTTTAAAACATATAACTCTATAGAAAATGCTTACCAAACCCGCGTGATCGAACAGATCAGGATGCAGGGTTTTGGGGATGAGGTTTTCATCGTACAGGAAAAAGTTCACGGAGCTAATTTCTCTTTCTTTACCGACGGAGAGGAAATTAAAATCGCGAAGAGAACTGCTTTCATCGAAAAAGATGAAAAATTTTTCAATGCACATCAGATTTTGGAACGCTACAGAAAAAATGTATTAGAAGTGTTTCAGAAAGTGAAAACCATCCACCCTGATGTAGAAACTGTAGTGATCTACGGTGAATTGTTTGGTGGTGGTTACAAACATAAAGAAGTAGAACCTGTAAAAGATGCTGTGAAGGTACAGAAAGGCATTGAGTATGCCCCTCACAACGAATTTTACGCTTTCGATATCAAATTGAATAGGATTACCTATTTGGATACAGAGGTTGTCAATCAGATTTTTGAGACAACAGGATTTTTCTATGCTAAAATCTTGTTCCAGGGAAATCTTGAAGACGCTTTGAAATTCCCCAATGTTTTCAATTCAAAAATTCCGGCTTGGCTGGGATTACCTGAATTGGAGGACAATAGGTGTGAAGGAACCATTGTAAAAACTTTGAAAACCAAATATTTTGGAAACGGCGCAAGAATTATTCTGAAAAATAAGAATGAAAAATGGGTCGAAAAATCCAAAATGGTCAGAAAAGAAGATAAAACTATTCAGAAACAGGTTCATTTCAGTGAAAAAGCTCAGGAGATCTGGGAAGAAATCCAAAAATATGCTACTGTCAACAGATTAAATAATGTGGTAAGTAAAATTGGTGAATTTGAGCCTAAAATGATAGGCAAAGTGATTGGACTTTTTTCACAGGATATTTTAGAAGACTTCGAGAAAGACTTTCCGGCAGCTTTTACAGCAATTGAAAAAGAAGAGCAGAAAAGAATCAACAAAAAGTTGAATTCTTTAGTAATTGATTTTATAAAAGAAGAGTTGATGACTCTTAAAGTTTAGTTTCGGTATTTTTTACCGAAACTTTTTTATGTATAAACTTAACCATAAATGCTAAGTGAGTTTAAGAACCTGATTTTCATTATGCAGTAAGTTTGTCATTCCGTAGGAATCTCAACCGTTAAAAGTGAAAACAGAGTTTATATTTTTTATGGTTTAATAAAAAGAAAAAAACATGTTACAGGCAGAAATAAAAAGTCTTTTAAAAGAAGACATCAGTATATTGATTAAAATTCCTAACTCAGGAAAACACTATTTGTGTGATTGTGGAGAAGCAAGTTTATTGACTGTGAAAGAAGTACAGTCTATATCAGCTGTATTCATTAGTCATACCCATATTGATCACTTTTCCAATTTTGATGGAATTTTCAGACATCAGATTGGAAGTGGAGAAAAGGTGGTAATCTGCGGACCAAAAAATATTCATCAACAGGTTGAAGCAAGGTTAAAATCTTACACCTGGAATCTGATTGCTGAAAACGCGATTGAATATGAAATTCGGGAGATTGTTTCAAAAGAAGAAATTAATATCTACACCCTTCGTCCGTCATATTGGAATCTGGATTTGGTAAAGACTCAGAACTTCCTGTTTGAAGACGAATATGTCAACGTAGATTTTGCTATTCTGGATCACAAAACAGATTCTGTCGCTTATTTATTTAAAGAAAAAGATTCGGTCACCTTTAATGAAAATGCTTCCGGTTTAAAAAAAGGAAAATGGATAAGCGAACTGAAAACCGCTTTTGAAAATAATGATGGTGATAAAGAAATCGAAATTGAAGAAACTGTTTACAAAGCAGCTGATTTGTTTGATCTGTTAACTCGTAATACAGGTTATAAACTTGGCGTAATCATGGATCATGCAGCAGATGAAAGCAATTATGAAAAAATCAGAACAATATTTGAACGTGCAGATATCGTTTATATTGAAAGCTTTTATAAAGATACCGATCAGGAATTTGCAAAGATCAATTACCACAGTTTTGCTTCTGCATCAGGAAAAATCATGCATGAGTGCCAGGTAAAAGAAGCCATTCCGATTCACTTTTCAAGAAGATATACGGAAAGTGATCAGGAAGAAATTGAAACAGCTTTTTATAAAGCGTTTCGTAAGAATTAATTAAAAATATTTATTAAACAAGACTACGAAGTTAAACATTGAATGTGTCATTCAGACGAATGAAGAATCTGTTTAAAGTGAAAGAGATTCTTCATTCCACTTTGTTTCATTCAGAATGACAACAAAATGTTAAAAATTGTGTAGTTAAAAACAAACAATTAAAAAAAATGAAACCCAATATATTTTTTACAGCAGACCATCATTTTGGTCACGAGAATATTATAAAATTTTCAGAAAGACCTTTTGAGTCTCTGGACCATATGAATGAAGAACTCATTAAAAGGTGGAACGAGAAAATTCAACCCGGTGATACGGTCTACCATTTAGGAGATATGAGTCTGGGAAAACCGGATTTTACAAAAGAGATTTTAGACAGGTTAAATGGTAATATCCATTTGATCAAAGGTAACCACGAGGGAGCGGCTTTAACTTATCCCAAACGTTTTGCTTCCATCAGAGATTATCACGAACTGAAAATTGATGAAGCAGATAACAGCAACGGAAAACAGAAAATCATTCTTTTCCACTACGCCATGCGTACCTGGAATGGCTCGCACCGCGGTGTCTGGCAGTTATACGGACATTCACACGGAGCACTGCCGGATGATGAGATGGCATTAAGTTTTGACGTAGGGGTAGACTGCCACGATTTTTATCCGATTTCCTACGAAGAAGTCAAAGAATTGATGAAAAGGAAAAAATGGACACCACCATTTGCTCCTAGAAATTAACAATTAACAATGGAAAAGAAGCTGAAGGGTAGAGTGGTAGAAACTAACTACCTTCTAACCTCTAACCTCTAGCTTCTAATTTCTAAAAAGAATCATGAAAACGACCAATGAGATTATCATTATCGATCTGGAAGCTACGTGCTGGGAAAATGACAGAATTCCCATCGGGCAGAAAGTCGATATTATAGAAATAGGGATTTGCAAATTAAACTTAACATCAAAAGCAATTTCCCAAAAACAAAGCATTTATGTAATCCCCGAAAGATCAGAAATCAACAGATTTTGTACACAACTGACCGGAATTACTCCTCAAATGATAGAAGAAAAAGGAATCTATTTCGAAGAAGCCTGTGAAATGATCAGGAATGAATACCATTCGGTACCGCTTACATGGGCAGGATATGGAAACTTTGATGGAGAGCAGATCATAGAACAGTGTGACTGGCTTGGAATAACAAATCCATTTTCAGAAAACTACATGAATGTGATGCATGAATTTAAAAGACATTTCAGACTGAATAAACAAATAGGACTTAAGAGAGCCTTGGATTATTTGAAGATGGATTTTGAAGGTACTCATCACAGCGGAGCAGACGATGCTTACAATACAGCCAGAATTTTAAGTAAGATTCTGTGAAATTAATTCGGATAGAAGCCTGAAGCTGGGATTACAGGTTCCTGCGATGAGCTTCTATCTTTTAAAACAAATTTTAAAAAAGTGAAAACAACAGACAATATATTAATAGTAGACCTTGAGGCAACGTGTTGGGAAAACCGACCGCCTAGAGGCCAGGAAAGTGAGATCATCGAGATCGGCGTATGCATCATGAATGCAAAGACCGGTAAGATCTCCAAAAATGAAGGGATTCTGGTAAAACCCCAATATTCAAAAGTAAGTCCGTTCTGTACGGAGCTTACCACCCTTACCCAAAATATGCTGGATAATGAAGGAATCATGCTGGACGATGCATTCGATATCCTGAGAGCAGAATACGATTCAGAAGAACTAACATGGGCCAGCTACGGAAATTACGATCTGAACATGCTTCAGGACCAGGCAAGAAGATTCTACACAGATTATCCTATGAGTGATGACCATATCAATGTGAAAACATTATTTGGAGAAATTCATCCTACTATCAGGAAAAGTGTTGGGATGAACAGAGCTTTGGGTGAATTGGGTCTTACGTTGGAAGGCACCCATCACAGAGGTGTAGATGATGCCAAAAACATTGCAAAGATTTTGCATTGGTGTCTGAAAAATTATTAAAATAATGTTGCATTTTCAGCATTATCAACCAAACGGACTCTCTTGAAAAAGGGAGTCTTTTTTTATAAATTAACTTTAATGAAAACTTTTATTCATTTGATGTATGCCAGAATTACATGAACATATCAGCAGAAATGTATTTTTGAAGGGAAAGCAGAAACAGGAAAGACTACTTTCCCGAATGAGGTCACAATTCAGTCATTATTTGCTATTCCTTCACGAACATTTATTTTAAATAAAATTAACGTATCTGGCTGAAAAGGTGATGATCTTTTAAACCAAAATAAATTCAAAAATAAATAAGGATAGGAGAAGTAGAATATTTAAAATATCGGCCTTAGATCCTCTTTTTTATCAATATATCTTTAAACAGGGAATTGTTTTGTTGTCTGTAAAGAACGTGGTAGAGGTGGTTTTATTAACTTAATGTTTTGTTAAAAAATTCACATTTAAGGGATAATTTACTGTCTGTCAGTCAATTTTTGTTATTTTAGCTGATAAGAATGAACTTATGCTTATTGATGAAGGTTTTAAGGCAATATATTTAAACTATAAAATAAAGGAGATTGTTCCTTTTCTTAAAAAGCTTACACCAAAAGATAAAGAAGAAATTGCTGCTCTTTTAAAAAAACATAGGAATAAAAAACTGAGCCGCAATACAATTTCTGTATTGGCTTCTTTGATTTGCTGCAAAGCGGGAAATGAGTACAAAGACAAATCCGGATATGATGCGATACCGGCTTGTTTTGTCGACGGATTTTCTGAAAAATATCCTCCTGAAAATACTTCTTTTTTGAACATTTTATTCAATTCTTATTATAGTGTTTATCATAATAGGCTGATGAGAATTTTATTTCAGAGACTCTGCTTTTCAGGATCTTTTTTTTCAATGGGAAAAAATAAAATCTTGTTAAGTTCTGTATATCAGTATAGTGTAGAGGATGAGGTGGTGTTTCCGGATGTCTGGATGAAGATAGATTTACCCTCCCCGCAGATGCATTATTTATTCCTGTCTTCGGGACTGTTTAATAAATACGAAACACTCTCTGGTACGGCTTTTGAAGCCTTATTAAACAAGGCAGTTTCGGATGATTTTAAGGTAAAGGAACTGGAAATAATAATCAATAAAAAGACCAGTTTTGAATGGACGTCTGTGAAGAGATTTACAGATAGAATTTTAAAACGTATCAATCTGATTACCAGTTGTGATATTACTTTCAGAAAACTGCTGATAACCATTCTTTCAGCCGTTGGAAAATCAGTTTTTAATGTTAAAAAGCCTCTTGAGCTTTGCAATGGTTTGTAAAGCAGAACAGGCAAAGCCATTATCGGACTGCTAGAAGAATGGAAAAAAAATGAATAACCTGAAACAAATTTATACATCAAATTAGAAGCACATGAAAGAAAGACTTTATGAGATCCTTAATGAGGAAAAAATACATGAGATAATCCCTTTTCTACAACAGCTTAGCCTAGAGGAAAGAAAGACATTGGTACCATCAATAAAGAAAATGGACCGCGAGATCAGCAAGATTGTAATGACTAAAAATTCCTACCATACGGCAGGATCTGTAAGTCAGCATTCCATTATTGATATTGCTTCATTTGTATGTATGGATAAAAAGAATTTCGGTAAAAATTACTGGAGTCTTTTCAGAAATACAGAACAAACAGAGCAGATATTAGAGTGGGGATGTCCGGAATGGTTCTCAGACTTTATCAATGAATCTGTAGAAGCTGAATTTACAGCATTTAACTATAAGGATATTTTAGGATGGACGGAAAAAGGCTATGTACAGCCAAAACCTGAATTGCTGGGACACCATCTGAGCAATTATCCTGCAGAACTGGACCGCCACCCTGAAACACTTACTACCCACTTTTGGTATTTATGTGAATATCCTTCCAAATCTTTACCCTTCCGTAAAGAATGGTTTCCTATTGTTCAGAAGCTGATCACAGAAAAAAAGATTGAAAGAAAGAGATTTTTGAAAGAATGTCTTTTGGCTTCCAACAGAAATTTTAATAAAAATGTCACAGGCTGGTTTATGGATGCGTTTACATCATTAAAACCAACAGAAGATGAGCTGTCTGAACTGCAGGACGAACTACTTGCAGGGCTGGCTTCCTCACAGTCAAAAGCCGTGAATACCATATTGTCACATTTGAAAAAAATTGTTGCAGTTCCTGATTTTAAAAATGATGAATTTTCCCACTACCTTCCGAATCTGTTGAGTTCGGAAGTAAAAACAGTGGTTGTTTCCAGTTTGGTTCTTACCGAAAAAATATTCCAGAGAAAGAAAATAGATCCCGAAATGTTGGGAATGGCTTTAAGTACGGCATTTGTCAGCAAAGATGATGGCATACAGTCGAAAGCAGCGAAGATCATTCTTAAATACATTCCGGCTTCAGAAAATATGATAGAGGCTCTCTCCCATTATTCAGACAATATACTCACCAATGTACGTCCTCTTCTGAAGAAATATATTGAAGAAAAACAACCCGAGCTGGAGGCAATAGCTTCCGAGAAATTATCTCTGACTACAGAAGGAAATGCTGTAAAAGTACTTCAGAACTTTGAAGATCTGATGTTTTATCTTCCTTTGGCCATGGATGATCCATACAGCCATCATTGTGATATTGCTTTAGCAGGATTTATCCGCTTTGCAGGTGATGTAAATTCGGAATCTGTGAAATTAATAGAACCGGTATTTTTGAAAGCCTGTAAAACAATTGCGAAATGGGAAGTTCCCTATCTAAATGTTTTACTGTGTAATGCCATTATCAATTATGGCTTGGATTTACTGGAAAAATATCCGATTCAGCTTAAAAATCTGGAAAAAATTTATCATAAGACCAAAGAAGAGGAAACAGCAAGAGAATCTTATTCCAATTATCAGAAAAAATTGGGACCTATTGAAAATGTAGGTGCAGATTGCCCTGCCAGAACCGCGTTTAAAGAGCTTGCCATCTATGCTTATGAAAAAATAAAATCCGGAGATAAGATTCCTTTATTGTTTCCGGTTACCCATGCTCCATGCTGGATTTCCCCTGTTACATTGGTGGAAAGATTGGAGAGCTACCAGAATAGTAATACTGAACCCCATCATCTGGATATTCAGCTGGCACTGCAGCGTTGTGCTTTAGACAATACTTCAGAAGCCATAATAGAAGCTGAAAAAAGATTAAAAGGAGAATATAAAGAACTGTTATTTTTCTTCTTTGGTAAAAATGCCAAGCCGGAAGGAAAATTTGAACATCCTTCATGGTGGATGACGGCGGGAATTACCCGTTCACCGGAAACCGTGTTTGAAGAATTCAGCAGTTTCGGATATGACGATATTCCTGTAGAATTCTTTTCGGGAGCCTACAAATGGAAAACTATTGACAATAAGAAAAACTCATACTACCCTGTAGAGCTGAAGATTGTTATTCCTAAATATCATCTTACAAAAAGGAAAGACCCTTTATTTGTGGAATATTTTGTGGCCGAACAGAAAGAACTTATCGAAATTCCTGCATTGATGCTGTGTTTTCCGAACACCCCGGCAAATGCTTTGGCAAAAGTAATCAAACACTGTCTTTTCTTTTCAGGAATTGCTGAAGTCTATGAGAGAAGCTTGGTTTTGAATACAGCAAATGCGCTTTATCAGGTCAAAAAACCTTTGGACGAAATAGGATATCTGTTCTTAGGAACTATTTTCCTGGACAGTGATAAAACCATTCGTGGTACAGCAGCTGAAATATGGTTGGAACATGTGTCTTCCCAAACGATGGATAATGCATGGCTAGGAAGAGTGATTGGTCTGCATGAAAAGCTGGAATGGGCACCCGTTAAAAGATTAACAGATCTTATGCAGCACCATATGCTGAATGTGAGTAAGAACCATAATACTGCTCTTGAAGAATTGATTTCCAATATATTGCTTCAAATGGATGCTCCGGTTACCAATCTGAAGAAAATCCTGGAAATTTACCATGAAGTATTAGCCTTGAATCATTCAGAAGCCGATAAAGAGATCATTGGGAAATTAAATAGCTGGAAAGAAAATTCGAGTCTGAAAAAGATCTGCAATCTTCTTCTGAAAAAATAGAATATGGGGGATACGCTTATTTACAACTATTCAGGAGTATCCTCTTTAGTAAGGAGAAATGCGCTTGAAGAGCTGTTTCTTGCCAAATACAGTGAGATACAAAAAAATACAGATGCTCCATGTTTTTTCTGGGGAAATGTCAGGCAGCCTTTTATTTTAGCGCGCTGCCTGATTACACTTTCCAATATTGTGAAATCCAGCTTTAACCTGTCTCCGTTTCAGATGGCACTTCTTAAAGATCCGATTGTAACAGCCGGAAATCAAAGATTACGCTTTGAGGGTTTTTCTCACTGTGCCGGAGTCTATGCTAGAGTAGAAGTACTGCCTGACGGCCTGGAAGGAGAGTTTCTGGAAAGCGGAACTACGAATGTAGATTTTAATCAGCCTATGATCACCGCCCTGGGAAGCATCCGTCCCAATGAAAAAATTATGCTTTCCGTAGGTGAAAAAGAAGTTGGGCTCTATCAGGAAGAAAAAAAAATAATAGAAAGAAAAGTGCCTCTGCCTGTAAAATGGATCAAAGGTCTGGGAACAGTTCAGGTTTATTTATCAGAATCTGAAAAACGCTATACTTTTAATAGAATTCAGACACAACAATTATTTCGTGGAATGCCGAAAGGAGTAGTAAAGTCTGATTATTACCTTATTGTGAGAGGGAATAAACCTATCTTTTCTCCGGTAGCATCTGCAGATGCTGTTTGTATAGGAGGGCTTCACAGGCTTCGTCTGTTGGAACCTTTGCTTCCGTATATTGATTCTATGCAGGTTTTTCCGCATGCTAATATGCAGTCTACCACCTGGCAGCTTTATATGGGGAATATTAAATTCAGCTTTTCTTTATCAAGAGAATGCTGGAGAGGTTTTTCTGGAGAAGGAGCTCTACTGGATAGTTTGGTTTCCGAAGTTTCAGATGAGTGGATTGACACTTTGGATAAATATGCCTATGCTAATCAATCCTTTAATCCAACCATGCTTGCTCTGGAAGAGAATCTGAGTTTCAGCAAAACTCATAATGCTGCAGGAAGGCTTGCCGCAATGGGATTATTAGGCTACGACCTTGATGATCATGAATTTTTCTATCGCAGACTTCCTTTTAAATTAAGCCGTATTATCGGGCTCAATCCCCGTATAAAAAATGCTGAAAAGCTGATAGAAGCGGGAAAAGTAGAAATTTTAAACAACAATAAGGAAAGAACAGAAGCCAGAGTAGAAGGAACCGGTGTGCATCATACGGTAATCATTGAAGAAGAAAAAGAACGCTGTACCTGCGAATGGTTCAGTAAATATCAGGGCGAAAGAGGTCCCTGTAAACACGTGTTGGCAGTTAAAAAACTGGTAAACAGTTAAAAACTTCTACTACCTGATATTATTATTTTGTTAACTGCCGCAGGGGCGCAAAAATTTTGTTTAATAAGAATTCAATTTTGATCCCCGTAAATCTTTGATTTTCTTGCACCTCTGCGTTATATCAGTATCTAACAGATGTTTTTATTAATTTTTCACCTGCTTCATCCATTCCTCATAGCTAAGAACACCTAATTCCGGTTTGCTTTCTCCTTCAAGAATAGAGATAAATTCAAGCTGATTTCCATCCGGATCATTAAAATAAATGGCCAGTGCAGGCATCCACGCAAATACCATTGGTTCAACACTTCCATTTTTTAGGAAATTGTAAGGTTTTAAATCTTTATTTTCTAAAAACTCCACTGAGTAATCTAAAATATCTTCTTTACTGCTGGAAAAAGCAAAATGTCTGGTTTGGAGATTCTCCTTCTGCTCCCATAATCCTAACATAAATTCTTTTCCTTCTCCAACCCATAAAAAAGCAATAGGTCTGGTTTCATCTCTGTGAGCCAGTTTTAATCCCAACACTTCCGTATAAAACTGTATTGCATTTTCCAGATTGCTCACCTGAACATGAGTCTCATATATTCCTTTAATCATAGCTTAATTTTAATGACGAAACAAAGCTAGAAAACCCTTTCCGAAAAACTTAGAATAGGTGATTTCTTTAATTGAAATGAATGATAGAAGGATTTTATAATGAGGAATTATAAATGATGAATCAGATTGTTATCAAATATCAATAATTGTTTTCAATATTAATTCAATAGGGATAGGCTTTAGCCCGCCTTATACAATACTCCATTCATACGGCTTTAGGCAAACCTTAAAAACTGTGTAATCTCTGAGGTCCATTTTAAATAAATCCATTCGCAATAAAAAATAAGAAAAATTCTAAGAAAAATTTTCTACGCAAAAAGGTTGCGTAATACTGTTTTTACTTTGCATCAGAAATCAGAGAGGAAGTATCAATCCTTCCCATGTTTAACAAAAAAACAGTAACCATGAAATTTAATTTTTTAAAAAAAGAAACTAAAGTAGTACTGAACTACGAAGGTGCAAAAGCTTATGCGATGACACCTGCAGAAGAATTGTATAGTGCTGTTGTTACAACAGGACTGTCAGATGCCAACTATGAAAAAGGAAATGACAGATTGGAAAGAATTCAGTCTCTGATCAAAAAAAATGACCCTGAGTTTGTGGCAAAATTGGCGGTGTATGCAAGAAAAGATATGTACCTGCGTTCCATTCCATTGGTGTTGACAACTGAATTGGCAAAACAGACTTCCGGTACTGATCTGGTAAGCAAAACGGTGGAAGGTGTCGTTCAGAGAGCTGATGAAATCACAGAATTACTGGCGTACTACCAACTTGCGAATAAAAGAACAGATACTAAAAAACTGAATAAACTGTCAAAGCAGATTCAAAAAGGTTTGGTAAAGTCCTTCAACAAGTTTGATGAATACCAGTTTGCAAAATACAACAGAAAGGCAGAAGTAACCCTGAAAGATGCTCTATTCCTGGTTCACCCGAAAGCTAAAGATGAAAATCAACAAGCTGTTTTCAATAAAATTGCCAATAACACATTGGAAACCCCTTATACATGGGAAGTAGAACTTTCCGTTTTAGGTCAGACGAAATTTGCAAATGATGCAGAAAGAAAATTAGCCTTCAAAAACAAATGGGAAGAACTGATCTTCAGCAACAAATTGGGTTATATGGCAACTATGAGAAACCTGAGGAATATCCTGGAAGCCGGAGTGTCATCTGATGCAATGAATAAAGTCTGCAGATATCTTTCTGATGAAAGAGCGGTATCCAACTCAAAGCAGCTCCCATTCCGATTCCTGGCGGCGTATAGAGAATTGAAAACTATAGATTCTCCTTATTTGTCCTCTGTGTTGGAAGCATTAGAAGATGCTGTAGTGGTGAGTGCTAGAAATATCAAGGGCTTTGGTTTTGATACTTCGGTGGTAATCGCTGCGGATGTATCGGGTTCAATGCAGAAAGCAGTTTCAAATAAAAGTAAAATCTTGCTGTATGATATCGGCTTGCTGATGTCGATGATCCTTCAGTCACAATGTAAAAATGTGGTGACAGGTATCTTCGGTGACCGTTGGTTGAGGGTTCCAATGCCTAAAAATGGTATTTTAAGGAATGTGGATGCCTTCTACAAACGAGAAGGTGAAGTAGGATATTCTACTAATGGTTATCTGGTCATTGAGGATCTGATCAAAAGAAGTGAAAAAGTGAACAAAGTAATGTTATTCACCGATACTCAGATGTGGAACAGCACTGGAAACAGAAACTCTTTTGAAGACCTGTGGAACAGATACAAAATGATTGCTCCCCATGCAAAGCTGTATATCTTTGACCTGGCAGGTTATGGTACACAGCCGCTTGATATCAGAAAGAATGATGTACATCTTATAGCCGGTTGGTCAGATAAAATTTTCGAAGTGCTAAATGCATTAGAAGACAAAAAATCAGCCGTAGAAATGATTCAGAAAGTAGTGCTGTAAAAGGCACTGCTTTTAAAAATAGAATGAATAACTATTAAAACAATCAATATATTGAGGAGCTTAATCCCGCTTTCCACTATATCTTTTTCGCCAAAGCTTTTTTCAAGCCATTCAGAAAAAGGATGCCGTTGCAATCGGGGCTAGAAAATTAAACGAGAATATTATGAAACTTATTAATACTATTGAAATTAGTCCGTTACGATATTCCAAAGAAGAATTTGAGTTACCGGAAATTTCCGATTATCCAGACCACGAAGAATGGTTTGCAAAATGGGAAGAGGCCGTTTCTCAACTGAATTTTAATTTTGAGGCCATTGAGAAAGGATCTTATTTGACAGATATCGAAACAATAGATGACGAAAATCTGAAGATGATTGTAGAAACCAAAATGGAAGACACAGGACCAGACGAATCTGAAGAAGATAGGTATGTCATGGCTTTTGACGGAGGAATTGTATTAAAAATAGAAGATAAAATATTGATACAACCTAACTGTTGTGGTGATATAAGCAATATTGAAGATTGGAAAAATATTTTTAATACACCATCTTCGGAATGGAAAGACCTTTGGATAGGACATCCATGGGTATTTTACAAAAGGGAAAATGGGAAAATCTGCTTCTCAGAATATACAGAATCCAATATTGAAGATGTTGAAAATATAAAAATTGTTGCAGAAGTAGAAGAATCCGAACTCAAAGCTGAGTTAGAAAAAGTAATCATGCAACAGATCAATTTAAAAAACAGAATAGTATCTGTTCTAAAAACGCTGAATTGTAAATATCCAGAGAAAATTTCAAAACAATTGGCTGGAATTAAAGAGTGACATAGGAAATGGAGGCGTTAAGAAAATAAACTATGCGAACGTTAAGAAAATTCTATTGTTTGAAGCGCGACACAGAAATTGAAACGAAGAAGTAATAGTACATTCGCGCAAGTTTTAGAATTTTTAGAGAGTGTAGATTATTTTTAGCCGGAATTTCCAAGTCTTGAACTTTTGGTTCTTTTGCTTCAAGGCAAAACGAACAAAATTTAAATAAAAAATAAGCTGCGTAAAAAGATTGCGTACATGCAATGTAATTTTGCAGTGTTAATATTACTGGTGCCGTTAGAAAGACATCCTTCGATTCCAAAAATAGAGTCTTTCGACAGATTGCCCGGTAGCTATAACCAATGTCGTTCATAAGAGTTCCATCATCAAACTTTTAATTTGACTAGAATCAAAAACTCTTATACATTGTTACTTGGTTTTTAATAAAAAAACAACTGCGTAAATAGAATGCGTACCAGCGATATAAATTTGCAAAAGATAAAACTAATAATCATGGATAACCATAAAAAGCAAGTGTCGTAAAACAGAGTTACTTCTTTAGGGACGGTAATACAGGTTCGAATCCTGTTCTGCAGCAGCAGATAGTAGAAATGGCAACACCCCGTATTAGTCTCTGTTTGATTCAATTACCTTGCTGAATTATATCAGGTGTCGTTTTGGAGTCATACTTCGATTCACCCATCAGGTCACAGGTTCAATTCCTGTCATTCTTGTTGTAAACGGGATGTAGCTCAGTAGGTGGAGCAGATGGCACAGAAAGATTCCGCCACTTTTACCCTGATACTATAAAGGAGTACTGTAGATACATGAGTAAACAAAAAACTAAAAATCAAGTGTCGTTTTGGAATCATACTTCGAGAATTGATCATTGGGTCGCAGGTTCGAATCCTGCCTTTTCCCTCGTAAAGGAGAAGTAGCTCAGCTGGTAGAGCAAATGCACGGAAGATTCTGAGAATTTTACCTTGATTGTATAAAAGAGTGCCGTAGAAAAGGCCTACTTCGGTTAATTTGGTTCGACTCCAGAAGGTCATGGAAGTGATCTTGTATAAGTCTTTTCGAATCTTGCCTCTTTTTATTTTTAAATTAATAACAATGAATATACCAGTTAATCTTACTGAGTTTTTATACTGGGTCAAAGACCGTACAGAAAAACTATGGTCGATAGATGATGAAAATTGTCCCAAAGGATTTTACGGAGCCAGATGGCAAAGTCTTTCTGAAGAACAGATTAATCAGATTGAGAAAAAATATCAGGTCAGTTTTACTTCTGAACATAGAGAATTTCTAAAAATTCTTCATGCCATCGACAAAAAAGAAATTGTGGAATATGAAGATGAAGGAGAACTGATTACAGAAGAATGTACTTTCTTTTATAATTGGTTTGAAAATGAAGAGGAAATAAAAAAAATATTGAATACACCATATGATTGGATGTTGGATGATATTGATTCAGTTAATAAAGTTTGGTTGAAATCATGGGGAATAAAGCCTGCATCCTTGGAAAAGAGAAAAGAAATTTTTGATGAATGGTTTTCACATGTTCCAACACTTTTACCACTCATGGGAACTCGTTATATAATAAGTGATGTAGATCTTGTTTGGAGACCTGTGCTTTCTATAAGAGGTTCAGATATTGTCATTATGGAATGGGATTTCAGAACTTATTTATTAAATGAGCTAAGAGGTTATCTTGATATTCACATTGATGTTTTTGATGAAGAAGATCAAATGTTCTACCCTGAACTTATTGATGAAGTACAGCAAATATTTAATGAAAACTATAAATATGATGAAACTAAAGACATTCCTTATCTGAAAGAAATGATTCTTTACTGGTCTTCCGGATGGAGTAGTTTCGGTTTAAGTTATCACCCGGAAAATGCCAGAGTTCATCCTATTGTCAAAACATATATTGCTGAAGAAGAAAAATAAAACAAACAAGTGCCGTAGAAAAATGTTACTTAGCTCATCACGACGGGGTCACGGGTTCGAGTCCCGTCTCTTCCACAGCAAAAAAAACACGATGTATATAGGAAGAGTAGCTCAGTTGGTTAGAGCACGACTGCATTATTCGATTTTAGCCTTGTTTTCATAAAATCAGAAGCCGGAAGTGGGATGTTGAAAGATATCTTTGTATATAATTTTCTATAAAGTCAGATAGATTTTCAGACTTTAATCCCTTTCTTCTTCCCACTTCCAGATTCTTTATAGTACTATGATGAAGTGTCGTTAGGAAAAAATTCATCGTAACACAATTAAGGGAGGAATAGCGAAGTCGGTCACTCCGGCAAGGTTATCCGGTTCGACTCCGGCAAACGTACAGCCCTGTTTTTTCCTTATCATTACCTTTAAAAAATGCTGGTAGATTATTTACCGGCACTTTTCATTGTATCAAGATCTTCTTCAAACATGAGTTTCCATTTTGAAAGAGTAGTTCTGCTTATTTTATATTTTCTGGACATATAGCTTGTGGAATGACCGTGCTTCTTCTGATACTGAAGCAATTTTAGCATAGTCTGCCTGTCATATGTTTTGAGTTTTTGATTTTCTCTGGACTGTTTGAACAGTTTTTCATTGAACTTCAGTACATCCTCGCTGGTGTTAAGTTTTTCAAGAAGTTCTTTGATTTTCGGATCTTTTAGCTTTTCCGGATATTCCATCTTTAGCATATCCTGATAAATTTTTTTGTAATTGGGGCGCATGTCTTATCTGTTTATCCGTTTACATTATCGCTCTTCTGAAGCCACCTGTGAAGGGTGCTTTTGGGAATAGAATATTCTTTGATGACTTCACTTTGGGTCATTTCACCGGAAAGAATTCTTTTCATAATAAAATCTTTGATTTCCTGGGTGTAAATATTTTTCCTGAAATATGGTGTTTTTTCGGATTTCTGCTGGTTTTTGTTGATGGCAGAAGGAGGTGCATATAAAATCAAATGTGAGCTGTAAAGTCTGAAAAAATCATATTCCAATAATTTGCTCCATCTTAGAAGAAGATCTGTATCCATCGATTTGCTGTCATACATCACTTCGACTGTTTCCTCGTCTTTGCCTAAAAATTTGCATATCCTTTCTATTGTTATTTCATTTTCATCTACCCTTTCCTTAATAAACTTTCCAATATGGATTTCTTTATATAACATTTTTGTTGAATATTATTCTTTTGTTTAAACTTATATATCAAAAAAACGGAAATAGAATACATATATTATCTCTTGTGGTGGGAAATAATTCACTTCAGTTTGAAATTGATAAAAAATAGAAATTATGATATAAAAATGTTTAATTGCGTTTAATAAGATGATGAATCTTAAAAAACGGATCTGTAACTGCCAAATAACTTAAAAACAGGTGGGTAGGAGTCACCTTAATGTACTTGGGATATATTCTTTATTTCAATGGGTTTCTTCTTCTTCTCTTTCAAACTTCTCTTCCTGCCATTTGTGTAAAATAATATATACCTATTAAGGTTTTTATGCAATTCTATGAGTTGAAGCTGTAGATAGATTGATAAACAGCTTTTTACGCGTTGAATTTTTAATTAGTACCAAATAATTGCTTATTCGCTTTCAAATGTAAACAAAAATAAGAAGTAAAAAGAGATAGAAATGTAAAAATCATACTTTATCTGCTTATTTTAATTAAAATTAACATATTATAAAAATTGATTTGTGAATTGTTTAAAAGTGATGGGCTTCATCATGAAAAAATGATAAAAAGAAAAAATTGTATACCATCCGGACAGTACATACCTTTGCAAAATCAATGAAAAATACTATAAGCTTATTCGACTTTTCGAAGAAAATAAATTACAAAAATGAACTGCTGGCTGGTTTTACTGTAGCGATGACCATGATTCCTGAATCACTTTCATTTGCTATTCTTGCCGGTTTGTCCCCGCTTACAGGACTTTATGCTGCTTTTATGATGGGTCTTGTAACTGCGGTGTTGGGAGGACGTCCGGGAATGGTTTCTGGTGGAGCGGGCGCAACCATCGTTGTATTGATCGCGCTGATACAGTCTCATGGGATTGAATATCTTTTTGCTGCCGTTGTACTGGCCGGAATACTTCAAATGCTGGTGGGTATTTTTAAACTGGGAAAATTTGTAAGATTGATTCCGCAGCCGGTTATGTACGGATTTTTAAACGGTTTGGCCATTATTATTTTTATGGCGCAGGTAGAGCAATTTAAGATTACGGACAGCAACGGGGCTGTAAACTGGCTGCAGGGAATGCCTTTATACATAATGGCTGGCTTAACTGCCTTGACGATTGCCGTAGTCTACTTTTTTCCCAAAATAACGAAAGCAGTTCCTGCCTCACTCGTAGCGATAATTATTGTCTTTGCTATAGTTCTTGGATTTAATATTCCAACCAAAACAGTAGCGGATATTGCCCATATCAGTGGAACTCTTCCAAGTTTTCACATTCCACAGATTCCTTTTTCCCTGGAAACTTTACAAATTATTTTTCCCTATGCTTTAATTATGGCAGGAGTAGGTCTTATCGAATCTCTTCTGACATTATCCATGGTGGATGAAATCACCAATAGTAAAGGAAACACAAACAAAGAATCTGTAGCTCAGGGATTAGCCAATATTACCAACGGTTTCTTTGGCGGAATGGGTGGCTGTGCAATGGTAGCACAGACATTGGTGAATCTTAATGCAGGTTCCAGAGCAAGACTATCCGGAATTATTGCTTCCTTGTTGATTTTAATAATTATTCTGTGTGGAGCACCTGTGATAGAAAAAATTCCTATGGCTGCTTTAGTAGGAGTCATGATGATGGTTGCCATTAGTACGTTCCAGTGGGTATCTATCAGGATTGTTAATAAAATGCCGAAGTCGGATATCTTTGTTGGAGTTACTGTAGCATTGATTACCGTGATTCTGCATAACCTGGCGCTGGCGGTTTTGGTTGGGGTTATCATCTCAGCATTGGTTTTTGCATGGGATAATGCCAAAAGAATCAGAGCAAAAAAGCATGTTGATGAAAACGGAGTGAAGCATTACGAAATATATGGACCTTTGTTTTTCGGTTCTGTAACGGCATTTACAGATAAATTTGATCCTATGAATGATCCTGAACAAGTGGTTGTTGATTTTAAAGAAAGCCGTATTGTAGATATGAGTGCGATAGAAGCACTGGGCAAATTATCTAAACGTTATAAAGAACAAAATAAAATAATACACTTACGACATCTCAGCGAAGACTGCAGGAGAATATTGAAAAATGCCGAAGCGGTAGTTGAAATTAATATTGAAGAAGATCCGACCTATAAAGTGATGCCGGAAAAATAGGAAGAAGTTAATAAGTGAATTTTTGCAGTATAGAAAAAATTGACAAGCGCAGCGGATTGACGATTGACCATTCACCAAACATTCCATAACCAAACAAGGACTGTAAGAAAAATCTACAGTCCCTGCTTGTTTAGGTGATTAATGTATTCGCAATAAAATCAGGCACTAAAGCATAGTGCGACAATTTCATGCTGATGGAAGCGCGTCCACTTGTCAGCGTTCTCAGATCAGAAATATACCCGAAAGTTGAAGCTAACGGAACTTCCGCTGCAAAAATCTTTCTTCCTGATCTTTCATCAATAGAAGTGATGATTCCTCTTCTTCTGTTGATATCCGCAGTGACAGCTCCCGTATATTCTTCGATGCTTTGAATCTCAACCTGCATGATAGGTTCCATAAGTTTAGGACTGCAATCTTTGGCAGCCGCTTTGAAGCCTTCTCTTGCAGCAATTTCAAAATCAAAAGCCGCAGAATCCTGAGCGTGGAATGAGCCATCTAACAGGGTAATCTTCATGTTTTCCAGAGGATATCCTTTTAATGGGCCGTATTCCATAGCTTCTCTGAACCCTTTTTCAACAGAAGGAATAAATTCAGTTGGAATAACTCCTCCTTTGATTGTATTGATAAACTCGAATCCATGTTCATTATCATTTCCTGGTCCAATTTCAAAAGTGATATCAGCGAACTGACCGCTTCCTCCGTTTTGTTTCGAAAGCTTTTCTCTATGGATTTTGGTTCCCGTTAAGATCTCACGATAAGAAACTTTAGGTTTTCCCTGATTGACTTCAATACCATGATTCAGACGGATTTTCTCCAAAGTAACCTCAAGATGAAGCTCTCCCAGTCCACTCAATAATGTTTCTCCGGTCTGTTGATCTCTTTCAACTACCAAAGAAGGATCTTCTTCCTGGATTTTTGCCAGTACCAAACCGAAAGACTTCTCATCACCATTGGTTTTCGGTTCAATAGCCACCCTGATAACAGGAGTCGGGATCGTAATTGATTCCAGTAATATCGGCTTGTCTACAGAAGACAAAGAATCTCCGGTTTTGGCATCTTTTATTCCTGTTAAAGCAACAATATCTCCCGCTTTAGCTTCCTCCAATGATAAAGTTTTATCTGACTGCATCTGTAAAATTCTCGAAATTCTGTAGCTTTCACCTGTTCTTACATTCAGTATAGTATCTCCGGGTTTTATCATTCCGGAATACATACGGAGCATGGCCAGCCTTCCCATATGCTTATCAATCACGACTTTGAAAACAAGTCCTGAAAAATCAGCAGCTTCAGTTCTTTCCAGCGTTACCATTTCTTCTGTTTGAGGATCTCTTCCCTGCAGGTCAGCAAGCTGATCTGGAGCTGGAAGATACTTTACTACGGCATCAAGAAGAGGCTGTATCCCTTTGTTTTTAAACGCAGAGCCACAAAGAACGGGAACAGCTGATCCGGATCTGCAGACTCTTTGTATAGCTTCTGTAATCATTTCAACGGTGACTGTTTGTTCAGTATCCATAAAAATCTCAAAGAATGTCTCATCATATTCTGCAAGAGTTTCCAGTAATTTTATTCTGTATTCATCAGCTTCAGTACGTGATACCAAAGGAATTTCCTTTTCAATAATGGTTTCTCCGTTTTCATCTTCCCAGTATAATGCTTTCATCTGTACAAGATCAATAACGCCTTCAAAATGTACTTCAGCTCCAATTGGAATCTGAAGAGCAAGAGGAACAGCATTCAGTTTGGTTTTTATCTCATGAAGAACAGCAAAGAAGTCTGCCCCAATTCTGTCCATTTTATTGATGAAACAAATTTTGGAAGTGCCATGTTTTTCGGCTTGGAACCAAACATTTTCAGTCTGTGGCTGAACCCCTGAAGAAGCACAGAAAACTGCGACTACACTGTCCAGAACTCTTAGAGAACGTTCTACTTCCACTGCAAAATCAATGTGTCCCGGAGTATCAATAATGTTGATATTATAAACGGTATGATCTTTTTTCCATTGCGTTGAAACTGCGGCTGAAGAAATAGTAATCCCTCTGTTTCTTTCCTGGATGTCTTTGTCCATGGTGGTATTTCCATCATCTACATTCCCGATTTTATGAATGAGTCCTGTGTAATACAAAAGTCTTTCGGATAAAGTTGTTTTTCCTGCATCTACATGTGCTATGATCCCTATATTTCGTGTGTCGTATTTCATTTTGTTTTGTTTAAATTGTTGATTTTTAGATCTGTATTTAGAAAGGTTCTGAAAAAAATGAGCACAAAATACTCTCCGGTCTTATAAAGCCGGCAAAACATTTTTTGTATTTCGTATCAAAGGGAAATTTTCAGAGATCTTAACAAATAACAGAAGTTGTTTGAATTGTTAAAGTCTGAAATTAGGGCAGCAAAAAAGACCTATCCGAATAGATAGGTCTTCAATATATTTTTGGGTATAAAAGATCTATAGAACTATTCAGATAAATATTCAGTGCTGCCAAAGAACACAGCTCTGACAGGGTTGATTAAAGTTATAATATTTATCATTTTTGTTGACATTGTTGATTGTTAATCGGTTGCGAAATTATAATTTTTTTTTTGATTTCCAAAGAATTTTTTGAAAATATTTTTTTTAAACGCTTGATAAATCATCTTCTGTGAATCCGTCAAACTCGTGGATTGTCATAAAAATATCTTAAAACAGATAATGAACGTAATGCATTTATGATAAAAATTTTATCTTTGGGAAGAATAGTATTGTAAACACTTGTTGATGATTAAAAATAATTAAATCTTTTTCAAGAAAGCTAGATAAAACTTTTAACTTAAAACTATTGAAAACAGATATCGACATTCATAACCACTGTCATTTTTCCTTTGACCTGTGGCTTACCTTAATCAAATCTCATCCTGAATTTAAAGCAAAAAGAGTTGAGCTGTTCTCCTCATTTTTTAACGTAGATAAACCTATAGAGGAGGTTGCGAAAATCGTAAAATATTATGATGATCTTTGCAATACCATTAATGAAGTAACAGGGGGAAATATAGATACTTTTGAGATTTATCTGATGATTCTTGGTTCTCTGAACGTGGATATAAAAGATTTGAGTAAAGAAAAACTCAATGAGTTTTACACAAAGAGTGAAAACCTGTTTCTGGAATACGGACCTGTGGTGATTTTTGAAAATATTCATGATTTTTTTGAGAATATCAAAAATCAAGGCAAAACAATCAATATTCTGAGCAATACAGGATTTATCAAAGGAAAAACAATGAGAAAATTTCTGATTCATGAAAACCTGGATCAGTACATAGATTTTCATATTTATTCTGATGAAATTAACTGTTCCAAACCGAACCCGCTTATTTTTCAGGAAGTGAAGAATAAGATCAAAGATCAGGATTTACCACTGCATCAGATCCTGCATATCGGGGACAATCCGGTGGCAGACTATCAGGGAGCCAAAGCCTTTGGTTTCAGTGCCCATTTACTTAAACACTAAAAATAAACATGAATACAAGATACAGCTTACACCACATTCATTCCGCAGATGAGTTTACATTCTCACCTGCAGAATACAGCTATTTCAAGTATGGCGATAAGTCGTATGCTGAAAAATTTGCGAGAGAATTATTCGAAGGATTTATTTCCGGAAATGAAGCACTTTTAGATAGTGACAAAGAGATTGTAGTACTTCCAAGCCCATATATGGCAATTCCTACGGCCTCCAATTTTTTATGCTTTTTCTTTAAGAAGCATCTGGATTTTTATCTGTTTAAAAAAGGAAAAAAGTCAAGTATTTTATCTAAAATCAATCGTAACCATACCTATATTACAGATTATGGGAACCTTAATTTTGAAGACCGCAAAAATCTGATCGCAAATGATACTTATTATATCGATAAGGATTTTTTGAGAGGAAAACTTTGTATTTTTATAGACGATATAAAAATCACGGGAAGTCATGAATATACAGTCAACAGAATTCTGAATGAATACAGCGTAGAGGCAGACTTTATGTTCCTGTATTACGCAGAGTTGATGAATTTTGAACTTGATCCTAAGATTGAAAACTTTTTCAATTACTATGCCGTAAAAAATGTAAAACATGTTGCAGAAGTGATGAATAAAGAGAGTTTTGAGTTCAATACAAGGATTGTAAAATATATTTTAGGCCTGGAATCAAGTAATTTTGATTATCTTACGTCTAAAGTAAAAAGAGAACAGATGGATCTGCTTTTGGAGCTGGCCATCAGCAACAATTATCATTTAATAAAAGAATACGAAAATAACATCAATACTTTAACACAAACGGAATTATATTATGGCTATTAACTTACAAAAAGGACAAAGAGAAAACATTAACGCACCTAAATTTACTGTAGGTTTAGGATGGGATATCAATAATACTTCTACAGGAACAGGATTTGACCTTGATGCATCTTTATTTTTGCTTGGAGACGACAAAAAATTAGTTTCAGATAATCACTTTATTTTCTATAACAACCTTGAGTCTCCGGACAAATCTGTGATTCATACAGGAGATAACCTTACAGGTGAAGGATCTGGTGACGATGAGCAGATCAAAATTGATCTAACAAAAATTGATGATGCAATCAAAGAAATTACTGTAGTAGTAACTATTCACGAAGCAGAGTCAAGAAAACAAAACTTTGGACAGGTAAGAAATTCTTTCATCAGAATTTTCAATACAGATACGAATGAAGAAATCTTAAAATATGAATTAGACGAAGATTTCTCCATCGAAACCGCCGTAGAATTCGGAAGAATCTACAACAGAAACGGAGAGTGGAAATTTGAAGCTGTAGGAGCAGGGCAGAGAGACGGCCTTGACAAATTTGTATCAATTTATCAAAAGTAATCATGGACAATCAGGAAAATCAACCCATAGATCCACTAGGATCAATAGAACCTCTTAAAACCTTTGAACCTACTCCAATGGTTCCTCCAACTCCGGCTCAGCCTGTACAAAATGCAGCGCCGGCAGTTCTTGTGGACAGAGAAGGAAATGTAAATCTGACTCAGCTGCAGTCAGAAGAACGTCAGAAATATGAAGTTCTTGCGAACTCTATTGATGAAGCTAACCCGGGTTCAATTGTAAATTTTGGAGCGGAACTTCAGAAAACATTAACCAACCAGAGTGACAGTTTCTTAGGAAATGTAAGAAGATCAAACTCCGGAGAAGTAGGAGGGCTTATCAATGATCTTTTGGTAGAGCTTAACTATGTAGATGTAGAAGAACTTAACAGCAATAAAGTAAAAAGCTTCCTAAGTAAATTGCCATTCATGAAGAAGGTGATCACTCAGGTGGAAAACTTGTTTACAAAATACGATAAGATCATCAATAATATTGAGCAGATCTCTTACAAAGTAAATGCAGGAATCATCACTTCTACAAAAGATAATGCGGTACTGCAGACTATTTTTGAAAGTAATGTGAACTCTATCAAGCAGATTGAAGGTCTTGTGATTGCAGGAAATATAAGAATGGAAAGAGCTGCAGTGGAGCTTGCTCAAATGGAGACGAGCCCTCAGGATTTTCAGGATTATCAGATTGCTGATAAAAGAGATTTCATTGCTAGATTAGACAGAAGAATGGCTGATCTTAAAGTGGTGCGTGTGATTATGATGCAGTCACTTCCACAGATCAGGCTGGTACAGAATAACAACGTTTCTATTGCTGAAAAAGCACAGACTATTCTTACCACCACACTTCCGGTATGGAAAAACCAGCTTTCGCTTGCTGTAGCGATGTACAGACAACAGCAGAATATTGAAATCCAACAAAAAGTATCTTCCACTACAGAAGAGATCTTAAGAAAGAATGCAGAGCGTCTTGGGCAGAACTCAATAAATGTTGCTAGAGCTAATGAGCAGACTATTGTATCTGTAGAAACATTGAAAGAAACAACATCAATGCTTATCAATACATTGAATGAAGTGAAACAAATCCAGAAACAGGGAGCCGATAACAGAAGAAAACTGGATCAGGATCTTCAGACATTGGAGCATGAACTTAAAGCTAATGTCAGAGGTTAATTTATAGGATACTAAGGTGGGGGATGATGCAGCAACCATATTGTCGCAAAGCAAAAGAAGATTAACAAAGCTTAAACTTCTTGCGAATTTTTTTGAACATATTGACATAATATCTATTTACATCAAAACAGATATTATCCACAATCTGTTCCAGGAAAATACGGCTTTAGATTACAATAAACTGGAACTTTTCCACCTGCAGTATACAGACAGTCTCATAGAACTTCTGACTAAAATTAAGAGACAGAAGGAAAATGATATGCTGGCTGTCATCAATGAAATTAATATCAACAGTAAATATATTTCAGGTTTTGAAGAAAGACGGGTAGACAGCTTTCAGACAGACAGGAAAATGTACAGCGGTGTATTTTCCCAGCATTTGAAAACTTTGTATAAAGACCTTACGGAAGATAGCTTTACGGCCAATTGGGATAATGTACTGTACTTTCATAAAAAATATGCCCAGGAATTTTACAGGACGGAAGCAGATGAAACACTGCTGAAATCCGATTCTTTTCCGGCTTATCAGTATAAAGAGTATTCCATTGAAAGAAAGCTGTTGGGAAGGCTCAATATACAAGGATTTAAAGTCCGTTTTGTATGTGGATACCTTTTCGGAACCCATGATTATGAACTTTTCAAAATCTTTCAGTCTGATGATTATTTTATTTTCAGTGTAGACGAAAAAAAAATGTATCTTTTTGACAAAGAATTGGATAAGCTGGATATGACAGAAAATCAGTCTAACCAGAGTTCCATTATCGATCAGCTGAGAAATAAAAATGAACAGTTGGAGAATAGTATGAACGAAAGAAAGCGTGCTTTACCGGCTGAAGTGGAAGGTGTTTTGAAAGATTATATTAAAAACCTGGAAAATATAGATATTATGAGCAAAATATTTGATTTTGACGAAGAAACAAATATTCTGCGGGCAATGCTTAATTTGAATTTGAATAATAACTAAAAGGCAGAATTGCAATATAACAAGCAAATCGGCTTTTGTACTAAAAAAGTAAATAACAACTAAACATAGAAATATGGCTATCAACTTACAAAAAGGTCAGAGAATCAACCTTAAAAAAGAAAATGGTGCTGAACTTTCACAGGCTTGTGTAGGAATCAACTGGGGAGCAATTGAAAAGAAAGGATTTTTTGGAACTAAAAAAGAAGCAGTAGACTTAGATGGAAGCTGTATTTTATACGATTCAAACAAAAACGTTACAGAAGTAATCTATTTTGGGAATCTTAAATCCAGAAACGGATCCGTAAAACATAGTGGAGATGATCTTACTGGTGACGTAGACGGAGATGACGGATTGGATAATGAGGTAATCACTGTAGATTTCAGCCAACTGGAACCTAATGTGGAACATGTTGCAATGGTATTGAACAGCTACAGAGGACAGGATTTCGGAACAATTCCTTTTGCTTCTATCCGTATTTATGAGGGATCACCTACCAATGTAAGAGAAGTTTTTGCAAAATATGATATTGCAAATGATGCTTCTTTCAGCGGACACGTTGCCATGGTAATGGGTGTTTTCTATAAGAGAAACGGAGAGTGGAAATTCAATGCGATCGGAGATCCTACTGCTGACAAAAAACTGGAGCAGACGGTTCAGACGGTTCAGATGAATTACCTATAATCAATTGTAAATCAAAAGATAAATAAAATAGCAATATTTGTACTCTGTGCATCTATTGCTTTTATCATATAATAACATAACGCAAGTGGAACATCAAAGTATTTTAGAACTGCACCCAGGCCTGGTGTGGGGATTCGCGGTAACGGTTGTTATCATGCTGCTCCTGGACTTAGGGGTATTTAATAAAAAAAGTCATGAAGTCTCTTCCAAAGAAGCTACCATCTGGTCTATTGTATGGATCTCACTTTCCATGATATTTTCAGGGGTGGTATATTGGGCATTTAATACCGATGGAAGTCCGGAAAGCCATGCTTTGGCAGTAGAGAAATTCACACAGTATCAGGCGGCCTATTGGATTGAAAAAGCCCTGTCTGTAGATAACTTATTTGTATTTATTCTGGTTTTCGGATTCTTCAAGGTTCCGAAATACCTTCATCACAAGGTTCTTTTCTGGGGAATCATTGGTGCACTGATCTTCAGAGCGATATTTATTTTTGCAGGGGTAGGATTGATCAATCTGACTTATCTTCCTGAAATGAATATTTTTGGTAAAGCAGTACAGATCAATATTGTGATGGCATTATTCGGATTGTTTCTGGTATATGCCGGGATCAAATCCTGGGGCGATGGCGGTGATGATGACGATGAAGATTACAGCAATACCGCAGGTGCAAAGCTGATCAAAAGCTTCTGGAAAGTTTCGGATAACTATGATGGAGATAAATTCTTCACCATTCAAAACGGGATCAAAATGGCAACTCCTCTTTTAGTGGTAGTAGGGGTTATTGAGTTTACTGACGTTCTTTTTGCGGTAGATTCCATTCCGGCTATTTTTGCGATCTCCAATGATCCATTTATCCTTTATACCTCAAATATCTTCGCGATTTTAGGATTAAGATCATTATACTTCCTGTTGGCGAACTTTATCCATATGTTCAGCAAACTTCCATACGGATTGGCGATTATCCTATCCTTTATTGGAGTTAAAATGCTTATTGCGCCATGGATTCATATTTCGTCTCCGGTTTCTTTGGGAATCGTTGGAGGAGTATTGGTGATTTCTGTTCTTTTATCCATTATCTTCCCTGAAAAAGAAGAAGAGAAGAAAGAAGAACTGGAAGAAAAATAATCATATTTAAAATAAAAATAAAGCCTCTGGAATTTAATTCTTGAGGCTTTTTTATTGATAAAGTTTTTGTTGGGAAGCGCAAAGACGCAAAGAGATAATTATAATTCCTGCTTTTAAGACGCAAGAATATCTCTGCTTCGCTCAATATAAGATTTACAGCAAGGCACAATATTATTAGCGGTATTAAATTTTATCGAAGATAAAATTCTTGCGCCTCAACACATTATTTTCATAAAAACTTCGCGCCTTTGCGTTATCCAACATTTCAAAAATAAATTATTTAAAAAAATAAACAGACATACTGGTCTGTCTGTTTGTTTTTTTTCATACATTTGTTCCAGAAAAGAAAAGCAATATGAAATCTCCAAAAGAAAGAATTGTAGAAACCACCTTTGAGTTGTTCGCAAAACAAGGTTATAATTCTACAGGAATCAACCAGATCATTTCTGAGGCAGAAGTAGCCAAAGCAAGCTTTTATCAGTATTTTAAATCCAAAGAAGACCTATGTGTGGAATTTCTGAAAGTAAGACATGAATACTGGTTCAACGAATTCAACAATTTTTTATCAAAGGAAAAAGACCCGAAATCTAAAACGACCAAAGCTTTCGATTTTCTGGTATATATGAATAAAAAAGAAAATTTCCGTGGGTGCAGTTTCCTGAATATTTTATCAGAAATACCAATGGATAATATTAAAATCCTGAGCGCAATTCAATCCCATAAAGCTGACCTCAGAAACTTTTTTTTAGAATTACTGAGTGATGATACTCTTTCTGACCACATCTATATGCTTTTTGAAAGCAGTATTATAGAAAGCCAGCTTTTCAAATCTAATGAATTAATTGAAAAATCAAAAAAAATAGCCACCAATTTAATACAATAAGTTATGGAACAAAAACATCCGCTTCCGCCTTTCACATTAGAAACGGCACTGGAAAAAATTCAACTGGCAGAAGATGCCTGGAACAGTCAGGATCCTGAAAAGGTTTCCAAAGCATATACCATTGACAGCGAATGGAGAAACAGAAATACCTTCGTGAATGGAAGAGAGGATATTGTAGCATTTCTACAGAAAAAATGGGATAAGGAGCTTCATTATAAGCTTAAGAAAGAATATTGGGCGCATACTGATAACCGCATCGCCGTTCGCTTTGAATATGAATATCAAACGAAAGACGGAAATTGGTTCAGAGCGTATGGAAATGAGAACTGGGAATTTGATGAAAACGGCTTGATGGCTAAAAGATATGCAAGCATTAATGACCTGGCGATCAAAGAAGAAGAAAGAAAATTCAGATAAAATAAAGAGGCTGTCTCAAAAGTGTCATTCTGAACGGAATGAAATGTAGTGAAGAATCTCATGTTTCAGTTTATCAATGAGATTCTTCCTTCGTCAGAAATCCAAGATTCGACGTAGTCAATGACAAAAGCAAATTATTTGACTTTTGAGATAATCTCGTCAGTTTTAAGATTTATTAAAACTGAAACATCCGGTCAATAAATTATAATTCATAATTTATCATTCATCTAACTGTTCTTCCCATGCAGCAGTTTATTAATCTTCCTTCTTGTCTGTACAGATACTTTATAAGCTTCATCACGCAGCTTCTGTATTTTTCCTACGGGCTGAAAAAAGATCTTACTTTCAAAAGGATTGAATGAAAGTAATTCATTCGTACAATTACGGGAATCCAGCAATGAATCTTTAGTTATTTTTACCTCACCTATTTTAATGAAAGGAGAATTTTTCCATTCAACATTCAGTTTATTGACCGGCTGGTCCTGAAGATCGTAGCATAGCTGTATCAGTATATCAGCAGTAAAATCATGAGTCTCCAGATAATTTTTTAGGGAGTCTTTAATCTGCTGTTTTCTGCCTGTATGTTTATCCACATTCTTAGGACATAGCTTTATTTTAATAATTTGATCTCCCAATCGGTAAGCACCTACAGAATAATAATCAAAAGACAGGATAAAATCATTTCTTCTACCGATCAACTTGATGATATTACGAACCATATCACCTGTTACTAAAGAAGGAATCATTTTGATAACCTGAATAAGCATAGAAAACAGGCTTCTCCATTTCTTACTGTAAAACTTATTGACAGCAGTAAACAGTTTCAAAAAAGTAGAAACGGAATTAATCGGGAACAAAGGAAAATTCACCAATGGATAATTAGCAAGCAATCCACCATTTTCATCCTTGATCTGTACAGCAAACCCATAAGCAGGAATATCCTTTTTAGAGTTTTTAATTTTCAGCTGAGCATTGGAAAACCGAATGGTCAGATCAAATTTTTCCTTATCAAAAAAAGGCTGCAGTGATTCCGGAATGTCGGGTTCAGTCCAGAATGTTCCCTTTGCTACCGCATACGTTTTAGCATGGGCATTTCGGGTAGCATAATTGACGTCACTGATGGAAGAGGATTGTTCAACAAAATCCGCTATTGTTTTTTTATTGATTTCCAGAAGCTTTTTTTCCTCTTCATTCAGTTCATCAAACTTCTTATTATATTTTAATGGATTTGGCATTTAGTTTTTAAAATTCAATTATAACGCCAAGTTTCGAAATCTGTGTTAAGTAAGTATTACAATTATTTGAATTTTGTTGATAAAGAGACTTGTTATCACGAAAAGTATGTAAATATGGTTGTCTTATTTTAATTGATAACCTGTTTAAGTTGTTGAATTTTAATGCTTAATAATTCTTACTTCTTACTTCCATCAACAAATCTTATCTTTGTAAAAAATTTATAATATGGGAGTAGCAGATATGTTATTTAAACGTAAAAAAGAATTGGCAGAAAAGAACCTGAAAGATGGTAAAGAATATATGGAAGAGTATGGTAAGAGAGAAAGCGTTGTGCAGTTACCAAGCGGCTTACAGTATGAAATCATTACGGAAGGAGAGGGTCAGAAACCTGGACCTAAGTCTACTGTAAAATGCCACTACCACGGAACCACTATTTCCGGTAAAGTATTTGACAGCTCTGTAAAAAGAGGTACACCTGCATCTTTCCCTTTAAACAGAGTGATTTCAGGTTGGACAGAAGCACTTCAGTTGATGCCTGTTGGAAGCAAATGGAGACTGATCATTCCACCACATTTAGCGTATGGAGATCAGGAGATCAGCAAAGAAATTGGGCCAAACAGTACGCTTGTTTTTGAAGTTGAATTGCTGGATATTAAATAATCCTTCTTAAAAATAGATTAAAAATTTACCTAATTTCAGGTAAATTTTTTTATTTGTACTATATTCGTAGTAGTAAATTGTAAAACAAAGGTGACAGGAAAGATTGTTTTATAATACGTCCGGTAACACAAAAATATGACTGAATGAAAAAACTCTTCTACCTTCTCGCTGTGGCAAGCTTACTGGTGTCCTGTGTTTCCAAGAAAAATCAGGCGATCCAGCAGAATATTCTTACCCTTAAAGACAGCTACTGTAAAGCTCCCTTTAAATATAATTACAATAATAAACTTCCGTCTTATAATTCGGATTCTATTTTAGCAGCCAATAAAGATCTTAACGGAATGTTTAACGATCAGAGTATTTTAATTTTAAATGCACTGGGTAATCTTAATGATGTTCACAAAATCATCGAGCTTAAAAAAGATTCTTCCCTCACTTCACAAGTGAAAATATTGCAGCTTAAAACCAAAATCAACAGCAGAATTACCATTGCTTTAACAGAACTTGATGCTGTGGCCGCGGAATTTGATTGTGAAGGAGAAAGAGTAGCTCAGATCGGAAGCTATGTGGATAATCTGAATGCTTCACGAAATAATAAACTGATTTTATACTCTATCATAGCCGGAGCGGCTTCATCCATTGCCGGAGGAATTGTGAAAAGTGACGGCTGGGATAATGCAATAGGTATCGGAGGAGGTATTTTGGGAGCAGGGTTTGGTTTGGCAACCCTTAATCCCAAAGGAAAAAAAGTAGAATTTATCCATCAGAGAAATCTTTTGAGGGATATCTGGAAAGAAAAACTGGAGTCTCCGAACTTCCCACCTTTCATCTGGTATATGTACACCGAGAAAAAATTTTCCAATAAAGAAGAATATTCTATCATAGGAAATATGAAACAGAGATGGCTCCATTATCAGTTTGATGATGTGAAAGAAGCCGCAGATAAGTCTGTGATCTTCAGTGATGGTGGGTTTTACAGAGCAGATGATCTCAATAACCGTGCTGCTATGCTCAATCAAATGCAGTCGGCAACCCGTACAATCAATCAAAACATCAATTATTTGCTGCTTGATCTGGATAAATTAATTCTTTAAGAAAAATTAACTGTAATAAATTTTGTTACATTTAGAAAATGTGTATATTTGCAGAGTAATTACAATGAACAATACAAGATTTGCTACGGCAATACATATTATGACCTTATTGGCGAAGAGCCCTCAGGAGTGGCTTACTTCCGAGTGGATAGCTGGTAGTATCAATGTAAATCCGGTGATTATCCGAAAAGAAATCAGCGTATTACGAGAAGCAGGTCTGATTGTCAGCCGACAGGGAAAAGAAGGAGGAAGCCAGCTTGGCAAAAATGCGGAGTTGATCACCATTTCTGAGATCTATAAAGCCGTAAAAAATACTGAAGTATTAGGTAAGAAAAATCAGAATCCTAATCCGGCATGCAGTGTTGGAAAGGAAATTAACGTTCATTTAAATACATTATTTGAAGAAACAGACCATTTGGTAGTAAAGTTTTTAGGAGACAAGTCATTACAGACATTCGCTGATCAGTTCGAATAAAAATTTTTTAACTTTAAATGTAACAAAATTTATTACAATTTAATTAAAAATAAGACATTATGAAAAAAGTAGCAGTAATTGGTGCAACAGGATTTGTAGGAGCACACGTAGTAGCAGAATTAGCAAACAGAGGATATGCTGTTGAAGCATTGGTAAGAGATTCATCTAAGGTGAAATCACAGGAAAATGTAACGGCAAAAAGCGTTGATGTAAACAATGTAGATGAATTGGCTGAAGCATTAAAAGGAAGCGATGCTGTCATCAGTACCTTCAATGCAGGATGGACTAACCCTAATCTTTACAACGATTTTTTGAATGGTTCTGAGAATATTCAAAAAGCAGTAGAACAGTCTGGTGTAAAAAGACTTATTGTAGTAGGAGGAGCAGGAAGCCTTTATACTCCGGATAATATACAAATCGTAGATACTCCAGATTTCCCGGATGCTTACAAACCAGGTGCTACAGCAGCAAGAGATTACCTGAACAAAATCAAAGAAAACAATACTCTGGATTGGACGTTCTTCAGCCCTGCAGTGGAAATGAACCAGGCGAATGTAGGAGAAAGAACAGGAAAATACAGAACATCATTAGAAACTCCTGTATTTGATGAAAATGGAAGAAGCCGTCTGTCTGTAGAAGATGTAGCCGTAGTTTTGGTAGATGAACTGGAACAGAACAACCATATCAGAGAACGTTTTACCGCAGCGTACTAATTATAAAAAAGACAGAAATGATACAAAGAAAATTATTGTCGTTATTGATGCTGTTGGGATTTATCAGCATATTTGCGGGAAACCTTAAAGTGAAAGTGTATAATCCGGGAACCAAAGCTATTTTCCCAATTACTTCCACTATTATTTATGGAGATAAAGATGCCATACTTGTGGATGCTCAATTTCAGAAACAATATGCAGAGCAGCTTGTGAAAGAAATAAAAGCAACAGGAAAAAACCTGAAAACAGTTTTTATTTCTCACAGTGATCCTGATTTTTATTTTGGACTGGATGTTATCAGAAAAGCATTTCCTAATGCAAAGATTATTTCCACAGCTCAGACAGCCTATTTGATATCGGCTTCCAAAGATGATAAACTCGCAGTATGGAAACCACAGTTGAAAGCAGATGCTCCATCAGAAATTATTGTTCCTGAAGCTGCAGCATCAATTCCAGACCTTGAAGGAAACAAAATTGAAATCAGACAGAACCCTGAAGATCCTGCACATAGTTTTCTCTGGATTCCTTCCATTAAAACCATTGCAGGCGGGATTTCAGTTTCTGTAGGTTCACATGTTTGGATGGCAGACACGCAGAATGCAAAAGCAATTGATCAATGGATTGGGCAGATTGATGCAATGAAAGCTTTGAAACCGGAGCAGGTAATTCCTTCCCATTTTGCAGAACTTTCTACCTCTCCACAATCTCTGGATTTTGTAAAAAACTATCTGGAAAACTATAAACAAGCAGTTACAGCAAATAAGACTTCATCTGCCATTGTGGATTTTATGGTTAAAAAATACCCCAATCTTCCAGGAAAAGAAGAACTGGAAATGGGAGTGAAAGTTTATCTTAAAGAAATGGATTGGGATCTGAAATCTCCATACCCGGCCATAGGCCATAAAGTTGAAGTTGATTTTGGAACCGTAAAATTCCTTCTTGATTTTAAAGATAATAAAACAATGACCTTCACCGGAACAGCCGGAAGTTCAAAAAACAGTACAGATACTGTAGAGTATACCGCTGTAGAAGTCGCGAAGAATGTTTTTATGGTGTATTGGCATGAACCACATCTTGGTTTCAATGTAACCCATATTCAGGATTATAATAAAAATATTATTTACTCAAATATTGCAGGTCCAGACGGTACGTTCACCCATCCGAAAGGAACTCTTAAGATTTTGAAATAATGATAAGAATCAAAAGTACATGTAAATTTTTGCATGTACTTTTTGTTATATTTGATTTGCAGAAAATCATTCTTTTAAAAAGGAGAAGAGGATCTGTAATTTATTTTTAAAATCAAATAATAACTAATGAAATCAATTAAAATTCTGCCTTATCTGTTGTTGACTTTATTTTTATTCAGCTGTGGTAAACTGGCAACTACATCTGAAGATAAAAAATCTGTTGATGAAGTTCTTAAGTTTTACGGAGGGTATGTTGAAACAATGAAAGGTGTAGAAACGCTGAATGGAAATTCCAGTGATTTTTTTGAAGTACAGATTAAAGACAGTAAACTGATCAATAATCAACCTCAAAGAGCGATATCAAATGCCTCCAATATTGCATTTATAGCTTTTCAGAATCAAAAACCTGGAGCCTATGATGTTATTAAAACAAAATTACTTTTAGCTGACGGGGCCAGTTTTACAAAATCATTCACTCAAAAAGAACTGCAGGAAGTAAAAAATATATATCCGGAAATTGATAAGATCAATTCATTTTTGATTAATAAAAACTACAGCGGAATTTTTGAAATGTTTGATTCAAAATTTAAACCTAAAGAGAAAGTAGTCAAAGAAACACTTTCAGGAATGGATTCTCAATTAGGCCCGATAACAAAAATACAGTTTCAGGGATTTGAATTTCTTGAAGATTCCAATTTAGGACATATCATTTTAGTAAGAGAAGTGGGGCAGAGAAAGCAGTTGTTTCCTTTTATCAATCTTGCATTTGACAGAAAGACAAAAAAACTGTTGAATATTGAATTCCCGTAAAAACAGATCTCCAGGATTAAATAAAAAAGGCCGTTCTATGTGAACAGCCTTTTCTTTTTATAGATTCATAAACAATTTCGGATTAATCGGAGTATTGTTTTTGTGTACTTCATAATGAAGATGAGGACCTGTAGAACGTCCTGAATTTCCGGATTTGGCAATCACCTGACCTACTTTTACTTTATCATTTACCTTAGATACAAGTTGAGATAAATGTCCGTACAGCGTAGCCAGTCCATTTCCGTGAGAAACGATCACGCAGTTTCCATAGCCTCCTTTCTGTCCGGAAAAAATAATTGTTCCGGCAGCCGCAGCTCTTACATCAGAACCATAGGCAACAGCAATGTCCAGTCCTTTATGGAATTGCATCTGATCAGCTTCAGCAGGTGGATTGTTTTTTTCAGCAGCAGTTTTAGTCGTAGTTGTAGTCCCAGCCACAGCTTTTGTTGTAGATGGAGCTGATGCAGCAGCCACTGGAGCCGCTTTTGGAGTAACCATTACTTTCACTTCCCTTTTATTTCCATAGCTGTCTGTAAGTTCAATAATTTTTTCAACAGGTTCAGCTTTTACTTCAGGTTTTGGAGCTGCAGCCACTGTCGGTTTTGCTTCCGTTGCTGCACTTGTTTTTACCGAAGCGAAAACAGTTTTGAATGGAATCGGGTTTTTTCTCACTCCAAAATTAGAGGAAATATATCCGTCTGTAGGCATACCTAAGGGAACCTGCATCAGTTTTTTCTGAAGATTCATCAGATACTGGCTGTATCGGTTCGCCTGTTTGGAAAGATAAATAGAATTTGAGATACTGTCCTGGTTGAGCATCATCAGTTTTTCGTTGGTAATGTCTTTGGACTTCAGGAAGGAGTTAAGTTGGCCCACTGTCTGATCTACGAGTGTAAGATCAGTTTTCATTTTTAGATAATCTACACTGTCTTTTTCAGTGTTTATTTTTACAAGGTTGACTTCGTAGGTTTTGTCGTCTCTTTCAGAAAATAGCTTCGCAATGAAGACACCTTGTGCAAAAACTACTAGCAAAAGTCCTCCCAGGAGAATGTTTACGTTCTTCTTGCTGTTTAGAAATTTTTTCATATTTCTTCTCTTAGTAAATTTAAAACGGTTTTGAAGCTGCAAATTTAATTAAAAATAAGCTTTGAGGGTTATTTTTAATTAAAATTCAGTTTTTTTTGTATTTAACGGTTAATTAGCTATTTAATTGTGTTGAAGTGTTAATTTTTTCAGAAAATGGTGTTTATCATAGTTTCAAAGCCTTCGTTACGTCTTTGTTTTAATATCTTTGCAGTTCACATTCCAATTATGGCTAAAAAGAAAATTATTTCAGAATCTTCGAATCCAAAAAAGAATAAAAAGGATATTTCTGTAGGAGTTGTAGGGAGCGGAAGTTTTGCAACCGCGATCGTAAAAATGCTTGTTGAAAACTGCAAAGTTGTACACTGGTGTGTAAGAAGTGAATTTGTAAAAGGAGCCATTGAGCTTCGTGGGCACAACCCAACTTATCTTACAGCCGCTCACTTTAATCTGAAAAGCTTAAAATTAACAACAGATATCAATGAACTAGTTTCTGCCTGTGATGTTGTGGTTCTGGCAACTCCGTCTATCTACCTGTCTGATACACTTGATAAGATGACCTGTGATTATTCAGAGAAGATCTTTATCTCTGCAATTAAAGGGATTATTCCTAAAGTAAATGATGTAGTAGCTCATTATTTGCGTGATGAATTTAAAATAGGGTTCAGAAATCAGGCGGTTATTGCAGGACCTTGTCATGCAGAAGAGGTGGCGATGGAAAGACTTTCTTACCTTACCATTGCGGCAGTAGAAGATGAAACAGCTGAAAAACTTGAAGGAATCTTCAGCTCAGACTTTATTAAAGTACAGACAAGTAAGGATATTTTAGGAAATGAATACAGTGCTATTCTTAAAAATATTTTTGCGATAGGAGCGGGAATAGCAAGTGGACTAGGGTATGGGGATAACTTTACTGCAGTTTTTGTATCCAATGCAATCCGTGAAATGGAAGCTTTCCTGGAAGCAATCTATGAAGCACCAAGAGATGTAAACGAAAGTGCTTATCTGGGTGACCTTCTGGTGACTGCTTATTCACTTTTCTCAAGAAACAGAAACCTTGGAAATCTTATCGGAAAAGGATATACAGTGAGATCTGCCATTCAATCTATGAATATGGTGGCAGAAGGATACTATGCAGCAGATTCTATTTATAAAACAGCAAAACAGAAAAATCTTAAACTACCAATTATAGATACAGTATACGCCATCCTTTATGAAGGTAAAAATGCTGAAAAACAGTTTAAAAAACTAACCGCAAAATTGAATTAAAAAAACAAGGCTTTATTGCTAAAACCTTGTTTGTAAAATATTGTAACCGAAAGAAACTTAAGCATTTCAATGCTTAAGTTTTTTTATTGGCTCATCTTGGTGATTACAAGAGATAATGATGATCTGATATTAAGATTGCTGGCCGTAAAACCATTTCCTGTATCAAATTCAAACTTCTGGCGAATAGTTGTGGGAGAAGCCAGTGTTAAGAAATAACTTCCCTGATAAAATGTGAAAGAACTTGACAGCTGACACATTTTGTTGTTTTCTGTAATAACTGCGCTGGTAGCAGCATTAATCAGATAAGAACGTGTACACGTAAAATTCTGGGAAAGATACTGTGTATTAGCAGTTCCATTATTGTTATTGGCATTACTGGAGTCTACAGAATAACGGACGATATAAGTTCCTGCAGGTAAGGTAATCGTAGACTTATCTGCTGCAAGCGATGCTCCGGTAATTTTGTTGGATGTTACTGCAAAATTATTTAGAGTATTATTCGTGCTTCCGGTAGGAATCAGTACCCCTGAAGTAATAAGCAGAGACATTGCCTGAGGTTCAGAACCGGAAACAATAATACGCTGCCATTGATTTCTGACCCATACATAATAGCCTTTTGGGAAACTGGAAGCTCCTCCGCTGTTGTAAATAATAAGCCCGTCTGCTGGGTTAGCAACAGGAGTTGAAGTACTGTTGAGAACAATAAGGTCATATTGAGGAAAAAGAACCCCTTTGTTGGACGAATTGATGTCTATGACACTGCTTGCATTAGGAGTGTTTGTGTTAATACCAACTTGTGCATTCATGCAAATGTTGAATAGTATCATACAGACAATATAAATAGATGTTTTCATTGTGCAATTGATTATTGATTAAGTGCTGATCTTTGAATATCAACTTTAGCATTGGTAATGATGATCTCTCCGTTATTAGGAGCAGTTCCTCCGGATCCTGACTGATATGTTCCTCCCGCATCATGAGCAATGGCAGGAACTAAAAGAATAGGACTTGCCGAAGTGGTGACAAAGGAAAAACTTATATTCAGCGTATGGGTTTTATTGCTGGCAATAGATTGTGCGTTGATGCTGATTGTTTTACCATACTGGTTTCCGCTCACGGGATCTACAAGTTTTACAAGATACTGATGCAGATGAAGGGGAGTTCCTCCGATTCCGGCTGTTGTGCTTTCAAGAGCTGTTCTTATATTCAGGCATACATTCACCAGATAACCACTGTTTCCTGGAAGAGTGATAACTCCTGAAGAAGTATTGTATAATGCTCCGATGTCATTAGATACAACTGTAAAGGCCACATCATTGAAATTTTTGTAAGTACCGTTGGCTGATCCTCCTAATACAGGATAATCCGTAGTACGCTGAAGCATCATATAGCTTACCAGATTATAAGTGTCAGACAGCTGCGTCCATCTATTGTTTTTCCAGATGTAAACACCCGGACTGATTGAATTTCCTTTATTGTATACAACCAGTCCTTCTGCCGGATTATTTACCGGAGATGTATTGCTCAGTATATCTACAATATCCACTCTTGGAAGAAGAACTCCCTTATTGGTTGATTGTGATACTTCCAAAACAGCAGAACTGTTAACTGAAGATTTTCCAATCGCAACCTGTGCATATATGGTCTGCGCTATAATCAATAATAGCAGGATATAACTTTTTTTCATATGTTGATTGTTTTTTATAGCTGAGATATTTTAATGTAAGAACCGGTGGGGATCACATTTACAAGATCATAGAATGTACTGTTCTGCATTCTTCCCAGATTTAATCTTAGCCCTCCAATAATATTCGCATTCGCATTAGCAGGAACAGTATAATAATAGGACCAGGTAGCCAGGTGGTTGGTACTCACTTTGGATACAATAGGAACTTCCTTTCTGGTAGCACCTCCTCCGGTAAAGGAGTTCGTCGAATTATTGTACGTATCGTTGATGAAATCTATAAAATATCCCATCAGATAATAGGAACTTCCGGAAAGCGGAGCAGTTCCTCCCTGGCCGGCAGGGCTTTCCTGAGGTGAGTTTAGATTAAGGTTGACTTCTACCAGATAACTTCCCTGTGGAAGAATCAGTGAATATCCTCCTGAAACGGTATTCTGAACAACTTTAAATCCGCTGATATTAGATACTCCGGAAATAGCAGGGTTATTTACTATAAGCAGATTACTGGCACCTGCTACAGCATTATCCAATGCAGATAACGACCCTGTAAAATCGAGATAAGCAACTTTTGGTGTATTTTCTGCATCAATTGTGCTTTGCCACGTGCTGCCTGTACTATTGAAAAAATGTAGAGCTTTGTTGTTGCTGTTGCTCCCGCCATTAAACCCAATAAGTCCGTTGGCTGGAGAGGCAACCGGGGTCGTTGTACTGTTCAGAGTTGCAATGTTCAGATTGGAAAATAATACCCCTTTATTACCTCCTGAAACAGTTACCGTAGGTGCTGTTGTATAACCGCTGCCTCCGTTGTTGAGTGTTATGCCGGTGAGCTGACCACTGGAAATAACCGCTGTAGCACGGGCTTTTGAGCCTCCGTTTACAATGGATCCTCCTCCAAAGAAATTAATTGTGGGTGCAGACGTGTAACCGCTGCCTCCATTGCTGATTGTAATACCGGTAACTGCCCCTCCTGAAATGGTTGCAGTAGCTGTGGCCGGTGTTCCACTGAAGTTCTCAATGTGCAGAATAGCACTGGGGTCCGGTGTGGACGTGTTGATTCCTACACTTCCGCTTTGGGCAAATGCCACTGTTGCGAAAAATGTACTAACGAAGTTAATAATTTTCATCTTTTACTATGTTTACGAAATAATTAATTAAATACTTATTGGAATATGTATTAAATCAATTGAAAGGTACGTAAAAAAATCGCCAATTAAATATGTTATGTATAGAATTATATCTATAAAATTATATATTTATCAATAATAAGTGATGTTTTGTAAATTACATATAATGATTTATCACTTATTGTTGATAAAAGACATTGACGTAAAAGGTTATGATTGCAGTATTTTGTTTGATGAACTTAAATAAACTTAAGTTTTTATAAAATTTAACCATTAAAAAAGCTCTTAATTATTTACCATTCAGTGAATTAAAAAAGATGAAATTTTAATATTTTTTTAAATAAACGTTTTATATTATCAATCATTTCAATGATGGTCTATTGAAATTTTCCATGAATTTTTGTTGTGTGCTAAAGAAGTGTTTTTACCACAAAAAATAACATGTTAAAATCGTTAAACGCGTTCCTGTTTTTAAAACTTTTCCCGAAATTTGAAGTAAAATTTAAAATTATGTCACAATCGCTTACAAGCAGAACACCGAAACCTACATATGACGTTGTACTGATAGGCGGCGGAATCATGAGCGCCACTTTAGCAACGCTGCTTCATGAATTTGATCCAAATCTCGAAATCGCAATCTTCGAAAGACTCGGAAGATTTGCCAAAGAAAGTACAGCAGCATGGAACAATGCCGGAACAGGGCACTCCGCTTTTTGTGAGCTAAATTATACCCCGGAAAAACCAGACGGATCTATTGATATTACCAAGGCAGAAAGTATTGCAGAGCAGTTTGAAATTTCAAAACAGTTCTGGGCTTATCTGCTTACCAAAGGTTATATTCATGAGCCTAAAGAATTTATCAATTCCTGCCCCCATATGAGTCTGGTATTCGGAGAAAAAGATGCTGAATACCTTAGAAAACGTCATGATAAAATGGCAGAATCTGTACTTTTCTCGGGAATGGAATTTTCTACAGATCATGATAAACTGAGAGAATGGATTCCTTTGGTAATGAGCAAAAGAAATCAGTCTGAAGTAATGGCAGCCACGAAGATGGATATGGGGACAGATGTGAACTTCGGAACACTGACAAGAAAAATGGGAAGACACCTTCTGGAAGATTCCAATGTGGAGGTGTTCCTATACCACGAAGTGAAAGATATTGATCCTAGAGAAAACGGGAAATGGGAAATGAAGGTGAAAGACAGAATCAACAGTCATAAACAGGAAGTGGTTGCAGACTTTGTATTTATTGGTGCAGGAGGATATGCACTTCCGTTATTAGATAGTTCGGATATTAAAGAAAGTGAAGGATACGGAGGTTTCCCGGTTTCCGGACAGTGGCTGGTAAGTCATAATCAGGAATTGGTAGAAAAACACCAGGCTAAAGTGTATACACAGGCTACGGTAGATGCTCCTCCAATGTCTGTTCCACACCTTGACCTTAGAATTATTGATGGTAAGAAGGCTCTTCTTTTTGGCCCTTTTGCAGGGTTCTCCACCAAATTCCTGAGAGAAGGAAGTTATCTTGATCTTCCTGAAAGTGTAAATACCAAGAACCTGAAATCACTTTTTGGAGCATGGTGGCATAATATTCCTTTGACGAAATATCTTATTCAGCAGGTTGCAATGACGAAATCTCAGAGAATGCAGCATTTAAGAGAATTCATCAAGGATGCCAAAGAGGACGACTGGGAATTGAAAGTAGCCGGCCAAAGGGTTCAGGTCATCAAAAAAGATGAAAAAGAAGGAGGTAAACTGGAATTCGGAACTGAAGTGGTTGTGAATAAGAACGGAACAATTGCTTCTTTGTTGGGAGCTTCACCAGGAGCGTCTACAGCAGTATATGCTATGCTGAATGTGCTGGAAAAATGCTTCCCGGAAAAACTTCATGGCGAGTGGAAAGGAAAACTGCTTGAAATGATTCCTTCCTATGGACAAAAACTGGCTGGAAATGCTGAACTGACCAATGAAGTGAGAAATTATACAAAAGAAAAATTAGAATTAGAATATTAATACCAATAATGAGCAATGAGTAGCAGCATCTATTACTCATTGCTCATTATTTATTACTTATTAAAAGGTGGAAGAAGTAATTGTAAAACCTGTTATTGCAAAGGAAATCCTGGAATCTCTTAAGGCGAAAACGGAAGAGGAGAAACAGGTAATCATACACTGTTGTTTTCCGGCATCGCCATTTTTAGGAAACCTGATAAGGATCTGGCATTCAACCTATCTTTTTGACAACCAGTCTGAGCATAGAAGCAAATTGATTCATGCGGAAAATATTTCAATTTCTCCCTATTGGACTCCGGTTCCTTTTATGAAGGATTTTTGGTTTACTCTGATATTTTCGGGGCTTCCAAAAGGCTGTAAAAGTTTTGATTTAAAAGAAGTCATTCCTGAAGAAGGCGGCTTTTTTGTAGAATCAATCAAAAGAAATTCTTCCGATGTATATCGGGTAAAAATTTTAGAATCCTAATTAAAGATGAAAGTAAGGGAGGAAAAACTGAAACAGATTATTTATTGGGCTGAAAGCAATCCTGATATCCGTGCTGTGCTTCTGACCAGTTCATTGGTAAACCCTTATGCTCCCGTAGATGATTTAAGCGATCTGGATGTAGAACTCGTTTTTGAAAACAGAGCATTTTATGAATCCGGAAATGAATGGATCAGGCTTTTTGGTGATCCTATTTCCATGATTGAAGAAAATGACAGTGTTTTTGAGGGAAAACATGCCATGAAAATGGTTCTGTATAAAGACCATGTGAAAGTTGACTTTAAGCTGTATCAGGTATCGGAATTTATTGAAGAAATCAATGAAGAAAACCTTCCCGAAGATTGGGATGTAGGATATCGGGTTTTAATAGACAAGGATCATCTTACAAAAAATATGAAACCGCCAACGTATCAATCAATCATGATCCATCAGCCTACGGAAAAAGAATTTCAACAGCTGTTTAATGATTTTTGGTGGGATACAACCTATGTGGCAAAATGCCTTAAACGCGGTGATATTTTTTATGCCAAATTTATGTCTGAAAATGTCCTGCGTACAGATTATCTTGTTCCTTTGATTGAATGGTATATTGCCGAAAGTCATGATTGGAATACTATTACGACCAATAAACACGGAAGACTTTTCAAACAATATTTATCCTCCGATTTATGGAATAAAGTGGAGGCTACTTTCTCCGGAAATGATATTGAGGAAAACTGGAAAGCATTGCTTGCCTGTGCTGATCTGGTACATGAACTGGGTACTTCTTTGGCCGAAAAACTTCATTTTATCTATCCAATGAAGCTGGAAGATGATATCCGCAACTATCTTACGGAACTACAATCAATGCATTGATTTTAAGCAAATTCATTCTCTTTGATGAGGTTTTCAATACAGTATTCTGCAATCGCAGTAATAGTAACAAACGGATTGACCCCAATAGTTCCGGGAATCAATGATCCATCCAGAACATACAGGTTTTCATGATCTTTTAGTTTTCCATATTCATTGGTAGCTTCACCCAAAACACATCCTCCAAGCGGGTGATAACAGATATCAGCCCCAAAACCATTATTGAAAAGCAGATGGCTTCTCGTACCACCGTTGGCTTTATTCATTTTCCGGATAAAATATTGGGCATTTTCTTTCATTTTGACAGTATTGCTTTCATCCCAGTTCAAAGTCAGGGATTGGCTGGCTTTATTGTATGCAACTTCTCCTTTTTTATCAACTCTATTGATCAGCAGATATAAAGCAGTAGCGACATCCATTCCCATTGGTAAAGGGGCAATCTCTGTGAAAAACGGGTGTTCAGGATCATCCCAGTTGTCAATACCACCTACCGGAATAGTAGATTGCTTGGCTCCTGTACCGCCAGACAAAGGTTTTACCCAGTTTCTTCCGGTCATAAAATTTCCGTTATTTCCCCATTTTTTCCCGACATTTTCATGAACAGGGAAATTATTTTGTGCATGAGATTGTAGCAGAAGCTGTAAAGTTCCCATTGTTCCTGCAGAAAGAATCAGCTTTTTACAGTTGAAAACTTTGTCAACAACTAAGATACCTGATGTATCAATCTGCTGAACATTTAATGTATAGCTTTTATCATCATTAAGTTTTATCGTTTGTACACGATGAAGATCAAGGATTTCTAAATTTCCCGTTTCCAGCGCTTTTTTGAGATAAGTTTTATCCAAGCTGTTTTTTCCATAATTGTTGCCATAGATTACCTCGGTATTAAGAGCAGAACGGGGAACCTCATTCCGGAACTCTTTTTCCATATACTTAAAATCATACACATTCGGAACTCGCATGGTTTTAAAACCAGCTTTATGAGCCTCTTCTTCACCTACCCGTGTGAATTTATAATAAGGGCAGTCTTTCAGAAACTGTTCATCAATCACATTTACCTTCAGTTCTTCCCGTACCAGAGGAAAGTAATGATTGTAAAATTTTTCAGCATCAAGATCGGGAAAAACTTCCTTGAAATAGCTTTCTTTTGGAGTTACGGCCATACCTCCATTCACAAGAGAACCTCCGCCAACGCCTCTTCCTACCCAGATATTGATATGTTCAAAATCCAGACGGTCTAATATTCCGGTAAAAGGAGTCAAAGAAAAAATATTCATGAAAGGTGCAATGCTTTTCTTTTTCAGCCATGCAGAACTTTTTCCGGGTTTCAAAAGATTGGAAAACGGAATTCCTGCTTTTTCCCAATTAAGACCCATTTCAAGCAAGACTACTTTTTTCCCGGCTTCACAAAGACGTAATGCCGATACAGCTCCTCCATATCCGCTGCCAATGATCACAATAGGGACATCAGTATTTTCTGTTATCTGGCTGTTTTTTCTTTCTGCAGCCCGGAATAATTCGGATTGAAGAAAATAGAAACCTGATATCGCCAATGCACTGGTTCTGATGAAATTTTTTCTGTCCATGACCTTTGCTTTTCAAAAAGTATGCTAGATCAGCCGGTACTTATTGTATTTAAAACAGATTATATTTTTTTATTAGAATTTTAACTTTTGTTGTTTCTAAAATTCATAGTTTTACTTATAATTTTATACTCATGAAAAAATATATAGTACTCTTTTTACTCCTTCCACTGTGGGCTTTTTCTCAGAAAACAGTTTCAAAGGAAGAGAAAGAGGTACAGAAATTTCAGAAAGAACTTAATGCTGAATATTTTAATCCAAAAGAGACTCCATTAAGGGGAGATAACTTTAAAAACTTTAAAGGACACCCTTTCTTTCCTTTCGATACCAAATATAGAGTAACCGCGAAATTTGTTAAATCAAAAGATACACAACCCTTTGAACTTCCCACTTCTTCAGGGAAAACAAAAACGTATCAGGAGTATGGGAAAGCCACATTTATCCTGGATGGTAAACCCTATACGGTCACTTTATACCAAAGCCTGGCCTTGATTAAACAGGATAAATACAAAGACTATCTTTTCCTTCCGTTTCGTGATACTACCAATGAAAAAGAAACCTATGGAGGAGGGAAGTATATGGATCTGAAGATTCCTAAAGGAAATACTATTGTGCTTGATTTTAACCAATCATATCATCCTTTTTGTGCCTATAACGCCTACGATTACAATTGCCCTGTTGTTCCTGAGGAGAATAAACTTCCGGTGGAAATCCGTGCAGGAGTAATGTATGAAGATATTTACCATCACTAAAAGTATGATACATTTAGAATTTTTTAAACCAGAAGATCTTTCCGGAGTCAGTTATGCTTTGGATGAAAATCAGATGCGCTTTACTGCGACAGCTCAACAGGCTTTGCAAAGTATCAGTGAACGAGATGATGATGACGCATTTCCAGTGACAATATTTGAAAATGATCAGGTTGTTGGTTTTTTTGTACTTGATTTTGGGAAAGATAAATTTGAACTTACCGATGATGAAACTTCAGTGTTACTGCGTTCATTATCTGTAAATCCTCAGATGCAGGGGAGAGGAATAGGGAAAATTGCTATGTTGGAGGTTGGGAATTTTGTCAAGAACCATTTCGGAGATTGTAAAGAAATTGTACTGGCCGTCAACCAGAAAAATGATTCCGCTTACCATATTTATCTTCAGTCAGGATATATTTTTGACGGCAAAACCAGAATCGGAAGAAGTGGCCCACAATACCTGATGTACAAAAAACTTTAATAAAATTTTAAAATCATAATTTTTTATCTGCTGATATCTTTCCATAACTTTGAGTAACATCAAATTACAAAACATGGAAATATCACTTCGAAATCAGGTAGCTGTGGTTACAGGAGCATCCAGCGGAATAGGTTCAGGAATTGCAAAATCATTAGCTGCAGCAGGAGCAACAGTCATTGTCAATCATTCTTCGGAAAGATCTGCAGAAGAAGCCAAAGCTGTTTTGAAAGAAATTATGGATGCCGGAGGAAAAGGAATAACTTACGCATGTGATGTTTCCAAAGAAGATCAGGTAATCAAAATGTTTCAGGATGTTGTTTCCGAATTTCAAACTGTAGATATTCTGGTGAATAATGCAGGTATTCAAAAGGATGCGAAATTTACAGAAATGACCATGGACCAATGGAATGCAGTCATTGGTGTCAACCTGACGGGACAGTTTCTATGTGCCAGAGAAGCCATTAAAGAATTTCTATGGCGTGGAATAGATCCTTCACGTTCTGTTGCCTGTGGTAAGATTATTCATATCAGTTCTGTACATGAAATTATCCCATGGGCCGGACATGCCAATTATGCATCAAGCAAAGGAGCCATCAGAATGTTGATGCAAACCCTTGCACAGGAATATGGTGCAGCCAAAATCAGGGTCAATTCTATTTGTCCTGGAGCGATTCAGACTCCTATTAATCAAAATGCATGGAATACTCCTGAAGCACTCAATTCTCTTCTTACCCTTATTCCTTATAACAGAATCGGACAGCCGGAGGATATCGGGAATTTAGCCGCTTTTCTGGCGAGTGATCTTGCTGATTATATCACAGGAACCAGCATCTTCGTAGATGGTGGAATGACTACGTTTGAGAGTTTTTCTACGGGAGGTTAAGAGGTTCAAGGTAGTTTTTGAGGCTGTTCTCATAGCTTTCACCGAGAGCAAGTATTACTCATTGCTTATTATTCATTACTTATAATTATCGCTTATGTCAGAAAAACAGAGAATTTCAGATATTTCATGGAAAAAATGGGGACCCTATGTAAGTAACCGAGAATGGGGGCTTGTTCGTGAAGACTACAGTGAAAACGGAGATGCCTGGAATTATACCAGTCATGATACTGCAGAAGCCAAGACTTACCGTTGGGGCGAGGAAGGGATATGTGGAATTTGTGATGACCTTCAGAAGCTAGTATTCTCTGTCGGATTCTGGAATAAAAAGGATAAAATGGTGAAAGAACGGTTCTTTGGACTGACCAACGGACAGGGAAATCATGGTGAAGATGTAAAGGAATATTTTTACTATCTGGATTCTACACCTACGCATTCCTACATGAAAATGCTGTATAAGTATCCTCAAAATACTTTTCCCTATGAAGATCTTGTAAAAACAAATGCTTCAAGAGGTAAAGATGAAACGGAATATGAATTGATCGATACCGGAATTTTTGATAACAATGAATATTTTGACCTCTTTATCGAATATGCAAAAGAAAGCCAAAATGATATTCTGGTCAGACTCACTATTGTCAACAAATCTGCTAAAGAAGCCTCTCTTGTAATTTTGCCGACGGTTTGGTTCAGGAATACGTGGAATTGGGGATATGACGACTATAAACCACAACTGTATGCTGAAGATGCAGACCGCATTAAAGTGAATCAGCAGGATATTGAGATCAAAAATGTGTATGCAAAACAATCTTTAAAGACGCTGTTCTGTAACAATGAAACTAATAATGAAAGGCTCTATCAGTCTCCAAATGAATCAAAGTACAGCAAAGACGGAATCAATAATTTTGTGATGACCGGAAATTCTCAGTTAGTGAATCCAAAGAATTTTGGAACCAAAGCCTCTTTTTTCATTGACGAAGATTTCAAAGCTGGGGAGTCCAAAATATTTGAATTCAGACTATCAGATAAAGACCTGAGAGAGCCATTCGGTGATTTTGACACCCTTTTTAATCAAAGACAGAAAGAAGCAGACGAGTTTTATGCTGAAATCCAGAAAGGAATTACTTCTGAAGATGAAAAACTGGTGCAAAGACAGGCTTTTGCAGGAATGTTGTGGAATAAAATGTTTTACCATTACAATGTTGAAAAATGGCTGAAAGGTGATCCAGCTGAAATGCCTCCTCCAAAGTCGCGGGAAAAAATAAGAAACTACGACTGGAAGCACCTTAATAATGAACATATTATTTCCATGCCGGACAAATGGGAATATCCTTGGTATGCCACCTGGGATCTGGCGTTTCACACCATCAGTTTTTCCCTGATAGATCCGGACTTTGCAAAACATCAGCTGAAGCTTTTCCTGTTTGAATGGTATATGCATCCTAACGGGCAGCTTCCCGCCTATGAATGGAATTTTAGTGATGTGAATCCTCCGGTACATGCCTGGGCGGTTTTCAGGGTATTTAAAATTGATGAATATTTAAAAGGCAAGCCTGACCTGGAATTTTTAGAAAGTGCTTTCCAGAAACTATTGATGAACTTTACGTGGTGGGTCAATAAAAAAGATACCAACGGCAACAATATTTTTGAAGGAGGTTTCTTAGGACTTGATAATATTGGTGTTTTCGACCGGAATTCTGTTTTACCAAACGGAGAACAGCTGGAACAGTCAGATGGAACGAGCTGGATGGCGATGTTTGCCCTGAATATGATGCGGATTGCCCTTGAACTGGCACTTTATAATAATGTGTACGAAGAAATGGCGATGAAGTTTTTTGAACATTTCCTGGCAATTGCCAATTCATTGGATAATATGGGAGATGAAGAGTTCAGTTTGTGGGATGAACAGGATGAGTTTTTCTATGATGCCATAGCTTCTAATGATGGAACGCATATGTATTTAAGATTAAGAACTATTGTAGGGCTGATCCCGATGTTTGCCGTTGAGGTTATAGATGATGAAATGATTGAAAATCTGCCCAATTTTAAGAAAAGGATGAAATGGGTATTGGAGAATAAGCCAGAACTGGCTTCTCTGGTTTCAAGATGGGAAGTTAAGGGTCAGGATTCCAAGCACCTTTTGTCTTTGCTTCGCGGACACCGTTTGAAAAGATTGTTAAACAGAATGTTGAATCCGGAGGAGTTTTTAAGTGATTACGGGGTAAGAGCATTATCAAAAGAATATGAAAATAATCCTTATACATTAACTCTGAATGAAACGGATTATAGTGTAAAATATACTCCGGCAGAAAGTGACAGCGGGCTGTTCGGAGGGAATAGCAACTGGCGCGGGCCGGTGTGGTTTCCCATCAATTTTTTGATTATCGATAGTCTTCAGCGTTTTTTCTTCTATTACAGCCCCGACTTCTTGGTGGAATATCCTACTGGAAGTGGAAACCATTTAAACCTTGATCAGATAGCAGATGCTTTAAATAAAAGGCTTGCAAAGATTTTTTTAAAGAATGAAAATGGAAAAAGACCTGTTCACGGGCAGTATGAAAGATTTCAGACCGATCCGGATTTTAAAGATTATATTCTGTTCTATGAATATTTTCATGGGGACAACGGACGTGGAGTAGGAGCTTCCCATCAGACAGGCTGGACTGGGTTGATTGCCAAGATTCTGCAGCCAAGATTCTCCAAAAAAGAAATAGCAGAATCTGAAACTGAAATGCCTGAAGATGTCGAAAAAACCAAAGAGACTTAAAAAAAATCTAACAGTTATGAATATATCTATTCAAATATCTGCTGGATAATTTCCAATGAAGCAGGCGTTTTAAAGTCTGTGATATGGTAATGATAGTAGACCAGAAGACTGTCCAGGAAATCTTTTCTTAATGAAGAACGGATTTTTATAGCATACAGATTTTCGGCATAGAGTGCTTCTTTCCATAATGCAGAGATTTCTTCATTGAATTGCTGATGGCAGATTCCTAAGGAAAAAGTTCCGGTTTCTGGATCTAAAAACTTACCATCACTCAATAACGGAGCAACCCCCTGAATTTTTAAAACAGCCAGTAAAAAGAGCAGATGTGCCTGATAATTTCTGTTTGTCAGTTCATTGATAAAATGATCAATACTGGTATAGATAGGAATATTTTTATCCTCATATTTGAGGATATGACTCAGGAAATCTGAAACAAAGAAAATAACGGTGTTGACTCTTATATCTGTATAGATGTCATTGTTTTTTACCAGTTCAAACTTTGAAACAGTAGGTATACCATTGCCACGGAGCGGATTTATGGAGAAATTTAACTGGTTCAGTGGCTGCAGCAGGGCTTTCTTCTTGTTCTTTTTAGAATAAATTCCTTTTAGAAAATAGCTTTGAAAACCCTCTTCTTCTGTAAAACAATGCAGTACAGCATCATTTTCTCCGTATTTTATAAACGAAAGTAAAAAACCGTTTTGTGAATTCATTAATTAATTGACTACTCCTATTTTGGCTGTAGCTTTATCAGATCCGTCTTCATTGGTCATCAGTACAAAATAAATTCCTGATGCTACTCTTACCCCTTTCTGATTATTAAGATCCCATTCATAATAACCTCCTCTTGCTACTGCAGAATGGACAACGTTTCCTGCTGCATCTACAATTCTTATGTTTGTTTTTTCTGCAAGACCTTTAATGGTAACTTTTCCTTTAAAATTAGAATAAACTACAGGGTTAGGATATACCATAACATCCCCGAAATTGGAAGTTACATCAGCAACATCTCCCTGGTAGGTTACAATACCATTATAGGTTACAAAATATACTTTTCCGGTTTTCTTATCAACTTTTATATCTGTAACACTGTTTGTAGGAAGAGGTGAATTTTCTTTAGTAAAATGTTTTATTGTTCTCTGGCCGTCAGCAGACAGGTAGTAGACACCACCACCATCAATGGAAACCCACTTGTAATTTCCTTCATCTACTGCGATCTGAAGAATAGCTGATTCTCTGAAAAGCTCTTCACCCAGTCCGTTTTGCTCTATTACTATAGGTTCTACTTCAGGCTGTGGTTTTTTTATTTCAGATGCAGCATTAGGCATTATTCTTAAACCTCCGTCTGTACCAATCCATGCATCCCCGGACTTATCAAACGCTACAGATAAGATTCCCCCTGAGCTATTAAATCCATTGGAAGTACCCAGAATATAATCTGTGTCATCGGAAAGATTGGTTGCATTTTTATAGTCATATACCCAAAAGTTATTAGATCTCGGCAGTGGAGTCCACAACATATTTTCGTGAAAAACAGTCTTTTGTATACCATCACTGGCAAGAACGATTTTTTTGATGATAAAATCATCAGCTGCTTTATCATAAATTCCCATAGAAGGATTTCCGTCATTGAATCCAAAAGAAACAAAAAGATTGTTCTGAGTATCTGTAGCAAAACCTACAGGACGTCTGTAATAAGGCTGTGCGCCAAGGTTATAATATTTTACCAGCTCAAAATCTTTGCTTGTGGCGTTATATTTCATTCTGTAAACTCCATTATCCAACATTGTATAATTGGTGAATAACACTTCATTATTGTTGTAAGGGCTTATTATAGCATCCAGAACATTAACAAAGGTTGGCGGATTTTTCACAAAGAATGAAGGGTAGATCCATTCTGTACCATTGAAATAGTAAAAACCTGGGCCTTGCGGAAGAATAACCGGATGGTTGTAGTTATTTGCTCTGGCACCAGAGGAAACTAAAAGCTGATTATTCTCGAAAAGATTGATATTATAAGCAAAATTGAAGTAAGGACCCGATGGTTTAAAGGTATTATTGTTTTCATCCTTTATCCCTGATAATACAGTTCCTCCAAAGACTTTTCCACCAGCGGTTATTGCGGTGTTACATTCTTCTCCAAGACTTACTGCATTTTGTGAGACTCCGTTTATTCCGTAGGTATACACTCTGCTGTCAGTAACAATAATATTACTCGATGTGATAACGAGATCACGGATATTTTCGAAAGTTGTAGGAAGCTGCGTTGGAGTACCGTTATTGTAAAAATAGGCGGCTGTAGCTGATGAATATACCAGCTCAGATTCTGAATCTATATGTTTGAATGCTCCGGGAGCTTCTGTTGTCCACGTGGAGTACACTGGGAAGGTAGTATTCAATTGATGGCTCTTCAGTCCTGTATTGGTTACAGAATATACTTTATTCCCGAATATAGTAGCTTCATTACTCGCTTCATAAACTCCGCCAGTAAGGAAAAATGTAGAATCTCCAAACTCTTTATTGTTCAGATTAAATATAGAAAGTCCATAGCCTACAGAAATGACAGCCTGATTTCCTGTTATGGAAATATGATTGATTTTTTTATTCCCATTATAGCCGGTAGCAATAGGAATATCAACAATATATTTAATTTCCTGTGGAGTGATAACATCCATAGAACCGTTTTCATACCCTATGAGTCCTATCTTAGTCTGTGGGTTATAATCAAAGGCTGTTATTCCAATATTATGCAGACCATTGGCTTTGGACAACTTCGTAATTTCTCCTGTTGATATTGTATAATAGAATATTCCGTTTTCTGTAGCTGCAATGATTTTCCCATTGTCTTCTTTCATAGCTAAGACTTTGTTGTAGGAAAATAGATCTGCCCATTTTTTTGATGAAATGACCTGTGCTTTTGTAAACTGCAGAGATGCTAAGATACCAAGAGAAATTATAGAGAGTTTTTTCATATTATGCGGTTATGCTGCTGTCTATTGCCTGATTGTTCCAGGAAATATGCTGTACGTTTTTGTTTGTATCAAAATAAAAATCTATTCTACCCAAAAGAAGACCTGCCCATCCTACCTGATTGACAAGTACATTTTTGCCCTGTCTGTTGGTATAAGATTGAGGTTCCGGTAAGAATGTATGAGTATGGCCTCCTAAGATAATATCAATATTCTCTGTACTGGCCGCTAAAATTTTATCACTTATTTTATTCGGTTCATCTTTGTAATCATAACCGATGTGTGAAAGACAAATCACCAGATCACATTTCTGATCTTTTTTCAGGTAATTTGAATAATGCTGTGCTACCTCAATAGGATCGGAATAAACGGTTTCTCCATACTGTTTTTTACCTACAAGGCCGTCCAGCTGAATTCCCACCCCGAAAATTCCTACTTTGATCCCATTCTTGTTAAAGATCTTATACTGGGAAGTTTTCCCGTCAAGAATCGTATTTTTAAAATCATAATTGGAACAGATAAAAGGAAACTTCGCATTTGGAAGTACTTTTAAAAATCCATCAAGACCATTATCAAAATCATGATTTCCCATGGTAGAGGCATCATATTTCATCATGGACATTAATTTAAACTCCAGTTCTCCTCCAAAGAAATTGAAATAAGGAGTTCCCTGGAAAATATCTCCTGAATCAAGAAGCAGTACATTACTTTCCTGATTTCTGATCTGCTGAATTAAGCTTGCCCTTCTTGCAAAGCCTCCCTGGTTAGGATTTTTTGTATAGCTTGCATCGAAAGGTTCTATTCTGCTATGCTGGTCATTGGTATGGAGAATAGTCAGTTTATTTGCAGATTTTAAGTCAAGAATTTTCAACTCTTCCGCCATCATCATATTGGGAGCTAAAGCCATTGCCAAAGATCCGCCTCCTATTGCTTTTAAAAAACTTTTTCTATCCATTACTTCTTCCCGATAAAATTTAAACGAACATCTGAATTTACTACAACTTCAGGAGTTTTCTTAAAATAATCAATAAACAGATCTCTCATTTTAATTCCTGTTGAGATAGATTCTCCTTTGGCAAAGAACTTCATATTGTCTCCTCCCAGTGCAAGATAGTCTGAAGTGGCGATATAATAGTCTTTAGCGGGATCTACTGTTTTTCCGTTGATCAGGGATTTGATTACCTGTCCGTTATTAGTCTCAATATATAAGTGAGAAACAGGGTTGTTGACCTGCGTTTTTGCATAATACTCAAAAAGACCCTGTAAATCTGCTCCTTTCATTTTCACAATAACTACCTCATTTTCAAAAGGCATTACTTCAAATACATTTTTGAGTAAAATATCCCCCTTTCCGATAGTGGTACGGATTCCTCCGATATTGATCAATGCAGCATCTACATTTTGCTTAAGATGAGTTTTTATCCATTCATTACCTCCTTCAAACGTATAGTCAGCTAAAAGATTGCCCAGATTGCTGTTGTCGCCCTGCTTGGTAAGATCCACATTGGTGTGAGAGATCTTCTGGTTCATTTCTTTATCCAGTTTTTGCTTATAAGGCTCAATAAATTTTACAAACTCCTCCTCATTTTTTAGCTCATTATTAATAGAAATATTTTTCTGGGTCTTTACATCCGCAAGTTGCAGCGTAGAAGCTGTTTTGCATGCTGTAAGGGTTACCAGGGCAATTCCTATTAACAAGAATTTATTTTTCATAATATCTTTTAGTATATGCAAATATAACTATATGTATAATAAAACATTATTATTTATTACAAATTCTTACTGTAAATTATTAAATTTGACAAAAATAATTCTAACAGATGAGCATTTTAAAAGGAGTAGGTGTTGCATTGGTAACGCCCTTTAATGAAGATTTATCCGTTGACTTCGACAGTTTAACAAAACTTGTTGAATACAATATCGAAAACGGAACCAATTATTTGGTAGTATTGGGTACTACGGCAGAAGCCGCAACGCTTTCTGCAGAGGAAAAGAAACAGGTAATTGAGCATATCATTAAGGTGAATAATAAACGTCTTCCTTTGGTTTTGGGAATTGGCGGCAACGATACTCTTGACGTCAAGAAACAGATTGAAGAAGCAGATCTTTCTGCATTTGAAGCAGTACTTTCAGTATCTCCTTACTACAATAAGCCTAACCAGGAAGGTCTTTATCAGCATTATAAAATGTTAGCTTCCACAGGGAAGAATATTATCATTTATAATGTTCCTTCAAGAACCGGACAGAACGTAGAAGCAGATACTACACTTCGTCTTGCAAAAGAATTTCCTAATTTATTCCTGATTAAGGAAGCATCACCAAATATTTTACAGTATTTTGATATTCTGAGAAAGAAACCTGAAGGCTTTTCATTGGTTTCCGGAGATGATGAATATACATTACCGGTGACATTGGCAGGAGGAGATGGTGTGATTTCCGTGATCGGGCAGGCATATCCTAAAGAATTTTCTACCATGGTGCAGCTAGGTTTTGAAGGAAAAGTGAAAGAAGCTTATGCCATTCACAATAAGATGGTAAATATTACCCGTTTGATTTTTGCAGAAGGAAACCCTTGCGGTATTAAAGTAATACTGGCTGAAAAAGGAATCATTAAAAATTTCTTAAGACTTCCTTTAGTGGCTGCTTCAGAAGGTCTTCACGCAAAAATTAAAGCTGAAATGGCAAACATTTAATAATTGAATTGAATTTTAAGATTGTTTTAAAATTCTCCAGTTCATTATTGAAAAACATAAAGGGTGAAAAGTTTAGGCTTTTCACTTTTTTTAATCATAATAATACAATAAATCATGAAATTAAGACAGGCAGCAGCTGTGGATATCCCTTTAATTCAGGATCTGGCACGAAGATCATGGGAAAACGCCTATGCAGACATTCTTTCGAAAGAACAGATGGAATTTATGCTTTCCGAAATGTATTCTGAAACAGAAATTCTGAATCATCTTCAAAGTTCTCATTACCACTATTATCTCATTCAGGATGAAAATAGTGATTCTTACGAAGGTTTTATCGGGTACGAACATAATTATGAAGAGAAAACAACAAAGCTGCACCGTATTTATCTGGTTCCGGAAAGTAAGGGAAAAGGATTTGGTAAAAAAGCACTTCAGTTTCTGAATGAGAAAGTTTCTGAGAACGGAAATGAAAGAATTATTCTGAATGTGAATAAAAATAATTCTGCACGAAACTTCTACGAATCCCAAGGATACAAAGTGTATGGAGAAGGAGTTTTTGATATCGGGAACGGATTTATAATGGATGATTATCTAATGGAATTTCTAATTCACTTATGATTGACTTAAAATTTTGTAACTTTATCCTGTAATTCTATAACAAGTGACTTCTTTTTTTGAATGATCTTTGCTTCAGAACCAAATCACTTATAACAATACATTCATATGCTTGGTTTTGAGCTGACACAGCTTTTTATCAGTATATTTTTTTCATCCTTAGTGTTTAAATTCCTGTATTCTTAAATACAGGAGTTTTTGCGTCTATATGGCAAAAATAAAAAAAATACACCTATTTCACTTTTAAATGAAATAAATTATTATATTTACTAAACCAAACAGGCTTATATATACTAGGATGAAAATGTATGTTAAATTTGATTTCAATGCCCTTTGCAAAAAGGTATTGGACGAAAAACTTAAAGAACACGGACTGAAGTACAGGTTACTGAACTTCGGTGAAGTGGAATTTTATGAGCCTCTCACAAAGGAACAGCACAGTCTTTTTAAGCAAAATCTTGAAGACTATGGTATTGAAATCATAGAAAGCCAGAAGACCGCGCTGGTACAGAAAATAAAAGATGCTATCGTAGAATTGGTCTTTTCTGATGAGATCATCCCGGTAAAAGCATCCATATATATTTCTGAGAAGCTGAACCACAGCTATGGATATCTTTCCAACCTATTTTCAGAAGTTGCCTATACATCTATTGAGAATTTTATTATTCTGCAAAAGATAGAGCATGCAAAAGCCCTGATCATAAGAAACAAACAAAGTCTTACCGAAATAGCCCATAAGCTGAACTACTCCAGTGTGGCACATTTGAGTACGCAGTTTAAAAATACAACAGGAATCACTCCCTCCCAGTTTCAAAAGATTATTGGAAAACGAAGAAGAGCCCAAAGCACGGTAATAAACCCTAAAATGCAGTATGAATAAAGAATTTCTGAACGTAATAGTAGCAGATAACGATGAAAACACCTTGATTTTTTTTAAAAATATTTTGAAAGAGCTGAAAATCTCTATAAAAGTTCAATGCTTTTGCAACGGAAAAGATATGATGGCTTATCTGAATAATGATGATGCCGTAGTTCCGGAAATTGTTTTCATACAATACACCATCCCTGGAAAAGACAGCTTGGAATGTCTGGAAGAAATCGAAAGAAATTCAAAATTCAATAACATGGTAACTGCTATTTTTTCTGAACCGATTTCGGAAAATGAAATTGAAGATATTTTTGTGAAAGGAGCCAATGTTTTCATGAAAAAACCTGAATCTTTTGAGAGTCTGAAAAAGGTACTTACAGAAGTTATTACAATCAATTGGCAATATCATACTTCAGGATTGAATAAAGATAATTTTATTCTAAAAGTGTGATGAATAAAGGTTTTATGAATTTAATATTAAGAAGATATTAATCGTATTTGATGCATACTATTCACAAATAAGTGAAAATTTTATAACTAATACTTAAAATCATATAAAAAGGATTTGAATTAATATACTGACATTTGTAAAAGTAATCTGAGACACAAATTTCATTATATAGTAGAAGATACAGATGAATGAGAAGTAATTGTTTCTAAAAACAAAAATTATATAAATCACGATGTTAGTTTACAAAATGAATTATACTAATTTTCCAATTTTAAAGCACAGAAGATCTTTAAACAAAACGGTACAATCATGAAAACTCAAAAGTAGTTGGAGGTATTTTTATTCGTTTCATTCCCTCATCTCCACCGAAACTCAGTTAGTTTTTATAATAAGCAAGTTGGAAAAAAATAATTCATTTTGTTTTTCATAATTTATTTTAATAGTTAAGGCTTTGACTTATCAAATAATATATTGTTATATAGATATTTTCACACCACATCACAAAATATTAAGCCTTAGCTATTAAAATAAGTTTTTTGGACAGACCAAAAAGTAATTTCTTCTAAATAACAGTTTTATAAGGGGGCCGCAGGAAGTATTTTCTGCGGTTTTTTTTATGAAATTTTACTCCACTTGTTTTTTCCTTTGTAGTATCTGATATAATAGTTTTTGATGATCAGATTATCAGGTCTGGACAGCATAGGATCAGCTTCCAGAATTTTTTCTACCGTGTTTTTTGTCGTTTTAATGATCGCCGAATCATTAATAAGGTCTAATCTCTTAAAATCTACCACACCACTTTGTTGAGTACCCAGAATATCTCCGGGGCCGCGAAGCTGCATATCCACTTCAGAAATTTTGAAACCGTCATTGGTTTCAGTCATGGTCTTGATACGCGTTCTGCTTTCCTTTGATAATTTATCCGAAGTCATCAGGATACAATAACTCTGTTCTGCACCTCTTCCCACTCGTCCTCTCAACTGATGAAGCTGTGAAAGCCCGAATCTTTCTGAACTTTCAATGACCATAACGGAAGCATTAGGCACATTTACTCCTACTTCTATTACCGTAGTTGCCACCATGATTTCAGCTTTTCCCGAAGCAAAATAAGCCATTGCAGCGTCTTTTTCATCCGGTTTCATCTTTCCATGCAGCATAGTTACGTTGTATTCTGAGAAATACTCCATGACATGTTCCAACCCTTCCACCAGATTTTTGTAATCTAAGGTTTCAGATTCTTCGATGAGTGGATATACAAAATAGATCTGCCGGCCTTTCTTAATTTCATCTTTACAGAAATTATAAACATAAAGTCTGTCTTTTTCTCGTCTGTGAGCGGTAATGATAGGCTTTCTTCCTACAGGCATTTCATCAATCACAGAAACATCCAGATCAGAATAAAAACTCATTGCCAGAGTCCTTGGAATGGGAGTAGCGGTCATCACCAGAATATGAGGCGGAATTTTATTCTTAGCCCAAAGTTTAGCCCGCTGAGCAACGCCAAATCTATGCTGCTCATCAATAATGGCTAATCCGAGATTTTTAAATTTAACTTTATCTTCTAAAACAGCGTGGGTTCCTACCAAAATTGAAAGTGTACCATTTTCCAGTTCTTCATGGATAATTCTTCTTTCTGCTGCTTTGCTGGAACCAGTCAGAATACGGATATTGATTCCGGTTTTATCCAACAGTTCTTTAATCCCGTTATAGTGCTGCTGAGCCAGAATTTCAGTGGGTGCCATCAAACAACTCTGAAAACCATTGTCCATAGCAATAAGCATGGTAAGAAGAGCCACCATTGTTTTTCCAGATCCTACATCTCCCTGTAAAAGCCTGTTCATCTGTATCGGCCTTTTCATATCGATACGGATTTCCTTTAATACTCTTTTCTGTGCATTGGTAAGCTCAAAAGGAAGATGGTTTTCATAAAAATCATTGAAGTGATCCCCAATAATAGGGAAAGGATTACCATGAGACTGTGTTTTATGATGAAGCTTTTTTAGCCCATATCCTAATTGAAAGAAAAATGATTCTTCAAATTTTAATCTGTAATCAGCCTTATCAAAATGCTCTTTGTCTTTTGGGAAGTGAATATTCAGAAAAGTGTGCTGTCTTGACATAAACTTAAAGGTTTTCATCATGTATTCTGGAAAATTCTCTTCAATAAGATTCGGAATCTCTTTGCAGATATTTCTCAGTGCATTTTGAAAAAACCTTTGACCTAATCCTCTTTTAGTTAGTTTTTCTGAACTAGGGTAAATAGGTTTAAGCCTTGTATCTCCTTCTTTATTTTCTTCAGCTTCTATTTCCGGATGCGGCATAGAAAACTGACGGTTGAATACATTGATCTTTCCAAAAATATAAACCTCTTTGTTAATAGGAAGCTGTTCTTTCAGCCATTTTGAATACTGGAACCATACCAGATCCATACTGCCAGTTGCATCATTGAATTTTGCAGATAATCTTTTAGTCTTTCCGGTCTGGATTTCCTGTACATGAGTGATTCTTCCTCTTAATTGTATTTCCTGACTGCTTTCTTCCTGAAGTTGAGAAACTGTATAAATTTTACTTTTATCCAGATATCGGAGAGGGTAGAAGTTCAGCATATCTTCTACGGTAGATAAACCCAACACACTTTTAATGAGTTTGGCTCTTTCAGGACCAATTCCTTTGACGTATTCTATGGATGTGTTAAGTTCCAGATGATAATTTTACAACCGCGAATATCGTTAAAACTTAGTATAAATAAAAACCTCTCAAAAAAAATTAAGAGGTTTTTTATTGAAATGAAGGCTTTTTTCACTGGCTTGTTATTCCTGAAAAGCAGCGATTTTTATTTTTATAGCCAGGCATAATTCCTTTTCTGAAATATATTTGTTAATCTTGAAATTACATCCTACAGTAGATGTATTTCCATTTGCAGGCAATCCGCCGGGATTAAAACCACCACAGTTACAGCCTGTAAATTGATTCTGGCTGCCAAATTTTACAATAGAACAGTTATTGGGACAGCCTATAATATTGATACAGGTAACAACATGGCCGGGGCCGGGAACAAAGAAGTAGTCGGGAGAATTTCCAGTATTTCCTAATGGGAGAAATAGAGTTGCTTTTTCCTCAAACCTGTTGCTGGATACAATTCCCAGATAATAGGTCCCGATATTGGACTTTACAATTTTAATATCTTCTACTGTAATGTCCCGATTAAAGCCCGATACTGCAGCCTGTACGGCTTTTTGAAGCGCTTCTTTTGCTATTGAAAATGTCATATTCCCATCCATATATTGGGCAATAGGAGTATCTGATTTCTTAATTTTTGACGGCTTCATAGCCCTCGAAATGCTAACTGAAGAAACGTTTTCTACTTTTTGTGCGGTTGAAAATTGATACATAAAAATCAATAGGATCAATTTCAGAATGTTTAGGTTTTTCATGATGTCTTTGTTTTTAGGTTAAATATATTTTAGAGTATTCCTTAACTCTCTGACAAAGGTTATCATTTACCAAAATAGTACGTAGAGGATTTTTATTGAATTTACAGGGTGGAAACACTGTATTTAATCTGAATTCGGTTAACAAAGTTAAATTGATAAGATTGGAAGCAAAAACAGAAATGCACTGTTACAACCATGAAAATAACAATTTCAACAGAGCTTGTGGCAGGGTATTGATAATAATTTTATCCCAGGTTTCTTTTATTTAGATCGTAAGTATAAAAAAAGGCTTTCAGATTGTTCTGAAAGCCGTATTATTAAAAACTTTTGAAGTTTAAAGTCTAATCTTTGATTTTAGATTTAAATTTTTTCTGGTAATCTTCCCATTGTTCTCTGGTTTTAATCTTTTTGAATAAATCTTTTGAGATCAGTTCCAGATAGGGTTCCAGCTCTTTAGCAGATAATTCTCCCTGAAGAATGGTGATAGGATCGCCATGCTCATCAAGAAATACGGTACTTGGAACAGCGCCTACATTCATATACTGTGTAAACTCATGCAGTGAATTTTTTCCTTTTCTCTGCTCAGTATTGGGATTAGAAAATGTTCTTCCAAAGATATCAATACTCTTTTTTTCTTCTGCATTAAACTTTACAGGATAATAATTTTCGTTCAGATTCTGAGCAATAACAGGATGCCCGTAAGTTTTTTTGTCCATGATTTTGCATGGGCCACACCAGTCTGCATAAAAATCAATAAGTATTTTTTTAGGATTTTCCTTTTGGGCTTTTAAAGCTTCCTCAATGGTCATCCACTTTACCTGAGCAAAACTGAAATTTAATAAAAGTAAGAGAACTATGCTTAAAATTTTCTTCATATTGTGATATTTAGGTAAAAATAAGCATAATAACTTATTTTTTTATTTTACTTCCTGCATTAATTTTTTCACGTACGGAGATATCAAAATTAATACCACTCCGGCAATTACCGCGTATAATCCCAATTGTTTATATCCATCAGTATAAGTGATCAAAGCATCATAGTTGGTAGACCCTTCTTTTGAAGTAGCAAGGCTGGCTCCGATAATCCCTGCAACATACTGTCCATAAGCGGAAGCCAGGAACCACATTCCCATCATCATTCCTTGAAGATTTTTAGTAGACAGCTTCGTCATGATGGATAATCCGATAGGAGAGAGACATAGTTCTCCGAGGGTAATGATTAATAGTGCCAATGTGAAGAAATTCAATGAAGTGATTCCCTGTAGATCTGCAAATAATCGGGTAGCAAATAAGACATAATATCCTAATCCTAAGAAAATGAATCCTAATCCGAATTTGATAATGGTATTAGGTTCAAATTTTCTTTTGTTCAGCCAGATCCAAAGAAGTCCAATAAGGGGAGCAAGGAAAATAATAAAGAAAGCACCTCCTGAGTTATTCACTCCATTCGGGTCTAATCCGAAAAGGTCTTTGTTTAGATTCTTAGCTGCAAAAATACTTAAAGAACCTCCACTTTGCTCATAGATTCCCCAGAATACAATTGAAAATATAATGAAAACCAATGCAGCCCAAAGTTTTTTACGTTCTGAAGCTGTTACTTTAGACATTTCATAGAATAAATAGATCAATGTCAATGGTCCGATGGTCCACATGAAATAATCTGTATACTCTGTCTTAGCAACCATTGTCATAATAATTGGTACGAAAACCAATGACAGAACATATACTCCGTATTCTTTCCATTTTGGAATAGGAGCAGTTTTTGTTTCAGCTAAAGGATGTCCAGGCTGTAGACCTATGGTACCTAATGTTTTTTGAGTAAATACGAAGTTAATTAAGCTTATCACCATTACTATTGCAGCCAGTCCGAAAGCAATATGCCATCTCATTTCTTCTGCAATGATGTTACTTAGGAATTCTCCTTTACCAATAGCAATACACAAATAACCTCCTAATAATGCTCCAAGATTAATTCCTGCATAGAAAAGCGAAAAGCCTGCATCAGCCCTTGAATCATTAGGTTTATAAAGCTGTCCCACCATGGATGAAATATTAGGTTTAAAGAAACCTGTGCCCACTACGGTGAATGCTATTCCCAGAAAAAAGAATTTATGCGGGTCTGTAGCAAGAATTAAACTTCCTACAATCATCAGAAGACCACCCCAAAACAGGGATTTTCTGAATCCTAAAATTTTATCTGCAAAAAGGCCGCCTATAAAGGTAAAGGCATATACGAAAGCCTGTGTGGCACCATACTGAAGATTGGCTTCTTTTTCATGGAAATTAAGCTGGGAGATCATAAAGAAAACCAGCATTCCGCGCATTCCGTAGAAACAGAAACGTTCCCACATTTCAGAGAAAAACAGACTCCAGATTTGCCTAGGGTATTTTCCTTTGAAATTTTGTATTTCATCTAAAGTTAAGCTCATAATGATATATGATTAAGTTTTAATTAAGGGTTTTTATTTTCCTGATCCAGTTCAAAACGGATTCTGTCCTGGTCGATAATTTGTTTTAATTCTTCTTCTTTTGGGAGGTACAGCAGGTATTTGCTGGCAAATACATTGTTTTTTAATCATTTGAGCGGAAAAATATGACATAAGCTGAGCTCAAATTTTGATGCAGTCATCAAATATTTCCATCGTACGAAAATAAAAAAAACCTCTGACTTAGCAGAGGTTTTATTCATATTTTGTTAATGCAGTTAGTTTACACCGTGCATCATTTTCTTTAAGATAGGTGAAATTAAACCTAAAATCACAGAAGCGATACCACAAAGTACTACGAATACCATAAAGAATTCGAATAGGTTATGGATCTCAAATCCTACAAATGTAGGGTTGTGTAATGGTAACTGAGCCTTATCAAAAGCAGCTACCTGATCTGCAGTTAAGGTTACTTTTTTATCTAATACATCCTGGAGATTAACTCCTATTTCTTCCGCTTTTTTGAATTTATCACCTGTTGCAGGGATAAGTGCTCCTAATGAACCAGCTAATGCATAACCGGCAGCGTTAGAAATGAAGAATACACCATATAGTAATGAAGCAAATCTTTTTGGAGCCAGTTTACCTACTAGTGATAAACCGATTGGAGAAAGACAAAGCTCACCACAAGTTTGGATGAAGTACAATAGCATTAGCCATTTGATTGCTAATAAACCTGAACTTCCTAAATCTTTTACATTGTGTGCAATGATGAAATAAGAAAGAGCGATTAATGCTAATCCCATTGCTTGTTTGAATGGAGATACCGGCTCTTTTCCTTTTGCTCTTAGTTTATCCCAACATAAGCTGAAAGGAACGGCCAAAAGAACTACGAAAATTCCGTTGAAGATCTGAACCATTGAAGGTGGCATATTCCATCCGAAAATATTTCTATCCGTCTGGTTATCTGCGATAAATGTTAACGAAGATCCTGCCTGTTCGAAAGCTGCCCAGAAAAAGATAATGAAGAAAGAAACGATATAAATTACCCAGATTCTTTGTCTCTCAATCTTGTTTTCAGCAGAAGACATAATCAGGAAGGCAAGAGAAATACCAGCTGCATAGATGAAAGGATAAATAATCCCCTTGATCAGCTGACCCATTTCTACCGCTTTAAATCCAAATTCTCCTACCAGAAGATATCTAAAAGCAAAGAATAAAATAATAAATATTCCCCCAGTGATTCCTAAAGCCTGACCAGAGAATTTAGCTGTTTGCGTTTCTCCTTCTTCAAAGTCAGCACTTGTATTGTTTTTTGGTAATCCTCCGATAGGTCTTCCTTCCGGAGTTACTACATACTTGTTTTTAAGGATAAAGAATGTTATTGTTCCAATTATCATTGCGATAGAAGCGGCTAAGAATCCCCATTTGAAAGCAAAAATATCTCTTACGCCAGTCGCAGCATCTTTTACATCTCCTACGTATGGACAGATAAACTGACCTAAGAATGCTCCGATGTTGATCCCCATATAGAAGATGGTGAAAGCAGAATCCAGTTTAGATTTTTCCTGTTTTGGATAAAGGCTTCCTACCATTGAGGAAATATTCGGTTTGAAGAATCCATTACCAAAAATGATAACGAACAATGCCAGCCACATAATCATTTTAGCACTTCCAATGTCTGCTGAGAAAGTTGAAGCACTAATGAATAATAAGAACTGACCAATAGCCATTAATGATCCTCCAATGATGATCGCGAATCTATTTCCGATATACTTATCAGCAATAAATCCTCCCAAAAGAGGTGTTAAATAACATAACGCTAGAAATCCACCATAGATGATTGCAGCATCAGCTTCTTTTATTAATAAGGAATTTACCATGAAGAGCGTCAAAAGTGCTCTCATCCCATAAAAGTTGAAACGCTCCCACATTTCTGTTCCGAAAAGAACCCATAATCCTTTAGGATGCCTGGAATTCTTATTCTCTACAAATTCATCCGGTTTCGGACTCAATGCTTCAATATTATCCATTTCTATTGTTAATTTTTGTTAAGACTGACAAATATAGTTTATTTTGGGTTTTTGGCAAGGTTTTAATTTTATTTTTAAATAAAAAAGCTGCGGAACTATTCCGCAGCTTGCTAATCGTTATAATATCAAGGATTAATGCCCTTTTTCTTTCATGATTTTGTTCAGTCTTTTTAACATAGAAAGACCTAAAAGTGTAGCAAATATTAACAAACCGAAGTTGACAAGGAAGTAATTCGTCTTGTTTTCGTAATTATACCACGTACTTGCCAGGATTCCTGAAAGCTTATTTCCCACAGAGTTGGCCAGGAAGAAACCTCCCATCATCAATGCGGTGATCCTTGCAGGAGAAAGTTTTGAAACGAATGAAAGCCCCATTGGAGACAAACATAATTCCCCGATGGTAATTACTCCATAGCTGGCAACAAGCCATAGGGGAGACACCTTTACAGCACCATTATCTCCGGCCATTACTGCTAAAACCATCACCAGGCAGGAAAGGCCTGATATAAATAATCCTAAAACAATCTTGGTAGGCGTTAAAGGTTCTTTTCCTTTTCTTCTCAATAAGGCCCAGAATCCAACAATCACAGGAGTCAGCGCTATAACCCAGAACGGATTGATAGACTGGAATAATTCCGTATTGTACAGAAATACTTTACTCTCAGGATTCTTCTCAAGAACGGCTCGTTGTTCAGTGGAGATGTTTTTAAAATAAACATCTTTCCCCATTTCTTTCTTAGTCTCTCCTTTGTCATCCTTTTGGGATCTGAACTGATTGTCATACACCGGAGTTTCTTTGTTCTCATAGCTTTTACCTTCCACCATATAGATGTCTTCCAATGGTTTTTCAAGAGAAGCAGGAACACTTCTGTCTGTATAATAGTTCGCCCACCTCGTTAAAGCTGTACCATTCTGTTTGAATACCGCCCAGAAGAACATACTGATCAGAAATACTGAAAGTAATGCTCCGATGGAAGCTTTTTCATCAGGTTTCGCTTTGAAGTAAAGAGAAGCGTAAAAGTAAATTACAGGTACACAAGCAAAAATAAAGGCATCTGTACTATCACTTCCAAAAATATTGTTAGGGATAAACCAACCTATTCCTCCGGCAATAATGGCAGGAACAAATACTTTAAGCATGATTTCGGAAAGTTTTGTATCTCCTTCCTGTACAGGTTTCATCTGCGCAGCATGGATATAGTGCTTTCTTCCTATGGTAAAAATAACCATCCCAATCAACATACCGACTCCGGCAGTGATGAATGCTTCACCCCAACCAAATTTATTACGCATAAATGCAGCAATGATGTTACAGATAAATGCTCCGATATTGATTCCCATATAGAAAATATTATATCCTGAGTCTTTATTAGCTTTATAAGGCTCTTCAGAATAAAGGTTTCCTAATAATGTGGAGATCGTAGGTTTAAAGAAACCATTTCCAATAATAATTAATGCAAGTGAGGAATAAAACAAAGGTAAATCCTTAAAAACACCCATTCCTATATATCCGGCAGCCATTAAAAAACCTCCCAGATAGATAGATTTAATATATCCTAAAACTCTGTCTGCAAGAAATCCACCAATGAAGGGAGTCAGATAAGTTAAAGCAATATAAGTTCCAAAAATATCATCAGCAGCTTTATCCGGAAGTCCAAGTCCGCCTTTCATACCCGTAGGCTCAATAACATATAGAACAAAGATTCCAAGAATCAGGTAATACCCGAAACGCTCCCACATTTCTGTAAAAAAGAGGAAGGGCAGCCCTTTAGGATGTTTAGTCTTCATATATTCAATTTTCAAATTTCCCAAAAATAAGTTTTTAATTTTAATTGATAAAATAAATAATACTCTAGCGAAATGATTAATAAAATAAATATAAAAACCTCTCCATTCATGAAGAGGTTTTTAGTGTGAAATTTTATTTTTCTTATAGTAAGCTGTTAATTTACTTTCTTAACTATATAATTTATAAATTATTCAAAATGAAATCAGTCATTTTCTGATACAACTGAGGTCTTGTCTGTCCACCATAAATTCCGTGGTTTTTATCCGGGTAAGCCATGAAATCAAACTGTTTTTTGTTTTGAATCAAAGCTTCAGAAAACTCCATAGAGTTCTGGAAGTGAACGTTGTCATCGGCAGTTCCGTGGATTAATAAGAATTTACCTTTCAACAGGTTTGCATATTCTGTAGGAGAGTTTTTATCATATCCATCAGGATTTTCCTGAGGTGTTCTCATAAATCTTTCTGTGTATACAGAGTCGTAATATCTCCAGTTGGTTACCGGTGCTACAGCAATTCCCATTTTGAAAACATCTGCTCCTTTAGTCATTGCCAGACTGGTCATGTAGCCACCGAAGCTCCATCCGAACATTCCGATTCTGCTTTTATCAATATAAGATTGGTTTCCAAACCACTTCGCTGCAGTAATCTGATCTTCAATCTCATATTTCCCTAAATTCATATAGGTTACTTTCTTGTATTTTGCCCCTTTATACCCCGTTCCACGTCCGTCTACACAAGCCACAATATATCCTTTTTGTACAAGATGATTAAACCACATTGCATTTCCGTTATCCCATGAATTGGCGACCTGCTGAGATCCAGGTCCGGAATATTGGAACATAAATAAAGGATATTTTTTATTCGGATCAAAGTTTTTAGGTTTCATGATCCACGCATTCATCTGATCGCCTACCGCATTTGGAATAGTGATGAATTCTTTTTTAACAAAATTATCTGTTTTTAATTTCTGTAACTGATCATTGTTGTTCTGAAGTTCTTTTACCGCTTTTCCATTCCCGTCTTTTAAAACATAAGTATAAGGTTTTGCGGCTGTAGAAGAGGTTTCAATGAAGTAATTATAGTTTTTGCTGAAATTCGCAGCGTTGTTTCCTTCTGCATTGGAGATCAGCTGAGATTTTCCGTTTTCAATATTTACTTTGGAAACTACCTTATTAATACTTCCTTTCTCGGTAGTCTGAACGTAAATTTCTTTTGATTTTGGATTGAATCCATAATAATCAGTTACTTCCCAGTTCCCTTTTGTGATCTGCTTTTTAAGCTTACCATCTTTATCATACCAGTAAAGGTGGCGGTTTCCATCTCTTTCAGAAGCCCAAAGGAAAGAATCATCTTCAAGGAATTCCAGAGTAGGACTGTCTGTATCGATCCATTTATCATCAGTTTCAGTAAATAGCTTCTGAACGGTTCCTGTTTTAGTATTTACCTTTAAAATATCTGAGGCATTCTGAATTCTCTCAGAAGTAATTAAAACAATTTCATCTGGTTTTGCAGTCTGGAATACATTCGGGATATAATAATTTTTGAAAGAACCTAAGTTAAGCTGCATCGTTTTTCCATTGTCAAGACGATATAGCTGTGCAGAAACTATAGAGTTTTTTTCTCCAGCTTTTGGATATTTATAACGCATCTCAGCTGGGTACAAGCTTTTTCCGTAGATGGGAATATAGATTTCCGGAACCTGTCCTTCGTCAGATTTTACAAATACGATTGCATCAGAATTTTTGGTCCATTCATACTGTCTCGCATGTCCGAATTCCTCTTCATAAACCCAATCAGCCAAACCATTCAGTATTGAGTTCTTTTTACCGTCAGTAGTAATCTGTGTGATTTTTCCTGAAGCAATGTCCTGGTAGAATAAATTGTTATCAGAAATGAATGCCACTTTTGTTGCATCCGGAGAAAATGTAGGCTCCTGAACCGTTTTACCCTCATTCAGACTGATTACTTTTCCGGATTTTAAATCTTTTACATCGAATTTCCCCAGGAAAGAATGTCTGTAAATAGGCTGGCTGCCTGTCTGTAAAAGGATTTTAGATTCATCGTCAGAAAAAATATAGCTTTCAAATTTTCCATCCACAAGATTTCCTTCCTTCTGTGAAGTTTTGTAAGAATATTTTGCAATTCCTGATGGTTCAATCACAAGATAATTTTCACCATTTTTCATGGAAGTGATTCCTGCGATCCCTTTTCCACGGTAATATCCTGAATATATTTTATCTAAAGTAATTTCCTGTGCCGATACATTTTGGAATACAGCAGCAACGGTAAGAGTTAATAGGAGTTTTTTCATTTTCAATTTTAATGATTCCAAATTTAATAATTCTTACTTATATAACCATATAAAATGCAAAATCAGGATTCGATATCCTTTTTTGTATTATAATAATATTCAATAATGAAATTTTTGAAAAAAGACAATTTGGCAAAAAAATTGAATATATAATAACTATAAATCAAATCAAATGATAATTATGGAAACGAATGCATACAACCAGAAACTGAACCGTTATGTATTAAACGACCAGATTGTTTATACAGGTTTTTCCAGTTTTAACGACGCAGAAGAATGCGCACATAAAAAAGGAGGAACATTGGTAGAAGTAGTATTTAGAGATGGGAATGATAATCCCGAAATTACTGATGAAGCAGGTTTGATAGAGAAAAAACTTCATTACCATGTGGATGCAGGCGATGAATACAAATTTATTCACTCCTCAGATCCTGGATTCAGAAAATATGCGGATGAATTGCAAAAAATTAAAGCGAGACAACAGCAATCTCCACCCGATGAAAGATATTTCGCCAACTTTGAAATTGAAAATGCGGAAGATCCGATTATTGTGCTCAAAAATGATCATTTTGAATCGGTAACGTCAAGAGAGCGTTCAAAGTATTTGAAGCATGCCTGCGTTTATGAAATAGGGGTTTCCCTGCCAAAATCTTAAAAAATCAAATCATGAGCAAGACTAAATATTCAGAAAAAGCTCAGGACAAAGTAGGAAAAGTGATGCACGAATTTAAGGAAGGAAAATTGAAATCTTCTTCCGGTAAGAAAGTGACAAGCAGAAAGCAAGCCGTAGCCATCGGTATTTCCGAAGCAAAAGAAAAAGGACTGAAAGTGCCTGCAAAGAAAAAAAAGTAAATAAATCTATACATCAATGCCCGGAAATTTTCCGGGCATTGATGTATAAGAGGTGAAATTGCAGATTTGCATTTTCTCTATTTTGTTTCATTATAAAGTACTCTATAATATTCATCCGCCATCCTGTCACTATTGAAATGATCTTTCACATCATTCATCGCATTGTGCTGGATTTTTCTCCATTGGTCAGGATGATCATAATAGGTTGGAAGAATTTCGTTTTCAAGGATTTCATATAATGTATTCAAATCATAATTATCCTGTTCATAGATGCTCATATTCAGATAATCTGCTTTTGGAACAACGAAAGAGTTTTCTCTATGTTTTGCAAATTCCGGGATCCATCCGTCATCAGTGGATAAATTCACTGAACCGTTCATGGCAGCGGTCATGCCGGAAGTTCCTGAAGCTTCCCTTGGAACTCTTGGGTTGTTAAGCCATAGATCTGAACCTTGTTTTAAAGATTTACTTAAGCTAAGTTCATATCCCGTAAGAACAGCCATACTTTTATGATTTTTACTTTCCTCAACCAAAGTATTGAATGTGGAAATGGCTGAATAGTCCATTGGATAAGGTTTTCCTGCCCAAATGATCTGTACCGGATATTTAGGGTTATTCAGAAGCCTGTAGAATCTTTCTTTGTCGTGTAAAAGAAGATCTGCTCTTTTGTAGCCTGCAAACCTTCTGGCCCATACAATGGTAAAAATGTTAGGGTTAAATAAATTTCCCGTTTGATCTGCAACAATACTGAAAAGCTTTTTCTTCAAATACTTTTTACGGTAGTCAAAAACGGTTGCATCATTTTCATCTTTGGCATTGTATAAAGGTTTATCAGACCAATATTTAAATTCCTGAGCGTTGGTGATAGACGTAATTTCACAGATGTCAGAATATTTATTCCACATTGCTCTGGAAACCACACCATGAAGCTGAGAAACTCCGTTGGCGATTCTGGCCATCTTTAATGCACAAAGAGAATGGTTAAAACGGTCATCATCAGAACCTTCAATCTTTTTCACTTCTTCCATGCTGTAGCCAGAGAAATAGGACATATCATAACATAATCTGAAACTATGTTTTTCATTTCCAGCTTCTTCAGGGGTATGCGTTGTGAAAACCAGTTTTTCCTTAACTTTATTGAGGTCTCCGTTGTATTTTTTCAATAAATAGAAAGCTGCAGGAAGTCCGTGAGCTTCGTTAAGATGATAAACATCTCTTTCAATATTCAGTTCGTCCAATAATTTTGCGCCTCCTTTGCCTAATAAAATATATTGAGCAAGCTTGGTAGATTCATTGGCATCATATAATTTGTGGCAGATTGTTTTGGAAACATGATCATTTTCCGGAACATCTGTGGACAGGAAAAACATGGGTGCCGTATTGAACGTTTCAGGATCAAGGTACCATACTTTTACCCAAACCGGAGCACTGTGAATTTCGATTTGAAATTTTATTCCGGTGTCTTCCAGAAAACTGTACATTTTTCTCGTCCATACAGGCTGTAAAGTCTGATCATGGTTTCTTGCCTGGTCATAATAACCAAACTTCCATAGAATACCAATTCCTATAAGGTCCTGCTTAAGATTGTAGGCGCTTCTCATATGCGATCCTGCCAGAAAGCCAAGTCCTCCCGAATATATTTTAAGTACCTGCTCAAGAGCAAATTCCATCGAGAAATAGGCGGTTTTTTTGGAATATTGAGGATTGATATTGTAGGGTATTTTGAAATTCCTAAAATCCATAAATGTGCGTTTGTGTTAGAAAAGGCAAAGGTATTAATTATGAAAATAAACTTTACATTAATTAACAGATAAATTAATGTGAAAACTAAGTGTTGAATTGTTTTTTTACTTACCTTTAAATGTGTAAATTTTTGATTATCAAAAACTTTTAACGATGAAAGCCCATGGCTGCATGTGTTCTTAATTAAATAAAAATACCACACATGAAAAAGACGTTTTCTGAGGAAGATCTGATAAAGAATCTGAGTTTATATTATTTGAACAGGCATTTGAAAAAAAAGCCCATAGAGAAGTATCACCGTACCATAGACGAATCTCCGCTTCATGACCGTGAAAAATACAGAAAGAAATCCGAGATTCTGCTTCTCAATTCTTTTATGCATCACTTCCCCGAAGTGAAATTTGAAAACCTTACCTGCGAAAGTCCAGACTTTATCGCAAAGTTAAACGACAAAAAAATTGGAATAGAACTGACTGAAGTGATCAATCATCTGGAAATGAAGAAAGTGGAAAGTACATTGAATAAAATGTTCCGTCAGGCAGAAATATTATTAGAACAGGAAGACACTACGAAATATCGTGGTGTTTATTTTTTAGAATTCCACCCAGAAACTAAATTTGATCATCTGGAAGCACAGCAGGAAAATATTATCAGTATTTATAAAAGCATCAAAAAAAATAAAGCTGTGGGGTGTGTAAAAAGTGTAAGAAAATCTTTTCACCGCAGAAATGTTTTTATCACCCACGAATACAGTATGAACCTTTTTGATGAACTCTGCTCGGAAAAGATTCTGGAACTCATTGAAAAGAAAAATGAAAAATTTCCTTACTACGACACTTCAGTGGATGAATGCTGGCTCGTGATTGTCTCAGATATGAATTCTATTGCTTCAAGATATACCTTTATCCAGGATAAAGAACATTTGACAGAAGTGAAAAGTCCTTTCCATAAAATATTTCACCTTGAAAATCTGTGTGGGAATATTACCAGTATAAAATAAAAGTTTTGTCTTTTGATTGGTGTGTTTAATTATTTCGTGCTTTAATCTGTAATTGTATGAACTATTTTAAATTATTTGGTATTTTAATTTGAAATAGTTTAAAATTATTTAGATTTTGTTGTTTGTAATTAAAATATGGGTATATTTGGTGTACGTTGAATATCAATACGATGTGTAACTAATGAACCATAAAAACATGTAATCTATGAGAAAACTTCTACTTTTCATACTTCTATGCATCTCTCATACTTATTATTCTCAGGCAGATTGTGCTACAGCATTGTCCGTCTGCGGAAACTCAAATATCACTTATAGTCCCACCGGATATGGTGATATAAAAGAATTGGTAAACTCAGGAAGTTGCATAGATTTTACCGGTGAGCACAATTCTATCTGGTATAAAATTACAATTGCTACTGGAGGTACCCTTACTTTTGATCTGGTTCCGAATAATCCGGATGCCGATTATGACTGGGCTATTTTTGGTCCTAATGTCACCTGTGGAAGCTTGGGATCACCCATACGTTGTAATGCTGCAACCGTTATTGGGCCTGGTCCGGCTACAGGATTAAATATGACAAGTACTCTTCTGAGTGCTGCAGGAGGTTCTCTTACACCATATTGCAGATATATGGATGTTTTACCAGGACAAACGTATTATTTGTTTATTGACAACTGGGTAAGCAGCACCAGTTCTACAACGGCTCCGTTTTCTTTGACATGGGGTGGAACTGCCACACTGGCTTCACCGTTTACAGACCCGAATATCCAGACGCAGCCATTTACTCCTCCCGGGATTCCGGCGGCTAATCCTGCTGATCCAAGAGAAGTGGTAATATGCTCAAGTACAGCTTTGTTTGATTTCTCTACATTGTCTGCAGGAATTCTTAACGGAAATCAAAACTTCAATGTAAGTTATCATCTGAGTCAGAATGATGCTTTAACAGGGAATAATCCTATTACAGCTCCAAAAACAGTAAATACAACTACGGTTTACTATTACAGTATCAATTATACCGATCCCACCAATGCCACCAATCCGCTTAATAAATGTAAACAGGTGGGGGTATTTAAATTCAAAGACGGTTCTATTACCGTTAAAAATGTTACATTAACCGAGTGTAACAATAATAATGCTGGTACAGCTTTATTTGATTTAACTACTGCAGATGTTATTGGAAACCCGAATGTCACTAAAAAATACTATCATACGATGTCGGATCTTACTACTGGTATCAATGAGATTACGGCTCCTATGGCATTTGTATCTGCGGAAGGGATGGTTTATGTAAAAGTAATCTCAGAATTTGGCTGTACTGCGGTTGCACAGATCACCTTGAAATTTTATCCGGTAGTCGTTGTGAATGAAGTGACACTGAGATCATGCTTCATCGAGGGCAATCCATCCACAGCTTCTTTTAATCTCGTAAATGCTTCAGTAACAGGTCAGACAAATCCTACAAAAAAATATTATCCTTCAATGACGGATGCCATTAATCAGACTAACGAAATTCTGAATGCTAATAATTATATTGCTCCTAACGGATTTGTATATGTAAGAGTTTCCAATGCTCAGGGATGTTATACCGTAGCCAGAATTACTTTAGTCGTTATTACGCCGGTATATTCTGCTACCCTTAAAGATGTGACCATTTGTGCAGAAGATCAGACCACGCTGGATGCGGGGCCAGGATTCAAAAGCTACGAATGGAGTACAGATGCCACTACCCAAACAATCAAAGCAGGAATTGGAGTGTATTGGGTAAAGCTTAAAACAGGAGAATGTATTGCTTTACAAACGGTAAAAGTACTCCCTTCCGAACAGCCGGTTGTTTCCAGAATTGATATTTCGAATAATACAATTACAATATCTGTAACAGGAGGAAATCCGGCATATAAATATTCAATAGACAATATCATTTGGCAGGACTCCAATGTTTTTAATAATCTTTCGAGAGGAGATCATAAAGTATACGTGAAAGATGCTTACGATTGTGATCCGATAGAAATAGGAGTGGTTGTACCTAATTTGGTTAACGTTATTACCCCGAATGCAGATGGAGTGAATGATGTAATTGATTATTCAGCATTAGGCAGCAAACAAAACCTGATCATGAATATTTTTGACCGTTACGGAAACAAAATTTTCCAGGCTGACAAATCAAATGGTTATAAATGGGATGGTACACAGGGTGGAAGAAGAGTGCCTACCGGAACTTACTGGTATTCTATCACATGGAATGAAAATGATAAAAATAGTACAGCAATCAAATTTACAGGCTGGGTATTGGTGAAAAACAGGGAATAAGAATAAATATAATACATAGATAAAATCACTTCGTTTGAAGTGATTTTTATTTTTGAAAGGTTTTAAATTGGTTATCAAAATAGAAAAAAATGAAAGACTTGCTCGTAAAACGTTTTGAATATTATAAATCCCTGGGAGATAAAACATTTGGGCAGCTTACCGATGAGCAGATGTTCTGGCAGTATAATGATGAAAGTAATTCTATTGCTGTCATTGTGAAGCATCTAGCAGGAAATATGCTTTCAAGATGGACTAATTTTCTTACTGAAGATGGAGAGAAATCATGGCGTAACCGTGACGGAGAGTTTGTCAATACATTTACAACTAAAGAAGAGGTGCTTGATTTTTGGGAAAAAGGCTGGGAATGTTTTTTTGATGCTCTTGAAAAGATAAATGACGATAATTTGTATTCAACAACTTATATCAGAGGGGAAGCGCATTCCATTATTGATGCCGTTCTCCGCCAGTTGGCTCACTATCCTTATCATATCGGTCAGATTGTTTATATCGCGAAAATGATAAAAAATGAAAACTGGAATACGCTGTCTATTCCCAGAAACCATTCTCAAGAGTTTAATACAGAAATGAAAAACAAGTTTTTAAACAATGAGCCAGATACCAATTCATCACCCGTCTGCTTTCAAAACAGTCCTGAAGTAAGGGATGAATATAAACAATAGATTGAATCAATCTTGGATTCTTATTAAAATTACTATCTTTGCACCCATAAAATTCAGGAGTAACAAATGTCTACTTTTCATAGAACTGCCGCGTTTCATACACTTGGCTGCAAATTAAATTTTGCAGAAACATCTACTATTGCCCGTCAATTAACAGATGCAGGTTATGATAAGGTAAGTTTTGATGATAAAGCGAATGTGTATGTTATCAATACGTGTTCTGTGACAGAAAATGCTGACCGTGAGTGTAAACTGCACGTAAAAAGAGCAATGAAAGCCAATCCGGAAGGACTGGTAGTTATTGTTGGATGCTATGCACAATTGAAACCTGAAGAAATTTCACAAATTGAAGGAGTTGATCTTGTTTTAGGAGCAAAAGAAAAATTCAATATTCTGAGCTACCTTGACGATTTAGAGAAGTCTGAAAGTGAAGGAGTAGTTCACTCATGTGAAATTGAAGAAACAGACTTCTTTATTGGAAGTTACTCTATTGGTGACAGAACCAGAGCTTTCCTGAAAGTACAGGATGGTTGTGATTATAAATGCACATACTGTACGATTCCGTTAGCAAGAGGAATTTCACGTTCCGATACTATTGAGAATGTTCTCAGAAATGCTACAGAAATTGCTGCAAAAGATATCAAAGAAATTGTTCTTACAGGGGTGAATATCGGTGATTATGGTAAAGGAGAATTCGGAAATAAAAGACACGAACATACTTTCCTTGACCTTATTTCAGAACTGGATAAAGTAGAAGGGATTGAAAGAATCCGTATATCTTCTATTGAACCCAATCTGTTGAAAGATGAAAGTATTGAGCTGGTTTCTAAAAGTAAAAGCTTTGTTCCGCATTTTCATATCCCGTTACAGTCCGGAAGCGATGAACTCTTGAAAAAGATGAAACGTCGTTATCTTACAAAACTGTATAATGACAGAGTAAATAAGATCCGCGAGGTAATGCCTGATGCGGCTATTGGTGTAGATGTTATTGTAGGATTCCCGGGAGAAACCGAGGAAATATTCATGGAGACTTATAATTTCCTTAATGAACTTCCTATTACTTACCTTCACGTATTTACTTATTCTGAAAGAGAAAATACGGAGGCCGCTGCAATGGAAGGCGTTGTTCCAGTAGCTGAAAGAAAAAAACGTAATAAAATGCTTAGAATTCTTTCTGAAAAGAAGAAAATGGCATTCTATCAGACCCAACTAGGTAAATCGCTTCCTGTTCTTTGGGAGCACGAAAATAAAGACGGGAAAATGTTTGGCTTCACAGAAAATTATGTGAGAGTTCAAAAAGACTTTGATCCTGCATCAGTAAACAAAATCGAATTTCTAAATTTAGAAAAAATCCTGTCAGATGGCACGGTTTCAGTGCAATCTTCCTACCAAAATTTTTTAGCAAAAGCATAGGCTCTTTGCAAAATTTCCACTAAATTTATTTTTAAACTTTAAATACTACATTCATGAGAGATAAGTTTTTATCTTGGGGAATTGTATTAGTAGTTGCTACATGGATTATAGCACTGCTGATCAGAACGCATTACTGGATACCAACACTGTTATCCGCAATCTATGCATTAGGTGTGTACAATGCTTATCAATCGAAACATGCTATTTTGAGGAACTTTCCTGTATTGGGATACTTCAGGTATTTTTTCGAGAGTATCTCACCCGAAATGCAGCAATACTTTATTGAGAGGGAGACAGACGGGAAACCGTTTCCAAGAAATCAGCGTTCTGCAGTATACAGACGTGCAAAAAATTTAAGTGATACCGTAGCTTTTGGTACACAGCTGGAAGTAAATCACAGAAAATATGAAGGGATCAAGCATTCTATTTATGCAAAATCACCATCAGAAGAACTTCCGAGAGTATGGGTAGGAGGAGAACAATGCACCCAGCCTTACCATGCTTCTTTATTTAATATCTCTGCCATGAGTTTCGGGGCATTGAGCGACAGAGCTCAGATTTCCCTGAACAGAGGGGCTAAAAAAGGAAATTTTTACCATAATACAGGAGAAGGAGGAATTTCACCCCATCATATGGAAGGAGGTGATTTATGCTGGCAGATCGGAACAGGATACTTCGGATGCCGTGACGAAGAGGGAAAATTCAATCCAGAGCTTTTTGAAAAATATGCTACACTTCCTAATGTGAAAATGGTTGAGATTAAACTATCGCAGGGAGCAAAACCGGGACATGGAGGCGTACTTCCAGGTGTGAAAAACACTCCGGAAATTGCAGCGATTCGTCACGTAACACCAGGGATGACCGTTATTTCACCACCATCACACACATCATTTTCAGATGCTGCCGGATTGCTGAGGTTTGTACAGCAGCTGAGAGAACTTTCAGGAGGAAAGCCTGTTGGGTTTAAACTTTGTATAGGTGATACCAAAGAATTCGAGGATGTTTGTGTGCAAATGAATGTACTGAAGATTTATCCAGACTTTATTACTATAGACGGAGCTGAAGGAGGAACAGGAGCGGCACCACCTGAATTCTCAGATGGAGTAGGGATGCCATTAGAACCGGCTTTGATATTCGTAAACAGAACGCTTAATAATTATAATTTAAGAAATAAACTAAGAGTAATTGCCAGTGGTAAAGTTCTTACCAGTCTTGATATCCTGAGAGCTGTTGCAATGGGAGCTGATATGTGTAATAATGCCAGAGGATTTATGTTCTCTTTAGGGTGTATCCAGGCGTTGAGATGTAATACAAACAACTGTCCTACAGGAGTCGCTACACAGGATAAAATGCTTATCAAAGGACTTGAAGTGACTGATAAGGCAGAAAGAGTATACCATTTCCATAAAAATACACTTCATACCTGCAATGAATTGATTGCAGCAGCAGGAAGAAGTTCTTATGAAGAAGTAGATGCTACCATGTTTATGAGAGGAGATGAATTTGACCACCTTGCAGACCTTTATTTCCCGGATATCTTAGGGAATGTGAAGCAGAAGGCAAAATATTAATTTTGATAACCGTATGATATAAATAAACCCCACAATGAGCATTGTGGGGTTTATTTATTATTTTATTTAAACTTTACGCTATGACTTATGGTCTTGTAGCTCTGCTATACACCTGGAAGTTGAAAACGAAAGTTTTGTTTCTCAACGAAATCACCTGGCCATAACCTGGGTAATTGTATGGGAAATAAGGATCTCTTGCAAAAGCAGCTCTTGAAGGAACAATAATTACTCCCTGTAGGTTATATGGTGTTTCACTTGGGAAGTCGTTAAATGCTTTAAATTTTTGCAAAGCTTCACTGAAACCTTCAATCATATAATAGCTTGGCTTTTTTGCTGCATCAGTGGTCGCATTTTTGATCAATGGATCCTCCTTGTCTTTTACATCAGAAATATAATAGAATTTAGGATCAACTGCAGGAATTCCAGTTCCGTTGATTGTATTCATAAAGTCTGTAGCAGCAGTAAATAAAGATTTTCCATCCGTATTGATTGCCAGATAAGTAGTCGCTTTCATCATTACTTTAAGAATATCAGTGCTGCCAATATCTTTTGCATCAGTTGGCGAAGGCTGAGCTCCGTTTCTTATGATATAGATAGTTCCCGAAGGAAGTGTTACAGGACTCAACTCAGATAATTTTTTTTCGTTATCATCCGCAGTATCCGTAGAACTGAATGCCTTTATATTTCCCTGTGCATCGAGATAGTTCTCATCCATGAACTTCTTAATGGCTTGATCGTCATAGGTGTTTTGTGTTGTTACATCTTCTGGCTCTACATAACTATCTATTGTGTCATCTTTTTTACAAGCAGAAAAGCACAAAGATCCCGCAAGGATATATAAAAATATTTTTTTCATTTCAAAAAACTTTAATTACTTTACAAATAATATAACGGCAAAAGTATAAAAAATTATGAGAATAGATAAATTTTTATGGAGCATTCGTTTTTATAAGACGAGAAGTGTTGCAGCAGAGGAGATTAAAAAGAATAGAGTTTCTATAGGAACGTCTGCCGTAAAGTCATCTAAAGAGGTAAAAGAAGGAGATGTTATTAAAATCCGTAAGAATCAGATTGATTATAAAATAAAAGTGATTCAGATTCCTAAAAGTAGAATAGGAGCCAAACTGGTCTCACTCCATATCCAGGATGTTACTGATAAAGAGCAATACGAATTACTGATACTTCGTAAAGCATCACAGGATTATTACAGAAACAAAGGAGAGGGAAGGCCTACCAAAAAAGACAGAAGAGATATGGATGACTATGTAGGAAATGATATCGCTTCAGACTTTACAGACTGGGATGATTTCTTTGGGGAAACAGGTGGTGAAACAGAAGATGAAGATTAAAATAAAAAAGCTCTAGAGATAGAGCTTTTCTATTATTTCGTTGACAATGTCTTCCGGTTCTCTGGAATCTGTACCTACAGTAAATTGTGCTTTACTGTAAAACTGATTTCTTTCAAATAAATGTTTAGCGATGAATTCCGGGAGGTCTTCATCAGATATATTGGCAATCAACGGCCTTTTTTCTTTCTGTTTTGACAGTCTTTCAACCAATGTTCCCACAGAACTTCTTAAAAAAACGCTTTTAGAACTATGATTGATGATTTCCATATTATTGTAATAAACAGGAGTTCCTCCACCAAGGCTTAAAACTAAGTTTTCTTCTGAGGCCAATATCTCTTCCAGGGCCTCTCTTTCCAGCTTTCTAAAGTAAATTTCACCCTTCTTTTCAAAAATTTCCGGGATGGTTAATTTATTTCTTCTGGAAATCTCTTTATCGAGATCAATCAATTTAAAATCGATTTTTTCGCTTAATATTTTGGAAATGTGAGATTTGCCACTTCCCATGTATCCGATCAATGAAATTACCATGAATTTTTTTTAAACAAATTTGCGAAAAAGTTTTGAGATAAAGAAAAAAGTCATATCTTTGCACCACTTAAAACAAGGGACATTACTTAAATGAAAACTTGATGAGTAAGTGACCGACTCGGTAGCTCAGCTGGTAGAGCAATACACTTTTAATGTATGGGTCCTGGGTTCGAATCCCAGCCGGGTCACAAGCAATAAAAATTACTGAATTTGTAATTTTATTGCCTGCGTGGTGAAATTGGTAGACACGCCATCTTGAGGGGGTGGTTTCCTAAGGATGTGCTGGTTCGAGTCCAGTCGCAGGCACTGCAAAGAAAAATTTATAATTAATATTGAAATTTATTTCATTTTAATTGTGGCCGACTCGGTAGCTCAGCTGGTAGAGCAATACACTTTTAATGTATGGGTCCTGGGTTCGAATCCCAGCCGGGTCACAAGTTTACTGAAAAGTAAATTTTTTTCATATTAATATTTTGTGATTTGGTGTTTCAAAGGCTTCCTTCAGGAGGCCTTTGATTTTTTGTATTCAATCGATTCTGATCAAGCATATGTTTAATAGCTGTGCTATTTTTCAGAGCTAAATGTCAAAAAACATCTATATTGAATTATTCCTCCAGTATTTGAGATGGGTTTGTTATTTTCTTCTCTCCTGGGCTGATTGGGTGTTATTATAATAGATCAAAAAAACTCTGACGTTACCATCAGAGTTTATATCTTATAAAAATATATGCGTTCTTATAGTATTAATCTAAATGCATATTGTCAATTAATCTTACTCCGTCTACCACTACAACGATAAAGGCTCTGAAATTTCTGTCTTTATAGAAAAAATCGGTTTCCTGTAATGTGTTTTCGTCGGCAATCAGGAAATATTCAAGCTTCATTCCCTGCTGATTGTCAAAAATATCTGTTACCCTTTCTTTTATTTCAGGTATTGTAACTGTTCTGAACCAGTCGTTTACTTTTTTTAAAGTTTCATAAATGATTTTAGAAGCTTCTTTTCGGTCTTCATGCAGTCTCTGGTTTCTTGAACTCAACGCTAATCCGTTTTCTGCTCTGTAGATAGGAACTCCAGATATCTTAACGGGAAGGTGTTTTTTATCCACCATCTTTTTAATAATAGCAAGCTGCTGGAAGTCCTTTTCGCCAAAATAAGCATTGTCAGGTTGTATCTGTCTGAAAAGCTCTTCTACAACAGTTCCTATGCCGTCAAAATGTCCCGGTCTTGATTTTCCTTCCATTTCATTTTCCAATCCATCAAAATCATAACGCTGGCTTTCAGTTTTCTCAGGGTAGATATCTGCTACCTCAGGGATATAAACAGCATCTATAAGACCTGATGTTTGAAGAATAAGAACATCTCTGTTAATATCTCTTGGGTATTTTTCAAGATCTTCAGGATTGTTGAACTGGGTTGGATTTACAAAAATTGAAGAAATAACAAGGTCATTTTCTTTTCTTGCCTCTTCATACAGAGAAAGATGTCCCTTGTGCAATGCGCCCATCGTAGGTGCAAAGCCAATTCTTTTCCCCATTTCTTTCTGTCTTTCAATGAAATCCTGAAGGACTTTCCTATTTTTTATAACTTCCATAGTTTATTTTAATGCTATTTCAAAAATACTAAAAATATCGCACAATAATATGCACTTTTAATAATTTGGAAAAGGGAATTTTCGTAAAAAAATGTTAATTAAAATAATGTTGGATGTTTTTTTGTAATTTTGCACATTAAAGCATTTTTACAAAAATTAGATAGAAAGTTTATGCCGAATCAAAAAATACTGTACATTACTACAGAGATGTATCCATATCAGGAAGATACAAATATGGCTGCAGTGGTAAACAAAATGGCACTTAAGATGCACCAAGAAGGCAATGATGTAAGAGTTTTTATGCCAAGATTTGGACAAATAAGTGAGAGGAAATTCCAGCTTCATGAGGTGATCCGTCTTTCAGGGATGAATATTATTATCAATGACCTGGACCAGCCTCTGATCATTAAAGTAGCGTCTCTTCCGGGGGAAAGACTTCAGGTTTACTTTATTGACAACGAAGAATACTTCAAAAGAAAACAATATTATTTCGACGATGAAGGAAACCCTTTCGAAGACAATGATGAAAGAGCTATTTTCTTTGCCAGAGGAGTTATTGAAACCATTAAGAAGCTAAACTGGGTGCCAGATGTTATTCATTTGAATGGATGGATGGCTTCTTTTGTTCCAATTTATCTTAAAACTTACTACGAATCAGATACTTATTTCAAAGACGCAAAAATCGTACTTTCTCTGTACAATGAGAAAGATGCTGACCTGGATAAAAAGATCAACGAAAAACTACAGTTTGATAATATTTCAGGATTAAAAGCGTTAGATAACCCAACAATTAAAAGTTTTGTTATCGAAAGTATGAACTATGTAGATGCTGTTGTGAAAGGTGACGAGTTTCTGGATGAAGACCTTGATAAGGCTTTCAACGAAACAGCAGCCGCGAAGTCGGAATATCTTGACATAGATTCTATAAATCAACTTTATTAAAAACACATTTTTAATGACTCATAATCTTAAAAGGACCTTCGCCATACTTTTATTGGCGATTTTCGGAAGTACAATCCTTTATAACTGTGAACCGGATCCAGATTCTCTTGGTGAACAGTTGTTCAATGATGATGCAGCACAAGGTAATGAAATTTCATATCCCGTTATCGCATATAATTACGACAACCACGATTCAATCAGAAGTGATGCTGCCAGATTGATCAGCGGATTGAGTGAAAATGGGGCAGTTTCCACTGTTGGTGTTCTTGGTGCTTTTACCGAAAACCAGTTTGGTATGCAGAGAGCATCTTACGTTACTCAGCTAAGAATGCCGGTAGATAATTATGACTTTAATGGTGCTAATCCAAAAGTAGACTCCGTTGTTCTTGTGGTGAGACCACCAGCGAATACCGTTTCAAATACCTATTTCTTTGAAGGAGATTCATTAAAGGTAAATACATCTGAGAAAAGTGATTTCCTAGTAGATGGAGTGGCAACCGCTGTTTCAATTGAGAAGAAAACTTACCCTGTTCGTAAATACGGTAAAATAGGTGGAGGAGTTTCAAAATCAATGAAAATCAATGTACATGAAGTTACTACGTTCTTAGATTCAAATGATGATACTTTCAAACGTTCCAATAAGAATGTAAGCACTGGCGAATTGTTAGGATCAGGAGTATTTAACGGTAACATAAGTTCTTTATCTATTACCAAAAAATCTGATAATTCAGTTGTATTTACAGGTAATCTTGGATTCAGATTAAAACTAAGCAATACAGACTTTTTCCAAACTCATATCCTTGATAAAAAAGGAAAACCTGAACTTCAGGATGCTTCTAACTTTATCAGATATTTCAAAGGAATAAAAATTTCTGTGGATGAAACGGATAAGTATCTTTATCAGTTCTCACCTAATGACCTGCAGCTTATCATGTATTATAAATATGATAAAACTGAGAATGGGACAACTACAAGACCACAAACAAATCTTCTTTTCAACTTAGGAGGTGCTAGTGCTCATATCGGATTGTATGAATATAACACAGCCGGAACTCCTGCTGCCAATGCAGTAGCAGCAAGCAATTCTACTATAGGGGATGAAAAACTTTATATTCAAGGAATGGGTGGTCCTTCTGTAGTAATGAAAATTCAGGATGAGACAATTGCGAAACTTAAGCAGATCTATACTGAGAAGAAAGCAGGTATTTTAAGTGCTAAGATAAGAGTATATGTAGATCCTTTAAGCTGGAAGAATACCAACTCAACAGAAGATCGTAAATTTTCAATTCTAACCAATACATTAAATAGTAATGGTACTATTGATTTCTCAAAATTAGCTTATACCTCAGACTTGTCAACAGGACTTGGTTTATATAATTATAATAAGGATAAAGATTACTATGATATTGTAGTAACAAAAACAGTTAAAGATCTGGTAGAAGATAAAAAGGAAACAGTTGGTGGTGTAGATCAGCCGATAGTTAATAAACCGTTATTGGTTACTGCTGGAACATTTGCTGCGAATGCTACAGGAACCCTTTTAGGAGTTCGTAATACAACAAGAGCATTTGATATGAACAGAATTATTCTTACAGGTATAGATAAAATGAATACCAATCCAAAAAGAATCCAGCTGATGGTGACTTATGGTACGAAAAAATAGAATACAATAAATACAAAATACACTAGACAAAATATAATATGTGCGGAATAGTAGGATATACAGGTTTTCAAGACGCTTACGAAATTGTAATCAATGGTCTTAGAAGATTAGAATATAGGGGGTATGACAGTGCCGGAATTGTTTTAGAAGGTTCGAACAATAAGCTTGAAGTAGAAAAAACAAAAGGTAAGGTTGAGGATTTGGTGAATATTTCGAAAGAATTAAAAGGGAAATATAAGATTGGAATGGGACACACCCGTTGGGCAACCCACGGAGTTCCAAGCGACAGAAACTCCCATCCGCATCTGTCAAACAACGGAAAAATAGCAGTTGTACATAATGGTATTATAGAAAATTATGATACCATTAAAACAATGCTTACTGAAAAAGGATTTACTTTCAAATCAGAAACTGATACGGAAGTATTGGTAAACCTTTTCCAGTATTTTATGGATATTAATCCTGAAACAGATTTTCCAACAGCAGTAAGATATGCATTAAATGAAGTATATGGCGCTTATGCAATCACTGTACTTCATGAAGATTATCCAGGCGTATTGGTAGTGGGAAGATTAGGTTCTCCTCTGGCAATAGGAATCGGAGATAAAGAATATTTTATTGCATCTGACGCTTCTCCTTTTGTAGAATTCACGAAAGAAGCTATTTACCTTGAAGAAGGACATATGGCAACAATCTCTCTTGAAAATGGAGTGGATATCAGAACCATCAATGAAAATTCTAAAATTGAGCCAGAAATTCAGGAGCTTAAAATGAGTCTGGAGCAGATCGAGAAAGGTGGATATGAGCATTTCATGCTTAAAGAAATCTTTGAACAGCCTAAATCTGTACACGATACCATGAGAGGTAGACTTCTTTTAGATGAAGGAGTGATCAAAATGGCTGGGATATGGGATCATGTAGAAAAATTCAAAAATGCCAACAGAATTATCATCATTGCTTGTGGTACTTCATGGCATGCAGGTCTTATTGGAGAATATCTTATAGAAGAATATGCAAGAATTCCTGTTGAAGTAGAATATGCATCAGAATTCAGATACAGAAACCCAATTATTACTGATAAAGATGTAGTGATTGCAATTTCTCAGTCTGGAGAAACAGCTGATACGATGGCTGCTTTAAAATTAGCCAAAGAAAAAGGTGCATTTATATATGGTATATGTAATGTAGTAGATTCTTCAATTGCAAGAATTACAGATGCAGGTTCATATACACATGCGGGTCCTGAAATTGGGGTTGCTTCTACAAAAGCATTTACAGCGCAGCTTACTATTCTTACTTTAATTGCATTTAAATTAGGAAAACACAACGGAAACTTAGGAAACGCTGAATTTATGAGCTTAATTGCTGAACTTGATGCTCTGCCTAAGAAAATTGAAGAAGTGTTGAATACGACCCATGAGCTGACTCAAGATATTGCAAAAGATTTTGTGAAAGCTACAAACTTCCTTTATTTAGGTAGGGGATACAATTATCCGGCTGCCCTTGAGGGAGCATTAAAATTAAAAGAAATTTCTTACATCCATGCAGAAGGATACCCGGCTGCAGAAATGAAGCACGGTCCAATTGCCCTGATCGATGAAAATATGCCAATTGTAATTATAGCACCTAAAAAAGGGCACTATGATAAAATTGTAAGTAATGTTCAGGAAATTAAAGCGAGAAAAGGAAAAGTTATCGCTGTAGTTAATAAAGGAGACCGTCAGGTGAGTGAAATGGCAGATTATGTTATTGAAATCCCTGAAACTTCAGAATGTTTCTCACCTATTGTTGCTTCCGTACCTCTGCAACTGCTTGCTTATTATATTGCAGTATATAGAGGGGCAAACGTAGATCAACCGAGAAACCTTGCAAAATCTGTTACCGTGGAATAAAAAGTTGTTGTAAATAAAATAAATTTAGATTTCTTCCGTTATTTCAAAAAAAATCTTAAAAGTTTCTTAAAAAAATTATATATTTACGGCTTAATTATAAAAATTAACATGAAAAGGATATTTCTTTTATTATTGTCTGCGTCGGTAGCATCGGTATCTTGTTCAGGTGGTGGCAGCTCTTCTGTAGGGAAGCCAGGAACAAAAGGAGAATTGATACCAAGAGAAAAAACTAAATCATTTGTTGCGGAAAGACCATACGGAATGGTCGCAATTCCTGCAGGTTCATTTGTTGCTGGTTTAGCAGACCAGGATCCAACAAATACACCTGAAAAAGCAGCATTGAAGACCGTTACTGTTTCTTCTTTCTTCATGGATGAAGCAGAAACTACCAACTCGGAGTACAGAGTATTTATCAACTATGTAAGAGACTCTATTGCGAGAACTTTACTTGCTGAAGCTGCCGGAGAAGGTGGTGATGAAGGCGGACGTAAAGGAGCAGCAATAGGAGATTACGCATATCTTGCTAAAAAAGAAGAAAATTTAACACCTTATCAAGAATATATGGAAGGCCAGGGTGGCCGAGAAGACGGAAGTTATGATGCCAGCAAAAGGTTAGATTGGAAAATTCCTTTACACTGGAGCACAACAAAATATCCGGATGTAGAATACGCAGAAGTTCTAGAATCTCTGTATCTACCTTCTTCTTCAAGAATAGGAAACGAAAGAATATTAGATGTAAGCAAGCTTAAGTATACTTACCGTTGGGGAGATATGGACGCTGCTGTTGCAGATAACGAAAGAGGAGCTAATTACCTGAAAAGTGAAAGTATCGCGATCTATCCTGATACTACAGTTTGGGTAAAAGATTTCCACTTTGCTTACAATGAGCCATTGTTTGAACAGTATTTCTGGCACAAGGCTTACAAAGACTATCCTGTAGTAGGGGTAACCTGGGATCAGGCAAGGGCTTATTGTAACTTCAGATCTAAATTGAAATCTGATTACAACGAAAGTTTAAAAAGAAAAAAACAAAGACCATTAGAGTTCCGTCTTCCAACAGAGACAGAATGGGAATATGCTGCCAGAGGAGGAATGCAGAATGCTACTTATCCTTGGGGGGGGCCATATTTAATGGATGACAGAGGTTGTTACCTTGCTAACTTCAAACCGAAGAGAGGTAACTACATGGAAGATGAGAAAAAAGGTACTTATACATATACAGCTCCAGTTAAGAAATTTAAGAAAAATGGGTTTGGGTTATTTGATATGGCTGGAAACGTTTCTGAATGGACATTATCTTCGTTTAACAACTCTTCAGCTGGATTCACTTCTACATTAAATCCTTCTACTAAAGATAAAAAGGATACGAAGAAATCTGTAAGAGGTGGATCTTGGAAAGATATAGGATATGCACTAATGACAGGTGCTAGAGATTGGGAAAGAAAAGATTCCGCAAGAAGCTATATCGGATTCAGAACTGTACAGGATATTCCTGAAGCAGCTGTTAAGCCAAGAAAAATTAACAGAAATTAATCAGACAATTTTTCAATAACAATTTTATTTAACATTAAAAAAACTAACTCAATATGTTTAAGACTAAAGATGCTTGGATGAATTTCTTTTATTCATTCGGTGCTGCAATTGTAATTCTTGGAGCTTGGCTTAAAATTACTCACATTACCTTGGGGCCAATTAACGGTAACATCGCTCTTACGGTGGGACTTATTACTGAGGCAATTATCTTTATTATTTTTGCATTTGACCCTCCAAAATCTGAAGAGTCTTATGCTTGGGAAAATGTTTATCCTGAATTATTAGATAAGCATGCTAACCCAAATCCATTACATTCAAATGTATCTTCTAGAAATAACAATGCTGCAGCTCAATTTGCTGAATTAGAAAACTCTCTTTCTACCAAATTGGACAAAATGCTTGAGGACGCTAGATTAGATGTTCAATTATTTGAAAGATTAAGAACAGGAATTGATAAATTTTCAAACTCTGTTGATCAGATCAATCAAACGGTTGACGTATCTGCTTCTACTCATAAATATAATGACCAATTAAATAAAGCTGCTCAGCATATGGAAAGCATGAATGCTCTTTATGCAATGCAATTGGAAAGCGGTAAAAAACAATCAGAATTTGCTAACAAATATGTAGCAGATATGCAGAAATCTGCAGAACAATCTGAAAAATTCAATCAGGAGCTACAAGGTTTAACTTCTAATCTTAATAATTTAAATAGAGTTTATGGTGGTATGTTAACCGCTATGAAGTCTTAATTCCTAACCATTTCTAAATTTAACTACTTAATTAAAAAAACAAAGAAAAGAGAATGGCACAAGGAAAACAGACCCCTCGTCAGAAGATGATCAACCTGATGTATTTGGTGTTCATCGCGATGATGGCCCTAAATATTGATGCAGAAATCATCAGATCATACTATGACTCTACCAGAGCATTGAATGAAACCAGAACTTTAACAGAAAAAAAGAATGAGAAGATATTTGAAAGAACACTAGAGGCTAAGGCTCAGCAAGTTCCGGATACTTACGCACAGCCTTGGGCTCAGTACAAAGTATTGAAAACCAAAATTGATGCGTTGGTGAAATCTTCTCAGGATATCAAAGATCTGTTGAAAAAACAATCTGAGTTTCATGATAAAGATAAAGACGGAAAAGATATTGACGTAAGTGAAAACTTTGCTGCACTTAACAACAACGAAGCAACTACTGAATATTTCTTCAAAGAAGGAGATGAAAATACTCCATCAAAGAATGCATTAGATCTGAAAGCTAAAATTGATGATGTAAGAAACTACATCAATACTACTTTTGGAAGCAATGGCCAGTTACAGGATTTAGTGGCAAGAGCTAACAAGTCTCTTATTGCGGAGTATCCTAAAGGAACATCTCCAAATGAAAAGACTTGGTTCCAAAATAAATTTTATCATCAGCCGCTAATTGCTGCAATATCTAACTTGGAGATTATCCAAAATGATGCCAGAAACGTTCAGTCTGATGCATTGGCACTATTACTTCAGGAAAAAGTAGATGCGAATATTAAATTCTCAAGCTATGAACCTATTGTTTCTGGTCCGGTTGATATCCAGGCAGGAAAACAGGCTGAAGTAAAAGTAATGTTAGGAACTTATTCTAACAGTAATAAAATCAGCATCTCTGGTGTAAGCAGAGTTGAAAATGGTAAAGGGATTACGCAAATTTCAGGTTCTGGAATTGGTGAACATAAATTAGGAGGTACAATTACATTGACAGATGCTACAGGTAAACCACAAAGTTTCCCTTGGACACATACTTATAATGTAATAGCAGGACCTAGAGAAGTAAAACTTGAAAAAGGATTATTGCTTTCTGCTGATAAAATGAATGTAATGTATAGAGGACTTGAGAACCCTGTTTCAGGATCAATCTTAGGTGCTGACAATTCTAAACTTTCATTATCTGCTGCAGGAGCTACTGTAAAAGGTAAAGGACCAGGTAAATGGGATGTAACTCCTACTACAGGAAATGTAGTGAAGTTAACATTATCAGGAACAGATCCATACGGTAAAACAGTTTCTCAGGTATTTGAATACAGAATTAAGAATATTCCTAGACCTCAGGGTCAGATCAGAGGTAAGGCTGTAAACTTTATGCCGGCAGGTTCTATACCTAACCAGATTGTAGCAGCTACTTTACCTGACTTTGACTTCCCTGTTTCGTTTACTGTAAATAGCTTCATTATCAAGCTTCCAGGAAAAGCAGGTACTCTGATTCAAGGTAGTTCACTATCAGGAGCAGAAGGTATGCTTAGAAACCTTAGACCTGGTGATGTAGTTCAGATTTATGATATTCAGGCTACGGCTACAGGATTGGGTAACCAAAGACTTAAGGAAATTTCACCTGTAATTATTAATGTACAATAAGGTTAATTTGTAAAATCATATTATGAAAAAATATATTAGCACCCTTTTAGTTTTAGTTTCGGGATTCGCGTTTTCCCAAACTATTCTGAATGCTGCTTCTCCCGAAGAATTCAGACAAATGAGATCTGAGTCAATGAGAAAAGCAGGGGATACTGTTATCAGCAATAAAGTAAAGCCTCTTGAATATGGTTTCGTTGATGACAAAGATATTTACAAAAGTATGTTTGTTTGGGAAATCATTGATATGAATGATAAGATCAACCAGCCATTCTATTATGACAATCCGGATGGTCTTCTTTCAAGCTCTACAAGATCTTTGTATCAATTATTACTTGATGGAGCTCTTAAAGGTGACATTAAGGAAGTTTATGATGACGAAAACTTTGTGACAAGACTTTCACCTGAAGCAATTCAGAAAAGATTGGAAAGTATAAGACTTGACGAAGAAGCTATTGATATTCTTAACTCTGGAAGAACACTTACAGAGGACGAGAAAAAAAGATTAACAGATATCATCAGAACTACAACTGATAAAGTAAAAGTTCTTAAGGTGATGGGTATGTGGTTTATCGATAAGAGAGATGGTCAAATGAAATACAGACCTCTAGGTATCGCAGCTATGGGACCAGATCCTACATCTGTTGGAAGAATTGGTCCTGACGGTCAGCCTTTAGCTGGTGCTGATGAATTGATCGACCTATTCTGGATCTATTATCCAAGTGCTCGTGATATTTTAGCAAACAATTATGTTTTCAATAGAAAAAATTCTTCTGCTGACTTATCTTTTGATGATGTTATCAATGCAAGAAGATTCTCTTCTATTATCTACAAGTCTTCAAGCGGCTTAGGAGATGGTACTATTAAGGACTATATTCCTAAAAACGCTGATGAACAGCTTGAAGAAAGTGATAGAATCAAGTCACAGATTCTTGACATGGAAAATGATATGTGGAATTACTAGATTTCACTTGATATTTATAGAAAACCTGAGTATTTTTACTCAGGTTTTTTTTATTATGAAATCGTCCTTTGTTTATTGCCGATCAATAATCAATGAAATAGGCGATTACATATGACCTTTAAACAAATGAAATTTCTCATATGAAAAATGTAGATTATATTATTGTAGGAGACGGCTATGCAGGACTCTTCCTGGCTCACCAGCTAATTAAAAATAACAAGTCCTTTGTGATCTTTTCTGAAGGAAGGAAAAGTGCTTCACAGATTTCAGCAGGAATTATCAATCCTGTTGTTCTTAAAAAGTTTACCACATTCTGGAAAGCACAGGAGCAAATAGACTTTCTTAAAGACAGTCTGAAAGAAATAGAATCTTATACCGGAGAAAATTATCTGATCAATGCGCCCATTCATAGAATTTTTCATGATGAGAATGAACAGAACCTTTGGTTAAAAAAATCAGGAAATGAAGAATTATCGGCTTTTCTTGATAAAAATTTTGATCGTTTAAATGAGGTAAAAAACGAATTTAAGACTGGAAAGGTGAATCAGTCTGCCAGACTCAATGTTAATGGATTTTTCAGTGGTTTATTCAGTTATTTTGAAAAAAATGCTCAGTTGGTAAAAGAAAGATTCGATTATACCCAATTGAACCCTTCTGAATCCGTTTATAAAGATATTTCTTTCAAAAATATTATTTTTTGCGAAGGAATGGGAGTGAAAGATAATCCATACTTTTCAGAAATAGCAGTGATTCCCAATAAAGGGCATCATATAAAAGTGAAACTGTCTCAACCGATTCCGGAAAACATCACCATTAAAAAGAAGCATTTCTTATTTCCAACAGGAAACGGACTTTATTTTTATGGTGGAACTTATGACAGAGATCAGCTTCATCATCACATCGATGATTCAGCAGTTACTCAATTGGTCAATGGTCTTTCTGAGTTTTATCCTTATGACTTTGAAGTGGAAGAAGTACATTTTGGCTTCCGTCCTACTGTAAAAGACAGAAGACCAATCATCGGAAGGCATGAAACATTGAATAATTTATATGTTTTTAACGGAATGGGTGCCCGTGGTATTCTGAATGGATGCTATTTTTCAAGGGATTTGTTTCGTTTTATTGAAGAGGATATTCCATTGCATGAAGAAGTTTCATCAAACAGATTTCAATAGCATATCTTAGTGTAGATATTTAAAACTGCAAAGCTTATGGACATAAATGTATTAGGTGTCATTGCCGGTTTTCTTACTTCCGTTTCAATGATCCCTCAGCTTGTAAAAGTGATCAGAGAAAAGAATGTAGAAGATATTTCCTTGCTTATGCTGTTGGTCCTTATCTCAGGACTGTCGCTATGGGTATGGTATGGTTTTGCAAAAGATGAGCTGCCTATTATTTTATCAAATTCATTTGCTGTTCTGGTGAATATAAGCCTTCTGATCTGCTATATACTATATAACAAAAAAGAGTAGATTATATAAATGAAAAAGACACCTTATCAACAAGGTGTCTTTATATTTTTTATGATAAAAAATACAATTACTGAAGAACAAATTTAGCTAAAGGAGCCATTCTTGCCTTGTTTAAAGTAAGTGTATTTCCATTTACAGAATAGTTATCTGCTGCAAGGACTGCTTTTGTAAACTGGTTTTCAATATCCAGATCTTCACAAGCCATCATCGTAGACATTCCCTGATTGAACTTTATTCTCATGATTTCAGGTTTAATCTCGAAAGTTCCTCCAAATCCGTTACATCCGGCATGACCTTCATATCTCATTCCATCCATATTAAGTTTGAAATGAGGATTGTTTTTAGGGTTTTTAAGATCAATCGGTTTTCCGTTAAGCTCTGTAAGTTTCCAGGTTTTCCCGGTAATATCAGTAGTCGTTTTTTGTGCGGTTTGTGTTTTACATGAAACAACAAGGAATGTTGCAATAACAAGTGCCGATAAGTAATAATATAAACTTTTCATAATGCTTATTTTTTTAAATGAATGCTAGTCCTTATGCTAATACGATGCCATTTTTGTCGGACCAGACTCTTTTTTTGTCTGTTTAAGATGGAACAGTACCATGTCTACATTCTTTTTAAGGAAAGTTATATTTCCCTTAATATCAGAATATTGATACTCTTCATTGGAGGCTGTATATTCAGGTAAAGCATCACTTTTTTTAAGGTCAAAAGTTTTACCGTTTAAATGTATTGTTGCGGTATTTTTAGTGTTGTTGATCGTTACTTCTATCTTTTCTCCATAGCTGTCAACATACACATCTTTGAAAATGTCGTCTGTATTTTCGGGTGCAGCAGCGGTAATGGTTTCAGCTTCTTTTCCGGGATGTTTACACGCTGTTAGGGAAAGAATGGTCAATCCGAGAAGGATTGGTGTTAATAAATTTTTCATAGTGATAAGTGATTTTAAAGTGTTTCATGAATTGTGATATTAATACTATATAAATTTACAAATATTTTTAATAAATATATGTTAATTTTACATAAAGTAATAGTAATTTTAAATTTATTCAATTTTAACTCACTGTTTTTTGAAACATTATTCACAAAACAGAAAGCAATAGTTATTGTAGAAGATTGTGGATAATCGTTGTTAATTCAGGAATTTTAACGGACTTGTTTTCAATAGTATAGTGTAATTTTTTTTCATTTTTCATTTGTTGTGTAAATTTTCGGCAAAAATAATTCAAAAAGAAGAGAGTAACAATAAGTTAATATTAATAATCGGAAATCATGACAAAGTTTAGGTTTGATCACGAAAAATTTCAAAAATAGAGTTCCAGGTCATTAAAATGTTCAAAAAAGGAACAACTTAAAAATTAAAATTTCCTTAATTCAAAACAAATGGCTTGATTTTTGAAAATTGAAACTTGCACAGATGAGATGTCAGAATTGCTAGAATTGCCCTTGAATAAAGAAAATATTTAATATTTATCATATTTTTAAATTCAGGTAATTTAAAGGATAGTTAAATTTTGTTAATCCATGATGATAATATCATAATCTGGGTGTACATTTGCCACTTCAAAATGAGAAACTTTATAGTATACTTTTTAACCGGTCTTTTTCTGCTCTTTGTGGTAGAAAGCAGACTCAACGTTAAAATGCTTCGAAATGACTATTCCGGTCATGTTTCTCATCATATGCCAAAAAGAGCCAACCGTCTGAATCAGACTTTTGAAAAACTTTCTGTTCAGCAAATGGCCGATACCGTAGATAATTCCACTTTAGAACTTGCTGAGAATGATTTCCAGTTTTCTGATGTATGGCAGGCTATTGTTGTTTTCGCAGGAGTTTTCAGCCTGGTCTATATTTTTGGATTAAAGAGCAATAAAAGACTAAAACCAAACATTGATGGTTTTGTTTTTGGTTGTGCCGCCAAAAGATTTATTCTTATTCGTTCTATTAGAATTTAAAATTTTCTCAATCTATTCCTTTTCTGCCTGATTTCGGGTAGAAATACTTTGCGTTGTGTATGTTGGTAATCATCACATCGTCCCCCTTATATTACCGTTTTTTATTTCTATCAAAACATTAACGATTTATATAAACTCTAGAATTATGATAAAGAGAGTTGCTTCGGGAATTGCACTGAGTGCCCTTTTGTTGGCAGTTGGCTGTAATAAGAAAAAAGAAGAAAAAGAAGAAGTTGCCGTATATCCGGTGACATCGCCAGTGGTAATGGATACTGTAATCAATAAAGAATACGTAGCCCAGATTCAATCCGTAAAAAACATTGAAGTAAGAGCTCAGGAAAAAGGTTTCCTGGAAAAAATCTTTGTAGATGAAGGACAGTATGTGCAGGCAGGACAGACATTGTTCCGAATCATGCCTAAACTTTACCAGGCAGAATTATTAAAAGCAAAAGCAGAGGTAGAACAGGCTTCTATTGAACTTAAAAACGCAAGTACATTAGCAGGAAACAATATTGTTTCTAAAAATGAAAAAGCAATGGCAAAAGCCAAGCTGGATGCTGCCAACGCCGAAATGAAACTGGCTCAGATCCATCTTTCATTTACGGATATCAAAGCACCATTCTCAGGTATTATCAACAGAATTCCTTTGAAACTTGGAAGTCTTATAGATGAAGGTGATTTGTTGACTTCATTGTCAGACAATACAAGTATCTATACATATTTCAATGTTTCTGAACCTGAGTATTTAAGTTATCAGACACATATAGCAGACAGAGGCAGTAATCAGGTATCTCTGATCACTGCAAACGGAGAAACCTACTCGCAGAAAGGTGAAATTCAAACTATTGAAGGCGAATTTGATCATGAAACAGGAAACATTGCTTTCCGTGCGAAATTTCCTAATCCTGATAAGCTTTTAAGAAACGGAGAAACCGGAAAGATACAGATGACAATGCCTGTTCATAACGGTTTGATTATTCCTCAGAAAGCGACCTATGAAATTCAGGATCAGAAATATGTATTTGTCATTGACAAAAACGGAGTGGCAAAATCCCGAAACATTAAAGTGGCTTATGAACTTCCTGATCTTTATATCATAGGTTCAGGACTATCAAAAGGAGATCAGATTCTTTTGGAAGGAGTTCAGAAAGTGAAGGATGATCAAAAGGTGAAAACCAAATTCCAGGATCCTAAGAAAGTTCTTCAATCGTTGAAATTAAAAGCAGAGTAGTGGCCTCTAAAATGAAGTAGTATGTTTAAGAAATTCATTCGCAGACCAGTTCTGTCTATAGTAATCTCATTGATTATTGTATTTTTAGGGATTTTGTCATTGGTAAAACTTCCTGTGACTCAGTTCCCGTCCATTTCTCCGCCTAAAGTAAATATTACCGCAGAATACCCCGGAGCTAACAACGAATTGTTGATTAAATCCGTAGTTATTCCTTTAGAAAGAGGGTTAAATGGTGTTCCTGGTATGAAATATATGACCTCGGATGCCGGAAATGACGGGGAGGCTTCCATTCAGATTGTATTTGATTTGGGGACAGATCCCAATGTAGCTGCAGTAAACGTTCAGAACCGTGTATCCTCAGTAGTGAACAAATTGCCGCCTCTCGTAGTACGTGAAGGGGTGAAGATCACGCGTGAAGAACCTAACATGTTGATGTATATTAACTTGTACAGTGATGATCCTAAAGCTGACCAGAAATTCCTTTTCAACTATGCAGATATCAACGTAATGTCTGAATTGAGAAGGGTAAGTGGTGTTGGTTTTGCCGATATCCTGGGAACCCGTGAATATGCAATGCGTATCTGGCTTAAACCTGATAGGCTAACAGCTTATAATATTTCAGCTGATGAAGTAATGGAATCTCTGAATGAGCAGAGTTTGGAAGCATCTCCGGGTAAAACGGGAGAAAGTTCCGGTAAACGCTCTCAGTCATTTGAATATATATTAAAATATTCGGGTCGTTTCAATAACGAAAAAGATTATGGAAACATTATCTTAAAAGCAAAACCGGATGGAGAATCTGTAAGACTGAAAGATGTTGCAGATATAGAATTTGGAAGTTCCATGTATGATATTTATTCCACATTGAATGGAAAACCTTCTGCAGCAATTACGGTAAAACAATCCTACGGATCCAATGCAAGTGACGTTATCAAAAACGTAAAAGCATTGATGAAGGATCTTGAAAAAAATAACTTCCCTAAAGGAATGCATTATGACATCAGTTATGACGTTTCCAGATTCCTGGATGCATCCATGGAAAAAGTAATCCATACTTTGTTTGAAGCCTTTATTTTAGTTGCTATTGTAGTATTCTTATTCCTTGGTGACTGGCGCTCAACCTTGATTCCTGCTTTAGCTGTTCCGGTTTCATTGGTAGGAACATTTGCTGTGATGTCAGCCTTTGGGATTACCCTGAATATGATTTCCCTATTTGCCTTGGTAATGGCGATCGGGGTTGTAGTAGATGACGCGATTGTTGTAATTGAAGCCGTTCACGCCAAGATGGAAGAAAAACATCTCTCTCCATTGAAAGCGACAGAAGAGGCGATGCATGAGATCAGTGGAGCAATTATCGCAATTACATTGGTAATGGCATCCGTATTTATTCCGATTGCATTTATGTCCGGTCCGGTGGGGGTATTTTACCGTCAGTTTTCTATTACAATGGCTTCATCCATTATCTTGTCTGGGGTTGTAGCACTTACTTTAACACCGGCATTGTGTGCGTTGATCCTAAAAAATAACCACGGAAAGGCTAAAAAGAAAACTCCGATTACCATTTTCCTAGATAAATTCAATAATATCTTTACAAAAGGAGCTGGGAAATATGAGAAGATGCTGAATAAAACAGTGACGAAGAAAACAATAACATTGCCGTTACTGTTAGCATTCTGTGCCTGTACATTCTTCCTGAGTAACTCTTTGCCTACAGGATTTATTCCAGCAGAAGATCAGGGAATGATCTATGCTATTATTCAGACTCCTCCGGGATCTACATTAGAAAGAACCAACCAGATTGCTAAAGAACTTTTGAGGGAATCTGAAGATATTGACGGCGTGCAGTCTGTTTCATCCCTGGCAGGATATGAGATTTTGACAGAAGGTACCGGATCCAACTCTGGAACCTGTCTGATCAACCTTAAAAGCTGGGAAGAACGTAAAGAATCTGCCACGGAGATTATAGAAAAACTGGAAGAAAAAGCCAAAAATATTCCGGGTGCCAATATAGAATTCTTCCAGCCGCCTTCCGTTCCCGGATATGGAGCTGCCGGAGGTTTTGAACTTCGTTTGCTGGATAAAGCAGGAAGTGGAGATTATCATAAAATGGAGCAGGTAAGTAATGACTTTGTAAAGGAGCTCAAGAAGCGGCCGGAACTTGGATCTGCATTTACATTCTATTCTGCGAGTTTCCCACAATATATGCTTAAGATTGATAATGATCTTGCCGAACAAAAGGGAGTAACCATTGAAAAAGCAATGGATAACTTATCAACATTGATTGGGTCCAACTACGAGACGAGTTTCATCCGTTTTGACAGACCGTATAAGGTAATTGTTCAAGCGGGTCCTCAATACCGTGCCCTACCAACGGATCTGTTGAAGTTGTATGTTAAAAATGATAAAGATCAGATGGTTCCTTACTCAGACTTTATGAGATTGGAAAAAGTATATGGACTGTCTGAGATTACAAGACATAATATGTATAACTCCGCAGAGGTGAGTGGAACTCCTGCACCTGGATATAGTAGCGGACAGGCGATTAAAGCTATTCAGGAAGTGGCAGATAAAACACTTCCGAGAGGTTTTGGTATCGACTGGGCGGGTATTTCAAAAGATGAAGTAAGCCGTGGAAATGAAGCCGTATTTATCTTCCTGGTATGTTTAGGATTCGTTTATCTGATCCTTTCAGCACAATATGAAAGCTTCATCCTTCCGCTTCCGGTGATTTTATCCCTTCCGGTAGGTATTTTTGGAGCATTTTTATGCTTAAAACTTTTAGGATTGGAGAATAACATTTATGCACAGGTGGCCATGGTCATGCTTATCGGACTTTTAGGTAAAAATGCGGTGTTAATTGTCGAGTTTGCGGTACAGAAGAAAGCAGAAGAAGGAATTCCTGTAGCAAAAGCAGCTATTGAAGGAGCGGCCATTCGTTTCCGTCCGATTCTAATGACATCATTTGCATTCGTTGCTGGATTGATTCCTCTTGTAGTTGCAACAGGACCGGGAGCGATTGGTAACAGAACGATTGGTACTGCAGCAGCAGGAGGGATGTTGATCGGAACTATTTTCGGATTGATGATTATCCCAGGATTATATTACATCTTCGGAACCATTGCAGACAAGTCCAGACTGGCAAAATATGAAGAAGAGAATCCTTTAACAGAACAAACTGAACCTTATGAACATGATGGAAAATTCGAAGACTAAAAATATATTCACAGCCATTGCCTTATCGCTTGTACTCGCAAGCTGTAAGGCGCCCATGGCGACTGTTATAAAAGACGAGGTAAAAGAAAATATTCCTCAGAACTTTAATCAGGAAGAACAGCAGGATGCTAACAACAATAGTGGAACAACCCCATGGAGACAGTTCTTTACAGATCCAAACCTGGTAACCCTGATTGAAACAGCTTTAAAAAATAATCAGGAACTATTAATCACCCTTCAGGAAATTGAAATTGCTAAAAGTGGTGTTTTAGCTAAAAAAGGAAGATTGACTCCTACAGTTTCAGCAGGAATAGGAGCCGGACTGAAAAAAGCAGGCCGTTATACCAGTGAAGGAGCAGGTGATGCCACTACAGAAATAGAACCTGGAAAAGAAATGCCGGATCCACTTGGAAATTTTGAAGCTGGATTAAATGCAAGCTGGGAAATTGATATCTGGAAAAAACTCAGAACCGAAAAAGAATCTGCGGTAGCCCATTATCTTTCTACAGTAGAAGGCAAAAATTTTGTTTTGTCTAATCTTATTGAAGAAGTGGCGGATAATTATTATGAATTGCTGGCACTTGATAATCAATTAGACATTATACAGCAGTATATCAAGCTTCAGCAAAGAGCGTTGGAAATTTCTAAAATTCAGAAAGAAGCTGCGGCTGCAACGGAGCTGGCTGTAAAGAAATTTGAAGCAGAATTGGCGAAATCTAAGGCTGCAGAATATACAATCCGTCAGCAAATTACTGAGAAGGAAAACGGAATCAATGCGCTGTTAGGAAGATATCCACAGCCGATTGTGAGAACTAAGGAAAACTTTATGTCTACGATTCCTCCAACGGTGTATACCGGAATTCCATCACAGCTACTGGCAAACCGTCCTGATATTAAGCAGGCAGAACTGGAATTAAAAGCTTCAAAACTGGATGTAGAAGCAGCAAGAAAAGAGTTTTATCCTTCTCTTGAAATTTCTGCAACATTAGGATTGGAGGCTTTCAAACCTTCATATCTTGTTAAATTGCCTGAATCCATTGCTTATAATCTGGCAGGTGAATTAGCGGGACCGCTTATTAACAAAAGTGCAATAAAAGCGAACTTCCAGACAGCAGATGCAAAACAGGTTCAGGCATTGTACGAATATGATAAAACTATTCTAAATGCTTATCTGGATGTTGCCAATCTCATGTCGAAGGTTAAAAATATAGATCAGTATTATCAATTGAAATCACAGGAAACCAAAGCCCTGGATCAGTCTATTGATATTGCCAATCAATTGTTTCGTAACTCCAGAGCAGACTATCTTGAAGTTCTTTTGAACCAAAGAGATGCCCTGGATGCTAAAATGGAGCTTATCGAAGCAAAACAAAAACAGCTCAGTACAGTAGTCGATATCTATAAAAGTTTAGGTGGCGGCTGGAAATAAAACATCATAATTCTATAAACAGTTAATGTTTTGGGTCAATTCTTTTTGAGTTGGCCCTTTTTTGTTTGTAATGCGACAAGTTTTGTCGTTGTCCATAGATAATTTTGCATGAGGATAAGACACATAAAGATATTTATGATAATAATTTAATAATAAATAGTAAGATTTATGTTAAATCGCAACTTTGTGATTTTCATATATTAAAAAGTGTTAAATTCGCGCAGTTTTCAATAAACTAATTACTAACTCAGAAAACAACACGGGAATGAATAAATTCTATCTCAGTGCATTTACTTTATGTACTGTATTGGGTATCTCTGCCCAGGAAGTGGTATGGCAGAAAGATCTCAAATCCTCTACCCAGGATTTTCTAAGCCAGGTCACTACAACAATCGATCAGCAATATCTTATCACAGGAAGTTCTATTCAAAGCAATAAGCAGCAGAGTTCAGAAAGTAAGCAAAACAACGGCTATGATTTCCATCTGGTAAAACTAAATCAACAGGGAAATGAAGTCTGGGAGAAATACTTCTCAGGACAAAATCATGATTATTTATCAGCGACAGTTACCACACAGGATGGTGGATTTCTTTTAGCTGGAACCTCTTATTCAGGAAAAGGACTGGATAAAAAAGAGGATTCAAAAGGAGGCTCAGATATCTGGCTGATCAGAATTAATGAATTTGGTGATGAACTATGGCAGAAAACCTTGGGGAATTCTTCAGACGAAGAAGCAAGAGCGGTTATTCAAACTACAGATCTAGGATTCTTTGTCGCTGGTAACGTACAGAATTCTTCAAAAGGATATGGTTCAAAAGATGTTTTGATCACAAGATTGAATAAAGACGGAAAAGAACTCTCCCAATTAATTTTAGGTGGAAAAGGCTTGGACGAAGTGGAAAAGATGATTCCAACAAAAGATGGCGGAGCCTTACTGGGAATTTATTCCAGAAGCGGAGCTGTTAAAACAACTCATCAGCAATCAATGATCAATACTAGTACTCCGTCTGACAGACCTGCAACCCATAACCTGCTATCTGCAACCTCAAAGCAAAGCGACAACTTCGGTGAAGGCGACTACTGGATTGTCAAGTTAGACAAAAACGGAAAAATAGAATGGGAAAAGAACTTTGGAGGGAAAGAAGATGATCATATCAGAACATTGGCTTTAACTTCAAACGGATTTATCATTGGTGGAGAATCCAGATCCGAGAGATCAGGAAACAAAACCGTAGGTATTGAAGAAGGCACAGACCTTTGGTTGATTTCTTTGAATGAAAGAGGTGAAGAACAGTGGCAGAAATCCTACAATTTCAAAAACAGAGATATCCTAATGGGAATGAGCGTTATTCATTCCGCAGATGACAAATCTTCCAAAGGAATTCTATTAGGTGGTTATACTCAAGCTGAGGGAAGAATACAAACTGATGATGAAACCTTCTGGATGCTATACCTTGATCAGAATGGCAATGAGCAGTGGAGAAAACACGTAAAAGGAGAATCTAGAAAGAAGGAAGAGAGACTTTCAGACTTGAAGCTGAACAGGGACGGTTCTATTGTTCTGGCCGGAACCAGTGCTGAAGAATTGGGTAAAGAAAACTGGAAGATTGTAAAGCTGGGAGACAAACAGGTTGATCAGTTAATTGAAAAATATGATATCAAAATCTATCCGAATCCAGTATCAGATTATGCTTATGTAGAAATAGGCTTTGATTTTAAAGAAGCAGATATTCTATTGTATGATATGAGTGGAAGACAGCTTCAAAGTATAAAAACAAAGAACAGAGTGACCAAAATTAATACTCAGGCTTTAGTTCAGGGAGCTTATCTGGTGACGATAAAAACGGATAGTAATAAAACGGCGAATGCCAAATTAATTAAAAAATAAACACTAATAATAATGAACATGCAATATAATAGAAACCGTAAAATAACATTGTCAATATTGTGTTTATTTGTAATATCATTTTATTCAGGTCAGAATATACCTACAATAAAATCTCCACAGACTTATAATATTGAAAAATTTGGTAATATTCCTGTTAGTATGAATACAGGAAGTGTTTCCTATGATATCAACCTTTTTAATTATGGAGATATTTATAATGGAAGTGGATATAATATTGGATTGAGATATTATGGGACAGGATTTGTTCCTGCAAAAAAATCTAACTATGTCGGATTAGATTGGTCATTGGATATTGGAGGAGCAATTAGTAGAGAAGTAAGAGGATTACCTGATGACTTCTTTTCAGATTGGCCGAAAAAACAAGGCTTATATGGATATTTGGAAGGTGTTAAAACATCCAATAAAACTAATAATGATATATACAACCAAAACTACAGTCAACTTCCTAGTGGAAATGGTGGAATAGGAATTAAGACAGGAGCATACGCCTTTGAAATTGAACCAGATAAGTTTAGCTTTAACTTTATGGGAAATAGTGGATATTTCTTCATTGGAAATGATATGAAACCCATTATTATTTCGGATAATAAAAATCTAAAAATTGATATTTCAGGACTTTCATCTAAACAACCTCTTAATCCGATCGAAATAAACGGTAATCAATGCTTGACTAAGGCTACAACTATTATAATTACAGATGAAAAGGGTATAAAATATTATTTTGGGGGTAATTATGAAAACCTGGAGATTTCATATCATTTATTATCAGAAAATGAGTCAGAAAATCCTTTTATTATCACCTCATGGAATTTATTCAAGATTGAATATCCTAATTCTAATATATTAGAAATTGAGTATCGTACAGCCACACCTAGTGTAACTGATAGAAACTTTTGCAGAAATAATCCTGGACATATTAGGAACTTACAAGAGCCTTTTTTACTAATGTTTGATCATAATACGATTTTTAAGCAAGAGATTACAGCTACAAATGAAAATTATAATACAAGCAGTGGAAGTTTGTTATGGGACGGAACTATTCACTGGGGCAACATTACTACATCCAGTAATGGTTCAACAACGTCATATTCTGCTACTAAAAAGAGCTTTCCAAATTCAATATTATTAAATGGGAAAACAATCGTTTCCTTTGATTTCGAAAGATTTGATCCGTATGCAGGGCATACAATTCCATCTCTAAAGTTAAAAAATATTGTTTTCTATAACACTTCTGGAAATCAAATAGTGAAACAAGTAAATTTTGACTATTACAGAAAC
>NZ_WJHU01000007.1:0-163025 GCF_033712365.1 Chryseobacterium sp. JV558
ATTCGAGAAACACTAACTTCTATAGGAATTACTAATCTTGATAATAAGAGTGTTGACGATATTATAAATCATCTAATAGAGTACTGTTCAAGTGATTCAAGTTCAATTGATGATAATGCAGCAAAAGAAGCGACCAGATTATTAATAGAAGAATTAATAGGTCAAGCAAATTCCATTGATGAAGTAGAAACTCTTTTGTCAAAAAAGTTTGAATCGGATTCTTTAGAAGATATTATAATAGGATATTTTGGAAATTACATCAATGAGCTTTTATCAAAATGGTTCTATGAAAATTTAATTAAAAATAAAAGTGAAAATGATTGTAACAATCTCTTTTTACAAATTAAAAGTTTTATTAAGGAAAGAGTGTCAGATATGCATAAGAGAAATCCATTACAAAATGTTGATTGGGGATCAGATAGAGCTGATGCATTAATAAAAAATATCCAACAAGATCTATTAACTGTTTTTGAATAATTATGAAAGTAACAATACAATTTGACACAGCTCAAGAAGGAAAATTTTCTAATATAAAACTTTGTTTCATAGAAAATGATGTAGAAAGGAGAGTTCCACTAACTTTTCTTAAGTCTGAAAATGTTTTTGATTTTAATAGTGATTTTACTACACTACGTTTCGATTTCTTTCTAATTTCTGCCTTAGTATATGGTATAGATAATTTATTTAGTAGAGAGAAATATTCAAATGATGGCTGGACAAGAGATTTAGAAGTTGATTTTCCAGTTCATAATCTCAGCACTTGGCAAGGAAAGGAAGTAAAATTAAAGAAAATATTAGATTTTTTAACTGGTGATAATTGGACTATAAATTTTGTCCAAAATTCACATGATGAATATTATTTACCTCGCCAAAATAGAAGAAAAGTTCCAGTCTATGAGAAAAATTCAATAAAATCATCAAGCCTTTTTTCAGGAGGACTAGACTCTTTAATAGGAATAATTGATGAACTTGAGAAATTGAACTTAAATGAAAGAATTTTATTAATCTCCCATTTTGATTACAAATCTTCTGGACCAAGTGGAGACCAGAAAAGGATATTAACTTTTTTACAACGTAATTATCCAGATAAGTTTTATTGGGTACAATCAAAATTAGCTCTTAGCAGAAAGGATGATAATGGTCGTAACATATCTATTGAAAATAATTATAGAAGTAGATCTTTATTTTTTATTGGTTTAGGAGTATATCTATCGCCTATTAATACCCTAATTATTCCTGAAAATGGAACAATTTCGATTAACTATCCGCTAACTCCTTCTAGGGTTAGCTCTCTGAGCACTAGAACAACCCATCCATTTGTTTTAAAAAACCTAAAAGAATTATTATTTGAAATAGGATTACCCATACAATTAGAAAATCCATATTCATTGTCTACAAAGGGGGAAATGATTCAAAATTGTTCAAACCAAAGAGCTTTGCAGTCAAGTTTTAATTTATCTGTTTCTTGTGGTAAGAGAGGAAGAAAGCAGCATTGGACTATAAAAAAGGGAACAGAACAATGTGGAAAATGCATGCCTTGTATATACAGAAGGGCAGCTTTAAATAAAATAAACCTAGATAATGAAATTTTTGGAAATGATATTTTAGAACAGTCTTCATTAACTAATGATTTACCAGCATTATTTAGCTATTTAAATCGGGAAATTTCATTAGAAAAAATGAAAAGAGACATATTAATTAATGGAAATATAGATATTGATAGTCTAGAAGGTTATGCACAAATGGTTTTAAGATCTAAAGATGAAGTTTTACAATTATTTAGAGATAAAGGTAATAACTTTACCAAATCTAAATTAAGATTTTTATGATTATAGACACCCACTGTCATATTGATTTATACCAAGCTCCAGAAAAGGTATTGCAAGAATGCATAGATGCTGATATGATAGCAATTTCAATGACAAATCTACCAAGTCATTTTGAAATGGGATATCCACATTTTAGAAATTTAAAAAAGATTAGAATAGCTTTAGGAATGCATCCATTATATGCAAAGTTTCATAAAAAAGAATTCGGATTATTTTTAAAAAATGTTTCCAAGACATCCTATATAGGAGAAGTTGGACTGGATTTTTCAAAAGAAGGATACGCAACTAAGAACATACAAATTGAATCTTTTACTAAAATATTAGAAAATGTATCAGGGAAGAATAAAATTTTAAGTATACACTCAAGAGGTGCAGAAAAAGAAGTTCTTGAACTTTTAAAAAAATATAATATAACATCAGCCATATTTCATTGGTATTCTGGACCCATAAACTTTATTGATGAAATCATCAATGGAGGTTATTACTTCTCTATTAATCCGTCAATGACTAAATCCGAGAAAGGTAGGAAAATTATTGAAAAAATACCTATTAATTGCATATTAACAGAAACTGATGGTCCATTCACTAATATTAGTGGAAACATATTAAAACCTGTAGATGTTATTAATGTAAATAAATACTTTTCGACTTCATGGGGAAAACCTATTAATGAAGTTGAAAAAATAATAACATTAAACTTTCGGGAGTTAATAAAAAGCATAAAATGAATGAAAGAGTTTCTATTAATCACTATTTGATTTAATAGCTGATATTAAATATTTATACTCTCCGAAGTTTCCCGACTTCGGAGAGTATATTTCAAAAAACCAACAACGAGAAGAACACAAAATCCCCCCCCACGTATCCTTTCAGTGGTTTTAGTATTATAACTTAATATTGAAGAGAGTTACCTATATTTGAAACTTAGCAGAAATTATAGACCCAACCCAACACTTACCATATGAAAACAAAACTTAGCTATCTGTTTATTCTGTTATATGCTCTTGTAAGTGGTCAGGAAAAATCTATCATTAATGACCTGCAGTTTTCTAATTATTTCGGGCATCCCAAAACCATCACAGAAACCGTCACTCATTCACCGGAGAACATCTATAAAAATATTTCCTATTATGACAAAGAAGGGTTTCTGACAAAAATAGAATATTACAATGCGATTGGAAGCGGACCCTCTCATGAAAGGTCGATCAATAAAATCATTACCTACCATTCAAAGGACAAAGCTAAACGCTATTTTGAAGCCTTTAATCCTGGAAATAAGAAGATAGAAACTACAGGCTATTTTGAAAAAGTTTCGGATTCTCTGTACAGAAGAATTTCAAATGATTCTGTTCACAATATATCCCTTAGCAAGTTGTTTTATTTTGACAAAAATAACCGTCTTATAAAAACAGAAGAAAACGGAAATTTCTTTGAAACCCCAGTTAACAGCACTATTTTTTACACCTACATCAATGAAATGAGAAGTGAAACCCTTCTTGAAGATGTCACTCAGCAAAAAAAATCTAAGCTCATTTATAAAAATGTAAAACTCGATCCGCAAGCCAACTCTATTTATGAAGAATTAGTAGATGATCAGGGAGCAATACAACAAAAAATAGAAAGAGTATTTGAATATTATTAACCACGCTGGTTCAGTGCTTTCATAAGAAATATAAAATTCAAATACAAAGGCTGAAGGCACTTTCAAAGAACCTCCAGACATTTCCACAGGTATCCGGAAGTATTTTCCAAACTGTCTGTACCACCTTCAAAAATAATCGACAACACTTACCCAAGTGTCCGGAACCACTTACAGAAATATCTTCAGCTTCTTTCCTGGTCACTCTCACCACTTAAAGAACTGTCTACAGACACTTAGATAAGTGTATATTGACAATGATATAAGCGTGTCCTGAAACTTATAAACCACCTCCAGACAGTTATCTAAGAGGCTCAACCCACTTACCATACCCTCTCCAGGGACTTCGGAACAGCCTCTACCCCCTTGAGCAACAGCCTCTACCCTCTTAAGTAAGGAGATCTACCCCCTTGGGTAAGGGGGTAAAGGGGGTTACATAAGGGGCTCGAGACCCTTATCATAGTGCCTGGAGGGACTTCTGAAGGGGGTAAAAGGCTAAAATAGGCTTTCTATACCACTACTCACCCACCGAAGTCATCCAACTTTGGAGCATAGTAAAATTATTTTTGATTGGCTCAATGTCAGAAGACTTTTCGCATCGGGATAGTAAAAAAAGCAGGATCTTTCAAAAGAAAATGCTAAATATTGCGTTTAATTCTTAAATTTGGCTCATGCGAAAGAATCTTTATCTCATCATCCTATTATTTTCTCTTAGCAGCTGCTATACCTATCAGGTAAAAAAGCAAGTGGATACAGCGCCCGACAATAAGCAAGACTCTAAAAAAAATACAGCTATTGCTAATACTACTTCTCCCCAAATGAATAGTACAGCCGCCGCATCTCCAAGCCTGAACGCAGCACAAGCTCCTGCTCCCATCAATATTCAGGAGAAACTTGCCTCTGGCAAAAATGTTAAAATTGAAGTGAATGGCAAGAGTTATAAAGTAATCGTTGACCGATGGGAAAGCGACAGCCTGGTGGCACACCCGGTTCGTAATGCTAAACAAACGTTGAAATTCCATAAGAACCAGATCAATAGTGAGAAAATTGCGGAGAAACGCTTTTCACAACCCATCGCTGATATTCTTACAGTGACAGCGTATGCTGCAATTGGTGTCGGAATCTATCTTATTGTCCGCTAATATTTTTATTCATAAAATTCCATGACCGCGTTAGTGTAAAAGATTATCTGCGGTTAAAATGAACCACAAAAGTCACAAATACTTCAACTGAAGGGGTAAACATTCCCCTCCTCCGGAGGGGTGGCAAAAATTCAAAGAATTTTTGACGGGGTGGTTCTACACGCAAAACCATCAACAGTATAAAATATTCACAAACATCCGTGAAAATCCGCGAGATCTGCGGTAAATAAAACCACAAAAGTCACAAAAGCTTTCAAACACTTTGGTAGCTTTAGAGGATATTCCTACGTATAGTAAGTTCACTTAAGTTTTAAAAAAATCTTTGATTTTTTATAGGCCTGCTACATTAACCACAAACATCTGTGAAAATCTGCGAGATCTGCGGGAAATAAAATCACAAAGGTCACATAAGCTTTCAAACACTTTGGTAGCTTTAGAGGATATCCTTGCGTAGAGTAAGTTCACATAAGGTTAAAAAAAATCTTTGATTTTTTACAGGCCTGCTACATTAACCACAAACATCTGTAAAAATCTGTGAGACCTGTGGGAAATAAAACCACAAAAGGCACAAAAGCTTTCAAACACTTTGGTAGCTTTAGAGGATATTCCTACGTATAGTAAGTTCACTTAAGGTTAAAAAAAATCTTTGATTTTTTACAGGCCTGCTACATTAACCACAAACATCTGTGAAAATCTGCGAAATCTGCGGTAAATAAAACCACAAAAGTCACATCCGTTTTTAAACACTCTAAAGATTAGAGCTCAATGGAGAAAGCTTAAATAAGTTCTATATTTGAAGATCAACCAACACACCAATCCAAATGAAAAATAATACCTATGAAATACAACTCAGACCGACTGTAGTAGCTGATCTGGATACTCTTTTTGAATTTCAGCTTGATCCTGAAGCCAATCATCTGGCAGCTTTTACTTCAAAGGATTCTACCAATAAAGAAGCTTATCTGTCCAAATTCACAAAATTGCTGGATGATCCCACCGTCAACAACCAGACCATTATGGCTGATACTATAATTGCCGGAAGTATTGCCAAATTTATCATGGAAGGCGATGCAGAAATCACCTATTGGATTGATAAACCTTTCTGGGGAAAAGGAGTTGCCACAACAGCATTGAAAGACTTTCTCACCCTTGAAACCACAAGACCTATTTTTGGACGCGTTGCCTTTGACAATCTGGGCTCACAAAAGGTACTGGAAAACTGTGGATTTGTTAAAATCGGTACAGATAAAGGCTTCGCCAATGCCAGACAAACGGAGATCGAGGAATTTATTTACAGACTCGACCGTTAATGCAGCCTATGTCCCGCAAAGATTAATTGAAAGACTTCCTGAATTCTAAAGGAGAAAGCTTGGTTTTTGTTTTAAATAAATTACTGAACGACTGGGAATGCTCAAACCCCAGTGCATAGGCTACTTCACTTACAGACAGGCTGGTGGTGGAAAGCATTTCTTTGGCCTGGCTGATCAGTTTGTCATGAATATGTTGCTGGGTACTCTGCCCCGTTAAGGAACGCAGCATATCACTTAAATAACTGGATGAAAGATGGAGATGTTCTGCAAAATAACTCACCGTGGGTATCCCTTCATTAAGAGACATTTCATCTTTAAAATATCCGTCAAGCAAATCTTCAAACTTTTGCAGAAGGCTGCTGCTGGTTGCTTTACGGGTAATGAACTGGCGTTTATAAAAACGATTGGCATAGTTAAGAAGCAGCTCTATCTGAGAAATCATCACATCATGACTGAAATCATCAATACGGCTGTTGAGTTCAGATTCAATAAAATTAAAGATAGAAAGTACCGTATTTTTCTCTTCCTCAGAAAGATGCAGGGTTTCTTTCGTAGAATAGGAGAAAAAACCATACTGCCTGATCTTTCTCATGATGGGATATCCCAAAAAGAAATCGGGATGAATAAGCAAAGAATACTGTGAACATACTGTATCACTGTTTCCATTCCCTCCTATCACCTGGCCGGGTGCCGCAAAGAGCAGTCCGCCTTCATTAAAATCGTAGTAGCCTTGTCCGTACTCTATTCTGCCGTCCAGTTTGGGTTTATAGGATATTTTATAAAAACTCAACACATGTTTTTGTGACAATTTATCGGTTGCCACCAGATTATGCGCCCCATTCATTAAGCTAATGAGAGGATGCTTGGGTGTTGGCAGTCCGAAAAACCGGCTGGCCTCTGATAGCGATTCAAATTTGAACGGAGTTTGATCTGTCTTTTTCATAAATGGTATTTTAAAGGTACGAAAAACCGGCTATAATTTTATAACCGGCTGTTACTGTTTGTTATGATCCCTGCGCTGCGCTGGAAACTTCATCCCAGGCTTCCCAAAGATTGATTCTTTCTGCATACACAGACTTCACCAAAGGAAGATTATGGCTTCCCAAATGAAAGCGTAACGGCGGGTTTTCAGCATCTACCATTTTGAAGAGCGCTTCTGGTGTCGCTTTAGGATTTCCCCGTTCATAAGACTGAATGGCCTTTATAAACTCTGTTTTAAAGTCATTATACACTTCTAAATTTTGAGAAAACTTCAGTGAGTCCTGACTTCCAAATTCTGTAGCATACGCTCCCGGCTCTATGATGGTTACTTTAATCCCGAATTGCTTGATCTCTTCCGCAAGACTCTCATGGATGGCTTCAAAAGCCCATTTGGAAGAACTGTAATACCCAATAACAGGCAATGTAACGTGCCCTAGATTGCTTGATGTCCCCAGAATATGCCCGTATCCCTGTTCTCTCATAATCGGCAGGACCGCCTGAATGACACTTACAGGGCCCAGAATATTGGTTTCATATAAAGCACGAATTTCATCCGCACCTGCCTCTTCAATAGTTCCTACCAGCGAATATCCGGCATTGTTCAGTACGATATCCAGCTTCCCGAAATGTTGGTGGGCTTTATGTACGGCTTCTTTTACCTGCTCAGGCTGGGTAACATCTAATGCTAAAGTCAGTACATTATCACCATATTTTTCTTTAAAATCGGCAATGCTTTCCAGTTTTCTTGCGGTAGCTACCACTTTGTCACCACGTTCCAACGCTGCTTCTGTCCAGATGCGTCCGAAACCTCTTGATGCTCCGGTTATAAACCAGATTCTATTTTGCTGTATCATAATTTTAAAATGTTTTTTTGATAAAGCAAAATTATAAAGCCTGTCTCCTGAAATTGTAGGCGAATCGCAGACCTTTGTAGGCGAATTGAGGATCTTTAAGCTGAAGCAAAACCACAAGAGCTTTAAACACTTAAACGAGCTTTGGAGGATATTCTTACGCAGAGTAAGGACAGATAAGTTTTTAAAATATTTGATTTTTTATAAGTATACAATCTTTACTGTGAGCATCTGTGCAATCTGTGGTTAAAAACAAAAACACAAAAGTCACAAAAGCCTTAAACACTTTAGTAGTTTTTAGAGGATATCCTTACGCAGAATAAGTTCACATCAGTTTTTAAAAATTTTCGATTTTTCAGATGATTTTAAAGATTAGACAGCCAGATAGAAAGCTGAAAAAACATCCATCATATCATTAAAATTATCCATTTCCGGCGGTAAGTAATAGACGCAACTTTGTAACAGACAAAATAGAGAAGTACAACCTTAAAATATAAACAAAATGTCTGTTTCAGATTTATTCAAACCCCTTACCTTTCTCCATGGTCCAGCCATGAGAAACCGTTTTATGCTGGCCCCCTTAACGAGCCAGCAAAGTGATTATGATGGTACAGCATCTACATATGACCAACTCTGGATGGAACAGCTTGCACAGGGCGGTTACGGACTGATACAAACCAGTGCCTCTACTGTAGAAGCAGGAGCCATCGCCTTTGAACGCCAGCTGGGAATTCATAGTGATAAACACCTGCCGGGTTTAACGCAAATAGCCACAGCAATTCGTGAAGGAGGTGCATTATCTGCTGTACAGCTGCACCACGCCGGACACAGGGCAAAACCGTCTGTAGGAGGAATACCTGCTCCTGCATCCGGTAAAACAGTCCCTAATATCAGAGCTATCACTACCGAGGAAGTGGGCCGAATCCGCGACAGTTTTATCGCAGCTGCCAGGAGGGCTCAGCTTGCAGGATTTGATGGTGTATCTGTTCATGGGGCATTCGGATGGATTCTTTCGGAGTTTCTGTCTCCTAATCTCAACGACCGGACGGATCAATATGGAGGCAGTATAGAAAACCGTGCCCGTTTCACCCTTGAAGTTATTGAAGGAATTCGCAAAGCCTGTGGTCCAGATTTTCAGATTGGCTGGCGTTTGTCTATTGAGCGGTATGGGTTGCGTTTGGAAGAACTGCGGGAAATCACCGCTGAAATTTTTGACAAAGAACTGATTGATTATCTTGATCTGGCGCTTTGGGATTCGGCACAGCTTGTCCGGGAAGGTACATTTCAAGGGAAAACGATGCTCAGTGTTTTCACAGAACTTCCGCGTAAAGGAGTCCGTTTGGGAGCAGCCGGAAAAATAATGAGCGCACAGCGTGCAGGAGAACTACTGGATGAAGGCTGTGATTTTGTCCTGATTGCGAGAGCCGGAATTCTGCAACGGGATTTCCCGCTTCAGGTAAAAGCCAACCCATTGTATGACAGCCCACAGCTTCCTATAACCGCAGATTATCTTCGTGAAGGCGGTCTCAGTGAACGCTTCATTGAAACCATGAGAGGCTGGCAGACCTTTGTAAAACCGGGATCATAATCTGTCTTTTTCCTGTTGATTCCTGTAAAGCGAACTTTCATATGAAGGTTCGCTTTATTTTTTCAATAAGCCTATGCAGACCGGAAATCGTCTGGAAACAATAATGGTTTTAAGCTTGCAAAAATCTCCATTACAAAGTAAAAATCATCCATTCTTTAGCGCCCGTTATTCCCACATCTTTGCAGAGTAAATAAAATTTTCAAAATGAAAAAAACAGCAATTATTATTCTTTCTGATCCTAAAGCTGGTTCAGAAGAAGCTATGGGAAGAGTGTTTAATGCTTTAGCATCAGCATACGAGTTCAAACATGCAGGTGAAGAGGTAAAGATTATTTTCCAGGGTACGGGGATCAGATGGCCGGAACAGCTTGAAAAAGCAGACCACCCTATACATGGACTTTATAGTGAAGTAAAAGGCTATGTTCACGGTCTTTCAAAAGGCTGCGTTGCCGTATTTGGAACTGAGGTTTCGGGATATGAATTACTCAACGAAAATGAAGTACCGGGAACTCCGGGGCTGCCAAGTTTCCTAAGTCTCAGAAATGACGGATATGATATTTTGATTTTCTAACAGCTTTTCAATTGTCATTTATATATCCTTGTCAAGGTTTAGAACCTTGACAAGGATTTTTTCCAGTAAAGAACGTATTGCTATGTCAAGAACTTTCTTCTTCCTTTGTTAAAAAATATTAATTAAATTGCATAGATCATGTTATCACAGTCTGTATATACGCTCATCAATCAGCAGAATGGAAATCTGGCGTTCAAACTATTTGAGTTTGATAACAACAGTTATTTTGATCATATCCAGCGCAATAATTATTTTACGCTGATACTGATTACTTCTGGGGAAGGGGTGGCTACCGTAGATCTTTCGGATTATTCGTTCGAAGAAAATACGTTGTTTGCATTGTATCCTTACCAACCTTTTATGCTTCATCCTGTAGAACCGATTATGGGAATTGCGATCCAATTTCACCATGATTTTTTCTGTATTTACAGACATCACAAGGAAATTGCAGCTAACGGTATTTTATTTAACAATGTCTATCAGCAGCCTTTTATCTGCCTGGATGAATTCAGTAAAAGTTCTGTTTTGAATTTGATCAGCGGAATTGCCAATGAGTTAAAAGCAGATGCTTTCAGGAAAGATGAGGTTTTGGTTTCTTATCTTAAAATACTGTTGGTAACCGCTACAAGGATAAAACTGGAACAGCAGACGGTTCAGGATTCGGGAACAGCCCATATCAAACAGCAGTTTCTTATTCAGAATCTCAAAAATGCGATAGAAGATCATTTCCGGACGAAACATTCTGCCAGTGATTATGCAGATTTATTGAACCAGACCCCTGCTTCACTCGCAAGGATTACAAAAAATCATTTTAATAAAACCCTTTCTGATCTGATCATGGAACGGATCATCATTGAAGCCAAGAGAGAATTGTATCTTACGGACAAAACGATCAAAGAAATAGCGTATGAACTGGGCTATGAGGATGAATATTATTTCAGCAGGCTTTTTAAAAATAAAACAGATATCTCACCTCAGATATACAGAAATACCATCGGGTTCAACAGAGGATGCGAATCTTAATCAGAAATAACAATGAACAATTACAATGAATATATGCTTCAATGCATTGAGCTCGCCAAACAGGCATTGGAAAAGGGAAACCCTCCGGTAGGCTCTTTATTAGTTTATAATGACAAGATTATAGGCAGAGGCATTGAATCCGGAAAATCAAGCGGCGATATTACACAGCATGCTGAAATTCTGGCGGTAAAAGATGCGCTGGAAAATGGCTACAGAGATATGCTGGATAAGTCTGTGATGTTCTCTACACACGAGCCCTGCATCATGTGCTCCTACCTCATCAGACATCACAAAATTGCAAAAATTGTGTTTGGAGTTTCCGTTCCTTTGGTGGGCGGACAGTCTTCGGAATTTAAAATCCTTGAAACAGAAACCGTTCCGAAATGGGGAAACAAACCTGAAATAGAAACAGGAATATTACAGCATGAATGTGAAGCACTGAATAAACAGTTTGCAGACTATCTCTCTCAACAGAAATAATTGCGATACAATTAAAAGCCCTTTCACAAAGTTATTGGAAGACAAAAGTATCATACGATGTAATATTCTTACCCATCCGGTTGTTTTATAAATGACTAACCCACAAAGACTCATCATGAACTTTAAAATTGCATTCCTACTTCTTCTTATTTCCAATTATTTTTTTTCCCAAACCATCAACCCTGAAAAACTAGATCAATACTTCAGTTATATTGAAAAGAATAATCTGGGAGTGGGCAGTTTGTCGATTTTTAAAAATGGTAAAGAGGTTTATTCTAAAAATTTCGGACAAAAAAACATCCCGGAATTCACTTATAATAAGGATACTAAATATCAGGTAGGTTCTGTGACCAAAATGATTACAGCCGTTTTAATTTTCAAGTTAATTGAAGAGAACAAACTGAATCTCAATACTCAACTTTCTGAGTTTTATCCTGAGATTCCCAATGCTGATAAAATTACTATTAAAAATCTATTGGAACATACCAGCGGGCTGGGAAGCTATGTGGTGAAAGATGGAGAAGTATGGGTTACCGGAAAAGTAAGTGACAAAGAGATTATGGATCTGATCATCAAACAGGGGAAGAGTTTTGAGCCCGGTGAAAAGGTGGCATATTCTAACTCTGCTTATTATCTTTTAACAAAAATTCTCGAAAGAAAATATGAAAAGTCTTTTTACAAAATCGTTCAATCAGAGATTATAAAACCTCTCCAATTAAAAAATTTCACACCTTTCAAAGCCCATCAAAAAAATATATTCCTGCCTTATCGTTATGAAAACAATTCCTGGAGTATGTTGAAAGAGGAAATAGACTTTCTCAATGTAATTGGCGTGGGTGATATCTCTTCAACACCATATGATCTGAATATTTTCATCAACAGCTTATTCCATAATGCCATTCTGAAAAAAGAAACGCTGAAACTGATGGAACCTGTATTGGGAAAAGAAAACTGGGGAAGAGGAATGGCAATCTGGGACTTTGACGGCATTACATTTTACGGTCATGGCGGCGATACCTTAGGATCACACGCCATTCTCATCTATAATAAAGAGGCAGATCTCTCCATCGCTTATGATACCAATGGTGAACGGCTTAAAAAGGAAGATTTCATAAAAAATGTGGTTAATCTGCTTTATAACAAAGAAATTACACTTCCTGAAATCAAAAACAAATTGTAACAGATTATAATAGTTGCGCATGCATCTCAATAAAGCACTGTAAAGCCCTGGACTGGGGACCGTCTTTTCTGAAAACAAGAATGGTATTCATGGTTCCCAGCTGTTTATTCAGTCCATAGGTCTTAATATCTCTTCCTGCGTAATATTTGGAAACAATTTCTTCCGGCAGAATACTGATTCCCAACCCGGCTTCCACGAAGTTGATCACTCCCTCAATAGAATTCAGGGTGGTACTTTTATAGTTCAGAATTCCCTTATGGCTTAACCAGGATTCTAATCTTTCCCTGAAAATACAGCCTTCATCAAATACGACAATCTTCAACGGTTCATTCGCGATGAGTGTCTGCAGATTCGGGCCTTTTGATGAAGCAAGAATGACAAGCTGTTCTTCTTTAATACAGATCTTCTCCAGTCCTTTCGCATTAACCGGCGCGGAAACGAAAGCTGCATCCAGCCTGTAATCCAGAACTCCGGAAAGCACAGAATCTCTTGTATCTGATTTAAATTCCAGCTCAATGCCGGGATATTTTTCATCGAAGGTATTGAGAATTTCAGGTACTTTCAATGCCATCGTGGTTTCTATACAGCCTATTTTCAGACATCCCCTGATATTTTCTCCGCTCCTGATATTATTTTTTGCTTCTTCTACCAAATGCTGAATCTGCTTAGAATACTGCATCAGGATCATGCCTTCGGAAGTAAGCTCTACCTTTCGGGAGGTACGTGAGAAAAGCTTAGTATCAAACTCATCTTCAAGACTTTTTATTCTTGCGGTAACATTCGACTGAACGGTAAACATCATGGAAGCAGCTTTAGTAAAACTGCCACTTTCTGCCACTGCTTCAAATATTTTTAAATCATTTATATTCATCTTTATTAATCATTAAAAGTGATCATATTTATTATAATTAATCGTTTTCAATAATCAAATATCTGTATTAATTTTGAACTATCAAAAAAAATAAATGAAAATAAATTCAAGACAATTATTTGCAGGTCTGTCGGTTGCCCTATTCACAAGCAATATGACAATGGCTCAATCTCATCAAAACTTAAATCTAAATAATCACATTATGGAAAACCATCCCACTCACTACCGTAACATCCAAGTAAATGATCTAAACCTGTTTTACAGAGAAGCAGGACCAGCGAATGCTCCTACAATACTGCTTCTTCACGGGTATCCTACATCGTCACACATGTTCAGAAACCTGATTCCAATTTTAAGCAAAAAGTATCATGTCATTGCTCCGGATCTTCCCGGATTCGGTTATTCTGATGCTCCGGATCATCAGCAGTTCTCTTATACATTTGACAATCTTGCAGCAACAATGCAGGCATTTGTAGACCAACTGGGAATGAAACGTTTTGCAGTTTATATCTTTGATTATGGCGCTCCTGTAGGTTTACGTCTCGCCATGAACAATCCTGAAAAGATCACAGGAATTGTTTCTCAAAACGGAAATGCCTATGAAGAAGGGCTAAGCAAAGAATGGAATCCTATACAGAAATACTGGAAAGACCCATCACAGGCAAACCGCCTTGCTTTGAAAGGTTTTGTTTCTAAAGAAGTTACGCTGTTTCAATATCAACATGGAGTTTCTGATCTTTCTTTAATTGCACCGGAAGCCTATACCCTTGATCAAAAATTCCTTGACAGGCCGGGAAATGTAGAAATTCAATTGGATCTGGTAAAAGATTATAGAATCAATGTCGCTTTGTATCCTAAGTTCCATGAATACTTCAGAAAATACCAACCAAAAGTATTATTGGTGTGGGGAAATAAAGATCCTTATTTTCTTCCTGCAGGAGCTGAAGCTTATAAAAAGGATCTGCCGGATGCAAAATTAAAATTTTATGATACTGGACATTTCGCTCTGGAAACAAACGCTGAAGAAATAGGGGCTGAAATATTTGAATTTATGGGAACACTACCTCAATAGTCAATGTAGGTTTTAAACTATTAAAAAAGTAAACAAAATTATTGCATGAAAACAGTTGTCATTAAAAACTACGGCGGGCCGGAAGTTCTGGAGGTAACGGAAAGCCCCACTCCTTTTATAACGGAGCCTTCACAGGTATTGGTGAAAGTGAGAGCAACTTCGGTAAACCCTCTGGATTATCAGGTAAGACGAGGAGACTATGCATCACACTTTGAATTGCCTCTCACAACCGGTCACGATATTGCCGGTGATGTTATCGCAGTAGGTGAAGCCGTGAAAAAGTGGAAACCTGGTGATAAAGTCTATTACTCCCCTCGTTTTGGTGGTTCGGGCAGTTATTCTGAATACCATGTTACCGACGAATCCTCATTATCAAAAATGCCTGCTACTCTTAGCTATGAGGAAGCAGCAGCCATTCCGCTTATTGGAGGAACAGTATGGGAAATGATCGTGGTAAGGGCTCAATTAAAAAAGGGAGACCGCATTCTCATCCTTGGAGGTGCAGGAGGTGTAGGCTCACTCGCCATACAGGTAGCTCATTCATTAGGTGCTTATGTGTACACGACCGGACAGAGCAGTTTACATGAAAAACTTCAGCATCTGGGAGCGGATGTAATTATTGACCATCATAAAGAAAACTGGGTTGAAAAAATACAGTCTTATACCCACGGAAAAGGTGTTGATGTGATTATTGATACAGTTGGAGGAAGTACACTCTCAGACAGCCCGCTTGCTTTAGCTGATTATGGAACTGTTGTAACGTTGGTTGATATTGCCCAGCCACAGAATCTTATTCACGCCTGGGAAAAAAATGCTACCTATCATTTTGTTTTTACCCGACAAAGCAGGGATGAACTTCACCATATTACCCGGTTAATAGAAACCGGACAGATACAACCAGTTATAGACAGCATCTACCCTCTTGAAGAGATTCAAAAAGCCCATCAGAGAATGGAGGATTCCAAACGGGACAGACCTTTATTAGGTAAAATAGTGCTATCATTGTAAAGATGCATGAATAGCTCAAAAAATTTAAAAGTATCATTGAAATCAATGATGCTTTTTTATTGATAAAACATTAACAATTTAAAAATTGAGGATCAGGAAAAGTGATAAAGGAAAACCACATCACCTGTATAAGCGGGTTTTATATGATCTTTAATGAGCAATTTGGCTTCAACTACTGCCTTTACAGTTCCTTTGAGGTTGATTACAGATTTTACCGTTGCCTGAAGCTTTACTTCACTATCTACCTGAACAGCATCTCCGAATTTAAGGTTCTCAATTCCGTAATTGATTTCCATTTTTACATTCCGGACATCTGCAATCTGTTTCCAGAGATAAGGAATCAATGATAATGTCAAATAGCCATGAGCAATGGTTGATTTAAAAGGACCTTCTTTTTCTGCTCTTTCTTTATCTGTATGAATCCATTGATTGTCTAAAGTAGCATCTGCAAATCTGTTGATCTGATCCTGATCTATTGTATGCCAGGCAGAATCTCCTATCACCTGTCCTTCAAGAGACTTATACTCATCAAAATTATTGATAACAATCATATTATTTTCTGAACCTTTTGAGGGATTAAAATATTTACAGCTGACATCATCACACTGTAATAATTGTAAATTAAGTCTGCATATTTCTTATACTTTTCAAACAACAGATCCTGATACCAGGTTCTATGGGTTTTGAATGTGTATAAAAAATATGAGACTTAATATGGGAAGGAATGTTATTGTAATATTCCTGCAAGCAAGACTTTAATTATGCTAACTTTACGTTAACAGCATTTAAGCCTTTATCACTTTTTTGTACATCAAAAACTACTTTATCATTTTCACGGATTGATCTTGTAGTTAATCCTGAAGAATGTACAAATATATCTTTACTTCCATCTGCTGGAGTAATAAAACCGAAGCCTTTTGCTTCATTGAAAAATTTTACGGTGCCTTCTTGCATTGTAATTATTATTAAAAAATTGTATATTATAGTCTGTAAACGTTACAGATTCTATTTATAAAAATAGCATTTCTTTCTATTCCGGATTTTCTGAAATTTCCGGAAGTTCTACGGCTGCTGAACCAGTTTATTGGCTACATGTTTAGTACGTGTAAAAACCAATGATCTTATATTTTTTTTCTGCAGTGCATCAGCCTGCACATCTGTTTTCTTTTCTTTTTCTACAAAACAAACCGCCTGCTTAGCCGTCTGCGCTGTTGAAGAAACCGGACTGACAATAACCTCCACAGGATTGTTCAGTATTGTTCCGGCAAAATGTCTTACACTTCCTGGCATTGTTGTAGAAAAAAACAGATTCTGTCTTTTCTGGGGAAGCAGTTTTACCACATTTTTCACATCATTAATGAATCCCATATTAAGCATTTTATCTGCTTTATCTAATACCAATATCTCAATTTTGGAAAGATCAATATGTCTCTGATTCTGCAAATCAAGCAGTCTTCCTGGTGTTGCCACAAGAATATCTACTCTTTTTCTCAGAGCAGCAAGCTGGCTTCCTATGGGAATACCTTCATAAACAGAAAGTTGAGACAAAGGTAAGTATTTACTGTAAATACCAAGATTTTCTTCTAGCTGTATAGCCAATTCCGATGTTGGTGTAAGTATTAGAATTCGTATTTCTTTATGTTCTGGAGTATGTCTTTTCAGCAGTTGCAAAATAGGCATCACAAATGCTGCTGTTTTTCCTGTACCAGACTGAGCAGATCCTACAACGTCTCTTCCTTCTAAAATAGGAGGAACAGCGTTACACTGTATTTCAGTAGGTTTGGAATATCCGGTTTCCGTCACTGCACGGATAATAGGATTAATTAAATTTAAATTTTTAAAATTCATTATAAATTCCGGTTTTCCGGTATTTTGTAAGCAAATCTGTTGACCAGAATTTGAGTTCTTATATGGTAAGGATAAACAAATAAAGAATATTCTTTTCTGCTCATCTTTTTCTTGTTTTGGCAACAATAATCCTTTAACATATTACGGATTATTCAGCCATGACGCATCGCTCCTCTACAATAGAACTTTATAATCTCAGATTTCTGCCCAGGAAACAAAGACTATAAATTGGTAGCTGAAAAAGCAAAACTGAAAGAAAAAAATGTGATTTTAAACTATTACAGAATAGCAAAGGCAGTGACCTGTTTTATAAATGTTCTCCAAAAATACAATAAAAAAAAACAAACACAATTCTATTTAATTGATTGATTATCAAAAAATTATTCTTACCTTCTAGCAATTAACAAATTATTTGCCGGCGCTGATGATTTTAAACTCCTAATCATGCAAACCTCTGCTCCTACAGCAAAACCTTACCCCAAAACGCTAGAATCACATACAGGCCCGCATGTAAGGATAGCTTATTTCATTATGCTACATCATAAACCTGAAGTATTTAAGGAAATGTTTCAGAAGATTTATACAAGGGATCAGTTTTACCTTATCCATATCGACAGAAAAGCTAAGCCCGATTTCATTGAAAAAATACAGCTCTATATAGTTCAGTTTCCCAATGTCTATATTCTGGACAGCCTGAATATTGTTTCAGGGGGCTTCAATATGGTACAGGCAGAGTTGAATGCTATGGAATTCCTTTTAAATGTAAGCAAAGAATGGGATTATTTTATTAATCTAAGCGGTGAAGATTATCCTCTGAAATCACAAAATATCATCCGTCAATTTCTTTCCGTCAATAAAGACAGAAATTATCTTTTTTATTACGACCAGAAATTTTACAGACCGGATACTCTGCAAAGAATACAAAATTATTTCACAGAACTGGCCCATGTGATCTCCTCTTTCATTCACAAAAGAGCATTCATGAACGATGTGATCCCTTTTATCGGCGGAAAATGGTTTATTTTCACAAGAGAGACCTGCGTATTTTTAACCAATAATACCACTGTACTGGATTTTGAAGATTATTATCTGCATACTTTTTTACCGGCAGAATCATTTTTTCAGACTGTTCTTATGAATACCTCATTTAATGATATCATCATCAATGATGATAAAAGAGCGGTACTTGAGAAATCAATTTTCCAAAATACACAGGCTACATTCAATTATATTGAATCCTTAAAATCCGGAAATCAACTTTTTATCAGAAAGGTAAACGGCAAAACTGATGAAAATATCAGGAAATACATTGATGAAAGCTTTCATCTTCCTTTACCTTATGTGGATGAAATTGAAAGGGAATTGAAAAGGGACAACGACCAGAACAACTGATTCTTCACCTTACTGCTATTTGGTCAAATCATTATATTTGAAAAAACATCCTCAAACCTGTTTGCTTTGAATTTAACATATGGAAAAGAAGTTGTCATTGAAGCACTTAAAGCTTACAACATTAGATCGTCAGGGATTAACACAAAATACACCGTTCGGAACCGGAAAAGAAGCAGTTCTGAATGCATTGAAGCATCTTGGATACCTACAGATTGATACACTTTCTATGGTGGAACGCGCCCATCATCATACGCTTTGGACGAGAATCCCAGACTTTCAGGCAAATTATCTGGAAGAACTAGTAGAAGAACGTCAGGTATTTGAATATTGGTTTCATGCTGCATCCTATCTTCCTATGCAGGATTTCAGGTATGTTTTGCCCCAAATGCTGAGCATCAAACGGGGAGAATCCCGTTACTACAATGCAGACCCGAAAGTAATGGAATATGTCACAGACACCATCCGCAATGAAGGTCCTAAACGGGCAAGAGATTTCGAAAATGAAAGCCATAAAACAGGAACCTGGTGGAACTGGAAGCCAGCAAAACTAGCTCTTGAAAGGCTTTTCATGCAGGGAGACCTGATGATCAGCGGACGTTCCGGTATGCAGAAAACATATGATCTGGCTGAAAGAGTCTTGCCATCTTCCATTGATACTACGGAACCGACTCTATTTGAGCTGGCGGAATATTTGGTAACAACCAATCTGCGCGCTTATGGATTTACTACGGTAAAACAAATTACCCATCTTCGTAAAGGAACTGACCTTAAGAAAAATGTCAATGAAGTATTGCAGAATATGTTGGAAGAAGAGAGAGTTTCGAAAGTTAAGGTTGATGGAGGAAATTCTGTTTTTGTTCAAAATGATCTGCTGGAAAAAACCTTTGATCAGACAGACTCCAATGTATGGCTGCTGTCACCGTTTGATAATTCTATTATTCACCGTGACCGGATCAAGCAGATTTTTGATTTTGATTTCCGATTGGAATGCTATACTCCAAAAGAAAAAAGACAGTATGGCTATTTCTGCCTACCGATCCTTTTCGGTGATCAGTTTATCGGAAGGGTTGACTGTAAAGCGCACAGAAAGGAAAAAAAGTTTGAGCTTATCCATTTGCATATTGAAAACCATACTATAGCTCCGGAAGTATGGCTTACACCCTTTGTAGAAACTGTAAAACGTTTTGCTGTCTTCAATGGCTGTGAATCGCTAATGCTGACCAAAGTAAGTCCTTCAAAATTAGGTTCTATGGTAAAAAAGGAATTATCCAGATTAAAGTTTAAAAAATAGCTTCCTTTGATTATATATTCTTCTATTAAAAGACAAATCGCATTATTAAGTCAATAATGCGATTTTATTTTTTTCAGGAAAGCCCCAATTAATTCAATTTCTGATTTGTTTTCTGGACAAAATCATTCCATTGCTGATTCAGATAGATTAGTGATTTCTTTTTCTCATTTTCATTCAGAGAAGAATAATTAATGGAGTTTAAAACCAATTTTTTCAACGCTTTTACGTCCAGTTCCCAATACACCAATGCTACCCAAAAATCGTAGCTAAGACCTGTATATCCGTATACTGATGGATCATCACTGCTGATGGAACACTGTATTCCATTGCTCATTAATACTCTGGCAGGATGGTTTCTAAAGTCACTTACATACCCCAGGACCTGATTACTGATGGGACTTACTTCAACCAGTTTATTCTGCTTTCTGATCTGCTCCATTGTTTTTGGAAAATAAATAAGATTCAGTCCGTGACCAATTCTTTTGTTGTTTAATAAAGCAACATCCAGAACATTTTTATTCAGGGCAGAGTTACTTTCTCCGGCATGAAGGAAAAGAGGAAGTTCCACGCCGTACTTTTTATTAAGCTCGTTCAGTTTTGCCCAGTTTTTCTCAAAAAAACTGATGTTATGTCCTGCAGCTTCATCTGCTACAAGGTCAAAACCTGAAATCATATCCGGAAATTCTTTCTTCATCTGAAATGCTGTTTCCAGCTGTTTTCCGATACTTTCATTATCCAGGAATTTAAAGCTTGAATAGATCAGTTTCAGAGTGAACTGAGGATCAGACTTGTGTACTTCTTTAAGAATATCCTGCAGATCAGTGATGGAAGTATTCAAAGGGTATTTCCCGTGCTGGAAATCATAAAGCTCATCAAAAATATATCTGATTTCTACATGCTGTACTTTATCTTTGATCAAATCCTGGAATCCTTTCAAATAATATTCTTTAAAGAAAGGACGATAAGGAAGCAACAGATTGATACGCTTAAAACGTTTTTCAAATTCAATCCAATAATCTGTGTAAGAACATAGATTATCACGTTTCAGAGTAAGAAGATCTTGCAGTTCTTTTTCAAAATCCGGGTTTGAGCTCAGTTTTTTATCAAGACTGACAAATCCGTTCGGCACTTTTCCTTTTTCAAAAAAAGCCAGCTGTCCGAAAATGAACTGATCATTATCTTTCTGATCGTAAACGTAGCATTCCTGGTATTTTCTGGCAGCCGAAATGATCCATTTCACTTCCGTTATTCCTCCGCTGTGGGTATGCAGCAATCCTCCTTTCGGCATGTTCTGTAAGACTTCATACAGCTTACTGCCTTCTATTAATGATTTTATTTCATAAAAAGAACTGTTGTATAAAGATATTTTTTTGGATTCTGTTTCACTCAGAAACTGCTTACGCACCTGAAATATCTTTTTATCCAAAGCTGTTTCAGCATCAGACAGTTTTATATCAGCATCAAATGCCATATCCTGATTTTCTTTCTCTGACGATTTCCAATTCTGCTGGTAAGCAGATATTTCGGTCACTTTATTTTGTCCCCAAAACAAAGGTGCTCCCAAAAGTGCTATATAAGTAAGGTATTTTTTCATCATACTATTGGTGTGGTTTTCTACAATTGTTATCCTTTATCGCCCTTGATAAAGAATTGTGCAGATAAATAATTACCAAAAATATAATTAATTTTTCTGTAAAAGAACACCAATTTCATTAAGAATGATGAGAATTATCAATTTTTTAAATTTCAGAAACAGTTTTTCAGAGTCCGCAGCCAATGCAATTCACTGAGTTACAAAAACAATCTTACTTTAAAGGCTGCCTTACCTGAAAGACAGCCCTATTTTATTATTTTTTTATCAAAACGATAAGAATCATCTATTTTTATACATCCTGACAATCCGGAATAAGATAATTATTGAGTAGATCATTAATTTATTTTATCAAAATCCGGATAAGGAAAGCCCTTTCCGATTTCGCAGAGAGATTTCAAGCTTCTGAAAAATAAGGCCCAGTCGAAACTGCAGGATGCAAATTCTGAATTGTAAAATTTCCAGCCATCATGATGGAATAATAAAATACAGCCTTTCTTATGCGGTTCCAGTTCAAAAGTAAGAGTTGTGCCAATCCAATCTTCAAATCCTTTGACGCAAAGCCATTTCACCAGACTATAAGGTTTCAAATCTATCACTTCCATATTTTTAAAATAATCAGGACCAAAACCAAACCTTAATATACTCCCAATCTCAGCTTTGGCTTCCGTATCCGGAGTCCACCATCCGGCTAATCCTTCCTGGGTAGTGATAGCTTCATATACTTTTTCCACTGGTACGGTAATGAGCAATCTATGATAAATGCTTTTCGTATCTGTGTTTATTTCCTGGTGATCAGGTGCTGAAAAATCTTCTTTGGGAGTTGCCTTACCCTGCCCTGTTGTGATAAGAGATTTCAAACTGCCCTGAATATAATGAGTCCAGGCGTCATGACAGACTTCGTAACATTCGCCTTCAGGAACCAGCCCCTGATGGGTAAATATCAATTCTGTTTTCCCCTCTTTTTCATGGATATCAAAAATGATATGAGTGTTTACCCACTCTGTCTTATCTTCAATAAAGTTAAAATCATTATCCAGAACATGCCACACCACTCTGGTATTGGGCTGTAGTTCTGTAATTTTTATCTTACAGCGATGCACATCCCGGTAATGATAGGAAAATTCGCTGTTCAGTATAGAGGTAGATCCTTCAATATTTTCAGACCACCAGCCCCGGACATTATTAATGGCATCAAATATCTGTTGTGGCGTAGCATCAACGGTAATACTTGTTGTAAAATCCTGTGATTTCATAATATTATTTTTTTTAGTGTTCATTTTTACTTTTCTACCATCTTTTCAGATTGTATTATCTTATTTACTTATCCAAAGGTAAGAACATAGAAAGACCTGTAAGGGGTGTAAAATAGACATTATAAGAGGTTGATCCGGACATCTTATTTTTTTATATTTGTATGATACAGATGAGGTTACAACCGGCACAATTTATTCATCTTTAAATTTTGCGATATGAAACATTTAACCATATTAGTTCCCGATGCACAGACAGCTCCCAATACATTATCCTGCATTGTAGGTACCTATCATATTTTTACGGAAGCCAACAGATATTACAGTCACAACAATAAAGATGTAGTATTTACCATAGAACTGGCCGGAGTTTCCCAGCAGTCTGATTTTGTGAATGGTTTACTTACTGTTATTCCACAAAAAAATATTGCAGTCATCCAGAAAACCGATCTGATCGTCATCCCTGCCATTGCTCCGAATTTCACAAAAATAGAAGACCAAAATACAGCACTTGTCCATTGGATATCAGACCAGTATAAAAAGGGAGCGGATGTAGCCAGCATGTGTACAGGAGCTTATATATTGGCTTCTACAGGGCTTCTGGATTCAAAAAGCTGTTCTATCCACTGGAATACGGTTGCTAATTTTAAAAAGCTGTTTCCCAAAGTGAATGTAAGGGCAGAAAAAATCATTACAGATGAACATGGTATTTATACGAATGGCGGAGGCTATTCTTTCTTAAACCTTCTTCTTTATCTGGTTGAAAAATATTATGACAGGCAAACGGCTATTTATTGTTCCAAGATATTTCAAATTGACATCGACAGAGAAACGCAGTCGGATTTCATCATCTTTAACGGGCAGAAATCGCATGGTGATGAAATGATTATCCAGGCTCAGGAATACATTGAAAAGAATTTCTCTGAGAAAATATCCATGGAAGAGCTTTCCAGAAAATTGACGGTCGGAAGACGTAGTTTTGACCGAAGATTTATAAAAGCAACCGGTAATACTCCTCTTGAATATCAGCAAAGGGTAAAGATAGAATCTGCAAAAAAAGAACTGGAAATCTCCCGGAAAACCATCAATGAAGTCATGTATGAAGCTGGATATTCTGATGTAAAAGCCTTTCGTGAAATATTCCGCAGAATTACGGGGTTATCCCCTATCGAATACCGGAACAAATACAATAAAACAGGTATTAAATCCAAACAGCATTATTGATTATAATAATGCTGTCTGAATCTTATTTTTTTATTCTACTGAAAAGAAGTTCTGAACTCCAGCGGAGAAAGCCGGGTTTTATTTTTAAACAGTTTTGTAAAAGACTGCGGATGCTCAAAGCCCAGTTCATAAGCAATTTCACTTACTGAAAGATCTGTCGTAGAGAGTTTTTCTTTCGCTTTTTCAATCAATTTATCATGAATAAACTGCTGAGTGCTTTGTCCGGTAAGAGTCGTCAACAATCGGCTAAGGTAATTGGGTGAGATCCCAAGCTCTTTGGCCGTAAACTGTACAGTGGGCAATCCTTTTGAAATCAAATCATTATCATTGAAATAATCAGATAATAAATTTTCTAACCGGTTCAGAATAGTATGATTGGCTATTTTTCTGGTGATAAACTGCCTTTCATAAAACCTTTCGGAGTAATTGAGCAGTGTTTCAATATGGGAGATGATAATATTCTGGCTGAATTTATCGATCGCCGCATGATATTCCTGTTCAATATTTTCTATAATTCCATTGATGGTAAGCTCTTCTTTTTTTGAAAGAAACAACGCTTCATTCACTGAATAGTCGAAAAAGTCATATTGTTTTATGATTTTCGCCAATGAAGTATTCCACAGAAAATCAGGGTGAATCAACAACATCCAACCGGATTGTTTCTCCTGCAGAGTTGAATTTGCTTCAATTCTGAAAACCTGATTCGGGGAAATAAAAAACAGAGTTCCTTCGTCAAAATCATATTCCTGCTGGCCATATTTCAGCTTGCCATTCATTCCAATTTTTAAAGAAATCTGGTAAAAATCCAGCATCCAGTTGACCTCTCCGATATCCTCAGGCCGTTTAACATCTTTGTAATCAATCACACTGATGAGCGGATGTTCAGGAGGTGGTAATCCTCTTGAACGGTGAAATTCTGTGATGGTTTTTATTCTTTTTGTGACCCGTTGCTCCATACTATAAATTTACAAATTGTTTTACAAGTTATTAAACTACAAGAGACATACACTTTCACGGATGGTGCGGTTAATATCTTATATTTTTTTAAAACTTATGTGAACTTACTCTCCATAAGAATATTCTCTAAATCTACTAAAGTGTTTAAAAGCTTATGTGACTTTTGTGGTTTTATTTACCACAGATCTCACAGATTTTCACAGATGTTTGCGGCTAATGTAGCGCACTATAAAAAATCAAAGATTTTAAAAAGCCTATGTGAACTTACTCTAAGCAAGAATATTCTCTAAATCTACTAAAGTGTTTAAAATTTTGTGACTTTTGTGGATTTATTTCCCACAGATCTCGCAGATTTTCACAGATGTTTGCGGTTAATGTAGCGCACTATAAAAATCAAAGATTTTAAAAAGCATATGTGTACTTACTCTACGCAAGAATATCCTCTAGAGCTAATAAAGTGTTTAAAAACTTTGTGACTTTTGTGGTTCACTATTTTACACCTCTTCATTTTGATAAGCAGCAGCAAATTCTTTTGCAAAATCTGCCAGTTTTACTTTCCCTAAAACAGGTTGATGCTGATTATAATCTTCATACAACATTCCGCTTCCCTGACTTGCCTGTGTTTCTACAAAACCTTTGGCCACCTGTTCATTGAAACCGATATCAAGCCAGTTTTTCAATAATTCCTGGTCTGAAATTACTTTCCACTGCAGATCTGCCTTACCAATTGATTCTCCCAAAGCTTTTGCAATTTCATTAGGAGAAACCTCATCACTGGCCACGTACCGTATCGTTCTTCCATCAAATGGTTTTTCAATTTCCTCAGCTACAGCATCTGCAATATCCAGCGGAGAAACCCAAGGTTCTTTCTGATCGCCACCCCAGTTGGAAATAATAGCACCTTTATTTTTTATGGTAGAGATGAACGAAAACATATTGAAATAAATCCCGACAGGACGAATGAATTTAATCGCAATATCACCCGGCAGCTCCATCAGAATCTGTTCTACATGATGATGAAAAACAATAATGCCCGTCCCTTTATCTGTATGGGCACCAATACTGCTGAGATGGACGATCTTTTTTACTCCTGAGCGCTCCACGGCAGTTTTGTAATGGCGGCCTATTTCACTGATCTTTCCAATAAAATCAATGTTTTTATCAAACATATCTCCTGCCGCTTCCATTGTTTCCATTAAATAAACAATGTCTGCACCTGTAAATGTTTCGGTGAGAAAGTCTGCATCAAACATACTTCCTATAGCGGCTTTTGCTCCCAGCACTTCAATAGCGGCCCTTCTGTCCTCATTACTGCTGATCACTGTTACCGAGTGTCCTTTTTGTACCAATTCTTTTGTAAGTGGTTTCCCGATATTCCCGATCGAACCTGTTAAAACAATATTCATTTCTTTAATTTTTTTGTTGATGTAAAATTCCGAAATGCACGTAAAGAAGATTTCGCCGGATCTATCTTCTTCTTAGCCAAAAAAGACAATTTGTGAAATAGATGTATTTTTTTCAATAAACAAGCTCTTTTTAACACTTTTTTAATCCAGAACGGTTGCACTTATTTTGAAGTTTACCTACCTTTGCCTCTGGGATGCGGAAAAGATTTTATCAATATTTGTACAGCTTGTTGTTTGCTTTGCTTACCGTTTTAGGTTGGTATTATGGGCAAATCCAGCAGTATATCTCAACTGATACTCCTTCCGGTCTTCATTTCACCTCTGACCTTCTGGTTCACGAGAAAAAAAGCATCGAAGAATCTTTTGCATTTCTTAAAAATCAGGAAGCAAATGATGCTTATCATATCAGCCATCCCCGCTACAACAAAATCAGAGCTAATCTTTCTGAAAACGAAAACGAGAATGACGAAAATGTAGAAACATCAGGCTCTACAGAACTTCTGGCACTTTTTAAAGATGGCTTCTGGCATCTGATCTCCGGCTTCGTCACTACATTTCACGACAGACAAATTGCTGTTTCACTCGCTCAAGCAGAGCATTTAAAGCCTTTATATGATGATCTGTATATCCAATACAGGGTCATCAGACTGTGATTTTATAATATTTTTTTCGAAAATTCTTATATGCTTTCAAATTTTGTTTGAGAGCAGGTAACTCTATTTTTTCAATTATAAATTATTATAAAACAATATATTATCATGGTCAAGAAAAGTCTCATGTATATCAACCTGTGCCTTATTTTCTTGTTTGCAGGCTGCCAATCTGAAAAAACAGAAAAAACAGAAGCAGCGTCATTCAACGTTACAAGCCCGCTTATAAAAGATACTTTAGTCAACAAAGATTATGTTGCACAAATCCGTTCTATCAATCATATTGAGCTTCGTGCCCAGGAAAGAGGATACATTCAGTCTATTTATGTGGATGAGGGACAATTCGTTCAGAAAGGACAGCTGCTGTTCAAAATCATGCCTAATCTTTATGAATCTGATGTAAACCGCGCAAAAGCAGAATCCAAATATGCACAGATAGAATATCAGAATACCAAAAACCTTTCCGACAAAAACATTGTTGCCCCACAGGAAATGGCTATGGCTAAAGCAAAGTATGAAAAAGCGCAGGCTGAACTTGCTTCAATGAATACACATTTAAAATTCACAGAAATCCGTGCTCCTTTTACCGGAATTGTAGGAAAATTACATGTCAGAAAAGGAAGCCTTGTGGATGAAGGAGAACTGGTAACTGAGCTTTCAGACAACAGTAAAATGTGGGTTTATTTTAATGTTCCGGAAGCTGAATATCTTAATCAAATGGATGCAAAAAAGGATAGTAATCCCATGCATGTCCGCCTGAGAATGGCCAATGGCAAAGAATTCACACAAGACGGTATTGTACAAACCATAGAATCTGATTTTGACAACGAAACAGGAAATATTGCCTACAGAGCAACATTTCCCAATCCTAAAGGACTGTTAAGATACGGGGAAACCGGAAACATTGTCATTACTTCACCGTATGCCAATGCGATGATGATTCCTCAGAAAGCTACTTTCGAAGAGCTGGAAAAGAAATATGTCTATGTGATTGGCAAAGATAGCAAGGTACATGCAAGAGAAATAAAAGTAGCTGCTGAATTACCACATATTTATGTAGTTGCTTCCGGGCTTGCCAAGGATGACAGAATTCTTCTGGAAGGTCTTAGAATGGTACAGGAAAACCAAAAGATAGGATCAAAATACCAAAAGCCTGATAAAGTGATGTCGAACCTGGATCTGTACGCCGAATAACCCAAAAACAGCATTATGTTTAAAAAAGTAATACACCGACCGGTTTTCGCTATCGTAATATCGGTTGTTATTCTGTTTATGGGAGGTATCGCTATGAAGCAGCTTCCTACCGAGCAGTTTCCTAAAATTGCCCCTACCACAGTAGCTGTGTCTATCGCCTATCCGGGTGCAAGTGCTGACGTACTGGTAAAATCGTCTTTGATTACGATTGAGAATGCCATCAATGGTGTTCAGGGAATGCGCTACATCACTACCGACGCTACAAGTGCCGGAGAAGCTACCGTAAACGTAGTCTTTGATCCCGGAACCGATCCGAACGAAGCAGTAGTTCTGGTAAAAACCAGAGTGGATCAGGTAATGCCTTTACTGCCGGAGCTTGTACAGAAAGAGGGAGTTGTAGTCAACCCGATTCAGCCGAGTATGCTGATGTACGTGAATCTTTACAGTACCAATAAAAGCATGGATGAAAAGTTCCTGTATAACTACTCTATGGTGAATATCATTCCGGAAATTAACCGTATTCATGGAATTGCCAAATCTCAGATTCTGGGAAGCCGAAGATATGCAATGCGTATCTGGCTGAATCCTGACCGTATGCGTGCCTATTCTATTTCTGTAGATGAGGTGATGAAAGCCATTGGCGAGCAAAGTATTATCGGACGTCCGGGAAGAATCGGGCAAAGTTCCGGTATTGCAGCCCAGTCACTGGAATATGTACTGACTTATAAAGGACAGTACAACAAACCGGAAGAATATGAAAATATCATTGTACGTTCTAATGCTGAAGGAGAAAATGTAAAACTGAAAGATATTGCCAAAGTAGAGCTGGGAAGTGAATTTTTTGATATTTATTCCAATCTTGACGGCCATCCTTCAGCCTCTATCGTATTGAAACAAAACTACGGAAGTAATGCCAATGACGTGATCAGAGATGTGAAAGCAAAGCTGGCAGAAATGAAAGGAAATTTCCCCCCTGGGGTTGATTACAAGATCAGTTATGACGTTTCGCAGTTCCTTGATGCTTCTATTGAGCAGGTAATGCATACGTTGAGGGATGCATTTATCCTGGTTGCCATTGTAGTTTTTATCTTCCTTGGCGACTGGCGTTCTACCCTGATTCCAATTATTGCTGTACCGGTTTCTTTGATCGGGACTTTCTTTGTCATTCAGTTTTTCGGATTAACGATTAATCTTGTTACCCTTTTTGCATTGGTACTGGCAATCGGAATTGTTGTTGACAACGCGATTGTTGTTATTGAAGCCGTTCACGCCAAAATGGAAGGAAGCGACATCTCTCCTTATAAAGCGGTAAAAGAAGTAATGGGTGAAATTGCTGGAGCTATTATTGCGATTACTGCCGTAATGGTAGCGGTATTTATTCCGATTTCGTTTATGACAGGGCCTGTAGGTACTTTCTACCGTCAGTTTTCTATTACCATGGCAAGTTCTATTGTTATTTCAGCTGTGGTAGCACTTACCCTGACTCCCGTTTTAGCAGCAATGCTTTTAAAGAACAACCATGGTAAGCCTAAAAAATCTAATATCTTCACAAAATCTTTAGATGCTTTCAACAGCGGTTTTGATAAAGTGACAGGCAAATACGCTTCATTCCTTAGAAAGATTGTGAACCGAAAAATGGTGACATGGGGAATTCTGATTGCTTTCTGTGCAGGAATTTTCATCATCAATAAAGTTCTTCCGGGCGGATTTATTCCGAATGAAGACCAGGGAACCATCTATTCTATTATTCAGACACCTCCGGGTTCTACTCTGGAGCAGACCAATAAAGTTTCCCGAAACTTGCAGAAAATCTGTATGGGAGTTGATGGTGTAGAATCTGTATCATCACTGGCAGGATATGAAATTATGACGGAAGGACGTGGATCTAATGCTGGTACCTGTCTGATTAATCTTAAAAGCTGGAACGATCGTGAGCAATCAGTAAAAGAAATCATGAAGGAGCTTGAAGAAAAGTCAAAAGATCTGGGAGCAACTATTGAATTCTTTGAACCACCCGCTGTACCGGGATTCGGATCTTCGGGAGGTTTCTCTATGAGGTTGCTGGATATGAACAGAACGACCGATTATCAGGAATTTGATAAGGCCAATAAAGACTTTATCGCACAGCTTAAAAAACGTAAAGAACTTTCAGGAACATTTACCTTCTTTGCCGCCAATTACCCTCAGTATGAATTGGTATTTGACAATAATGCTGCGATGCAGAAAGGGGTTTCCATCGGAAAAGCAATGGATAACCTCAACATTCTGATCGGTAGTACCTATGAACAGGGCTTTATCCGTTTCGGACAGTTCTTTAAAGTATATGTACAGTCATCTCCTGAGTTCAGAAGGCTTCCAACGGATATTATGAATCTGTATGTGAAAAATGACCGTGATGAAATGGTTCCTTATTCTGCATTTATGACGATGAAAAAAACTCAGGGACCTAACGAAATTACCCGCTATAATATGTACAACTCTGCTGCCATCCGTGGTCTTCCGGCTGCAGGATATACTACTGCAGCTGCTATTCAGGCAATCAATGAAACTGCGGCAAAAACACTTCCTCACGGATATAAAGTAGCGTGGGAAGGATTGTCTTATGATGAAGCTCAGCGTGGTAATGAGGCCATTTATGTATTCCTTGTCGTTCTTGTGTTTGTGTATCTGGTTCTGGCAGCTCAGTATGAAAGTTTCCTTATTCCGTTTGCTGTACTTTGTTCACTTCCGGTGGGAGTTTTCGGATCTTTCTTATTATTAAAAGCAATGGGACTGGAAAATGACATCTATGCACAGGTAGGACTAATTATGATTATCGGATTATTAGGTAAAAACGCAGTTCTTATTGTAGAATTTGCGGTGAAAAGACGCCAGGGTGGTGATTCTATTCTGGATGCAGCGGTGGAAGGAGCCAAAGCCCGTTTCAGACCGATCCTGATGACTTCATTTGCCTTTATTGCAGGTTTGGTTCCGCTTGTTTTTGCAAGAGGTGCCGGAGCCATCGGAAATCATACCATCGGAGCTTCCTCATTGGGAGGAATGCTGATAGGAACTCTATTCGGAGTTATTGTGATCCCAGGGCTTTACTACATATTTGCCAAATGGTCTGACGGTAAAAAAATGATCAAAGACGAAGATGAATCTCCATTAAGCGAAGACATGATCCATTATGAATAAAAGAAAAATATATCAATATGCAGGTCTGGCAGTCGTCTTATTAAGTCTAACTGCCTGTAAACCTATAGAAATAGCACAACGAACTGAGAACAAAACTGTTCCCGAAAAATATGGTTCAGCAGAAAATGATACCATCAATACCGGAAAACTGAAATGGAATGAATATTTCAGCGACCCTCAACTTCAGGAATTGATCAGCCAGGCTCTTCAGAACAATCAGGAACTGAATATTGTTCTTCAGGAAATTGAAATGTCTAAAAATGAAATCAAAGCCCGAAAAGGTGAATATCTTCCATCTGTAGGTTTAAAAGCCGGAGTCGGAGTAGATAAGGTGAGCCGTTATACCAATATTGGTGCTATGGAGGCCAATACGGAAATAGAACCGGGCAGGGAAATGCCTGAACCTTTGTTCGACTTTGGTGTGGGTGCCCAGGCGAAATGGGAAACAGATATCTGGGGGAAACTTCATAATGCAACCAAAGCTCAGGTACAGCGATATCTTGCCAGCATTGAAGGAAAAAATTTCATGACTACCCATCTGATCTCAGAAATTGCCGATTCTTATTATGAATTACTGGCCATGGATAATGAACTTGTTATTTTAAATCAAAATATTAAGATTCAGAATGATGCATTGGAAATTATCAGGGATTTAAAAAAGAATGCCCGATCCAATGAACTGGCGGTACAGAGATTTGAAGCTCAGGTTTTGAAAACTCAGGGAATGCAGTATGATATCCAGCAAAAAATTGTTGAGACGGAAAACAGAATCAATTTCCTTGTAGGAAGATTTCCTCAGCATGTAGAAAGAAGTCAGAATTCATTTGATTCTGTTGTTCCTCAAGCTGTGTATGGCGGCATTCCGTCTGAACTTCTGGAAAACCGTCCGGATATTAAACAGGCTGAGTACGAACTTGCGGCAGCTAAACTTGACATTAAAGCAGCCAAAGCAAGGTTCTACCCTTCCCTTGATCTTTCTGCAGGAGTTGGGTTACAGGCTTTTAATCCTTTGTATATCATCAAGCCTCAGTCGTTTTTGTTTTCTCTTGCGGGAGAACTTACCGCTCCATTGATTAACAGAAGGGCAATTAAAGCTGCTTATTACAATGCCAATGCTAAGCAGATTCAGGCGGTGTATCATTATGAACAGACTATTTTGGGGGCTTATATTGAAGTTGCAAATCAGCTGTCCAAAATCCATAATCTGGAAAGTAGTGTGAACATCAAATCGAAGGAAGTGGATGCTTTAACCAAGTCGATTGATATTTCCAACGACCTGTTCAAATATGCCCGTGCTGATTATATGGAAGTTTTACTGACTCAGCGTGATGCACTGGAATCTAAGTTTGAGCTGGTGGAAAAGAAAGTAAATCAGCTTAAAGCGAGTGTTGCAGTATACAGAGCTTTAGGCGGTGGCTGGGATCAGGCTCCTTTGGTGGTTCCGGATATTAAGAAAGAATAAATCCATATTTTAATCTTGTTTTCATAAGAAGTCTATCGAAAGGTAGACTTCTTTTTTATAGGTTTTGGCTAAAGCAGATTTTCTCCCATCACAATTCAGAACTCATAATTTATAATTTATAATTCAAACCATCCCTAGCCCTGATAGCAGCGGTTACCCCACAGCAGGCAATGGATTCAGCCAGGTGCGAGGAGTATGAGCGGATAGCAGGATAAGCTCCTAATGCATTTTCTCATGGCTCACAATGCTATAAAATAAATAAAAGTCTACAAAACAAATAGACTTATAGTATTAATTTTAATTTACAGCTTCAGATGCAGCTTTTTTATAATTATTTTAACATTTTACTAAACAACACAAAACACTGATTACCAATTAAATAAATTAATATAATTTTGTAATACTTCAACAGTCTACTAATTTAGTAGGTTAATATGATTTATCTCATACGCTCCTTTTACCGGGGTTCATCAATTATTAAATAATTTTGACCCAGTTAAAAAAAACAAAAACTTTATTCTCATGAATAAGAACCACTTTGATTCTTACGTATGCACCATCTCGGCAACAGCTCCTACACACCATAAGTGCTCTGTAGAGTCCAGCCTTTCACAGCACACCTGTATTTCTCAAGACATGTGCTTTGATATGATGTGCACAATGATGATGTCATAACTTTCTAAGAGATACATTCATTACTGTAGGAATTAAAGCCCAAAAGTTCAAGGCTTCTTTCATCCGGGTATATCTCCTGTAAACTTTAATCTTTCGCTATTGAAATCCTCCCTGAAAAAGGAGGCGGAAAGCTACATTTTTACGGGAAGATCAACAGTAATACACAGTTCAGTTTTAAACCTAGATTAATATAATGAAAAAGAAACAATGTAAACTTGGTGTATTGGCTTTACTCCTATTCGCGGAATATGGCTATGCCCAAACTAAAGACAGCCTTTCCAAAGAAACTTCGATAAAGGAAGTGGTGGTGGTAGCCTTCGGGAAACAGAAAAAAGAAGAAATCACAGGATCTGTACAGTCATTAAAGGCAAAAGACCTGTCTAATCTTCAGAATGGAAATATCCTTCAGGGAATTGGAGGAAAAGTAGCGGGGGTACAGGTAATCTCTTCCGGCCAGCCGGGTTCTCAGCCTACCATCAGAATGAGAGGAATAGGTTCCATCAACGCTTCCAGCGACCCGCTGATTGTATTGGATGGCATCCCTTACAGCGGAAACCTGAACAGTATAGCAGCATCAGATATTGAAAGTATTTCTTTTCTTGAAGATGCTTCTTCTAATGCTTTATATGGTTCCAGAGGGGCCAATGGGGTGATTATTGTGAATACAAAAAGAGGAAAGAGTAAAGGTGTAAGTATTGAAGCCGATGTAAGAACCGGTGTCAATTTCAGATCTATTGAGGATTATTCCGTTTATACTTCTCCGCAGGATTATTATACGGCTTATTATAACAGAGCCAGAATTGGCGAAATCGCAAGACTAAAGCAGCCAGGAGCGGTTCCTTCCGGTGCTAGTCCACATGATGTGGGACTTGCAGCACTGAACAAATTAGGATATAATGTTTATAATACAGCATTTAATCAACTGATTTCAAAAGATGAATCTTTCAATCCGGATGCACAGCTATTGTATCAGGACAACTGGAAAAAACTGCTTTTCAGACCGTCTTTGCGAAGAGAGGCAACCGTTGGTATCAATGCCAATAGTGATCAGGTAAAATCATACACTTCCCTTAATTATCTGGATGATAAAGGGTATTTAATCTCTTCAGGTTTTGAAAGATTCGGGATAAGATCGAATGTAGATTATTCTATTACATCAAAACTGAAGTTGACCAGTGCGTTGTCTTATACTTACAGCAAGCAGGATTTTGGGGAAACAGGAGGCTTTTCCAACCCTTTCCAGTTTGCCAGAAATATTGCTCCTTTCTATCCTGTTTTCCTTAGAGATAACAATTACCAGAGATTGTATGACAACAATGGAAATGCCTTATACGACTATGGAGACGGACAGGGGCCCAACGGAGCAACAAGATCCTATGCCGTTTTTGAAAATCCTGTCGGCAATCTTCAGAAAGATAAGTCTCAGATCGTCAGCAATATCACCAACCTTAACCTTGGTTTAAATTATGAAATCATCAAAGGACTCGATTTCATGTACAACTTCGGAGCCTATCTTGAGAATACCAGAAACCTTCAGTTCGGAAATACGGAAGGAGGAACTTCATCTTCTGTAGGCGGTACTATTTCACAAGGTTCAAATTTTAAATACACCCTGAACCACCAACAATTGCTTACCTATCAGAAAAAACTTGGGAATCATAGCTTCAATCTTCTTGTAGGGCATGAACTGAATAAGATAAAAGATGATGGCTTTTCCGGATCAAAACAACAGCTTTTATTACCTGACTCTCAGTCTTTTGATAATGCCGTGAAAATTACAGATTTATCAGGAAGCGGTTATGAATATGCTGTAGAAGGATATTTCACAAGGTTACTATATAATTATGACGGGAAATATTTCTTCAATGCCAATATCCGTAGAGACGGTTCTTCGGTCTTTTCTCCGGAAAGCAGATGGGGAAATTTCTATGGATTGGGCCTGGCCTGGAATATTGCAAAAGAAGATTTCCTTAAGGACAACAGCGCGATCAATTCTTTAAAATTAAAAGCGTCTTACGGCCAGCAGGGAAATGACAATATTCTTTTAGGAGGCTCCAACAGAGATTATTATGCGTACCAGGATATCTACGGAATTAATAATTTCGGGGACGACAAGCCTGTTCTTTCGCTTAAAAAACAAGGAAATAAGGATTTAAAATGGGAAACCTCCAAAAACCTGAATGCCGGTTTTGAATTGTCACTTTTAAAAAACAGAATAACCCTGAATGCTGATTATTTTGAAAGGAAAGTATCGGATATGATCTATACGCTGCCTCTTCCTCCGTCCAATGCAGGCTCTTATGTGAAATATGGAAATATCGGGGATATGACCAACAGAGGGGTTCAGGCCAATCTAAGTGTGGATATTCTCCGTGGTGATGAATTCCAGTGGAGCTTTTACGCCAATGCTACTCATTATAAAAATAAGATTACAAAATTACCAGCTGAGCAAAGGAATACAGGTTTGGTTTCCGGATTGTTTATCCTTACTGAAAGTGGAGACCGCTACACGTATTTCCTGAAAGAATTTGCTGGGGTAAATCCTGAAAACGGTGACGCTTTATGGTATCGTACTGCAATAAACCCTGTCACTCATCAGGAAGAAAGAACAGTCACCAACAATTATAAGGAAGCTACGGATTATAACACTGGTAAATCAGCCATTCCAAAGGTGTATGGTGGATTCGGAACAGATTTTGGCTATAAGAGATTCAATCTGGCAGTGAATTTTGCGTACCAGTTCGGAGGATATGGATATGATGATATTTACAGAAGCTTATTCCATTCTGACAGCTATGGATCTAACTATTCAACGGATCTGGATAAAACATGGACTCCTGAAAATCCGACTGCAGCGCTGCCGAGAGTAGATCTTACCGCTACAAACCAGAACGGAAATTCAACGCTTTATCTGATTAAGTCGGATTATATCAGTCTTCAGGATGTCACCCTCTCCTATCAACTTCCTGATGGTTTTGCACAGCAGGCAGGTTTATCAGGTCTGAAAATCTATGTAACAGGAAACAATCTGTACCTGTGGTCTAAGAGAAAAGGATATGATCCAAGAGCTTCATTGACAGGAGTTTCTGATGCCTACCGATATTCTCTGCTGTCAAGTGTCTCTTTAGGCTTTAAACTTAATTTTTAAAAGAACAGGAATGAACAAAATAAAATACTTTATAACAGCTGTAACAATTAGTTTGATAACTAACAGCTGTGCTAATGACCTTAATACCTTACCGGAAGGCGATATTTCCGGTGAACAGCTGAATAACGACTCTTCCAGTCCGGAAAAAATCCTCGGAGGAATTTATCTTGATCTTCGAAGCAATGGCGCCGGCGGTACTACCGTTCACTCAGATTTCGGAATCATGGGAATTAAATCAGGTGCTGATCTGATGTCAAATGACGTCATCCAGTCTACAAACCAGCATCTGGGAATGTTTTATAATTATGAAGCTACTAATGCCAGTAATATTGCTTCTGAAATTGTATGGACCACTTTTTATGCAAGAATATTTGTGATTAATAAGCTGCTTGATGATTTGGATAAAAATGCAAATGCAAAAAACAGAGCAATTGCAGGACAGTTACTGGCTTTGAGAGCATATTCTTACTTTTATCTGGTTCGTTTTTATGCCAATGATTATAACGGCCATCAGGCTGAACCGGGACTTCCATTGGTGCTTACCGCAAAAAATCCAAGCCAGGGGCTTCCGAGATCAACTGTTGCTGAGGTGTATGGGCAAATCAAGAATGATATTGAGGAATCTATTACACTTTTAGATACTTATGCCCGTCCGTCCAAAGCTCAGATCGACCGAAGAGCAGCTAAGGCAATTGCCGCCGAAGTATTCCTAGAAACAGGAGATTACATCAAAGCAGCTCAATATGCTGAAGAAAGTAAACAGGGAATTGGTCTTATGACAGAGGATGATTATACTACTACCGGATTTTCAAACATCAATAATCCTGAGGTAATATGGGGTTTTCATAATACAATTTCTACCATGAGTATCGGAAATTATTATGCCTCATTCTTCTCGATGTTTGATAATACCAACGAAGGATATGCCGGAGCTGCACAGATCCGTAAACTGATCGACAAACGTCTTTATGAAGCAATTCCGGAAACAGATTACCGTAAAAAAGTGTTCAATGGCAGTCAGGCTGCGGCTTATACCTTTAACGGAAAAACGAAAAATTATCCGCCTTATGTAAGCTGGAAGTTTAAAGATCCTACTCTTTTTGAGGGAGATTATATTTACATCAGAGCTTCCTCATTATATTATGTACAGGCTGAAGCCCTTGCCAGACAGGGAAGAGAAGCGGAAGCAAGACAGGTATTATTTGACATTACTTCGAAAAGAGATAAGGCTTATACACTCTCTACAAAGTCAGGCAGTGCGCTTATCAATGAGATCGTTCTTCAGAAAAGGATAGAACTTTGGGGTGAAGGCTACGCGTGGTTTGATATGAAAAGATTAAATACTCCTTTAGAAAGAGTATACACAGGAACGAATCATACTTTTGGAAGGTTCAATCTTACTCCTGATAAATTCAGATTTCAAATTCCAAATAAAGAGATTAATAATAACCCACAAATCAAACAGAATGAATAGATAAACCTAAAACAATTTTACATTCAAATATATTCAGTGACAAGGCATCATTTACAAGTAAATGGTGCCTTTGTTATTAATTGTAAAGTTGTATGATAATATATCTGCTTAAACAGAATCAATATAATTGATTCCACCTTTACTTCCTCAAAAATTGTATAGGTAAAAAAAACTTTGCGTCATCTATCTATTTCACAATAATATCAGACTTATAATTGTCCTTCACCAGTTCACCATTTTTATACAACCGTTGGTTGATGACCTTCCCTTTTTCATTGAAATAAAGCCACAGTGCATTTTTTCTGCCTAAAGAATCCAGTCGCCCCATTTCTTTCGGCATTTTATTATCGTGAAGAATCTGAATCGGATACAAACCTTTCAGCTCTTTTAAAGAATCCATTTTTTCAGGAATCAGTTCTGCTTCATTTCCTATTTTGAAAGTATATTTTTTCCCTTTACCGCTTTTTAAAATCAGTTCATCTCCTGATATTTCATATTTCCCTTCTGAAAATGGAGCTGTTATGATCTGATCATAACTTATAAGTTCTGTTTTCAAAAATTCAAAGGTTCCGTTTTTTATATAAAGTGAATATTCTCCACCACCGGATTGCAGCTCAACATATTTCGGATATTCTTTATCTTTTTTACAGGAAAGAATGCTGAAAAGAATCATAAAAAGACTAATAATTTTAATTTTCATAAAACTAAATTATTAAAATATTTACAATAAAAGAAGGAGCGGAAATACATTATATTTGGAAATCAAAAAAACTTTAAAGCCAGACTCAAATGAAGAAAGAAATTATTTTTGCATTATTCGCTCTCCTGGTCAGTCTACCTCTTTTTTCGCAGAACACAAAGCTTCCAGATCTTAAGAAAACCATTGAATCCATTATCTCCAATAAGAAGGCTGATGTAGGTGTTTCAATCATTGGACCTTATCCGAAAGAAACAATGCAGATTAATGGTAATAAGCTGTATCCTATGCTCAGTACGGTAAAGTTTCCTATTGCTTTAACAGTGTTGAAGAAAGTAGAAAAGGGTGAACTTTCTTTACAGCAGAAACTATTCATTAAAAAAGAAGAACTTCTTGAAGATACCTGGAGCCCGTTCAAAAAAGAACATCCTGAAGGTAATATAGAAATCAGTGTGGAAGAAGCGCTGAGATGGATTGTTTCATACAGTGACAACAATATCAGTGATATCCTGATGAGGCTGGTTGGTGGGCCGGAGCCTATTCAGAAGCTGGTCAACAGTAAAGATTGTATCATTCAAAACAATGAAGAGGATATGCATAAAGACTGGGAATCTCAGTTTGTAAACAAAATAACACCCAACGAAGCGATCCGGCTTCTTGAGGCATTCAACAATAAAAAAATACTGAACAAAGAACATACTCTGTGGCTTTATAACACGATGCTCAATAACACTGCCGGACCAAAAAGGCTTAAAGGCAATCTCCCGCCACACGTAAAAGTAGCGCACAGAACAGGAACGTCTTTTACGAATAAAGAAGGAATGACAGGCGCTATCAATGATTTTGGAATTATTGAGCTTTCAGACAAAAAAAAGATATACATTGCTGTTTTTCTTCATGACACCTATGAAAAGTTTGAAAATGCAGAAGCAATTATTGCAGACATCTCGAAAGCAACCTATGAATTTTACCAAAAAAAGTAATGATCACAAAAAAACTATTCTTCACTGGCGCATTTGCAGTCCTTTTATCTATTCCCTTTGCCGCTCAGAAAAAAGAGACTTATACTCATAAAATTGACAGTATTATAACAGCTTCCAGTCCGATAGCATTCAATGGCGTTGTGTTGGTTACCCAGAAAGGAAAAATCCAATATCTGAAATCCAATGGCTACAAAGATTTCGAAAAGAAAATCCCTTTGAAAACAGATGACCAGTTTGAAATCATGTCCAATTCAAAGCAGGTTACCGCCGTTTTGATTTTACAGGCTGCCGAACAGGGGAAACTGAATCTTCATACACCTATCAGAAAGTATCTTCCTTCTCTTACCCAAAGCTGGGCAGATACAGTTACCATTCATCATCTTCTGAATCATACTCATGGTATTACAGATATCAATAAGCCAACAGCTTTCAAAGCCGGTTCCCAGTTCAAATATGGTAATTTATCCTATATGCTGCTAGGGGAAATCCTTAAAAATACTACAGGGAAAAATTTCACAGAGCTTGCCACTTCTCTTTTCAAAAAACTGAAAATGGATAAAACACTGGTGTACAATGCAAAGAACAATCAACCCGTTGTTCCTGGCTATATGAACGAAAACAATCAGTTTGAAAAGGTGAAACAGTCATTTCTGAATGATGATATTGTTTCTGCTGCGGGTGTTATTTCTACGGTGCAGAATCTTGCAAAATGGGACGATGAATTATTTAAAGGAAAGCTTCTCTCTCCGGAATTTCAAAAGCAGATCCTGACCCCTTCCACCAGCTCCCAGCACAATGTCTTTGGAAAAGAAAGCATGGGATTTGGATATAACATAAGGTTTATCAAAGAAGCAGGTCTTGATTATTTTGCAGTGACGGGACTTGGTGATGGATTCACCTGCCTTAATGTCTACTTTCCTTCTACAGATACTACTTTGGTCATTTTAGAAAATCAGATGCCTGAAAAAAGTGAATACTGGAGTTTTAAAGAGGCTTCGATAAAGAATGCCGTGTTGAAAGCTATGACCTCCAAATAATTTTAAAATAATATTTTCATTTTCGTAAATTCAATATATCAAACTGATTGTAATCGCTTTACAAATATTCATAGTCTTCGTGATATAAATTCTTAAACGCAAAGTTTTATTAATTTAAACAGATCAATTAAAGAAGGCAAAGAAACAGCGACAAAGTCACATTGAAGCTGCGTGGTCATCGTTCGCTTAATAAGAATCAATAAAATTGATTCCAGCTTTGCTCTCTTATATATTAAGATTGGAAAATAAAACTTTGCGTTTAAAAAGAATAAATATCTGGTATTGATTATCGCAGATTCAGAAGCCTATGCAGATTTTTTTAAAACTCTGGATTTAATGACTGAGAAAGGTTTTTCAATAGCAAATCGGTAGAACAAACCACCCAAAATACAAGCCAGCAGACAAATAAGAAGAGTGATATTATCTGAGGTTTCAAATTTAAAATACTCCAGAAATTCCTGCACCATATGGATAATACCTTTATGTGAAAGGTAAACAGCATATGACAGAGCAGCCAGCTGAGCAGTAATATATGACTTCGAACGATGCAGGAAAGACGATTGAGAAACTGCAGCCATCAGAATAATTCCATAGCTTACTGCCACCAATGTAAAACCAAATACAGAAGCAGTTTCTGACGCCTGCTCATTGCAAACCCAGAAGGAAACACCCAACAGCAGTATTCCAAGAAAGAAAAGCCTATTTCCATTGCTATCAACCATTCTTTTAAATATTGAAGAATACTGCATGAGATACCCGATCAAAACCCCCATTCCCAGGCCATCTAATCTTGTGTGGGTAGGATAATATATTTTCATATACCATAATTTCCAGAAATCTGTGGAAGAAGTATCTGCCATCACAATAAATTCATTACATGCCATCAGCCTTGCTGCAATAGAAAATCCAATGACAGCAATCATCAGAACAGCCATATATTTGAACAGTTTTGCCGGTATTAGGATCAAAAGGAACAAAGGGAGAATGAGATAAAATTGTTCTTCGATACACAATGACCATGCATGGGAAAATGTTCCCCGACTAATAACATCCAACCCATAGTTTTGAGTGAAGGTGACAAACTTCCATAAAGGGGATAACGCTTCCCTTTCCCTGAAAAAAGGAAATGTAAAATAGAGAAAAAGGGTGAAAAAATAAGCCGGAATAATTCTGAAAAACCGTTTTATATAAAATGTTTTCAGGCTGATGTCTCCCTTGTTTTCTATTTCTCTGAACAGCTGCCCTGAGATCAGGAAACCGCTTAAAACAAAGAACAGATCTACTCCCGTCCATCCAAATCTTCCAATACTGTCTATCCAGCCGGGATGTTTAAAGGCCCTGTAGTGATACAGTAACACGAGTATAATAGCAGCGGCCCTCAGATGATCTAATCCATAAAGCCTTTCAGAACGTTCATTCATTATTTTTTTATGCAAATATTGACCAATTTCGTCCTGCTTTCTGACATAGAATCCGGACAACAGGTTATTCACTACCAATAGCAAAACGGGCAGTTTATGGCATAAATGATGTTATCTGACATTATTTTAAGGTCTTTCACAAAACATTTCTCTGGCGTAGCTTAAGTTTTTATATTTTTGAAGATGATGAAAATTCCATCAGGAAATCAGATCAGACAAACTCTATACTTCCAGCTGTTCTTCTGGACTGCTTTATTTTTATTCGGAACGGCAAGAATGTATGGAGAATACGAAAGTGGAGCTTTTAAAGAATTGATGATTTATAACTTTTGCCACTGGATTTTCCAGATTGCAGGAGCCAATTTTATTTATTTCGTGCTGATCCGACATTTTTTTGACCAGAAAAGATATGTTGAGTTTTCGCTGTATCTCATCATCAGTCTTTATCTTATTTCTATTATCAACAGATTTTTCCTTGTTTATATTGCAGAACCTCTTTTTACCAATGAAGTCAAAGACAGTGTTTATAGTATTTTTACAGATATCCCCTATCTTTTGCTTCATTATACATTCACAATTATCAGTGGGGCATTTATCTTTATTTCCATCATGTTTTTCATACGGTATAAGGATGAAAAGGAACGTACTATCAAACTGCAAAAGGAAAAGACAGAACTGGAGTTACAGTCTCTCAAATCTCAGCTCAATCCTCATTTTCTTTTTAACACTTTGAATAATATTTATTCTCTGTCGATCAGTCATTCTGATAAGACTTCCCAATCCATCAGCCAGCTTTCGGATATTCTTGATTATATTTTATACAAGGGACAGAAAAAATGGGTTTCGGTTTCTGATGAACTGGATATTATTGAGCATTATATTGCACTGGAAAGCCTGCGGTATCATGATGAAAGATTAAAAATTCAGAAAAATATCAGATTAAACACCCAGAATACCATCCCACCTCTGCTCTATCTTACGTTGGTAGAAAATGCCTTTAAACATGGAGTAGGAAAAAGTTCGGAAACCACAGAAATAAAGATTGATATGGAAACTGATGGCCATCATTCTGTTTTTACAATTGAAAATACCTTCTCGGATCACCAAACGGCTAATGAAAAAGGAATCGGACTGCAGAACATCCAAAGACAATTGCAATATCATTATCAGAAACATTTTATCTTCAGTATCTCACAGGAAAACAATATTTTTAAAGTTGAAATAACCACTCCTTCACATGATGATTAACTGTATTATTGTAGATGACGAACCTCTGGCCATGTCACTACTGGAAAACCATATTTCTAAGATCGACGATTTAAAACTGTTGGGAAAAGCTCAGAATGCAATGCAGGCTTATAAAATACTGCAAAATCAGACTGTGGACCTGATGTTTCTGGATATTCAGATGCCTCACCTCAATGGAATTGATTTCCTGAAGTCACTTCCTCAAAAGCCTAAAACCATTTTTACCACCGCTTACCGTGATTTTGCCATTGAAGGTTTTGAACTGGAAGCAGTAGATTATCTTCTGAAACCGATTACTTTTGAACGTTTTTTCAAATCTGTGGAACGTATCCTGAGAACTACCACCGGCCATACAGAAGATTTTATCCTCATCAAAACCGAAGGAATGCACCGGAAACTTACCCTTTCTGAGATCGTTTATTTTGAAAGCCAGGGAAATGATATCAAAATAGTACTTATTACCAATGAAAGTTTTATTTCAAAAAGTAAGATTACAGACCTTGAACAGACGTTATCAGATAAAGGTTTTGTAAGAATTCACAGGTCTTTTATCATTAATTCTGCTTTTGTGACGGCATTCAATAATAATGAAATTGTTGTCAACAACCATAAGATTCCTGTAGGAAGAAGTTATAAGCAGGAATTTGATGTCTTAATCTCTTCTGTTTCCAGAAATAAACTGTTATAAACCTGTTTCCGAACATTTCATTGTTCTGTTTCGGCTCCTCTTTTAGAAATTAATCTATACAGGCATTTTTTAACATTTATTTTAAATTAGCTTTTGCCCCAACCTTACTTCAGCAATTTTCAATCTGTTTTTAAACACATTACATCGCATTAATAATTGTCAATCAATTGTAAACCCAATGGGCTTCACTTTCTCAGAAAAGAACCAAACAATTAATTAACAAACACTTACGTAAACAATGAAATCCATAGCATCAGCGGATGATCCCATAGAAATATTAAAAAAAATTGTTATTTTTGCTGTAATAAATAAAATTGCTTTTTAGCCTTTTTATTAGTAAATTTATGTGCACCAATTTTATAAAACATTAAAATTCAATTCATGAGAAAAATAATTCTACTTATTACATGTATGTTCGGTATTTCAGTTTTCTCACAAATTAAAGTGTTGAAGAATGAAAGTTTGGTGGAAATTGGTAAAGATAATTCCGTTGGTCTCTATAAAAAGGAAGATAAATTTACAGTCAACTACCAGGATCTGAACACCAGCAACCTGAATACAATCCGATCTTTTTCATTTCAGAACCTTAATGGTGATGTTACCGGATTATTTAAACTTATTATGGACGGGTTTATCTCTGCTCCAGGTGAGAATATTATCCTGGAACTGCCTAATGATATTATCGAACTTCATTATGAAAAGAACTACGGCCAGCCGACTGTACAGTTTATCCAGGTGATCAACAAGAACCGAAAATATATAGGAAAAACACAGTTTTTAACTCAAAAACAGGTGGAGAAAATTTTTGGAAGAACCAATGGAAAGTATGCAATGTATGAAAAACCTGCAACTGTAAACCCAACGGCTAATAAAGGGGCTGTCAACACCGCTTCTACTGCTGCTCCCACAACGGGCGGAGCTAAGAAAAAATCAAGAAAATAATTATATTTTATAAATATTGCGAAACTCATTCTATCGGATGAGTTTTTTTATTTTATTTTTGCAAAAAGATAGTAAAACTTATGCCGCTTCAGATAATCAATTTAACCAAAAAATTTGGTGAGCAGACTGCCCTTGACAATATCAACATTTCAATTGATAAAAACGAGATCATCGGTCTTCTTGGCCCGAACGGTGCCGGAAAATCTACCCTGATGAAATCTATTGTCGGAGCACTGAAAATTGACCAGGGTGAAATCATTTTCAATGGTATGAATATCTCAAACCATGAGATTGAAAGCAAAAAGAAAATAGGCTTTCTTCCTGAAAATAATCCGCTTTATCTGGAGATGTATGTAAAAGAATACCTTCAGTTTGTTGCTAATATCCACAAAATTCCTGAATCCAGAGTGGATGAGGTGATAGAGCTGGTAGGAATCACCCCTGAAAAATCTAAAAAGATCGGACAGCTTTCTAAAGGCTACAAACAACGTGTAGGATTGGCACAGGCTATTATTCATCAGCCGGATTTATTGATTCTGGATGAGCCTACCAATGGTCTGGATCCCAATCAAATCATTGAAATCCGTAATGTGGTAAAACAAATCGGCCAGCAGAAAACCGTTTTACTTTCTACCCACATTATGCAGGAAGTGGAAGCACTTTGTTCAAGAGTAATTCTTATTCATAAAGGGAATATCCTTCAGGACTGCCCTATTGATGAGTTTAAAGGTAAGTTTGAAAGCCTGGAAGAGGCATTTGCAAGTTATACTGTATAAAGAAATACAAAATCGCCCGGAAGTTTTTCCGGGCGATTTTTTTAGCTTTTTATGATATATCCTATGGGAGCTGTAATTCCTAGAGTTTCGTATTTTTTATAATGAACCCAAAATTTATTTTCATTATGAAAGTCTCTTTTCATATAAACTGTATCTTTTTGAGGCATAAACACTATATAAATATCCTTATCAACTACTCTCATTTTCTCACTTACAATATGAATGTCTGACAATTCCTTTTTTGAAAAAGATGAATTATTTTGTTCTATTTTTGAAGTCTTTATATTTTCTATAAGTTCATTTTTAATCAAACGATTACGTACTGAAATTATTAAAAAAAATAAAATCAGACTGATAGCCATGCCAAAGAAAGCATTAGATTTTTTTTTAACAATTTTAGAATAAATTTCAAGAATAGAGAAAATAATAAAACTAATAATAAGAAGTGCAATAATAATCTGGACTATATAAATCATTTTAAATAGCTTTCAAAATTTAGAGTAATTTAATTGTAAGTTAAAGTTAAGAATTGTTATCCGGTTTCTCTTCAATTACAGTAACTGTTTCAGCATTTTTCTTCTGAACCTGTTCCAACAGTTGAAGTCCCAAAAGCCCACTGATTCCTCCATTCGCTGAATCTCCGCTTCCTCCGATTAATACCTCAGGCATTATTCTTACATTCTGGTTGGCAATATTCTCCATGATTTTCAATTGGGTAAAATTATTACCACCCATTGCTTCCACTGATAATTTATAAGACTCCGCATTGGATTTACCTATGGCCAGGATTTTTTCTGCTTCTGCGTTACCTGTTAATGAAATTTGTTCAGCATTTGCTTTCGCCAGCAATTCTATCTTTTCGGCTTCAGCTTTGGCGAGAAGTCTTGTTTTTTCTGCTTCACCTGTTGCCAGCAACTTCAATCTGTCTCCTTCCGCATTCGCCTGTAATCTTACAGAATTGGCGTCTCCGGTTGCTTTTTTTACTGATGCATCAGCAATTCTTTCTGCAATCACAACTCCCTGGTCTGCTTTTACAATTTCTTTCTGCATATCAGCAACAGCCGTTTCTTTTTCCAGAGCCTGACGCGTTTCCTGCGCCAGCATTTCAGTTTCGTACGTAATTTTCTGTTCTTCTGCCAATTTTCTATCTGTCAAAGTTTTCATCAGACTTTCCGGAGGAACAATTGCCCCTATCAAAGTATCAACTGCATTGACATTATATTGTTCCAAAACACTGCTGATGTGATCTTTTGCCGACTGCTGTCTTTCTTTTCGTGTTCCCAGAAACGCAATCACGTCACTATCCTGTGCAGAATTTCTGAAATAATTTCCAATGGTTGGTTCTAAAACCTGACTGACAAGATTGATCATATTTCCAAAACGGGCAATCACTTTTGGAGCCTCATAGGTAGGAATATGGATGATCTGTGAAACATCAAGATTGAAAGGAAAACCATCTTTACTTCGTACCGTAATGGTGGAAAGATTTTTATCGAGCTGGTGAGATTCTATTCTTTCAAAAGCCCAGTTCAATACTAAATTGGTGGTAGGAACAAGTTCAACCTTCATAATATAAGGGTTAATTGGATATTTCCCGGGACCAATAGGTTCGGCCCAAACGCCTTTACGTCCTTTCTCAACAATATTTCCATGCTTAAAATCTACTCCGCTCAAATCTTTTCCTTCTTCTCCCACATAGCTGATAATTACTCCAACATGACCAATCGGAATTTCCGTCATTTTCACCATTTCAACTTTTGTAAACCATGGATTTAAGAAGTAAGAACCCGCCAGGATCACCTGTTCCTGAAGACCTTTGTAGCCGCCATTATTTAAAAAAGTATCAACATCCTGAAACTTATTATGGTCATTGATAATTTTACCTGCAATCTGACCTTCTTCTAAAGGACTTCCTTCCATTGTCGTGATAACTCCCACTGCATTATCAGGAATCTGAGTCATATCCGTTAATTCTATTTCAAACAACAACGTATTGATTCTGTAAGACCCCGGTGCAATAATTGCAGTTTGGCGACCTTTTCGCCCTCCGTTTCTTAAAAAAGCTTCAGCATCCTGAAAAGAATCACAGTCGACTTTTCTGGCTAAAATCCTTCCTGTCTCTAATTCTGCACCATCTTTAGCCAATAATAATCCTATTTTACTTGTCGGAATCACTATAAAAGATTGAAAATCGATAGAATACTGCCATATCCATTTTCTGAAATACACCCCCGGAGCTAATGTCTGAGCCTGAAAACCTGCTTCTCCATTAGTGGCAATAATTCTTCCTTCCGGAAGTTCCTGCTTACCCACCAACACGAATTTTTTGGTTACCAACCCGATTTTGTCCTGAGGAACAATGATTAATCCAAAGAAAATTCTTAGTATGAATTTATAAAAAAGTACGCACAAAAGTGCAATTACGGCCGGAATCATCCAGCCATGAAAAGCTAATTCCATAGTTTTGTTATTTGTTTTTGATTATATTTGAAAACAGGGATTGTGCTCTATTTCTTCGGTATTTGAAAAAACAGAGTACGAATTATATGATAATTCTTTCGAAAAAATTAAGAAATTACAGGGGGAGAAGTATTAAAAATCGTGAAGATGATTTCTGATACTTTTAATAGAAAAAACTTAAAGTTAATTAGTTTCATTTTGATAATAAAGGAACGAAATCCTTTGATGGTACAAATGTACAGAAGAAAAGTATTCAGTTGTTGCAGAAGCTGGCAATATTTCTCAAACAAAAATATAATCAATTGAAAATCAATATAATTATTTTACATAACAACTCTTAAAGGAGCTGAAAATTTCTTCTGCAACACCATTTATTCTGCTTAAATATTGAAAAATGGCTCTAAATTTGATGAGGCTTAAACATCACAACAAAATATAAGAAAATGATTAAAAAACTTTTATTTGGGACTTTCTGTTTAGCTCAGTTTTCTTTCGCCTATGCCAAAGAAGTCCCAACTCCGAAAACAGATATTTCTGTAACTTCTTCTGCTCTTCAGCAGGTACCCAAAACAGTCATTATTAAAACAAAAAAATTCAAAATCAGAATCGATAAACAGCCAAACGGAAAGTATCTTTACCAGTCGTGGAATGCCAATGCGAAGATCACCGCAAAACCAAGTATGATCATCAGCGACGGAGAAATGATTCCTGACGGTACCGGAGGAAATTATTATATAGAATTCAGTAATCAAGGACACAGCTATCAGATCTGGAGAAATTACCTTACTGATTCTCCGAAAAAAGCTCCTTATACACTGGTTGTAAATGATGCTAATGATACTGAGATTGTACGCCAGGACGGCTATGTAGTCAAAAATTAGAAGAATATAAAGACTGGAATAATCTTCCTTTCTTATAAAATAATATCCTGCATTGATGCAGGATTTTTTTATGTTCCGGATTTTTTTAATTCTTCAAAAAAACTACTGGCTTCGTAGCTTTCTTTAGCGGCTTTATAACCGATATTAAAAATCTGTTCCAACCTGTCTTTTCCACGTTCAAAAGTTCCGTAAGAAGATAGCTTTTGGGAAGAAATGAACCAGTCGCAGTAATCAAATTTTATTTTTTCAATCCTATAGGAAAGAAGATCGTAGGAGCGGGAAACAATGGCTTTAATGGAGTTCAGATCTTTAATTTTTGCTTCATTGGGCGGAGATACAAATACACCGATCAGCTTATCACAGTCATCCCTGATAATATCCGCAGGGAAATTATTCAGTACGCCTCCGTCACAGTACATTTCATCACCAATGATGTAAGGAGTCGTTATTCCGGGAATGGAGCATGATGCAATAATGGCATCCACAATTTCAAAATCTTTATCAAAAATCTTCTGGGTTCCGGCAACAAGTTCTGTGGCTACAATTTTCACTTCTATATCAAGATCGCCTAATTTCATTTCATGAAAAATAGGTTTCAGATAGTTCCTGAAGATTACCGAAGAAACAAGTCCCGGCTGATTGAATGTAAAGTGTTTCCAGTTGAAAAAATAAATGGAATTAAAAAATTCCAGAATTTCTTCCGGAGTTTTTCCTATGGCATGAAGGCATCCTACAATAGATCCGGCGCTGCAGCAGGAAAGGATATCAATTTCTATACCTTTTTCTTGTAAGAATTTTAATACTCCTGCATGAGCGATTCCTTTGGTACCGCCTCCTGATAAAACAAGTCCTACTCTCTCGAAATTCATTGAATAAATGTATGAAAACAGCCTGAAATAATTAAGTTAATTTTTATAAATCTGCTAATTTTAAAATTATTTTAAGAAAATTAACTGTAATCCTGTCAAAAATTCAATCAGGTGTCTGGTTTTTCTACCTAATAAAATGTTTTCTCATAGCTCAACCTTACAGGTTTAAAAACATCTGCAAGATTTAACACATTCATTTTCAATAAAAAAACCCGGAGAATTCCGGGTTTTCATTATATAATTAGGTTTATTTTCTAATTAGATGTGAATCACTTCACCGTAAGCAGCAGCAGCAGCTTCCATAATTGCTTCAGAAACTGTAGGGTGCGGGTGAATAGATTTAATGATCTCGTGACCTGTAGTTTCTAATTTTCTAGCAACAACAGCTTCAGCAACCATATCAGTTACTCCTTCACCAATCATGTGGCATCCTAACCACTCACCATATTTAGCATCAAAGATTACTTTGATAAATCCGTCTGTGTTTCCGTTTGCAGTAGCTTTACCACTTGCAGAAAGAGGGAATTTACCAACTTTGATTTCGTATCCTTTTTCTTTAGCCTGCTTTTCAGTAAGACCTACAGAAGCTACTTCAGGGTGGCAGTATGTACATCCAGGGATATTGCCATAGTCGATTTTTTCAACGTGCATTCCTTTGATTTTTTCTACACAAGTGATTCCTTCAGCAGAAGCAACGTGAGCCAAAGCCTGAGTTGGGATGATATCTCCAATTGCATAGTAACCAGGTACTGAAGTTTCATACCATTCGTTTACCAATACTCTTCCTTTATCTGTCTGGATTCCTACTTCTTCTAATCCGATGTTCTCGATATTAGCAGCAATACCTACAGCAGATAATAAGATATCAGCTTCAAGAGTGATATTTCCGTTAGCTGTTTTTACAGTAGCTTTTACTCCTTCTCCGCTTGTATCAACACTTTCTACAGAAGCGTTTGTCATAATCTCGATTCCTGTTTTCTTCAGAGATTTCTCTAAGTGTTTAGAGATTTCTTCGTCTTCTACAGGGACGATGTTTGGCATAAATTCAACAACAGTCACTTTTGTTCCCATTGTGTTATAGAAGTCAGCAAATTCTACCCCGATTGCTCCAGAACCTACTACAATCATAGATTTTGGCTGCTCAGGAAGAGATAATGCCTGTCTGTATCCGATTACTTTTTTACCATCCTGTGGTAAGTTTGGTAATTCTCTTGAACGAGCTCCTGTAGCGATGATAATGTTGTTGGCAGAGTATTCAGTTACTTTACCTTCTTTATCTGTCACAGAAACTTTCTTACCTTTCTGTACTTTTGCAGTACCAAGAATTACGTCAATCTTATTCTTTTTCATCAAGAATTCGATTCCTTTGCTCATTTTGCTGGCAACACCACGGCTTCTCTGAATTACATTCGGGAATTCAAAGCTAGCCTCCACTTTATTTAAACCATAATCTTCAGCATGGTTGATATAATGAAAAACCTGAGCAGATTTCAATAAAGCTTTAGTTGGAATACATCCCCAGTTAAGGCAGATTCCTCCTAAATTTTCTTTCTCGATAATTGCGGTTTTGAAACCTAATTGCGCTGCTCTGATCGCAGTAACATATCCACCAGGACCACTTCCAATGACAATAATATCGTAATTCATTACTTTAAAAATTTTTATGCGAATTTAAGGAAAAATATTGGATGTTTTATGTTTCTGCCAACTGATCTTAGAATGCATCAACAAGGCTACTTTATTCAATTTTAAACAAAGAAAGAGAATACAAAACGCACTCTCTTTCAATAAATCTTATTTTACATTGAAAATTCATCAAAATTTAAAATATAAAAACCTTCTTTTTCAATTTTAATAACTGCAAAAATTAAGCATTATTTCGCCTCTCTAAGCAATCGTTTTTCAGTCTCATATCTTTTATTTAAAGCCTTCATCTGATCTCTCTTCATCTGTTTGGTTGCAAGCGGATGGTTAAGAATGAGCTTTTTCTCAGTATTGTATTTTTTGGTAAGTTCTTGCATTTTAATATTCACCAATTCCGTTTTTGATGGATGTGGGGGAGCTGGCGGACGCTTCTGAGCAGAAACAGTCATTGATAAACCTAGTAACAATACCATTGAGATTAATAACTTTTTCATAATGTTCTTATTTTTGAATGATTTCAATCAGTTCAATAGTCTTAATTAAATTCATTCCGGTTCATCATGAATCTTGCATATATCATACCAATATTTTTAGCAAAATTAAAATTTACTATTGTTAAATCATTGGATCATTTGAAATAATGAATGTTAATAACGATCTATTTTTCATACATTTATATTTTAATAAACACTTATGAAAACGTCTGTAAAAAATAGTAATCTGACCAAAGACAGTATCTGGATGAAAGAACCTGAAGATCATGATTTTCCTGCAGCACAGGATTATCTGGAACTTCTTTTTGAGCCGGATAAAGCCAGAAAATTGGTTGAAAAATTAAAGACAGTTCCTACGATTACAAAAAAATCGAAAGATATTTTAAGAGCAAGCAAGCTTTCCCTGCTTCCTGAGACCAATATTCATGTAAAAGAAAACCTGAAAAAAGTAGAAAAAAATAAAAAACTTTCACCTATACTTCTGGTAAGAGGTGAAAATGAACTGATTATTGCAGATGGCTACCACCGTCTCTGCTGCAGTTATTATCTTACCGAAGATTTGGAAGTTCCGTGCAGATTGATTTAATAATTTTCAAAAGCTATAACAATATTATATAGTGATTTAATTAAATATAGATAATTTATTAATTTTCATTTAAGTTTTATTTATTTTTTTAATATATTTGATAGAACCCAAATTTCTCAAACATGAAAAAATACATTTTGATCCTTTTACTTGGAACTCTTCCCTTAACTGCACAAGTAGGTATTAATACAACAACCCCTAACAGTACACTTGCCGTCAATGGTTCCTTACGGGCTGGCTATAGCGAAGTCACGTCCACTGCTTATAATATTCTGACTACCGACCATTACATTACTTATAATGGTACAGCCGATGCCACATTTACCCTTCCTGTCATCGGAACTGGAACAACGAGTTTCACGGGAAGAATTTATAAGATCAAAAACATTTCGCCGAATAATATCACTCTCCAGGCTTCCAGCGGTAATACATTAAGAATTGACAACACTCCTGTTGCTTCTTTTGTGATTCCTACAGGAGCTTATGCAGAAGTCGTAAACAACGGTAATACAACCGGAGGAACATGGGATTTGTCCTTTACTGTACTTCCTAAACCGAGCAACGTGGAAATCTATGGAACACAGGTTTTCATTCCACCTCACAGACTAGGAACGGCACCTGTGGCCGACTGGACCAATCATGGTAACCCAGGTTACGATACGGGAGCAGCAAACGACAGATGGTGGATTATTAGTAAAACATCAATAGATAATGCCCATACGGCACTCTATTCCAATGCCAGCAGAATGACCTTGGTATATGAATATCAGGGTACTCCGTTCAACGTTACCAATATGTACCCAATTCTTACTGCAGGAAATAATTCAAGTTTCCCGGATGTATTTACAGCATCTTTTGTAAGCCTTGCCAATAATGGCACTGCAGGAAGAACAAGACTTACTGTATCTGTGGCCCGTATAGATTTCATTGGAAATAACGGATCCAATAACAGTAACTGGACGGGAACATTCTTACTGAACGTTCTATTGGCCAGAAAATACTAATCCATTTAAAATATATATTTAAAAAGAGCAGAAATTTCTGCTCTTTTTAGTTTTATAAAATTTCAATATTTTGTTTCAAAGGAAGGCTCTTGGATGAATTGCCCACCATAATTCTGTAAGTTCCTTTTTCTACAACCCATTCCATTTTTTCATTCAGAAACTGTAACTGCTTTATGGGAACTTCAATGGTAACAGATTTTGATTCTCCAGGCTGCAATTCTATTTTCTTAAATCCTTTGAGCTCAAGAACCGGTCTTGAAACTGAAGCTAATAAGTCTTTCACATACAGCTGAACGACTTCACTCCCTGCTTTTGAACCTGTATTTTTCACGTTGACCTTAGCAATAATCGTTTCATTTTCTGAATATTCTGCTTTGTTCAGATGTAAACCAGAGATTTCAAAAGTGGTATAACTTAAACCAAAGCCAAACGGATACAATGGTTCACCGCTTAGATCATAATAGTCATTTCCTCTTCCTGTTGGATGATGATTATAGGTCAAAGGCAGCTGCCCTTCCTCAGTTGGAAAGGTTATTGGTAATTTCCCAGACGGGTTTTCTGCACCAAAAAGCGTTTTTGCCACCGCATTTCCTCCTTCTTCTCCCGGATACCAAATGCCTAAAATGGCTCCTACTTTATCTTTCCAGGCGGTTGTTTTTATCGCAGATCCTCCCACAAACACTACTGTTACGGGCTTTTTCAATGTTGAAATTTCCTGAATAAATGCTTCCTGATTTCCTGGCAGACTCAATGAGGAACGGTCCTGAAATTCTCCTTCATGGATGCCGGCAGCAATAATAATATAGTCTGTGTTCTGAGCAAGATTTAAAGCTTCCTGATAGTCTTTCTGGTAATTATGAAGTCCATAGTTCCAGATGAGTTCAAGATTGGCTTCACCGCGGTTTTCATGAAACTCAATGGTAATGTCGTATTTTTTTCCTTTTACAAAATCTATATCAATCGTTTTGGTGGAATAGCTTAATTTTTCCCATTGATCAATGGCTAATTTTCCATCAAGGTATAATCTGAAACCATCATTTCCCCGCAATCCCAATTGATATTTTCCTGAGTCCGGAGCTTCCAGTTTTCCTGTCCACCGGATACTGTAATGATCCGGTTGAAGTTTTTCAGGATCGGGTGAATAGAGAGTCCATTTGAAATTAAGCTGTTCTTCCTGTTTTTCAAAAGCAGGGTTTCCTTTTAAATCGGTATTAGAGAAATAAATTCCTTTTAATCCTTTTTTGTTTTCGGAGGATAAATATTCATTGGAAATCGTGGTGAAATCCTTTATATTCCAATCAATCCCTTTTGCATAAACGACTTCAATATTTTTATCTTTGACATAATTTTTAATCCCGTCTACGATATTTACTTTTTTGTTTCCAGGCCCTGAATAACCACCTAATCTGGCATCAGCAGCATCTGTTCCAACCACCAGAATTTTCTTAACATTTCCAGGAATGGGAAGCGTCTGGTTATTGTTCTGAAGCAAAACAAAAGATTCCGCAGCCGTTTTTTCTACCAGAGGCTTATGATTCAGTTTTTTTAATTCTTCAATTTCTTTGAGTGAAACGTAAGGGTTTTCAAATAATCCAAGCTCAAACTTCGCTCTCAACACTCTTGAAACGGCATCATCAATTCTTTCTTTTGAAATTCTTCCATCCAGAAAGGGAGGAATAAAGAGTTCATAGTGTTTATATTCTGTCTGAAAAATCACATCCAGCCCTGCATTGATTGCCTGTGCGGAAGCATCGTCATAATCTTTTGCTGTAAAATGCAGTACATTTGCTCCTCCTACAGCACTGGCATCACTGATGACGAAGCCTTTGAAATTCCAGTCTTTTTTGAGTTTTTCCGTCAACAACCAATGATTAGCTGTTGAAGGTCTTCCGTCAAGTAGGTTATAAGAGGTCATCACCGACCTGCTTTTTCCTTTTGTAAAAGCGTTACTAAAAGGAATCAAATGGGTCTCCTCAAGATATCTTTTGCTCCAATGAATAGGGTAAGAATCTCTTCCGCCTTCTCCTACATTGGCCAGAAAATGTTTAGGAGTCGTGATAATTCCCATATTTTCAAATGCACTGACAAAACTGATTCCCATTACAGAGGTCAAAAAAGGATCTTCACCATAAGTTTCCTCTGTTCTGCCCCATCGCACATCACTCGCCAGGTTTACTACCGGAGTCAGAATCTGACGGATTCCTCTCAACTTTGATTCTTTTGCAATCGCTGTTGAGACTTTATTCATTAATTCCGGGTTGAAAGTGGCTGCCAAACCTATGGCCTGCGGAAAAGCTGTAGCTCCTTCTCTCACCAATCCGTGTAAAGCTTCATCAAAGGGAATAATGGGGATTCCTAATCTTGATTCTTCAACGAAGTATTTCTGAATGGCATTGATTTTTTTCACCAGTCTCTCGGCATCTTCATTGGCGTTATATTTCAGTAACTGTCCTGCTGCACCGCCTCCCTGGTTTCCTGCACTTACCTGCAGTCCAAAAATCCCATGGGAATACTGCCCTTTCGGAACATGATCCAGATCTCCGGGTATCATAAAACACTGCCAGAACTTTTCCTCGGGAGTCATTCTCTTCAACAGGTCCTGAACTCTGGTTTCAATCGGTTGTTTGGAGTCTTTATATAAAGGTTTTTGAGCAGAGATGATAATAATATTGAGCAATAATACGGCTCCCGTAAGTTTAAAACGAAATAATCTCATTATTCTGTTATTTGAATTACGGTTGCATACTTCAGGTTTTTCCTTTCTTCAGGCAAATTAATTTCAATTGAATTCCCTGATTTTTTCCATTGAATTTTGTTTGATAATCCTAAAACTTTTAAAGATTTTGGTTTAAAATTATCAGGAATTGTAAAACTTAATGTTGATGGAGACTCATAATTTGTTTTTTCATCCAAGTGAAAAATATTCACTGTTTTTCCATCTTTGCTTTGGGTATAATAGTAATTTCCTTCGTGATAGGGAGCAATGCTTCTTGTAGCAAAAACAGCAGACTGATTTTTATCCATCCAGCCGGAAATTTGCTGCAGCCTTTCATACACTATGGGATCATAATCACCATTAGGTCCGGGAGCGATATTCATCAGGTAGTTACCTCCTCTTGAGATGATTTTAACCAATGTTTCAATGATCTTTTGGGACGTTTTATAGTTGTCATTCGGAACGTAGGAAAAGGAGTCTCCCATTGTGATACAGCTTTCCCAAGGGATGGTAAGAGCATGTTCAGGAACTGCCTGTTCCGGGGTGACATAGTTTTCCCATTTCCCGGGAACGGTACGGTCTACAATAATGATTCCCGGTTGATTTTTCCTGGCCATTGTTCCTATTTTATCCATATCAATATCCTGCTCTACTTTGATGGTGCGCTGCCATTCAACTTTCGGATCAATGGTATGAAAAGGACGTACCCAGCCTCCATCCAGCCAAAGAATGTCAATTTTGCCATAATTGGAAGTGATTTCGTTCAGCTGATTGAAGGTGAATTTTTTAAAATTCTCCCATCTTTCCGGATATTTCTTAGGATCATAGTTAACATTCCTGTCTTTTGGAGGGAAGTAAGACCACCAGTAATCATCGGAATGCCAGTCAGGTTTTGAAAAATAAGCTCCAATTTTAAATCCATCTTTTCTGAAGGTATTGAAGATTTCTTTTGTCACATCTGATTTGGGATTTTTTGAAAATGGTGTTTTAGAAGAAGTAATCTTATAATCTGATTGTTGAGTATCAAACATTGCGAAACCGTCGTGATGCTTAGTCGTAAAAACCACATATTTCATTCCTGCTTTTTTTACGGCATCAGCCCATTTTTGAGGATTAAACTGCGTTGGGTTGAAAGTGGTCTGAAGATTTTCATAATTCTTTACATATTCGTAGTAAGATTTTCCGTGTTCGGGTTTTCTCTGAGTCCATGATTCGTCTTCGGGGCATAAGCTCCAGCTTTCAACAATTCCCCACTGGCTGTAGGTTCCCCAATGCATAAACAGCCCGAATTTCATGTCCTGCCATTGGTCCAGATTCTGAACAACAAGAGGGTCTGTGGGTTTCTGATATCCGTCAGATACATTATGAGCCTGTGAAAATATTACTGAACTTATTAAAAAGGATGAAAGAAAAAGAGGTTTTATTTTGGGTATAACCAGCATATGGAATAGTTTTCCGCTAATTTAATTATCCTTTGCGAAATCCACAAACATTAGGATTCCAAGAGATTAAGAATAGCTTCATAAAACTCTGGAAATGAAAACTTAAATCCACTTTTCATTAGTCTTTCAGGATATACATAGCGGCTTTTTAAAAGTAATTCGGTTTCTGTTTTCAGGAATAAAGAAGCAATTTCCAACTGCCACACCGGAGCATTGAGCCCGAAGGGTGCTTTTAATTCTTTTCTTAATTCTTTCATCATATTTTCATTAGAAACAGGTGTCGGAGCGGTTATATTGATGGTTCCTGACATATTCTCATGTTCAATAATCCAATCTACAGCTTTACAAAAGTCATCGATATGAATCCAGCTTACCATTTGATTTCCCCGTCCCTGTTTTCCTCCTAAGCCCATCTTTGTAACCATTTTTAGTTTTGGAAAAGCTCCGCCATTATTACCAAGAACAATTGATGTTCGGAGAGCTGCTTTCCGTATCCCTTCATTTTTTACTGCAAAGAATTCCTTCTCCCAGCTTTTACAAATATTCATTGAAAAATCATCTCCGATAATTCCGTTTTCTTCTGTATTCAGATGTTTCTCGGAATGAACATAAATGGTTGCAGAACTTGCATTCAGCCAAATTTTCGGTTTTTCAGAACACTGATCTACCGCTTCCTGCAATATTTTTGTGCTGTTAATTCTTGAAGCATAAATTTCCTGCTTATTTTTCTCGTGATACCGGCAGTCCACAGATTTTCCCGTAAGATTGATCAAAACATCTGATTTTTCCAAACTGCTTTTCCATTCACCCATTGTTCCGGCATCCCAAAAAATTTCGTTTTTACGTTGAGGATTACGGGTCAGGATATACACTTGGTTTCCCTTTTCGGTAAAATATTTTTCAAGGTTTTCACCAAGAAATCCAGTGCCTCCGGCTATAATTATTTTCATTGTTTTACAATTTAAGGTTTTGGGTTCAATGTTTAAGGTTCAGCTGCAGATTTGTACAGAGGTTTGTGTTTTTGTTCTTTTCAGTTGATGTGTTTCTTTGTTTTCACTTCAATTTCTGAGCCTTCAGCAAGCATTACTGAAACAGGTTCCTGATGATTCAGACATTCAAAGTCATCTCCGTAAATTTTTTGAAAATCAATTTCCAAACAGTGGTCTTTTATGGTGTAGAAATCCCATTTTGGGTGACATACTTCGTATTCTGAAGTTGTATTCTCTTTTTTTGTAAAACCAAAATAATGTTCTGTGATAAATTCAAATTCTGAGTTTTCTTCCATAGGTTTTGGTGTACTGTCAGCCATAATCTGAATAGAATGCCAGCTTTTATCTTTCCATGAATACCGGATCAGCAGTTCGCCTTCTTTTTCATGAATCTGGTTTTTCATTGGCATTGTGTGATAATTTTCTTTGTAAATGGTATTGGCAACAAAACTCAATGCAGGTTTGGGAACTATTTCTTTAATAAATACCACACCTCTTTTCCAGACTCCGTCTTGTTTTTTCTTTACATAAAATCTCAGGTTTACTTCTTCAAAATTACGGTGAAAAGGAATGGGCAATCCTAACAGTTTTGTATTTAAAAACATGAATCCTACTAAGCTTACATAGCATTTACCGTTGTAAAAATCAAGTTCTGTACCTATAGGTAAATAAGGCAATAAGATTTCAGGATCAATTTCGTAATTGATGATGGCCAGTTTTCGCCATTCTGCTTTTAGAAAATTCATAACGGTGTGTTTTTGAGGTTAAAAAATGGCTATTCCGTCTCGGGTAGCAGATTCTGCAATGGTTTTGATCATTTCGTTTCTTTTGAGCAGAAATTCCTTTAGATAACCGGTAAGAAAAACGGCATTAAATACTTTTCCAATGATCCCCAGCGGAGATTCGAATTCAAAAACATCGGTCATCAGTGTTTTTCCGTTTACCGTTTTAAAAATATGTCGATGACGCATAGATTTGAAAGCTCCTTTTTGCATCACATCAATGAACTGAACCGGTTTTTCCATGCTGACAATTTTGGTGGTGAGATTTTGGTATACTCCCAGATGTTTTGCCCGCCAGGTTACTGTTTCATTTTCTTCAATGAGTCCTGAAGTACGTCCTGCAATTGCTTTTTCATGAGATGTTGAGGTCGACTGCTGATGCAGATCAATGTTTCTTGCCAGATCAAAAACATAGTGAATATCTGCATTGATTACGGTATTTAAATAAATTCTTGACATTTTCAGAGGTTTTATGATTATACAAATTGTAGTTTAAATGATTGTCAGAATAATTATGGTCAGTGCTATGAGCCTGAATAATATCCATGAAATGGTAGGAAGAAAGTTCAGTTTTAAGATTCTGCATCTTCTTATATGTTCCAGAAACATGATCAATACTACTATTCCAAAGTATATTATGTAAAAAACAGGTGTAAAATTGGTCATCAGCGCAGGAATTAGCAGTAAAGTCCCTATTAAGGAAACCGTCATCATATTTCCAAGATAATCCCAGATTTTATCTTTGAGATAGGCTTTTAAAAAGAGGGTCTGCCAAAGGATCTGGCCGAGACACACAGCAAATTCTCTCAGAAAATTCCTTTCTAAATTAATATCCAGCTTTGCTGAAAATTGACTTAGGATATAGGCTGAAAAAATAACAACAAAGCTGATGTATGCCATTCTGTATTTCAGGTTAAAATCCGGAACGCAAGATTGTTCTGTATAGTCTTTTGAGGAAGGGATAATCTGTTTTCTGTTATATGAAACGAAGGAATATAGCTTTTGAAAAAACCAATAGAGAGGCTTTATCCAAGCGATTTTGGCCAACAAAGGAAAAGAGTTTCCAATAATGAGAAGCAGACTGTCTAATCCGTAAGTGACTTCATTTTTGTTATGATCTACCAGGGCAATTTCATTTTTCGCCCTGTTGAAATCGATTAGATTTTTATTTCTAACAGAGAGTTCTGTAAATGCTTCTCTACCTTCTTCATCCAGCATTCCACATTGGGTAAAACCTTTGGAATAGAGATTACACATAGGACATTCATTGTCGTAGATCAGGGTGTGGTTTTTTAGTGTTTTCATAATGATCATTTGTAAGATTCATAAGTGTTGTAGCAATCATACACATATGCTGCTGCCATCACAGGACTATAGAGAAGAGATGCCATTAAAATATATCCAAAAAAATCATTGATATGTTTTTCCATATACAACATTGTTACAATGATCCAAACTGGTATTATCACAATACTATAGGCGATATATAACAGTGACTTTTTTGTTCCAAGAAATAGTTTGATCAGGAAGCTTATCAATTGTGGGATTCCTACAATAAAATAAAAAAGAATCAATCCCGACAAACCACCAAATATAAAAGTCATAGGTCCGATTATTATAAAGAACAACTGAATGTAATAATCATATTTAGCAAATGTTTTCATGGTAATTAAGGTTTAAAGTGAGCCTTTTCTTCTGAAATAAATAATCAGAAATAAATGAATGATTAGATTTTTCATACTTATTATTAATTTAAAATTTTCAGTAATTTTTGAAAAATAATTTCAAATAAAAACTACTTTTCTTCGGCAGACATTTTTTCTTTTCTGATTGCATGTTTACGACCTTTCAGGAATAATAGTAAGTTCAATAGCATCATCACTCCAAGATAAATTGAAAATCCTCCAATCTTCTTACTTAGAGCAACAACTAATCTTTCCATTGTTTCTATTTGAAAAAACTCAATAATACATAAGGCAAATCCAATATTTAAAAGATAAAACCCTATTTTAAAAAGGGAATTTGTTGCCATAGCAATATCCTTTTTCTGATGAAAAATATCAATCATAAAAGTTTTTGAATTTTTAAATAAAAACTGAGAAACCAATACTGTAAGAGTAATTACAATAGGTAGATAAATCATATACGCTGAAAAGTTATACGTTGCGGTTAAAACTGTAGTTGCCATAATAGTATTATTTTAATGTTAATTTATTTCTCAAAAAGTAAAGGATGAAAATGTTCATATAATGCAGTATACAAAGGATTAAAATGATACTTCCAACTCTTGTTGCAGTAATGGTTATCATTTCTTCCAGACTGTTTATTTTGTTCCATATTGTAAGATTAATTGCAATGAAACCGAGATTCAAGAGATAATAACAACCAAGAAGTATCCTGTTAATTGTCAGACAAAGACCTTCATCATGGAGTAAGTATTTCAAATAGGCCTTTCCTTCATGGTAACATCTTCTACCAACATCAATTGTGATATATGAACTGATACTTAGGAAAATTATATAAGAAATAATATTGAACATTTTATAAATTTTATATTTTCAGTAATTATTGAAAATTAATTCGAAATAAAAAAGGATTTTCATCCTCTTTCAATTTCTTTATTTCAACAGATTGGTAATCTTTCCTACCAGCCAGTGATCATCACTTTTGATCGCCAGATCCATAATATTATTGATCTTTCCGGTTACCGAACTGAAGTCGTTCATCAGTTTGATAAATTCCTGAGCTTCTTCTGAGTCTTTATCCTCAATATTCTTTAATTCTTCAAGAAAAGAAATTACAGGTTCTATTTCTCGCTTTCTGCGTTCTTTGGTAATTTGTTTGAAGAGATACCAGACATCTTTTTCTGCAACAAAATATTCTTTACGGTCCCCTTTCACAAATTCCTTTTTCACAATACCCCAGTCTATCAGTGCGCGAAGATTCATATTGGCATTGCCTCTTGAAATCTCCAGCTGTTCCATTACTTCATCAGTAGAAAGCGCTCTTCCACTTGCCAAAAGTAGTGCATGCACCTGTGCCATTGTACGGTTGATCCCCCAATTGGTAGCAAATGTTCCCCAGGTCTGAATGTATTTTTCTTTTGCTTCTGAAAGTTGCATTTTGTTTTCTTTTAGATTTCTATTACAAATGTAATTATATTTTTTGAATTTTCAATAATTATTGAAAATTAATTTTTAAAATAAAACAGACACCCTTGAGAATGCCTGTTTCGGTTGATAAAAAATTAAAATTAAGGTTCTATATTCGTCGCTATTCCCTGATTCCAATATTTGGCTTCAGGCATATAATAGAGATACACATTGCTTGATTTACCAGTATATGTTCCTGCAAATTCTACTTTGAGATCCAGATTGATTGTTTTCGTTTCCTCTGCGTTGAAATGTTCCCAGTAAAGCACCAGATAATTATCAAATATTTCATAATAGGAAATCTGCTTTTTATCAATCAGATCTTTTAGTAAGGCATTTTGCAAGGTCAAACCTGCAGGAATACCAATCTTCGCTATGGTCATTGGAAGCTGTCCGTTGATTTTATTTTTAACAGTAATTATCATTCTGTTGGTCTCTCCTACTCTGGACACTGCGGATTTAAGTTTTGTTTCCAGGGTAAGAGGAATATCTTTGCTTTCCGGAGCCTGCAATGTATAATATTGATATTCCAGTTTATAAGGCAGCCCATTTTTGGCTGGATAATGAATATTGATCTTGTTTTCTCCAGCTTTATACGCTGATGAAAGACTGATATTGGGATAAGTATTTGCTTTATTGATGGTGATAACCGGTCTTTCATTACCGTAAAGCTTTTGATTTTTGGAGTAAAAATCAGACAATGCCTGTATTGCCAGCGTTGTTGCCTGTGTAGAACCGAACCCATAATATCCGTTTAAATTAATAAGCTGATCAGCAGCTTCTGCGATTTTCAACTGATTCAGTTTCTCCTCTTTCTGAAGTGCCATAATGTATAACGAGAGGGTTTCTGCATCCGCAGACCTTCCCCATGAGCCTGTAAAAGTGATGTTAGATTCTACATTCTTCATTTCATACTGCTTGTCCAGCAGCTTCATCAGATCATCATATTCTCTTTGTTTTCCGAGATGAGCCGCAGTATTGGCAAGTAAAGCCAGCTGATAGGTATCTTTTGTAGCCAAAGCTCTTTTCATCATTACTGTAAAGGAATCTTCTATTTCATTTTTAAAGCCCAGTTTGGATAAAGCATATACGATATACATATTTCTCGACCAGGAATATTCTGAATATTTTTCCTTTAATTCATACCCTCTTCTTACTTCAAATAACCCGTTTGCATTCTTTTTGGATAAAATGAATGAGGAAAGCCCCTGCATAAGCTTAGCATTAGGGTTTACATACTTTTTTAAATCTGTAAATTCCAATAATGCAAATGCAGAAAGTGACACATCCGATTCTTCGCTGCTGAAATATCCGAAACCTCCGTCTTTATTTTTATAGCTCAGCATTTTCTGGAAACCTTTTTTCATGTTTTTAATGACCAGATTCTCTGTTGCTGTATCTATTTTTTTACTTGATTTTAAATAATCCAGAATAAAAACATTAGGATATACCGTTGAGGAAAGCTGTTCAAAGCATCCGTAAGGCTCTTTCTTCAGCTGTTCAATATCTGAAAACATCTGTAAAGCAGTGTTCTCAAATACATAATATGAGGAGTACAGACTTCCATTGATATACTCCGGAATATTGATTTTAATATCTTCCGTTTTGTTATTGATGATCGAAAATTGATGTGGGAATCCTTTCTCTTCTACTTTAAACGGAAGAATCATCGTTTCCCTGAAGTCCCCGGATCTTATGGTAAATTGAATATTAGAATCTACGATCTCGTCTGTCTGTATTTTAACAAATAATCTTCCTGATTCTAGTGGTTTCAGAGTAATCAGGCTATCGGAATTGATCAGTTTTACATGATTGGGAACAATAACATTCATTGTTATTTTCCGTGTTTCAGGAGAATTATTTTTAATCACAACAGGAATCGTCATCTGATCTGTTCTTGTGAGATACTGGGGAGTTTTAGCATCTATTGAGATAAGGCTCTGTGCAGCATAGGTAGTTTCATCATTTCCTACAAGTCCTGATCCAGCAATTCCCTCTGTCATAATTCTAAAGGTGGAATTGGCATCAGAATTATAAAATTCCACTTTTGCTTTCCCATTTTTATCGGTTTCTACCACAGGGTTCCAATACAGTGCTTCTCGGTAATCGAAACGGTAGGATGTATTGGTCGTTTTATATTCCGGATAGGCAAATTCTCTTGATCCGGCATATGATATAAGCCTTCCATAAGGTATTGCTTCAACAGCAATATAAGATTTCGGGGTAATATCAAAACTAATATTTGAGCTGTTGTTTTTATATGAATTAATAATCACAACTCCGTTTGCGGCCCTGCTTCCATAAACAGCGGCAGCGACAGCATCTTTGAGAACGGTAATACTACTGATATCATTCGGGTTTATGATAGTATTGAAACTTTCTACAGGAGTACCGTCTACGATAAATAATGGATTCTTATTGGTGATGGATGCTGTTCCTCTGATATTGATTTGTTTTCCTGCTCCTGATTGTCCGACAACCGTAACTGCTATTCCTGCAACCTTCCCATTCAATAAAGAAGTTACAACAGGATTTTGAATTTCCAAGGAAGACGTTATTGTTGTGGAACTAACTGCAGCTTTCTCTCTTTTCGAACTGTATCCCAAAACAACAACTTCTTCAATCCTTTTATCTTGAACAGTATCTTTCCTTGATCGACCGGGTTTACTCAATGTTTCGGTATTATTTCTGTTTTCTGTCTTTATCTCTTCTTTTCTTTCCGCCTCTTTTACAATTTCTTCTACATCAATATTGGAAAGCTTCTGCTTCACTAAAGGGTTAATATCCAAATTATAAGACAGAATCCTGATTTTCAATTGATGTTTAGGCTGAGAAGATCTGGCTATCATTTTATATGAATATTCTGCATTCAGGTCTGAAAAATAAAACTTCCCGTTTTCAGCAACAGTCTGTCTGAGGATTTTTTTGTTATCTGTATCCAAAAGGAAAACATCTGCTTTCACCGGTTTTTTGTTTTCATCTTCCACAATTCCGTAGATTGTATTTTTCTTTTCAGGAAGATACTTGTACTTATTGGTCTTTACAACTTCAGGGATCAATTCGAAGTATCTGTAACCGTTTGTCAGCATAACAAGGTCTAAGCTTTTATTGGCTTTTTCTTCTTTTTTATCGAAATAAAACTGTGGTTTTTCAATTTTCCCTTTCAGCTCGGAGTCCATCAGAAGCCAGGAAATGATATGATTCTGCTTATCGTCAGCATACGTCCATAGTTTATCATCCACCACACTCAGCCCAAGATTGGCAGGAATAGGTCTGTCATTTTCATCGCTAGTTTCTATATTCAGCATTACTTTTTCCCTTGGCAGATAATGCTGTTTTACAGGTTTAACTTTTATATTCAACCGATTTTCTTTATTGGTAAAAACAACACGCTCTGCAAGAGGAATATTGTTTTCCAGAGCGGTAAATCTGCAAATTCCTATCGGGAAGTCTTTTTCATCAATTTCCAATGCGTTGCTACCTTTTTTTAACAGAAGATCTTTGGTATACATTTCTTTTCCACGGAAACTTCCTTGCAGGGTAATCATTTTTTCCTGGGTTGAAATGATGGTAAAAATCAGCTTTTTGTTGTCATTCTGAATATTTAAAACCAACCCTTCATCTTTTGCTGCCGGGAAATTAAAAGTCTGGGTACTATTTTCGGGCTTTATTACTTTTGCATAATAGGTTTCTCCATTTTTAGCGGTAAAACGAAAGCTTCCCATCCCGAAATTATAGGCTGAAATTTCTTTTATTTTTTCATGATTCTGATTGTAAACAGCCAGAACAGCATCAACAGGTTTTTCAAATTCATCCAGAATTTTAAAGGCAATATTTTGTTCTATTCCATTGATAAAAGTTCCTCCTTCAGGCAAAAACTTCACATCCAGATTATTCAGAACAATGGGAATATTTCTTGAAATAGATTCTGTAAATCCATCAAAATTCACTTTAATATTCAAAAGTGCATCAGAGGATTTCAATACTTCAGGAAGTTTGAAAATCAATTGATTTTTACCTTCTTTATTGGTGATAAGTTTCCCTTCAGAAACGGTTTCTCCATTGATCATTACTGTATAATCCGCTTCATAAAAAGGAATGGGAAGGTTACTAAGACTTCTCATCGAAAAGTCAGCAGTCACCTCATCTCCCGCACCATATCCTTTTTTAGGGAAATCCAGCTTCATTAATATTCTTGGAGATACTATTTTCTGGAGGGTAATTTCTTTCTCGAAGGTATTTTTCCCTTCTTCATTCTGCATCCAGTTGGTAAAGGCTCTGATCTTATAAATTCCGCCTTTCATTTCTTCATCAAAATAGAAATAACCCTGGGCATATCCATTGGTAATTTCATATTTCATTTTTTTCAAAACGCTTCCTGCGGGATCAATAATTTCAAAATTAACGATTCTGCTGTCTTCCACCGGAAGGTTGTTTTTTCCTTTTACAACGTATATTTTAAAGTACATTCCTTCACCAGGTTTATAAAAAACATGGTTGGTCTGAACGTAGGTCTTTTCTTTTTCAAAGTTCTGAAAAGGCTGCTGTGCTTTTAGAAAAACCGTTGACAATACTAAGCTCAGCAAGATGATATAGGGTGATATAAACTTGAAATTCATGGGTTAAAATTTGAGTGAAACAATACATCCAAATGTTTTAAATGACAGAAGGTTGAAAAAATCAAGTCCTCTTCCGTTATCCGCATCATAAAAATTCTGATTGGGGTCTGCTCCTTTATTGGCCTGCCAAAGCATTAGATTATTCACATAAAAAGTAAGTTTAAGATTCTGTTTTCCATAGTTGACCGGAAAACTGGAAGACAGTGAAATATTGCTGATTCTTATGTAATCTGCCTTTTGAATATAGTTTTCTGCCACACCAAGGTAACCATATCTGGACCATCGGTTTTCCTGAACATTCAGGTTGGGATCATAGAAATCTACAGGAATCTGGTTTATCGTTCCATTAGCATGTACACCCTGAAAAACATAGTTTTTGATATTTCTGTCTTCTCCTGACTCGGAAGAACGTCCATAATAATCGAGAACTGCCTGTGTCCCGTTCCAGAGCTGGCCGCCTTTTTTCCATTCCCAATTGATATCTAAAGAGAAGTTTTTATAGGCAAAATTATGGTTGAATTTCATCACAAAATCCGGAGTGGGGTCTGCTATAATTTTCATTCCGTCTGCTTTTTTGGGGAATCCAAACTCATCAATAATCAATTGTCCGGTAGCATTTCTTTCAAAGTAGCTTCCCATGACAGCTCCCAAAACCTGTCCCTCCGACAATGTTTTATAAATATCCTTAAATCCGGAAACAGCCAGGTTCTGATAGCCGGGAGCAATACGGTTTACAATGTCTTTATATTTAAACAATGAAACTTTATGGGTGCTGTAAAAGTTGTATCCCAAGCGCAAACGGTCATAGGCGAAATTGAATTCATACCCGCTGTAGGTATGATCCGCTATATTTTTTAATCTCAGCTGATTGTTTTCGAAAACAGGAAATATATCATCTGTATTTTTTCTATTGAAATATTCTCCTTCAAAGCTTACATTATAGCCAACGTTAAGTCTGGCACCAACTTTCAATTCCCTGGTATTGATATTGGATAAACCTCTGAAGCTTTCCGCTTCCTGTATAGGGAAATATTGATTGTAATTTTGAGCATTCAGTAAAGTTGTGGCATAAGAAGCGTATGATCTTGTAATTTCTGGCTCTGAGCTCAACTGTGTGTAACTTCCCAGTAATTTAAAACTGTAATTATTCCAATTGAAAATGTCATTAAATTTCACATAGAAATTAGCTGTGGGAAGCCAATAGTTATTTTTCAGGGATGTATTTGAGATATAAAAAGAATTTCCAAGATTAAGACCTGCTTCAAAATCATAATCACGAATATCCATATTGTAATTAAAGATATGATCCTGCGAAGTTCTCTGATAAAGGTATTGCTGATGAGTCAAACTGTTATAAACATCCGACTTTCTATCGTTTAAAATAAAATTCAGGCTGAACGTATTTTTAAAATCATAATTCCCTAATGCATAGGAACCTAATATGTTGGAATGATACAAGCTGTTCTCTTGAATCCTTTCATTGAGTAATCCGTTGCTGAAACCAGAAGTAGAAGGCTTATACTGATCTTTGTTCCAGATGCTGTTATTTTCATAAGACTGGCTGACATTCAGTTTAAATTTATCCCAATTTTTAACAACATTAAAACTCAACTGTCTTTCACGGTTCTGATAGCGGTATTTGCTGTCCTGTTCAAAAAGAAATGAAGGATTGTCTGCCTCTTTGCTGTAACTTCTCTGTGAGCCATTTTTCAGAAGGGAATTTTGTCCATTTGAAAAAGAAACAGGTGTTAACAAAGAATTCTGATACGCTCTGTTAAACAGCCCTATTCTATTGGTATTGGTGCCTTTATCTTCTTCGTAATTAAAAGCAAAATTAATGGAATATCCGCTTAGGTCGGTATTTAGTTTAGCTTTAAAAGTATTGGCAATATCAAACTGATCTATAAAATACATCTGGTTCTTCTGCTGCCCAACATTCAAAGACAATCGGATTTTTTCTTTGTTACCTTCTTTTATAAAAGCATTTACATTCAACTGATTATTGTATCCTACTGTTGTTTTAAAAAGACTGTTATCATATTTTCGGGCTCGTTGAAGTCCATCAACCCACGGAATTAATCTTCCGTTCCGGTCGTATTCATAAGCCAGCCCGTCAAATCCTAATGTAGAAATATCCGGTCCAAAACTGAACATTTCATTGGTTTCAGAGCCTTTCCAGACAAGATTCCCGTTTTCTGATCTTCCCTGTACATATTTGCTTTGAGTTCCCGGAATAGCGTTCCTGTTTTTAATATCTAAGGATGTGGTAAAGCTTCCGTTAAAAAGTAATGTTTTCTGATCGAGTCTTTTGACAATATAAATACTGTCATTCTTTTGTTTTACTTTTCTTATCTGATCAAAATACGAATGAGATCTTTTACTTAACCTGGTCTTCGTTTTTTCAATGCTGAAATCATCCTTTGTTTCTTTTGAAACCAGACTGTCATATGTTTTGCTGTAGATATTTTCTACATTTTTATTGCTTGTCTGATTTTCCAGAATAGTTTTTAATTCCCTGAGCTCATAGGTAGAAATAACATGCGTATTTTTTCCCTGGTTCCATGCGATGGTATCATAAGGCTTGGCAGCAATAATTGCAAATCCTTCCTCATCAGTCAGTTCATAAACTCCACTGTTTTTATTAGAAACCTTTAAAAAGTTCTGTGCTTTATCTTTAGTTGTTAAAAATTTTCCAGAGTAATATAATTGTGAGTTTTGTGCCTGTAATAAAGTAATGGTAAACGGCAGCAACAGCAAATAATTCTTTTTCATCGGTGATTAGTATGCTTAAAAATATAAAAAAAGAAACTTCCGTGGAAATTTCTTTTTTATTAATTATTTTTGAATTGTTTTATAACTCTCTACCAGCTTTATAAATTCTGAGCGGTAGCCTTCTTCATCTTTATTTTTACCTTCTTTAGCCAGTTTCTCAATATCAGAAAGATCTTTTTTTGTAATCAGTTCCGAATTTCTGAGTACCAAACCGAACCATGCTACGGAAGATACAAATTTAAAATCCGGACTTATTGAGGCAGATGGATTTTCTTTTTTAATCACTTTACTGATCTCCATACTTTTATTACCATCAGGCTTTTTATATCTGAATTTCACAGTTGCCAGCTCATCTCCAAATTTCCTTGTATCTGATGTTTCAGAGTATTTCAATTTAGTTTCTTTAGGAATAAATTCTGATTCTACATTTGCAGGAATAATCTCATATAGTGCAGTAACTGTATGTCCGCTTCCCAATTCTCCTGCATCAATCTTATCATTGACAAAGTCTTCATTTCTCAGCTTCCTGTTTTCATAGCCTATTAAACGGTAAGATTTTACAAATTTAGGATTGAATTCAATCTGAATTTTGACATCTTTAGCAATAGCATACATGCTTCCTGCAAATTCTTTTCCTAAAAACTTATTCGCCTCCTGCATATTATCGATATAGGCATAGTTTCCGTTTCCTTTATCTGCAAGGGTTTCCATTGTGTTGTCTTTATAGTTGCCCATCCCATAGCCAAGACAGGTAAGGAAGATTCCTGTTTTTCTTTTTTGTGTAATTAAGGTTTCAATATCAGTATTGGATGTAGCGCCCACATTAAAGTCACCATCTGTTGCCAGAACCACTCTGTTGTTTCCTCCTTTGATAAAATTTTCCTTCGCCAGTTTATAGGCCAATTCAATTCCTGCTCCTCCTGCTGTGCTTCCTCCTGCCTGAAGATTATCCAACGCTTTAATAATTTTTTCTTTTTCTCCTGCTGAAGTTGGAGGCAGAACCACTCCTGCATTACCTGCGTACACTACAATTCCTACTTTGTCTTTTGGTCTGAGCTGTTTCAGTAAAACTTTAAGAGAGGACTTCAACAATGGCAGTTTGTTTTCCTCACTCATTGAACCTGAAACATCAATAAGAAAAACAATATTGGATGCAGGCAGACCATCCATCGGAATATTTTTCCCCTGAAGACCTATTTTCAGCAGCTTGTGTTTTGGATTCCATGGAGAGTTGCCATATTCGGTACTAATTGAAAAAGGGTATCCGTTTGCAGGCTGTGGATAATCATATTTAAAATAATTAACCATCTCCTCTACCCTCACTGCATTTTTATCAACTCTATCTCCATACTTGATCATTCTTCTGATATTGGAATAGGAAGCATTATCTACATCAATAGAGAAAGTAGAAAGAGGCTGGCGGCTGGTAAGCTCAAATGCATTCTCTATCAATCCGGCATATTCCTCATTATTATAATCAATATTTTTATCGGTTTTTGCAGGCTTTTGAAGCTTTTTTTTATCTCCAATCTGCAAATTATAAACTTGCTCTGATTCATATCTTAGTGACCTACTTTCTGATACAATCATTGATGTAGGTTTTTTTGCTGGTGGACAGCCATTATATTCCGGCATTCCGGGGACTGTAGGGCAGGCATCATCTTTATCAAAAATACCGTCACCATCTGTATCCGGCCATGGGCAGCCATTATTTTCAGGAGGTCCTGGCACCGTAGGGCACGCATCATCTTTATCAATAACACCGTCTCCATCCGATTCTACCCACGGACATCCTTCATTTTCTACCGGACCGGCAATATCAGGACATTTATCCAGTTTATTAGGAATTCCGTCCTGATCTTTATCTTTTCTGACACTATAAGTCTTTGGTCCTTTGTCTTTTTCAGTGTTTTTTTGAGTTTTACAGCTTGTCAATGCAACAAGCCCTAGCATGGTTATTACAATTTTTCTCATCTTTTTCAAATTTCGGGAGGAAATTATTAAAATAAATTTAAACTGATCAATAAATATTTGATAAACCGATTTTTTAAATAAAGAAGAGAAATTTCCGAAGAAATCTCTCTTTCTAAAATTATTTTTGAATTGTTTTATAACTCTCTATCAACCTTAAAAATTCTGATCGGTAGCCTTCTTCATCTTTATTTTTGCCTTCTTTAGCCAGCTTCTCAATATCAGAAAGTTCTTTTTTTGTAATCAGTTCCGAATTTCTGAGTACCAAACCGAACCATGCTACGGATGAAGCAAATTTAAAGTCCGGACTCACTGAAGATATCCTGCTGTCATCATTTTTAACAATCTTACTGATCTCGCGGCTGGTATCTCCATCTGGTTTTTTATATCTGAATTTTATGGTTGCCAGTTCATCTCCAAATTCTTTCGATGAGGTATTCTGAGTATATTTCAAATCGCTTTCTTTGGGAACAAAATCTGATTGTACATCTGCAGGAATCACTTCATATAAAGCTGTAACAGTATGTCCGCTTCCAAGTTCCCCGGCATCAATTTTATCATTGACAAAGTCTTCGTTTTTCAGTTTTCGGTTCTCATAACCGATAAGACGATATGATTTTACATATTCAGGATTAAATTCAATCTGAATCTTGACATCTTTGGCTATGGCATACATACTTCCTGCAAATTCTTTTCCCAGAAACTTATTCGCCTCCTGCATATTATCAATATAGGCATAATTTCCGTTTCCTTTATCTGCAAGGGTTTCCAGGGTATTGTCTTTGTAATTGCCCATTCCAAAACCAAGGCAGGTAAGAAAAACTCCTGATTTTCTTTTATCTTCAATCAGCGTTTGAAGATCTGAGGTTGAAGACATTCCTACATTGAAATCTCCGTCTGTTGCGATAATGACACGGTTATTACCATCCTTTACAAAGTTTTCCTGGGCCAGTTTATAGGCCAATTCAATTCCTGCTCCACCAGCTGTACTTCCACCTGCCTGTAGATGATCCAATGCTTCAATAATCTTATCTTTTTCTCCTGCTGAGGTAGGTGGTAAAACCATCCCTGCACTCCCTGCATATACTACAATTCCTACTTTATCTTTAGGTCTGAGCTGGTTCAGCAAAACTTTAAAGGAAGATTTCAATAGCGGAAGCTTATTTTCTTCATTCATTGAACCGGAAACATCAATAAGGAAAACAAAATTGGATGCAGGCAGCCTGTCCATTGGTATATTTTTTCCCTGAAGCCCTATTTTAAGTAATTTATGTTTCGGATTCCATGGAGATTCACTGTATTCGGTATTAATTGAAAAAGGGTCTCCATTTTGAGGTTGTGGATATTCATATTTAAAATAATTGACCATTTCTTCGATTCTCACAGCATTTTTATCAACTGCCTGTCCGTTATTAATCATTCTTCTTACATTGGAATAGGAAGCATTATCAACATCAATAGAAAAAGTAGACAAAGGCTGGCTGCGTGTGAGTTCAAAAGGATTTTCAACAAAGGCATCATAGCTTTCATCATTCTGAGTCACTGGCGAAACCTGTTGTTGCTTATTAATTGCTTCCTGAAGTTTTTTCATTCTTTTTCTTTCCCTTCTTGAAAGATCTTTGGTAGTTACCACAACTACTCCATTTGCTGCCTTACTTCCATAGATCGCCGTAGCAGAGCCTCCTTTTAAGACATTCATACTTTCAATTCTGTTAGGATCTAAATTTTTGAAGTCATCAGCTTTTGTCAATACTCCGTTAATTACATATAAAGGGACATTTGCTGGTGAAATAGAAGCAGCTCCTCTGATCAGGATCGGGCTATTATTACTAAGAAATCCTTGATTAATACTGTTAACTGTACTTTTATTTCTTGAAGAAGTACTTACCTTTATTCCTGGGGCACTTCCCTGTAATGAGGCATAAACCGGTAAATTATTTACTGAATTAATCGTAGCTGTGCTTGATGAGGTAACAGATTCCACTTTTCTTTTTATACCCATGGCAGTAACAACAACCTCTTCAATACTTTTAACCTGATTGGTGTCTTTTCTCTGACCGGAAGAAATATAAGTTGCTTTTTTATCAGCATTGATTTCTCTTTCAGTATAATATTCAGAGATTACCGGTTGATACACATGATCTGAAGGTACAGGAATTGGTAAAGCCAGAGGTGGAGGAACTGTCACAGAGTATTTGATAGGATCCGGATTGATAGCCAGATGTTCTACAGGTTTAACAATCTTCTTTTCTTTTTGGAGATTATCCTTTGTTATACTATCTATTTTTGCAATATCTGTTTTGTTAATTGGTCCTCTTGAAGTTGTATTTTTTACAATTACAGGTTGTAAAGGTTCTACAATTTCTTTTTTATTGATAAAGTAAAAAGCGCCTAAACCAATGACCAGACTTGCGGCGATACCATACGGCAGCCAAATAGGAATGGCTCTCTTTTTTTCTTCTTTTTTATCTAATTTTTCTTCAATTTTTCCCCATACTTTTTCAAAACCAGGAAAAACAGTTGGCTCTTCTGAAAGCTTAGAAGCTTCATTGAATTGTTGATCTATATGATTATTTTCCATTGTTGTAAAAGTTTAAATGTTTTGATTCACTAAAAGTTCCTGCAGCTTTTTCCTTGCAAAATTGAGCTGTGATTTTGAAGTCCCTTCACTAATGGAAAGCATAGTTGCTATTTCTTTATGAGGATATCCTTCAATAGCGAAAAGATTAAAGATTGCTCGGCAGCCCTCTGGGAGAAAATTCAGTAAACTCAGAATATCTTTTTCCAAAGAAAGGTTGTCCGTTGTCCCTTCAGAATGATCTATGAAATTCTCTTCCAGAGAAATCAACAATCCTTTATTAGATCTTAATTTCTGCAGGCATTCATTCACTGCAATTTTTCTCGCCCATGCTTCAAAGGTTTCAGGGTTCTGAAGCTGAGTGATTTTTGTGAAGATTTTATAGAATGTATCGGCCAATACTTCTTCTATATCTTCGTCGTTTTTCAAATAGCGTCTGCAGACTGCGTAAAGCCTGCCCGCCATTTTCTCGTAAACCTTCCGCTGTGCATTGCGGTCGCTACGCTGGCATTCTAGTAATAATTTGTGTTCCATAGTCAGGAGTTATATCATTATAGATGCAGAAACTTTTGCTGGGGTTGGAAACATGGTCAACTTTTTAGAAAAATAGTAAAAAAAACATTTTTTTTGCATTTCAAATTTAACTTTTCCTTCTGTAACAAATCTCTATTATCAACGACTCTTAATATAAATAATCTTTTTATAGTAATGAAAAATGCCAAAATTGCATCATTACTTTTTGTTTTGTCTGCAGGAAGTATGATGTTTGCCCAAGATGACTTAATCAATAAGTTAAAAAACAACCAATCACAAAATGCTAATTTTCAGTTCACAACGTTAAAAGACGTTGGCGCAACTTCTGTAAAGAACCAGGGTTCATCAGGAACCTGCTGGAGCTACTCAGGAAATTCATTCCTTGAATCTGAAATGCAGAGAATGGGCAAAAAACCTGTAGATCTTGCCGAAATTTTTACAGCAAGAAACTCTTATCATGATAAGGCTAAATTATATGTTTTAAATAATGGAGCAATCAGTTGGGGTGACGGAGGAGAACTTCACGACGTAATTAATATGTACAAAAAGTATGGAGCAGTTCCTCAGGATGTTTATACTGGATTAAAATCCGGACAGACTACAAACAACTTCAAGGAAATGCAGGGAAAACTGAAGCCGGTTCTTGACAGTCTTGTTCAAGCTTCTTCTAAAGGGAAACTGACAGATAACTGGATGGATTCTGTAGATGCTATTCTTGATGAGTATTTAGGAAAAGTACCTGCTAACTTTACGTATGAAGGAAAAAACTACACTCCAAAAACATTTGCAAAGGAAGTGGTAGGAATTGATGCTGAAGATTATGTAGAGTTATCTTCTTACAAAGACTATGCTTATTATCAGAAATTTGTAGTTCCGATTCCTGACAACTGGAGCCACGATTCTGACTGGAATGTACCGATGAAAGATCTTACAGCAATCATTGATAACGCAGTAACTAAAGGATATTCTGTAGGTTGGGCAACTGACGTTTCCGAGCCTTATTTCTCTTACAAAAACGGTGTGGCGTATGTTCCTGATATGGATCTTGATCAGATCACAGCAGAGAACAAGCAAACTTTGTTTACGGAGCCTAAAAAAGATAAAACAATCACTGAAGATATCCGTCAGAAAGCACTTAACAATCTTTCTACAACGGATGATCACGGTATGCATATCGTAGGTTTGGCAAAAGACCAGACTGGTAAAGAGTACTATATGGTGAAAAATTCATGGGGAGTAACCAATGATTTCGCCGGATATATTTATGTAACAAGACCTTACGTTGAATACAAATCAACAGCAATCCTTGTTCACAAAAATGCAATCCCAAAAAGCATCTTAAAGCAATTAAAACCAACCAAGAATATTGGTTTGTAAGAAATCATTTCTGTCCTTTAAAGGGCAGTTTTAGATATTTAAATCTGTTAAAAACGCGCTCCCGGAAATTCTGGGAGCGCGTTTATTTTACAATATTACTGAAATATTATATTTCACATTTTAGTGCAAAGTATTGTTTAGTTTTCAAAAAATATTATATTTGTATGAATCAACAAACTAATCAATATGAAAAATCTAAAGAGATTAACAAAATCGACATTAAAGAACATCAATGGTGGAAATGCACCACAGTGTGAGGGTAATACTGTTGCCTGCCGTCATAAAGCTGAAGGTGGTGTTCCAGCATACTGGACATGTGAACCAGCTGCAACCGGATGCAGATTTTTATAAAAATAGCTATCAAAGCTTTTAGAAACTGTTTCTAAAAAACAAATAAAAACCCGATTTCAGAAATTCTGAAATTGGGTTCTTTAATAAATAGGTGAAAATTAAATATAAAATAAAGTGAATTATACTGATTTAATACCAGATTGAATCGTCAATTTTGCTTCGCAAGTGAATAAATTATGCTGTTAAAAAAAATCGACAGCGAAGCGAATTCACAATTCTTGATTGATATTAAAATAAAACGCTCATACTTTCTGCTGAAAAGTCCAGAAGAGCTTCGGTATTTCCGTCTTTGATCTTCTGTACCCACTGATGATCCTGAAGAATAGCTCTTCCTACAGCAACAAGATCAAATTCTTCATTATCCAATCTTCTGATCAGTTCTGTAAGATCTGTTTTTTCTGTTCCCTGTCCTGCAAAAGCATTAAGGAAATCTCCGTTTAAGCCTACAGAACCTACTGTAATGGTTGGTTGTCCTGTAATTTTTTTAGCCCATCCTGCAAAGTTCAGATCAGAACCTTCAAATTCAGGTTCCCAGAAACGACGCTGTGAACAGTGGAAAATATCTACCCCAGCTTCTTTCATTGGTAATAACCAATCTTCCATTTCATTAGGAGTAAATGCCAATCTGGTTTTATAATCCTGCTGTTTCCATTGTGAAAGACGTATGATAATGGTAAAATCCTCTCCTACCGCTGCTCTGATGGCTTTCACCACTTCAACAGCAAATCTGCTTCTTTCTTTTAACGTTTTACCACCATATTCATCTGTTCTTGTGTTGGTTACTTCCCAGAAGAATTGGTCGATAAGATACCCGTGAGCACCATGAATTTCAAGACAGTCGAACCCAAGGTCTTTTGCCGATTTTGCAGAGGCTGCAAACTGTGCGATAGTATCCTGAATATCTTCAATCGTCATCGTAGAAGCCTTTTCCATTTGAACTAACGGATAGTCTTCTGCCATTCTTGTATCTCCCACGTGCCAGATTTGAGGACCCATTTTACCTCCATTCTGATGTACAGTATCAATTACGTTTTTCCAGCCGTTTAAAGCTTCGTTTCCGTAGAAATCAGGAATATTCTGTAAGTTCTTTGATCCTGGTCTGTTGATCACTGTTCCTTCAGAAAGAATCAATCCTACTTCTGAAGCGGCTCTTCTTCCGTAATAATCTGCTATACTTTGTGTAGGAACTCCATTGTCAGACTGTGCTCTGGTCATAGGAGCCATTACGATTCTATTTTTAAGCTGTAAATTTTTGTATTGAAACGGTTTAAATAATGATGATGTGCTCATATTTAAATTTGTATTTTATAATTGTTACACAAAGTAACTAATAATAGTTCACTTTTGTATCTTTTATTAAAAAAATAGTGGTAACTTCGCAGTAACTTACATTAGTAACATCAAAGTAACGTATATAACTTCGGTTCCATATGATATTAAAAATAAAGATTTCCTTATGAAAAAGAATGAATTAATGCAATACAGCTGTCCTCTGGGCAAGGCAATGGCCGCTTTGGGAAGCAAATGGAAGCCCATTATTGTTCTGGTTATTAAAGACAGGAAGTTACGTTTTGGAGAGCTTGCAGTACGAATCAAAGTTATCTCCAGAAAAGTACTCACCGATCAGCTGAGGGAGATGGAAACAGACGGACTTGTTATCCGTGAAGAGTTTAAAGAACTTCCTCCACGCGTAGAATATTCACTTACAGAAAAAGGATTGGCTTTGCTACCGATTTTATATTTACTGGAGGAATGGGAAGCAAAATACCAGGTGAAAGGACTGCACGCAGATAAAGATTGTGCTTTTTTGAATGAGGATGTGAAAACTAAAAAGGCTGTCAATGTTTGACGGCCTTTTATTTTAATTTGTACTTTCAAAAAGGTAAGTGTATAACCAAAAAGTAAGTATATAGGTTCTGAAGCATTTCTCATGCAAATTTGCAGAAAAATATTTATTATGAATTACAAAGAAATTGCAAAAGAAACTATTGGACATCTGTATAAAGCTCATACCAGCATTAGAAAATCCGGGATTGATGAAAAATTAATCGCTCTGGTAGAACTTCGGGTTTCACAAATCAATGGCTGTGCATATTGCTGCAGCTATCATGCAAAAGAACTTTCCAATTTTGGCTTTGAACAGGATATCATTAACAGGCTTCCGGGCTGGAAACATACCAATGCCTTCGATAGTCAACAAAAGCTTGTTTTAGAATGGACTGAAGCAATAATTTACAATAAAGATGAATGGCAAAATATCAAGTCAAAACTAATAGAGCAATTCACGGAAAGAGAAATTGTAGAACTTACGGCAAGTATAACTCTGATGAACACTTTGAATAAGCTGAGGCTTGCTTTAGCGGAAGGAGACTAATCAACAAAGAGGTGTCAATATATATTTGTTTTTATTTGGGAATTGATAATTTATTAAGTTTTATTTGAACGCTTTCATGATAGCTACCATTAATATAATTCACAAATCCTTTCTCTATAACAGCTTTTGAACCTGCTTTAGGAATTGAATCTCTATATTCAAAATAAAGGGTATCATTCTTTAAATCATAACTTCCAATATACACATCTTTATCCCGCATCATTCCCTGAGAGATAAATTCGAAGCTTTTATCATCATACATTTTCAAATATATCCAGCCTAAAGGAGCTTCTCTGTCTGCCAGCAAAACTTCTTTTTTATACTCTTTTTTACAACTTATAATAATTAATATTAAATATAAGAGTCTAATTTTCATGGTTTATCATTGAAGGATTCAAACAAATATAAAATAAAAACCGCTCCCAAAAGGAAGCGGTTTTAAAATTTATTTAAAAGCCCATTAGAATATCGCAGGATATTTCTGAGGATTTGTTTCATTAAACATTGCGTAGATCTTTTCTACCATATCGTCTGTAGACGGCTTACTGAAATAGTCACCATCACTTGCATACGCAGGTCTGTGATCGTTTGCTGCAATTGTCAACGGATCAGAATCCAGATATCTGAATGCTTTCTGCTTTTCAAGGATCTGCTGTAAGATAAATCCTGTAGTTCCACCTTCCACATCTTCGTCAATCACCACTAATCTGTTTGTTTTCTTAACACTTTCAGCAATTTCGTGAGACAAATCGAAAGGAATCAACGACTGAATATCAATTACTTCTGCAGAAATTCCTAATTTCTCCAATTCATTGGCTGCTTCTGTTACAATTCTCCACGTAGAACCGTAAGTGACCAAAGTAACATCTTTTCCTTCTTTAGTTACTTCAATTTTCCCTACAGGAACTGTGAATTCTCCTAAGTTATCCGGTTGTTTTTCTTTTAATCTGTATCCGTTCAGACATTCTACAATGATTGCAGGTTCGTCAGCCTGAAGCATCGTATTATAGAATCCTGCTGCTTTAGTAAGGTTTCTAGGTACCAATACCAGAATTCCTTTTGAAAGGTTCAGAATACCTGCCATTGGAGAACCTGAATGCCAGATTCCTTCTAATCTGTGACCTCTTGTTCTAATGATCAATGGCGCTTTCTGACCTCCTTTGGTTCTGTAATGTACGGTTGCCAAATCATCACTCATTCCCTGTAAACAGTAAAGAACATAGTCTAAGTACTGGATTTCAGCGATTGGTCTCAAACCTCTCATTGCCATACCAATTCCCTGTCCAAGAATGGTTGCTTCACGGATTCCTGTATCAGCGATACGTAGAGCACCGTATTTTTCCTGCATTCCTTCCAATCCCTGGTTTACGTCACCGATGTTTCCCGTATCTTCACCAAAGATTAAGGTTTCAGGATATTTTTCAAAAATTTTGTCAAAGTTATTTCTGATCACTACTCTTCCATCAACATCCTCAGAGCTGTCGGAATATACCGGCTTGATCTCCTGAACGTTTTCAGATTTCCACTCAGACTGAGAGTATAAGTGAGAAGAATAGTTGTCTTTTTCAACAGCTGCAACTTCATTGTATTTCTGCATCAGCTGATTTCTTTCTGCAGAGTTGGTACCTCTTGTTGCCAGTAAAGCTTTTCTTACTAAATGGAAAATATCCTTTTTAGCTTTTGAAACAAGCTTATTGAATTGAGAAATGTATGTTTCAACTTCAGCATTCTGTCCTTTAAGGTTTTCTACTAAAGGTAAGATAGACTGAATAAGTTCTGAAACTGCTTTCTGATAGTTTTCCCAAGCCGTTTTCTGTCCTGCTTTTGCAATCTTTTTTGCTTCTTCATCAATAGCTTCAAGCTCTTCAGCAGTAGCAATCACCTCTTCATTTCCATCAATCTCAATAGAATAGTTCAGAATCCATTCTTTGAATTTTGCCAAGCCATCAAACTCAGCTTCCCAAGCCAGACGTTCTTCATTTTTATATCTTTCGTGAGATCCGGATGTAGAGTGCCCCTGAGGCTGAGTAACATCAATTACATGAACCACTACTGGTACACTTTCTGTTCTTGCAAAATGTTCTGCCTTAGCATATGCATCCAATAATGCAGGATAATCCCAAGCTTTCACCTGAATGATTTCACATCCCTGGTTCTCTCCTTCTTTTCTCTGGAAACCGCTTAGCATCTCACTGATATCCGCTTTTGCTCTTTGGTTCTTAGTAGGAACAGAAATTCCGTATCCATCATCCCAGATAGAAACAATCATAGGAACCTGAAGCGCACATGCTGCATTCAGAGTTTCCCAGAAATGACCTTCTGCTGTAGAAGCATCTCCAATGGTCCCAAAAGCAATTTCGTTCCCTTCTCTTGAGAATTTTTCTGAACCGTCAAATTTTACACTTTTATAAATTGTAGAAGCCTGAGCCAGTCCTAATAATCTTGGCATCTGACCTGCAGTAGGAGAAATATCCGAAGATATATTCTTCTGAGCTGTCAAATCTTTCCAGCTTCCGTCTTCATTTAAACTTCTTGTTGCGAAATGCCCGTTCATCTGTCTTCCAGCTGAAGCGGGTTCTCTTTCAACACTTGTATCTGCATACATCTGTGCAAAGAAACTTTCTACCGTTAAGGCATCTATTGCTAATGCAAAAGTCTGATCCCTGTAGTATCCTGAACGGAAGTCTCCATTTCTGAAAACTTTCGCCATTGCAAGCTGAGGAAGTTCTTTTCCATCCCCAAAAATTCCGAATTTAGCTTTTCCAGTGAGTACTTCTCTCCTTCCGAGATAAGACATTTCACGAGAGATCCTTCCTAACCTGTAGTCTTCAAGTATCTGATTTTTAAAATCTTGAAAGGATATTTGCTGTGTTTCAATATAGGTTGTTTGCATAGCTAAGTAAAAAAGTTTTTTAATCTTCAAGTATTTTGCTAATATACACTTTTTAAATTAATTTTAATTTTTAATAATCTTTTTTAAAAATTTGATAATAAAAAAAATTGTGCTTTATTTTGATAAAATTTGTAAAGATGGAAAAAAAATCACCTCACATTTTGAATGCTTCTAGCAATCTTTTAGGATTTTCATTGATTATAATGACGTCCCTTAAAATCGCTAAAATGAGCCAGAGTACGTATTTGGATGAATTTGCAGGCATTGCCAGCATCTTTTTTGCATGCAGCTGTTTCTTTTCATTCCTTGCTATCAGAACGAAAACGGAAAAGCGGGAATACACATTTGAGAGTATTGCGGATTATTTATTTTTAATCGCTTTATTTTGTATAGTTCTAGCCGTTATTATTGTAAGCCTAAAAATGATTTAATTCCAAAACACTAGTTCAATTATCATTATTGAACTATAAGTCATAGATATTTATCGAAAACCGTTTATTTTCAGTTTTCTGGTATATTATTTGAAATTAGTGTTAACAATTATTTTAAAAACACTATAAGATGACAAGAAAATTACTGACCGTAGTTAAGGTTTTTGCCTTTTCTACACTTTACTTCGCACAGGTAGGAATAAACACACCGAATCCTCAAACGACCTTTCATATTGATGGAGCCAAAGACAACTCAACATCCGGAGCTCCTTCAGCAGTACAGCAAATTAATGATTTTACAGTAACTAATTCAGCTCAAGTAGGAATAGGCACAACTGTTCCAACAGAAAAGCTGGATGTAAGTTCAGGAAATGTACGTGTTCGAAATATTAATTCCAATATCGGAATTGGTGGAACAGACAGGGTTGTTGTTGCAGATGCTACAGGTATCTTGAAAACTATAGACTTTACAGCCTATTCATTATTCCATGCGCGTTTGGCTGCTGATCAGAACATCGGCAGTGCTGCTTCAATTGTGACACTCATGTTTGCCAGTCCAGTTGCTACCTCACCATTTTATTCTTACAATACCTCTTCAGGTGTTCTGACATTTAATCAGGCAGGTAATTATCTTGTGACTTTGCAGGCAAGTTTTGCCAATATTTCTGCAGGAGCGCAATTACTTTTAGGGATCAGACCTGTTCCAGACAGCAATTATCTGGGAAGGGGAAGCCACTATGCCGGAGCTTCAACTCCTACGCTGACTGCTTCAACAAGAATTGGTGAACTAATGAATTACACGACAGTAATTGTAGTGCCTACAACAGGTTATCAGATTCGTTTTACGGCAGCTCCCAACCAGGCAAGCACTATCTTATCAACAGAGATGGGGCCTACAGGAAATGGAAATGTAACGAATGTAACGGTACAGAAAATATAAGCAGGAAAATCATAAATATAAAGGCTTCGGCGCACCAAAGGTGCGCCGAAGCCTTTATTTTATCAATATTTTTTTTAAAATTTTCGCTCAATTACGTAATCCAACATGCTATGTAATGATTTTCTTGCTTCAGAATCTGGAAACTCATTCAGAAGATCTTTCGCTTTCTGCTGGAAGTCTTTCATCACTTTAATGGAATATTCCAATCCACCGGAGCTTTTAACAAATTCTATAAGTTCTTTTACACGCTTGGGATTGTTATTATAACGTTTTATGGTATCGAAATAATACTTTCTATCCTTCTCATCAGCCATTTTCAAGGTATGAATTAAAGGCAGGGTCATTTTCTGTTCTTTAATATCAATTCCTACAGGCTTCCCGATCACATTTGAACTTAAATAATCGAAAAGGTCATCTTTGATCTGGAATGCCATTCCTGTAAAGGTTCCGAAATCCATCATTTTCTTAGCAAGAGCTTCATCTGCATTGTTGGACAGAACTCCTATTTCACAGCACGCAGCAATCAGAGTCGCTGTTTTCTGGCGGATAATTTCGTAATAAACATCTTCTGTGATATCCAGTTTTCTCGCTTTTTCCAGCTGAAGAAGCTCTCCTTCTGACATTTCGCGGATCGTTCTGGAAATTACTCCAAGCAAATCATAATCTTTATGGTCTGTGGATAATAATACGGATTTTGACAAAAGATAATCGCCTACCAAAACCGCAATTTTATTCTTCCACAAAGCATTGATTGAAAAGAAATTACGGCGTTTGAAGCTTTCATCCACTACATCATCATGTACAAGAGTAGCAGTGTGAATCAGCTCGATCATGGACGCACCACGGTAGGTTTTTTCAGTCACCTCACCTACCAGTTTGGCACAAAGAAACACAAACATTGGACGCATCTGCTTTCCTTTGGTGGTAACAATAAAACGGGTTACTTTATCTAATAAAGCCACTTTACTCTGCATTGATTCATAAAACTTCTGTTCAAAAAGTTTCATTTCATCATTGATCGGTCGTTTAATCTCTTCTACAATATTTGCCAAAATCTGCGATGCTGGGTGAATAATTATTAATTATCACAAAGATAATTTTTTTCGCTCAATTTTAAGACAAATTAATCTTTGAGTTCATCTTTCGGGATAAAATAAAAAGAGGGTTTTGTAGTTCCCAATGGAGATTTGAATTTTTCCCCGGAGATATAAATTCCTTTTTCATCTACACTTATCCCTTCAATCTGAGCTAGTGAAAGAGCTGTTCCCAGATAGTAGTGCTTTGGTTTTTGTTTGAAAAATATTCCGGGCTCTGTTTCCGTAAAGATATCTAAAAAGACTTCCGTGTTCTTGGTATATCCCACCAGATAAAGCTTTTTATCAAAGTAGGAAGCATCTGTAACCACAAAACCTGTTTTATAAGCTTCTACCTTTTCTGCTTTTTGCAGTTCGGAAATATTGGGATCTATAATATAATGAGAGCTTGCTTTTGCAGCCCATTCTTTAGTAAAGATATGCAGTTTCCCATTCAAATAGATCATGGCTTCTGCATCGAAATCATTTCTGGCATTTTTGGAAGTAAATTCAGTTTGTTCAGGATAATAAAAAGGAATTGTCGTTCCATCTAAAGCTCTTTCCGAGCCAGGAATTTTAATGTTAATAGAAGTATCAAGACGTTCGTAAGGAACTTTATAGATCATCAGATCTTTCCTTGTTCCTGCATTATTTCCAAAATCTCCGATATAAAAATTCTCACCGTCATTAGCCAAAGCTTCCCAATCATTATTAATCAGATTGGTTTTCAGTGTTCGGATAATTTCGCCATTATTTTTATCAATTTCAAAAAGCTCGGCTGGATTTCCACTATCGTTGAAAGTGTATAATTTCCCGTTTAAAATATCAAGTCCTGAATTTTCTTCAATCTTATCATTCAAATAATTAACCCTGTATTTTTTTATTTTCAGAAAGTCGGCCTGCTGGGAAAATGCAGATTGAGCAATGATGAGAGTAACAATCAGAAGGATTTTTTTCATACAACAAAAGTAGGATTTTATTCTGAGTTGGTGAGTTGGGATGTTGAAACTATATGAGTATAGATTCCTACGGAATGGACAAACTAATCGTTTTATTACTCCACACCCCTTGTCATTCCGCAGGAATCTAAATATTGTATGTAGTCCTTTAAAAAGAATTCTAATTTTGGAGGCTTGAAAGTCTGAGAGAGTTTGAGAGTTAAAGATATTTTTTGCAAATTGCTTGGCTCTTTTTACTTTTCACTTTCAACTTTCACCATCATCTTCCTAAAACAGGAAAACGGGCTAAAATAGCCCATTTTCCCTTAGATTTCTATTGATTTTAAAAACAGAAGTTAAGCAGTTTTCTGCTCTTTCTGAGTTTGCTGTTGTTCTTTCTTTTTTTCCTGTTTTGCAAAGTATTCTTTTTGGTATTGCCTTACCGTTTTTCCGGTTCCGTCATGTCTCCATCCTGGTGAATTGAAAATATAATTGATCCTGTCTGTGAATTTTAATCCAGGTTGTTTAAGATCTTTCCAGATTTTCCGCCATTCATAAAAAAGAACCGTATCTGGTCTGTTGTCCGGCATTTTAGGATAGATTCCGAATTTTACGGGAATATTAGGATCTTCTTTTTGAAAGGTTCCAAATATTTTATCCCAGATGATCAGACACATTCCCATGTTTTTATCCAGGTATTTTACATTGCATGCATGGTGAACACGGTGGTGGGAAGGAGTAACAAGAATGTATTCTAAGAATCCCATTCTCTTCACAGTCTGGGTATGAACCCAGGTTCCATATACCTGGCCAACCGCATAGGCCACCATAATAAGCCATGGATTGAAACCTAAAAATGCAAGCGGTGAGAAATATAAATATCTGTAAAGCGGCTGTAGTACAGGACTTCTGAATCCTGTTGTAAGATTAAAATATTCTGAACTATGGTGCGTAATATGAACTGCCCAGAATGCTCTGGAACGATGATCAACATAATGCAGGACATAATAGGCAAAATCTGTGATGATAAAACAAGCCAGCAGATACCATACACCAAGATCCCATGAAAAAAGTCTGTGATTGTAGAAGAAAAACATAACGCCCATGGCAAAAGCCTTCATGATAAGGTCTAAACCAAAGTTCATCAATGCCAGATAAACATTGGTAGCAAGGTCTTTCCCACTATACAGCTTAGCTTCTGAAACGTGGCTGTAAATCATTTCAGCTAAAATAATAGTCGCATGCAGTGGTATAGACCATGCATAGACATTTTCAAGCCCATCCTCATTCATAAGAAAATCCATCATCACAAAATAATTTGTGCAAAGGTAGGGTTTGGCCTATGCTTTAAGAAAGCCTTATATTTTTTTTAAGGAAATTTTAATCTGTTGCTTTGTTTGCTAATTGCCCACAGGCAGCATCAATATCACCCCCACGGCTTCTTCTGACCATTACAGTAACGCCTGCATTTTCTAGCTGACGGATGTAATTTTCTTCCGCCTGTTTGTTACACTGATCATATTTTCCATCACCAATCGGGTTGTACTGGATAAGGTTTACTTTTGAAGGAACCTGTTTGCAGTATCTGATTAAAGCTTTAATGTCTTCATCTCCATCATTGATTCCTTTCCATACACAGTATTCAAAAGTAATGACAGATCCTGTCTTCTGATACCAGTACTGAAGAGACTCCATAATATCTGTCAACGGAAATTTATCAGAGAATGGCATGATCTCGTTACGCTTAGATTCGATAGCTGAGTGAAGGGATAAAGCCAGTTTCACACGCAGTTCATCATCTGCAAGCATTTTAATCATCTTTGGAATACCGGATGTAGAAACTGTAATTCTTCTTGGAGACATTCCCAATCCTTCCGGCTGGGTAATTTTTTTGATGGCTTCCACTACGTTTTTGTAATTCATCATCGGCTCTCCCATTCCCATAAATACGATATTAGAAAGCGGTCTCTCGAAGTACATTCTACTCTGGCTGTCAATCAGGGCTACCTGATCTACAATTTCAGCTACTTCAAGGTTTCTCATCCTTTTCAGTTTTGCCGTAGCACAAAATTCGCAGTTTAATGAGCATCCTACCTGCGAAGATACACAGGCTGTAGTTCTTGTTTCTGTAGGAATAAGAACAGATTCCACCATCAATCCGTCATGAAGTTTCACACCGTTTTTGATGGTTCCGTCAGAACTCTTTTGAAGAAGATCTACGGAAACAGGGTTGATTGTGTATTCTTCGGAAATTTTTTCACGAAGAGATTTCGAAAGATTCGTCATTTCATCTATCGAATGGAGGTTTTTGCTCCATAGCCAGTCATAGACCTGTTTCGCACGAAACGGTTTTTCTCCTAAAGATTCAAAGTAATCTTTAAGCTGGTCTAGTGATAATATACGGATATCTTTCATTGTAAGGTTGTAGATTATAGGCAGCAGGTGGCGGATAACTACTATCTGCCACCTTTTACCTATTATCTTTTTTATAGAATTAACATTGCATCACCGTAAGAATAGAATTTATACTTTTCTCTTACAGCTTCTTCATAAGCCTGCATTATGAAATCTTTTCCGGCAAATGCAGCAATCATCATAAGCAGTGTAGACTTCGGTGTATGGAAGTTGGTGATCATTGAAGTAGCAACTCCGAAATCGTGAGGTGGATAAATAAATTTATTTGTCCATCCGTTGAAAGCAGAGATCTTTTTATTTGAAGAAACAGAAGTTTCCAATGCTCTCATCGTTGTAGTACCTACGGCACAAACTCTTCTGTGAGATTCTACAGCTCTGTTGATAAGATCCGCATTTTTCTCGTCGATGATGATCTCTTCAGATTCCATTTTGTGCTTAGAAAGATCTTCTACCTCAATTGGGTTGAATGTTCCCAATCCTACGTGAAGTGTTACCTCAGCAAAATTGATTCCTTTGATCTCTAATCTCTTCATCAAATGTCTAGAGAAGTGAAGACCTGCAGTAGGTGCAGCAACAGCTCCTTCTATTTTAGCATAGATAGTCTGATATCTTTCTGCATCTTCCGGCTCTACTGCTCTTTTGATATATTTTGGAAGTGGAGTTTCTCCCAATTCTTTTAATTTCGTTCTGAATTCGTCGTAAGAACCGTCGAATAAGAATCTTAACGTTCTTCCTCTTGAAGTGGTGTTATCGATAACTTCCGCTACTAAGGATTCATCTTCAGTGAAGAATAATTTGTTACCAATTCTGATTTTTCTTGCTGGATCTACCAAAACGTCCCAAACTCTGGTTTCTTTATCAAGTTCTCTTAATAAGAAAACTTCAATTTTAGCACCTGTTTTTTCTTTATTTCCGTAAAGACGAGCAGGGAAAACCTTAGTATTGTTGAAAATAAACAAATCATTTTCATCAAAATAATCCACTACATCCTTGAATAATTTGTGCTCGATAGTTTGTGTTTTTCTATCAAGAACCATTAATCTAGCTTCATCTCTGTGCTCTGATGGGTGTTCTGCTAATAATTCCTCAGGAAGATCAAAATTAAAATCTGATGTTTTCATTTTTTAAATTACGGTTTAAAAATTATTGAAATTACAAGGTGTAATTTTCGGAGTGCAAATATACGACATTGAATACCCCTTTGTCAAGTATTATTTACAATCAAATATAAAACCGTGATTTTACGGGGAGTTTTGAAGCTTAAAAAGTTTATTTTTGGGAAAATTAAAATTCACCATGGAGCCAGTAAGCAAAATCTACTTCCTTAATAATCCGTATCCTAGTGGTCATAAAATAAGTACATCCATCTGGAGTAGTCGGATTGATAAGGATCAGTTTATGGGGTTTGAATTTCATTTAAAAACTGAAAACTACTATGCAAATACTGAGAAAGAAAGTGAAGACCTGCCCGCCTGGGATTCCAAATCTATTGGAAAATTAAAGGAATAAGAGAGAATACAAACAAAATCAAATCGATAACCGCATAAAACAACCAATCAAAAAAAATTATCATTATGAGTAAATATTCAATTGAAGCATTTATCAACGAAACAAAAGAAAATCCACAGCAAAGAGATTATTTTGAGCTGGAAACCAAACATCTTCTGGAAATCAACCTTAATAACCAGGCGGTATGGACTAAAAAAGGAAGTATGGTAAGCTACGTGGGAAATGTCAATTTTGAAAGACAGGGAATGTTGGCTGGCGGAATTGGAAATCTCCTTAAAAAAGCGATCAGCGGTGAAGGAAGTAAGCTTATGAAAGCGGAAGGAACCGGAAAATTGTATGTAGCAGATTCCGGAAAGAAAGTCCGTATTCTTTATCTGAATAATGAATCCGTATGTGTGAACGGAAATGATGTTCTTGCCCATGAGCAAAGCGTAAAAAGTGATATTACCATGCTTAAAAGTATTGCAGGAATGATGTCCGGTGGACTTTTCCAGGTGAAACTTTCAGGAACGGGACATATTGCGATTACCACTCATGGAGATCCATTGACTTTACTGGTAACTCCTGATACACCTGTGTTCACAGATCCCAATGCTACTGTTGCATGGTCCGGAAATCTGAGCCCGGAACTTAAAACCAATGTTTCTTTCAAAAGCCTTATCGGAAGAGGAAGTGGTGAAGAATTTCAGATGAAGTTCTCTGGCCACGGATGGGTATTGATTCAACCTTATGAAGAAGTTTATTATATGGAAAAATAAAGTCCGCAAACCTTAGAGGTAATTTTGTATTTTCGTAGTACTTAAAGCAATAGCAATGAATACTATTATAAAGCTATTTTTTCTGATCGTTATAATTCCTAATACAATTATAGCCCAAAAATCAAAGAATAATTACGAATACAATATAGATCTTCTTCATATGTCCAATGATGAAGTCCGGGTTTCTTTTGCTCCCCCAAGGAACAATCTTAAACAGGGTAAGTTTATTATTCCTAAGCTGGTTCCCGGATTTTATCAGGCTATGAATTTCGGACAATATGTTTCGAATTTTACAGCCACCGACAAAAGCGGAAAAAAAATACCAACTGAGCGTTTGGATAAAAACAGCTGGCTGGTACACGACCTTAAGCATGTACACAAAATATCATATCAGGTAGCTGACGGCTGGGACTCTTTAAAAAACGATACTCAGGAAGCCAAATCTCCAGGCAGCATGTTTGTAAAAGACAGTGTTTTCGTGATCAACTATAATTCTTTAGTGGGATATTTTGAAGAAATGAAAGATATTCCTTATCAGATTAATATTACAAAAAACAAAGATTTTTACGCTTCTTCTGCCCTGGATTATAAACAGAAAGATAAAAATACGGATGTCGTCTGGGCTAAAGATTATAGACAATTGGTAGACTCCCCTGTCTTATATTGTGTTCCTGATACAACATGGCTGAAAATAGGCCATACCGAAGTTCTTGTCTCATTCTATAACAATAAAGAACGGCATTATTCAAAAACAATAGCCCGCGAAATAGAAAATATTCTAAAAAATCAACAAGCATATCTGGGAGGAACATTACCGGTAAATAAATATGCTTTTCTGATCTACTATGAATCTTCAAACGAGAGCGGATTTCTTGGAGATGGCCTGGAACATTCCCATTCTACAGTCTGTCTGTACCGTTCGGGAAGTATGAAGTTTCTTCCGAATGCTTTAAACAGGGTGGCATCCCATGAGTTTTTCCATATTGTTACTCCTCTCAACATTCATTCAGGAGAAATTCAACATTATGATTTCCTGAATCCTGTCATGTCTAAACATCTTTGGTTATATGAAGGAATAACCGAATATGCGACCATACATATGCCTATCAAACAAAAAATGATCAGTCTGGAAGATTTTGAAAAAAGCCTGGAAGAAAAGATACACGGTATGAAAGAGTTTGACAACAAATCTTCTCTTACGGAACTGAGTAAAAACTCCATGGAAAGACAGGATCAGTATATGAATTTTTATCAGAAAGGAGCATTAGTAGGGTTATGTCTTGATATTAGATTAAGAGAGCTCTCCGGCGGTAAAATGGGAACTCAGGATCTGATGCAGCTTCTTATGAAAAAATATGGTGAAGGGAAATATTTCAATGATGATGATCTGTTTGATGAAATTACAAAAATAACCTATCCGGAAATACGTACTTTTTTCAGAGATTTTGTAGAAGGTACCCAGCCTATTCCTTTGAAAGAGTATCTGGAAAAAGCAGGTTTTAACTATGATGAAGCCACCGGAAAAGTAACCTCTTTCCCTAACCCGGATTCAAAACAACTGGCGCTCAGAAAAGCCTGGATTAATCAATAGATTTTTAGATAAAATGGCAAAGAGGCAAAAGTTAAATGAAGATACTCTCCTACTCTCAAACCTTTTCATCCCAACAACTCTAAAATTCTTTTCCAAACAATAAATATATAATATCCGGATTCCTACGGAATGGACAAAGTGAGCGGATGCATAAAGTGCTTAGGTTGTCCATTCCGTAGGAATCTATACTCTTACAATTTCAATGCTCTTACTCTAAAACCTTCTCACGCTCTCACCCTCAAACTTATAAACTCTCCAACTCTCCCATTCAATATCTCTCACGCCATCGGGATTTACAAAAGTTTTTAATATATTTAAGAAAAAAATAGATGGACAATAGCAATTCGCGCAGAAACTTTCTTAAGACGGCAGCTCTGGCAAGCTTTGGGGCACTGGTTTTACCCAATTCATTATTTGCCTATTCCAATGATTTTAAAACAGATAAAAAAGTCCGTGTCGGTTTCATCGGTGTCGGTCTTCGTGGTCAGGAACATGTAAAATTACTGGCAAAACGTAATGATGTAGAGATTGTAGCATTTGCAGATCCTGAGAAAAGAATGCTTGCAGCTTCACAAAAAATATTGAAAGACAATAATAAATCGGCTGCTCAGGAGTTTTCCAACGGTGAATATGACTATCGAAATCTTTTAAAATTAAAAACAATAGACGCTGTTGTGATTGCTACTCCATGGGAATGGCATCTTACACAAGGGGTGGAAGCAATGCGTGCCAAAAAAATTGTGGGCATGGAAGTTTCAGGAGCGATAAAACTTCAGGACTGCTGGGAATTTGTAAAGGTATATGAAGAAACGAAAGTTCCTATCTTCATGATGGAGAATGTATGTTACCGAAGAGATATCATGGCCATTCTGAATATGGTCCGCAAAGGTATGTTTGGTGAACTGGTACATGGAAGAGGCGGCTATCAGCATGATCTGAGAGGTGTACTTTTCAATGACGGAATCAATCCTTACAATTCCGGTGCTGAATTTGGAGAGAAAGGATTCAGTGAGGCAAAATGGAGAACTGAACATTACGTAAAGCGCAACGGGGAGCTTTATCCTACTCATGGACTAGGTCCGGTTGCCATGATGATGGACATTAACAGAGGAAACCGTTTAACGAGATTATCTTCATTCTCCTCAAAATCTGTGGGACTTCATAAATATATTGTTGAACATCCAAAAGGGGGAGAAAACCATCCTAGCGCGAAAGTAAAATTCAACCAGGGAGATGTGGTAACAACACAAATTGCCTGCGCCAATGGTGAAACCATTCTTCTTACTCATGATACAAGTTTACAGAGACCTTATGATCTTGGCTTCAGGGTTCAGGGAACTGAAGGATTGTGGCAGGATTTCGGATGGGGAGATTTCAACCAGGGGCATATTTATTTTGAGAAAACAATGAACCATACCCACCGTTGGGATAATACTGAAAAATGGATGACAGAATACGATCATCCAATGTGGAAGAAGTTTGAAAGCTCGGCTGCAGGAGCAGGACATGGCGGAATGGATTTCTTTGTAATGAATACTTTTATTGAATGTATCAAACGAAATATAGAATTCCCTATGGATGTGTATGATCTTGCGTTGTGGTATTCTATTACACCATTGAGTGAAGAGTCTATTGCCAAAGGCGGTCAGGTAGTTGATATTCCTGATTTTACCAATGGAAAATGGAAGACCCGTAAACCTGTATTTGGAATGACCGATGAGTTCTAAAAAGACATTACTCATATTAGCAGGCGGATTAGGCAGCAGATACAAAGGGCTCAAGCAGGTGGATGGAATACTTGATAATGGTTCGCCGATTCTTGAGTATTCTATCTTTGATGCATTAGAAGCCGGCTTCCAAAAAGTGGTCATTATTGTCAATAAGCTGATTCCTCAAAGTTATATTGAAAGGCTCAATACCATTTCAAAGACTAAAAATTTTGAACTGCATTGGGTGTATCAGGAAATAGACAGTATTCCTATTTCGTTGGAGGGTTTTGATTATCCTGACCGTGAAAAACCATGGGGAACTGCTCATGCTGTACTTTGTGCCAAATATTCGATACAGGAACCTTTTGTGATGATCAATGCGGATGATTTTTACGGAAAAGAAGCGTATCAATTGGCTGCACATGAAATAAACCATCATCATATTTCAGATTTACAATTGGGAATGATTGCTTATCCTGTAGGAACTACATTGAGCGGTAACGGAGCTGTAGCCAGAGGAATATGCACGCTGGATCCGGAAAATGATCTGATCAAGGTTGAAGAGCAAACTTCCATTCAAAGAATAAATAATTCTATCATTTATATTAAAAATGGAGAAAATGTAAAATTAGATCCTGACACATTAGTATCTATGAACTTTTTTATATTTCATCCTCATATTTTCTGCTATCTGGAAGCTTATTTTTATGATTTTATAGAATCTGACCCACTACCAACCCAGGAGTTTTACATTCCTTCTGCTGTACAGAGAATGATAGATGAAAACAGAGTAAAAGTACAGGTAAAAGCCTCTCCTTCTCAATGGATGGGTGTCACTTATGCTGATGATAAGAAGGAAATTAAAGGTTTTCTGACTTCAGAAATTAAAAACAACAGATACCCGGAAGATTTATGGAGGTAAATGATATTGTCATTCAATTTATTGGCACAGATAATTATGATCTTACTCCTATTACTGACGGACTGATCAATACCACCTACCTTTTGGAAGATAAAGATCAGGGGAAAAAGTTTATCCTGCAAAAGATCAATCATCATGTTTTTAAACAGCCGGAAGTTATCGTCAACAATCATTTAATGATTAATGAACTTCTAAGGTCAAATAACTATCAGTTTCAAATCATAGAGCCCATCCCATCTCTTACTGATAAACTTCTGGTAAAAGATGCTAATGATGATCCATGGCGCATGCTGAGCTTCGTAGAAAACAGCACTACCTTTCTTACCGCTCCATCTTTACAAACGGCTTTTGAAGCAGCTAAAACTTTTAGTTATTTTCTGGCTACCATAAATACTGAAAAACTGCCTGCTATTGAAGATGCACTACCTAATTTCTTAAATTTTGAGAAAAGGGTTGCAGATTATAAACACTCATTAAAGAATGCAGCTCCCCATTTAAAAGAAAATGCAAAAACTGAAATAGAAATCACCAACCAGCTTCTGTCTTTGCCTGATCAATGGATAGAAATGGAGAAAAGCAATCAGATTCCGAAAAGAATTATCCATGCAGATGTAAAAATCAGCAATATCCTTTTCGATCAAAATCATCATCCGTTAGCAGTAATTGATCTCGACACCATGATGATTTCTACTATTCTGTATGATTTTGGAACAATGATCCAGTCTTATACCAATACCACCCATGAAGATGATGGAAAGGCCAGAAACAATTTCAACCCTGAAATGTATAAAGCTGTAAAAGAAGGATTTTTATTCTATCTAAAGGAAAAACTAACCCCTAAAGAATCTGACAATCTTGATTATGCCGCACAGGTCGCCATTTATATCCAGGAGCTTCGTTTTTTAACGGATTATCTGAACGGAAGTGTTTATTATGCTACAAAGTATCCTGAGCATAATTTAGACCGAACCAAAAATCAGCTGGAGCTGTTGAAAGGCTTGAGAGCATATTTGGGAAGTGAATGATCTAAGTTATTATAATTCTAAGGATTACATACAATATCTAGATTTCTACGGAATGACAAACAAAACGCTTTACTTATCCGTACACTTTGTCATTACGTAGGAATCTATACTCTTATCATCTCAACGCTCTTACTCACAAACCCCAAAAACCATTCAATCAACATACTGAATCTCGAATCCCGTAACCCATTCTCAACTCAAAAACTCCACAATCACTTTCCATTCTTCCAATTTCTTCTCAAAGGAAACTGTATGAAGCGGGCTTGTAGAAGGTAATAAAATAACAGGCAGTTTATAGCTTTTTCCTAACAGCTTCTGTAAGTTTTTATAGGATTTTCCTCCGTTGCAGAAAATGGCTTTCACATTTGGATGCTCTTCCAGCAATTCAGCAATCTGATTGGCTTCTTCGTTTCTGATCTCAGAATCAAGGCTTCCTTTCCGCTCACAGGAATCAATGACATCCCACAGGGCAATATGATGTTTCTTTATGATCTCAATTCTTTGAGTATACTCTTCAGTAAATTCTTCGTTCAGTAATTCGAAAATAATTTTCCAGAATTTGTTCTGAGGATGGGCATAATACTGTTGTTTTTCTAATGACTTCACCCCTGGAATTGATCCTAAAATGATAATTTCAGACTGAGCGTCAATAAGCGGTGAAAATGAAGAAATACGGTTTTGCATATTCAAATATAGAGATTTTATTCCGCGGATTATGCAGATTAAAAAACACGATCTTATTTAAATTTTGGCTAAAGCCATTGGGTTTTTATCATAAAAAAAGCGGGCCAAAGCCCGCTACTATTGATATTTTATTCTTATTGATCTTATAAAGTTTCCTTCAGCCAATCGAAGAATTCTCTCTGCCATACCAATCCGTTTTGTGGATGAAGTACCCAGTGGTTTTCATTCGGGAAGTACACCAGTTTAGATTTTAATCCTCTTAATTTTGCAGCCTGGAAAGCTTCCTGACCCTGCTCGTAAGGAACACGGAAATCAATTCCTCCCTGAACGATCATAATTGGTTTGTTCCATTTATCTACGAAATTGCTTGGGTTGAATTCTGTGTATGCTTTTGGCTGTGGTTTTTCCCATGGTGAACCAAGATCCCAGTTTGCAAACCAAAGCTCTTCAGTAGTCAGATACCATGATTTCATATCAAATAATCCATCATGAGCGATGAACGTTTTGAATCTGTTTTCATGAATTCCGGCCAACATAAATACGCTGTATCCTCCGTAGCTCGCTCCTACAGCTGCTACTCTGTCACCGTCTACGTATGGTAATGTTTTTGCAAAATCTGTTGCTGCCAGATAATCTCTCATCGGCTGTCCGCCCCAGTCTCTTGAAATTTCTTCATTCCATTTTGTTCCCCAGCCCGGCATACCTCTTCTGTTTGGTGCTACCACGATATAATCGTTGGCAGTCATCAGGGCAAAGTTCCATCTTACACTGAAAAACTGAGTAAGCGCAGACTGCGGACCACCCTGACAGTATACCAAAGTAGGATATTTTTTGTTCGGGTCAAAGTTTGGTGGGTAATGAAACCATACACCCATTTCTTTACCGTCTGAAGTTTTTACCATTTTAAGTTCAGATTTCCCCTGAGCCAGCTTAGCATAAGTTTCTTTGTTAGCTTCAGTCACCTGCTTCATTTCTCCGTTCTTCACGTTTACAGAGAAAAGTTCTGTTGCATGGTTTACGTCTGTTCTTCCTACTAAAAGTGAAGTTTTATTATCTGTAAAGATTTCGTTGACGTCAAAATCTCCTTTTGTGATCTGCTGTACTTTTGCTGATTTTGAATCAAGGGCAAAAAGCTGTTTCGTTCCTCTGAATGCTGCTGTAAAGTAGATTGTTTTTGAATCTGCTCCCCAAAGTACATCTCCAGAAACACTTTCGTCCCAGCCTGATGTCAGATTAGTTATCTTTCCAGACTTCCAATCCATGATTTTCACATCATTCTTATCTGCTTCATACCCGTCTCTGGGCATACTCTGCCAGATCAGAGATTTTCCATCAGGACTGAATTTAGGATTTACATCATATCCTTTGTTGGATTCCGTAAGGTTTTTGGTTGTACCTGATGCTAAATCGTAAGCAAAAATATCTGTATTGGTACTTGTAGAATAGTCTTTTCCACTTTTGGGTTTTGTAACATATAAAAGCTGTGCAGAATCTGAACTCCAGATAAAGTCTTCAGCTCCCCCGAAAGGTCTCTGAGGAGAATCCCACATTTTCCCTTCCAGCAGGTCTTTAGCTGATTCTGCTTTATCAGAAGTATTTACTACAAATACATGGTTGTATTTTCCTTCATTGAAATAATCCCAGTGTCTGTGGTTCAGATCTGTGTACACCTGAGCGGTAGTTTTAGGAGTATCAGCGAATTTATCTTTCCCCATTACTTTTTCTACCAATACCTGCTTGCTGAAAGCAATTTTCTTCCCGTCCGGAGAAATGACAACATTATCAACTTCACCGATGGTATAAAATTCTGTCCAGGTTTTCCCTGCATCTTTAGAAAGATAGATTTTATCGCCTTCCTGAGCATAGATCCCGTTTTTATCCCATTGAATAAGGGCTTTTTTACCGAAATCAATTTTGGAAGACTGATTATTAAGAACATTCAGAAAATAGTTCTCGTTTTTTGTTTTTTCTGTTTTCAGATCTACCTGTCCTACTTTATAGATAAGAGAACCCTGATCCGGTGAAACAGCCTGTACTCCAACTTTTTTCAAAGTCCAAAGAATTTCAGGTGTCATTACTTGTTGTGCATTCATTAAAAGCGGAGCTGCCAAGGCCAGCAGACTGTACTTAAGTTTCATATATCGATATTCATTTTTTAACGGATGTACGGAATCCTGCTGATTTCGTACCCTCCTTTTATTAAACTCAAAGATTGCCAAAGTTAATATTTAAAATAAAGATGAACGAAAGAATTAACATTTAAGTTTTCTAAAGTTTAAAGTAAGTTATTTATTAATAGGCAAATTGTATTAATTTTATAAAAAACAAACTAATATCCATCTTCCATGAAAAAATTTCTACTTATTTCGTCATTTCTTGTATCATCATTCTTTTTTTCTCAGCTAACGATGAGCCCTTTTGCAAGTCATTATGATAATCCTTATCAGGTCACTATTACCGGAATCGGAACTATTTATTACACAACAGATGGAAGCACCCCTACACTAAGTTCAAGCTCAGCTGCCAACAGCGTGCAAATTCTTATTGATCAGAATAAAGAAATCAAAGCATTTTTGGTGAACGGGCAGGGAAATTCTTCGGTTGTCATCAGTAAAAAATATTACACCGGAACTATTCCTTCTGCTGTTATTTATTTTAAAGCGCCTTCTACATGGACGGGAGGAAGCTGTGTAATGGTGGATAGGGTTAACCCTAATGCAGTCAACGGATTTGCCATGGATACATTCTGGCCGGGAATAACAATGCAGGCTGCAGGCTGCGAATCATGGTACAAGACTACCGGAGAGTTTGAAAATGCCAATCTTCGTTTTAATAACTGCACTCTTTTTGAAAACATTCCTCAAACCATAAGTTCGAATCTTATTCCGGCAGGAAGCACATTATATTATGACTTTACAAATGGTATTATCACAACTCCACCTTCATGTTTATTTTTAGTAAGTCATGAAACGATGTCAAAGAATAAGACTGTTTTAATCAAGGTGTATCCGAATCCTGTTTCAGATATTTTAAAAGTAAATACTAATCTGCATTTTCAGGAATATGAGATTATAGATGGTAATGGAAGAATCGTTTCAAAAAATCATTTTACCAAAGAAATTACGATCAGCCATCTTGTTTCAGGAAATTATTTTCTAAAACTGAAAGACCAGCAGGGAAGTTTAGTTTTGTTGAAATTCATTAAGAAATAAAAATATCCGCTCAAAATTGAGCGGATATTTTTTATTTTGATCTATTATTTTAATTAATCTCCATCTGAGAACATTGAATTTGCCAGAGATGTCACTATTGACAGCAGGATACTGAAGATAAATGCCCACCAGAAGCCTTCTACCACCATACTATCTATGAAATAGTCTGCAATCAGGATAATTCCGGCGTTGATTACCAATGCAAAAAATCCTAACGTAAGGATCGTTAACGGCAGACCAAACAGGCTTAAAATCGGCTTTACAAATATGTTAAGAACCCCAAGCACAATAGCAAAGATAATGGCTGAAGAAAACGTTTCAAAATGTACTCCCGGTAAGATTTTGGTCAAAAGATAGGCTACTATCGCTGTTACAAGTAATCGGATAATTAAGTTCATTGAGTTATTTTTTAATGTTTATGGGGGTGTATGGAGCAAAAGCCATTCCATTTCGAAAAAAAGAATTCCATGAAACCCTTTATTTAAAGAATATTTTGTCGATTATTTCCCTTAGTCGATTATTTTATTTTCATCATGGTGACCAATGAGGTAGCCACGTGACTTTCTGAGTCGGAACCTTCATTCCGAACATAGATTTCCGTTCTCACCACAATGATTTTCCCTCCGCCTTTGATTACATAGGATTTGGAAACCAACGCATCACCCATGGCAGGACGAAGATAATTTACTTTCAATTCAACCGTAACCACGTAACAATCTTCTGCATAATGACTTACTGCTGCATATCCAGAAGAAACATCTACCAGAGACGCAATCATAGCTCCGTTGAACATTCCTGCTTTTCTGGTCATCATTTCCATTTTAGGAATCTTCATGGATATAAAATCGGTTTCTACTTCCAGCAGTTCTGCTTGATAGAATTTTAAGGTTTCCGAACGGCTGAAGCTGTCTGTGATGAGTTTTCTTTTCTCTGGTGTCATTATTTTTTGAATTTGTATGTAAAGGTAGAAATTGATTTAAAGATTAAAGAATTTAAAGATTAAAAATTTCCAGCCGCAGGTAGCTTTGAGGATACTGATATACACTTATGCTGCTGCTTGATCTCTATGTGGATATTTAGACCTTATAGATATTGGAAACCTGTAAGGCTTGGTGTGTGGTTTGTTCAGTAATAATTAAAATTTTTCAGTTCAAAAGATTAGCTTTGCAGGAAAGCTTTATCATGGGTTTAAAAAGTTTTTTCCAATTTTTAGGTTTAGTTGCAGGCTTCAGTTTCCAGGCGCAGACCCTGCATTTGTATGGCGGCGCAGATCAGGATCAATACCTGGGATGCTTAAACTGTGATAATTTTGATAAGACTTCGATATGGAATAAGTTTAGTGATTACGGAAATGCATTCAGTTCAAAATCTATCTGGAATAGGTATGGAAATTATGGAAGTACCCACAGCACCTACTCTCCATGGAATGCGTATGGGGCTTATCCTCCGAAAATCGTTGATCAGGATGGAAACTTCTTTGGATTTTTTACGGGAAATCCTTATCAATCTGAAAGGTCTGAACTGGAACTGGCAGTAATTCTATACCAGCATCATGAGGAGATTAAAAATGATGTAGGTGGCTGGTATGAGAAATTGTTCCGGTAAACCACCCCGTCCGGAGGAAGAGAATTTTCACGTCTTCAGTTGAGATATTTTTATTAGAATAAAAGGTATGAAAAGTATAGGGCTGGATTCCTACGGAATGACAAACTGTGTGGATATGCAGAACGGTATATTTTTATTCACTAAAAATATGAATGAGAAAAAAGAATGCAGAAGTGCAGATGTTTCATCTAACATAAAATAGAATACAGTTTGCTATTGTAAAGAAAAAATTATTTAAATTTCCCGTGATTCATTTCAAAACAAAACCCTTCTATTATGCTGAATGATTACAAAAAACACGAATTGTTTGGAAAGACCCTGATCCAAAAAATTGATATGACAGGGCCATTCAGAAATGATTTTCCGGTTTCGGAACAAGCCTGTTTTCTGTATGTGATCAAAGGAGAGTTTCAATATAAAACAGATGAACAGGAGTTTGATGTTCCTGCCCATTATTCCCTGTTTCTGAACTGTATCAGCTCTGGAAAGCATATTCAGAATTCAAATGTAGAAAGTAACTGCCAGGTCGTCATTGTGACCTTCTACCCTGACATCCTGAAAAGAATTTACGACAGAGAATTACCTTCCTTACTGCAAAGGCCTGCAAACATAGTTTCAAATCAATCCAGTGAGAAAATAAGTAATGATTTTCTGATTCAAAAATATGTAGAGGGACTTCTTTTTTATTTTGAAAATCCCTCACTCATTAATGAAGATATATTAATTCTTAAGCTAAAAGAGATCATGTTATTGCTGGCTCAATCACAGAATGCAAATACCATTCAATTGATTTTGTCACAACTTTTCTCTCCTACCACTTATACTTTTAAGCAAATTATTGAAGCCAACTTATTTTCACAGCTTACCATTGAACAGCTTGCAGAACAAAGTAATCTGAGTATATCATCCTTCAAAAGAGAATTCGCAAAACTCTATGACGACACTCCCGCCAATTATATAAGAAACAAAAAACTGGAAAAGGCCGCCGAACTGCTTTTAATATCCGATGAACGGATTACTGATATCGCATTGGACTGCGGATTTAATGATCTGGCGACTTTTACAAAAAATTTCAGCGACAAATTTAATATTTCCCCTTCAGCTTATCGTCAGGAACGGAAAGAAAAATAATTGGAAAACTATTTTATACAAATTACACCTGCATTTCTTATTTCAGTAAGGAATGCTTTTTTTTTGAACCAAAATATCAAATTCTTGAACGAAATCACAAAATCATTTCTATGTTTCTATCGCAAATTTGTACCAACAGTTTCAGGGAATAACTTTCCTCTTCAGATGCCGTGAAAAGCAAAAAAGAATAAGAAACTGAATGAGTATAAATTTAAAATAATATTAATATGCTTCTATCAATTTTAGGAATTTTCCATACCATTATTGGTATCAGTGCCCTTGCCGGCGCAATAATCGGATTTATCAAATATGGTAAGATTAACCTGACTCATCTATCCGGAAAGGTCTACTTTTACGCTACGCTCATTACATCACTTTCAGCATTGGGCATCTCAAAAGCCGGAGGTTTCAATGCCGGGCATATCTTCTCTCTGTTTATAGTCGTTTTGATTTCTGTTGCTTACTTTCTTTTCTCGAGCAAAAAGGAAAACAGGAAAGCCAGATATTTTGAGAATTTTTTGCTGTCATTCAGCTTTTTCCTGTCCCTTGTTCCAACAATTAATGAGACTTTTACAAGGATTCCCATCGGACATCCTTTAGCTAAAGACATCAATGATCCCATCATTGGTCAGACCCTGCTTGTCATTTTCTTGCTTTTTGTAGCTGGATCGATCTTTCAGTTTATGAAGCAGAAAAAAGAGAATGTGGAAATTTCAGGATGATAATATGTTTAGAAAAACGGTAAAAACCACCCCGTCAAAAATTCTATGAATTTTCGCCACCCCTCCAAAAGAGGGGAATTTTTGTGCTTCAGTTGAGGTATTTGTATTTATGATGAAGATTGTGAAGGTCTGGAAAATAAGGGTGGATTCCTACGGAATGACAAACTGTATGGATAAACTAATCGTTATAATTGTTATTCCGTAGAATCTCGGTATAAATGAAAAACCGGAAGATTGTTGGAAAACGCAAAGGCGCAAGTTGTTCCCAAGTTGTCTGTTTTTAAGGCGCAAAGATTTTATATCCGATAAAATTTAAAATTCTTCGAAGATCCAGATTCAATACTATCTAAAATTGTATCGCCTATATTTATGAAGTTTCAGCCGTTATTTTATTATCTTTGAAGAACAATGCTCATATAGCGTACATTAAATGCTCCCGCGTTTGACTGGCAGTCAAAAGGTCACGGGTTCGAATCCCGTATTCTCCACTCAATGATAATATTTAATTAGCTAAGTTGTGTCTGAAAGTCATCGCTCAAAGTCAAAATACCTTCTGCAATAGCTTCCGGATGGGTGGTAAAGCCTTTTAATTTTGAAGTCTTCCCTTTTAAAACAAGGTCTAAAAGCTGTTTATCTGATAATTTTTTACCGAAAATTTCAAAGGTAATTTTAAAGCCACAGTTTTTGAAATCGGAACATCCTACCGCTGTTTTTCCTTTGATCAGGTTGTGTTCTTTACATTTCGGACATTTCGTTTCTTCCCAGGACTGAAGTTCTTTTTTCTGTGCGGGTTCTCTTTTTTTCTTCTCCTTTACTTCTTCTTTTTCCTCTTCCTGCAGGGTAATCACTTTTCCTTTTCCGTACACTACTTTTTCGGTCAATTCGGTAACCATCTGGATCAGTTCTTCTTTGAAAAGGTTGGCTTCATACTCGCCTTTTTCTATTCTACGAAGTTTTGATTCCCATTCACCAGTCAGTTCCGGACTTTTTAAAAGCTCGTCTTCGATGGTGTCGATCAACTGAATTCCGGTTTGGGTAGCGATGAGGTTTTTCCTTTTTTTCTCGATGTATTTTCTTTTGAAAAGTGTTTCAATGATGTTGGCACGGGTGGATGGTCTTCCGATCCCGTTGTTTTTCAGCATTTCACGCAATTCTTCATCTTCCACCTGTTTTCCGGCTGTTTCCATTGCTCTCAGCAAGGTTGCTTCCGTGTAAGGTTTTGGAGGCGTTGTTTTCCCCTGGTGAATCTTTGGATCGTGAGGTCCGGTTTCTCCTACAATAAATTCAGGAATGGTTTGTTCTTCCTCTTTTTCTTTGTCCTTATCTGTGGTTTCTTCTTTAGGTTCTTTAGCATAAACAGCTCTCCATCCAGCTTCAAGCACCTGTCTTCCGCTGGTTTTGAATGGAATGGTTCCTACTTTCCCTTCTACCAACGTATTGGAGATTTTACATTCAGGATAGAATACCGCTATAAAACGCTTTGCAATCAGATCATAGATCAGTTTTTCTTCCCTGCTCAAATTTTGAGAAGGTGGAATTTCCGTAGGAATGATCGCATGGTGATCGGTTACTTTGGTATCGTCGAAAACGGTTTTTGATTTTGGAATCGGAGCTTCCAGTAACGGAGCAATCAGATCCTGATATGGATACATTTTCTGAAGAATCCCTGTTATTTTCGGATATAAACTTTCGGATAGATAGGTGGTATCAACACGCGGATAGGTTACATGCTTTTTTTCATAAAGACTTTGGATATAATTCAACGTATTTTCTGCTGAATATCCGTATTTTTTGTTGGCTTCCACCTGAAGTCCGGTCAAGTCGAAAAGTCGTGGATTTTTTTCTTTTCCTTCTTTAATTTCGAAAGAAACGATCTCAAATGGATTGACTTTAAGATATTCCAGTCCTTTTTCTGCACGTTCCAATGTTTTTAAACGATCAATCGCTGCATTGAAAATAACGTCACGGTATTTGGTTTTCAGCTCCCAATATTCTTCTGTAGTAAAGGCATCAATTTCTTTCTGGCGCTGAACCAGCATAGCCAATGTAGGAGTCTGCACTCTTCCAATGGAAAGAACGGCTTTATTACCACCGAATTTCTTGGTAAAAAGTCTGGTAGCATTGATTCCCAATAACCAGTCTCCTATCGCTCTGGCATTTCCGGCCAGATACAGGTTTTTATAATCTTCTGCAGGTTTTAAACTTGCAAAACCTTCTTTAATAGCATCTTCCGTCAATGAAGAAATCCATAAACGCTGGATAGGTTTGTTGCATTTTGCCTTCTGCAATACCCAACGCTGAATGAGTTCTCCCTCTTGCCCGGCATCCCCGCAGTTGATGACCTCATCACATTCTTCGACCAATTTTTCAATGACTTTGAACTGATTTTCAACGCCTTTATTCGGGATCAGCTTGATTCCAAAACTGTTGGGAATAATGGGCAGTGAAAAAAGATTCCATGATTTGAATTGTGGACCGTAGTCGTGAGGTTCTTTCAGGGTGCAAAGGTGTCCGAACGTCCATGTCACGCAATAGCCGTTTCCTTCCATATAGCCCTGTTTAGGCATGGTAGCGCCCAATACTTTAGCAATATCTCTGGCAACACTGGGTTTCTCGGCAATACATAATTTCATGAACTCGGGGGTTTATTGAAGAGGGCAAAAATCGGGATTTTTTTTGACACTGCAAATTGGGACATATACCAACTTTAATATAAGAGATCTTTTATATGGAGATATATTAATATTCAATTCATTTTTTATGTAGATGTCTATTAATAGCAGTAAATACTACATGCTTTCTTTTTCTAATTTGATTCATAAAATGATCCTCTTCAAATATTGTACAACAACGTTTTACATAGGAATAATAATTAGATTCCTTTTTACTATTAGAAGAATAGTGCGAAAATTCATAAAACCCTCTATCATTCTTAACTAATGAATAACGTTTCCTATCCAGTTTTTTAAGTTCAGTACTTTCAGAATCTTTAACCTTTAATGGTTTATTATAAAGCTTTTTTATTTGGTTAATATATATTGCCTTCTTTGCTTCTGGATTCTTATCTAATAAAGTCTGGGCTCTTTTACATCTTCTCTTTGTTATTGAAATAATTTTTCTATAATAGGAAGATAGGTTAGCAGATTTTATAACCGTCTTATATCCCCTAAATTCAAATCCTAGATATAATAATGGAGTTTCTTTTTCTTCCTGTGTTGTTTTATTTACTTTAAAACAAGTCAACCTTTTCTGATTATGTTTCGGAGAATAATTAATATTTCTGAAAATAAATTTTTCAGTTTTATTTTTACTTATTTGAACTTTACTTTCTTCTACTAGATCATAAATATACCTTTCAATAAATTCCGCTTGATTAGGTTTACAAATTATTACAATATCATCTGAATATCTCTTATAATAAGCTCCTCTTTCAATCACAATATCATTGACAATTTTCAAGTCAAAATCATATAAATACAGATTGGCAAGAAGTGCACTAATTGGAAGTCCTTGTGGAATTCCAATATTTATTTTTTCGTTGGAAAAGAATGGATTATTATAAATTCTGAGTTTTCCTTCTTTAATCGCCTTTCTAAATTCTACATTGCTTTCAAAGAAACACCTGAATCCTTTTTCTTTCCTTATTTTAGCTAGTTTTGATTCATCAAAACCTAATCTACGTCCTTTCTTATTTTTTTTTTGTATTCTTAGATCATCAAGAAGTACATATCTAAATTTTGTACATGCTTTAAAGACATTATAATGATCTTTTGGTAATTCATCAACTCCTAAAAGCCACTTCCATTTTTGCTTTAAAAATTGATGATTTAAACTCGAAAAAAAACTTTTTAAATCAAAAGTCATAACACAAACATCTTGACTTTCACCTCTTTCTTTTATTTCATCAAATGCTTCTTTCGCAAAGTGAATTGTACTTTTGCCTTTCTCATTTTCTTTAGAAATTGGAATTTTGCGATAAGCATTTACAGAAGCATCTAATATAGGATTCTCCTTTAACTTTTTTTCGTAAAGCTCATTAAGAATATTTTTATAGTATCCATATACGAGTGCATCCATATGGCTGGCATAATGCAAAGGGCGAAGCTTATGTGTTTTCTCAGGTTTGTTGGTTTCTTTATGAAAATGACAATGTCTACGATTATCATTATGTTTATGCTTTTCAGAGTCTCCTTTCTTATATTTTCTATCTTTTAAAATAGTATGTATAAGTGGATAAAATGCATGTTTTTCTATATAATTTTCATTTGTAATATTCCGATTATAACTTACCCAATCCTCACCTATTTTAAGGGAAGGAGATAAATGTAAATAGCCTTTTTCTTTTATCCAATCAGGTTTATTTCTAGTCATAAAATTGCCTGCAAAAAGCCAATATCGTTTAATAATTACATACGCATTGCTAGATAAGTACCCAATTACTGAGTCATTGATAAATCCGTAATATGTATTGACATGTGTTGAGCTCACTCAGAAATCAGTGAGATACTGTATAAATAATATTAACCCTAATAATGAAGATGAAACCACATCATAGATTAACAAATTTCTTTAGGTTCTTGGATATTATCCAGGTATTCCTTAATTTAGTAACATGTTTCCTACTATGCTCTTCCAGCCCAAACAATGACTGGATTGAGACATTGCAATCCATTGCCCTTATAAACCATTTTTTATAAGTAAATCTTCTATATTTGCGAAATTTTAAAAGATCTTTTATCTCTACTAGTTGTAATTACACTCTTTTTGCAGGCTCTCAAAAATACATATTTATTATTATATTTGTCAAATAACCTTGAAATAATTAAATTATGAGTCATTTTTCCATTGGTGATTTTGTATGTCTTAAAAATCATCCTTACTTCGAATATAATTCACTCATTAAAATCGCTGCCAATGCAGACATGACACCTCCTGTAATGGTTGTTTCAGAGATACTAGATAAAAATGAATTTGATAGTACAACAGGGCAAAACATTGAAAAGCAATTTAAATGTTACTATTATTCACATAAAGACGGAAAATATCATGACAAATGGATTAAAGAATATGAAATTAAAAAACTAACTGCGACTAATACATATTTAGATTTAGATAGTTTAAAGATTATTGAAGATTATGATTTAGAATTTTTAAAGAAAAAATATATTGGTAAAACTATTTGCCTTAAAAGCATTGACTTTGAACTTACTAAAAAGAAAGTATTTATTGATTCTTCGAACGGCAAACGTACAAATAAAGAAAACAATCATTTAAGCTTTTTACCTCCAGTAATGACAATTATTGATATTCTAAAAAACAAAGACGAAAAAAGGTACTCAACAAAAAATAAGGGAATAATAGAAAAAGATTGTGCCAAATACCTTTTTAAATGTAAATGGTATAATCCTATTACTACATCATATTCTGAAGAACTTTTACCATCAAATATTTTTGGCTTAATAAAAAATAAGCAATATTCTCAAAATAGTTTAAAGAAAATATTGGATGAAAATTTATTAGTTCTTTCGAGATTAGACACTCCATTATCATTAGAAAATTCTTCTATTACAATCAAAAATTCGTTGTTAGATATTTATGAGATTGTATACAATCATTATTATTATAAAATAAATTATTTTGATTATCTGTTTCAAAAATATAGTTCTTCTGAAATTGAAAAAATTCACCTAAACCTCTCTAATAACTTAAATTTCACTTATACATTTAATAAAAATGATATTCTTGGTGAGAAATTGCCTAAAATAAATGGAAATACATTAATACAAATTAAGGAATCTAGCTTTATTAAAGATCAATATTATCTAATAAAATACACCGATAGGTTTGATAATGTAACAAATAGAGTGATTAGATCAAAAGGTAATATAAAAGTAAAACAGGGTCGGACTATAGTATCAACAGTAATAGAAGCAAACTGTTTACTCCGAAATGGAAAAATTAGACATTTTAATATTGACAGAATTATCAGCTCTCAGTTAATTATTGATGGAGCTAAATTATTTGAATAATAAAAGCCCCCTTAAAAAAGGAGGCCGAATCAACAATAGTAATGAAACTAGGTTCATTATTTCTTTTGGACTTCTGAAATGGCATCAGCAATTCCTCCGCCTGCGGTTTCAAAGAAGGCAGGACCAGCCAGAAGGTATACTTTTTCTAATTTTTTTGTGGTGGATAGTTTGTGTTCTTTCAGGTAGTTTTCAGAACGGTTGGCATGTACAATTCCTTTTACTACGTTTCCTGCTATCAAAGCGGTTGGAGAGTCTATTCCTGCATCTTTCAGATCACTGGCGAAGGCAAAATTGGTAACGCCTAATCTCATCGCTTCGCGGGCAGCCACTTCTCCTACGGAAGTCATTAAGTCAGGGGTAAATTTGTTACGGTCGCCCAAACCGATTAACAATAATTTCTTTGCAGACATCGACCCTACAGGAGGTGTAATCAAAAGGGTTTCTAAAGAATGTCCCTGAAACTGTCCTGCTTTTCTGATATTGGTCAGTTCTCCTTTTAAAGCTTCATCTAAATGAACTAATCCATTCAGTTTTGCGGGTAAAGCCTGAGTATTGAAGATGTCTCCTTCTGTATATTCAAAAACACAGGCTACCTGAAGTTGGGCATCAGCGGATGAAGGTCCTTGCACCAATCCTACCATGGAGATTCCGTCTATGGTTCCCCATGTTTTAGAGGTTCCGATGGCAGTTGTCTTTGCAGGTGCTGTGGTAGTGGTTTGTGCAAAACTTAGCGTAGAGAAAGCTAAAGCTGTGATTACTAATGAGTGTCTTAAGCTATTTTTTAGTGTATTTTTCATGAGATTTTTTTTGTTATTGTTATGAGTTTCGGGATGCGAGTTGTAAATGTTGTTTGTTGGGTAACGCAAAGGCGCAAGGTTTTTACATACTTTATTTTGTAAGGCGCAAGTCGCGTTGCTCCGGCTATTTCTTGTTTTTTCAAAGGTAGTTTCTGTGATGGATAGGTGCATTGATGTGGGGTAATTTTTGTTGCGGGGTTCGGGATGCGAGTTTTCGGGGTTCGAGCTGCGGGATATTCTGGCGGATATATGTATTTTTAAAATTTAAATACTATTCTGGAGTTGATAAAAAGTCCGTCTTTGTGGTTGTCGATCACATCGTTGATGAAAGCGCCTGTGTTGAAATATTGTATTCCTGTATTAAAGGTTAAAAACTTATTGATTTTATAATTAAAGCTTCCTAAGAAAGCGGTTCCGATATATCTCTTTTTTGAGTTGGAGGATGGCAGGTTTAATGTTCCGCTGGGTCTGTAAATTCCGTCCTGGGTAGAATATCTCCAGTTGAAAACAACATCTGCCTGTACGGTTATTTTTTCACTCAAATCCACGGTTGCATAGGGATGAATATCAATCAGATTCACAGGTCCGATCTGAGGATTGAATCCAAAATACCCTCCTTTCGGATACAAAGGGTTGAATGTTCCCAGCTTTCCGTCTCCTTTATTGCTGTCTCCTGAGATATAATCGTTTCTAAGGTTGATGGTCGGTTTTCCTTTTATATTTTCGAACATATATCCGATGTCTGCAGAAGCTGTCCACGCGCTGATATTTCCTTTATTGAAGTTTCCAAACTGATAGGCCGCTTCAAAATTGTAGATAAAACCACCACCATATCTCCAGAACCTTCCTCCTAAAGTATGTCTGTTCTCATCTGAAATTCCATCTTCAAAACGTACATCTTTTCTGTGAATTCCCAGGTAATACAACTCCAGATTTCCACTTCTTGGAATAATCAGCGTGTTGTAACTTCCCCAAAGGTTAATTGATTTTGAAGATTTATTATCGAATGCTCCGGGACTGATTTCACTGGCGGCCATCATAAAGGCATCGGATCTGAAATTCCCTCTTTTGTACATGAATTTTAATCCATCAAAATAGAGTCTTAAATTCGGACCTTCTCTCACTGAGATGAGTCTTCCGCTTCCATAATCCAGTTCCTGCCTTCCTGCACGCACTGTCAGTTTTTCTTTGTCATTCTTCAGGATATCTACATCAATGAAGAGATTCTGAATATTCAAATGGTCTTCATCAATAGGTCTCGGTCCGTTCTTCCTTCCGTTTTCCCAGGCACTTCTCACCTGTCCGAAAATTCTTACCCTTGACCCCAGATGCAAATCTGCATGCATATTATACCTTTGAATGAGAAAAGGATTGCTTCCAATTCCTGATCTTCCCCAATCTTCATTGTTAAAATCTACAAATTCCAATCTTGCTTCTCCCCCTACCGACAAATAGTTCTTATTATTTTCCGTAATAGGGATATATTTTATGGAATTATAAAAAGTCTTTGCAGAGTCTTTATAGGTGGAATAATCCTCATCAAACCTCATCAGCTTGAACTGGGCAGAAAGCTGAGCTGGAATGAAAATTTGCAGCAAAAGTGCAATGGCAATCAGTTTTTTCATGATTATTTCTTGGTTAAAAAATTATCAACTGAGTATTTCCCAGCCCCCATAAACAGTAAAAACAGGTAACATAAGCTATACATGAAAGGAGTGTCTTTCACCAGTAATGCATCATTCCAATGGAGGATAAAGTATCCCGTAAGGGTCACCGCCAAAATAGGTAATACTGCAATTCTTGTGAAAAATCCAAAGATCACAAACACCGGAAATACCAGGTTGGCAGCATCTGCAAAAAGACTGTTGAAGGCTTCCGGAAGGTGCAGCGGGTTCGGAACCTGCTCTGCTTCTGAAACACCTACTCCTAATTTTTTTAATCCGTGAGCTACGATTAATTCTGCAGAAAGTAAGACTCTGAAAACTAAAAGTGCCATGTCCGTTAATTTTCCTGACGGATTGGTATTGGTGATGATGTGGATTAGCTTTTTCATGATCTAAATGGAATTTTTAAGAGTGAGTTTGATTGAGAAAATTTTGTTTAACCGCAGATTACACGGATGAGCACAGATGATTGTGAATATTTTATACTGCTGATGGTTTTGCGTGTAGGGCCACCCCGTCAAAAATTCTTTGAATTTTTGCCACCCCTCCAGATGAGGGGAATGTTTGCTCCTTCAGTTGAGGTATTTGTGGCTTTTGTGGTTTACATTATTTGGTTTGATAACCTCCATAATATTTTACAGGTGACCAGTCCGGGATAACCGGAAGAGGTGCCGGAGCATCGGTTTTGTAAGTGTCGTCTCCGTACACTACTTTTCCGTCTACAATCGTCAGTTTTGAAGTAATGTTCTTGATTTCTTCGTCATTGACTGTGAAATAATCTTTGTCTAAAATGGTAAGGTCTGCAAAATATCCTTTTTGTATTTTCCCTTTCTGATAGTCTTTTATTAATTCATATCCGCCATAGGTAGAAAGTGATAAAGCTGTTTTTCTGTCTAAGGTATTTTCTTTGCCCATTACCTGATTTCCTCCGATTGTTTTTCCTGTGGTGATCCAATATAAAGCAACCCATGGATTGTAGCTGGCTACTCTGGTTCCGTCTGTTCCCAGTCCGACAGGAATTCCCATTTCAAGCATTTTTTTCACCGGTGGAGAAGCTAAAGCTGGTTTTTTACCATATCTGTGGATGAAACTCTCACCCTGATAAGCCATTCTGTGCTGTATGGCAATTCCGCCACCCATTGCTTTGATTCTTTTCATGTTGTCTTCAGTAACGGTTTCGGCATGATCAATAAACCAGACTAATCCGTTCAAAGGGGTTTCTTTGTTGACTTCTTCAATGACATTTAAAAATCTTGTGATACTTTCATTATAAGTGGCGTGAATTCTGAAAGGCCATTTATTTTTAACCAAAAGACTTACTACTTCTTTCATATTTTTTTCCATGGTTGCAGGAAGTTCCGGTCTTGGGAAAAGGAAGTTTTCAAAATCCGCTCCATCAGATACCAGGTTTTCTCCTCCTCCGTTGACATGATAATCTATTTCGTTGAAATCGTTGTGGCCATGATCGTCAATCTCTACCATCCCGATCCATTTAGTGTAATCTGCCAGCTCAGAGCCTTTCTTCTGGGCAAATAAATAGTAAGGCAAACGAACGGTAATTTTTCCTTCTTTGTTCAACTTGTCTGTTGTTCCATAGTCATCAGGAAAATTCTGGAATCCTCCTCCTGCATCCATCACAGCGGTTACTCCCAATCTGTTCAGTTCAGTCATATACTGAAGGGTAGAATTTACTTTTTCTTCTTCTTTCAACTCCGGCAATTTTGCCAATGTTGAATAAAGGATAAAAGCATTGGGTTCTGCCACCAGTAAACCTGTAGGATTTCCGTTGTTGTCTTTCTCTATCAATCCTTGTGTTGGGTTTGGAGTATCTCCGTTGATATTCAGTTCCTGTAATCCGGCTTTGTTCAACCATGCTTTTCCATAAAGATACATGACGAAAGTGGGTACATTTCCTGTTGCTTCATTAATTTCAGCCAGTGTAGGAAGTCGTTTTTCTTCAAACTGATATTCATTCCAGCCTCCTATTACTCTTACCCACTGTCCTTTTGGGGTTCTCTCTGCCTGTTCTTTCAGCATTTCCAAGGCTCTTTTTAGGGATTTTACTCCATCCCAACGAAGTTCCGTATTGTAAAATCTACCTCCACGAATTACATGCAGATGACTGTCAAACAATCCTGGAATCACTCTGTTTCCTTTGGCATCAATGACTTTGGTATTGCTGTTTTTTAGTTTTAAAATCTGAGCGTTCGTTCCGGTTTGTAAGATTTTATGGTCTTTTATAGCGACAGCCTGTACTTCGGGATTCTTATCATCCATTGTGGTGATCTTCCCATTGGTAATGATCATGTCTGCTTTCTGAGCATGTAGTATTCCCGTTCCTAAAACCGCAGAAAAGATAAGTGTATTCAGTAATTTCATTATTTCAATATTTAAGTTTGAAGGTTTCGGCAGGCTTTCAGCCTGCCGAAACAGACCATTAGTGTTTTAACATTTCCTGAGCGTACTGAATTCCGATACCGTAAGCTCCGCCGTGTTTTTTCATCAGATCATTCACAGGTTTGTAAGTTTCTTTTCTTGCCCAGTCTCTCTGAAGTTCCAATACATACTGAACAGAAGTAATAGGATGTGCCCCAGCCTGAACCATACGGGTGATTGACTGATCATGAGCTTCTTTAGAAATATCACCTGAAGCATCTGTTACCACATATACATCATACCCTTCATCAATAGCTGATAATACTGGTCCTACGATACATACACTCGTCCACAATCCTGCAAAAACCAGTTTCTTTTTATTTTTTCCTGTAATGGCTTTGTGAGCATTAACATCTTCCCAGGTATTCATCGTTGTTCTGTCCACATATCCGCTTGTTGCTTGAGGATATACTTCTGAAATTTCAGGGAAAACAGGTCCGCTGAATGATTTTTCTGCCACGGTTGTTACCACTGTAGGAACATTAAAAATCTTTGATCCTCCAGCTACCAGTGCTACATTGTTTCTTAATTCTTCCATACTGATGCTTTTTGTTGCAAAAGCCATCTGTCCTTCATGGTCTACAAGTATTACCGCATGATTGGTAGGATTTAATAATGATTTTCCAGGGTTTTGAGCTGACGCAGTTAAGGATAATAAACCAGCTGCAAATGATAGGATTAATTTTTTCATAATGATTTAATTTAAGGGTTGTTATTTTCTGTTTAATTTTTATTATAGTGTCATTGGTACGTCCATTACAAGGATTTCTGTACCTTCTTTTAGTGCTTTGATATTGATATTCTGAATGTCCCAGACTCCGAATCCATCACGTTCTTCCAAAGTCTCTCCGCCTATTTCTGCGCTTCCTTTCAAAATGAAAACATAAATTCCGTTTCCTTTTTTTCTGATTTGATAAGATGCTTCCGTATTCTGATCAAAAGTTCCCAGATGAAACCAGGCATCCTGATGAATCCACACTCCTTCGTCATCTGCATTAGGAGAAAGGATCTGTTGAAATTGATTGTGTCCTTTCGTTTTGTCTAAAGTGATCTGATCATATCTTGGCGTAACATTTCTCTTTTTCGGATAGATCCAGATTTGAAGGAATTTTACAAGCTGATCACTGTTTTTGTTGAATTCGCTGTGCATGATTCCGGTTCCTGCGCTCATTACCTGAATGTCACCACTTTTGATAATGGCTGTATTTCCCATACTGTCCTTGTGTTCAAGATCGCCCTCCAAAGGAATACTGATGATCTCCATATTGTCGTGAGGATGGGTTCCGAAACCTCTTCCTGCCTCTACTTTATCATCATTCAGGACTCTTAATACTCCGAAGTGCATTCTTTCAGGGTTGTAATAATTGGCAAAGCTGAAAGTGTGCTGGCTCAACAGCCATCCGTGGTCTGCCTTTCCTCTTGAATCAGCTCTGTGGATCACAGAATTTTCTTTTATTTTTGATTCTGTATTGGGAAGATGATTGTATCCGATTGGTTCTAATGGTTCAATCTCATCAATTTCATTTTTCATAGTATTTGCCAGAGAAGCTGATGCGACAAACATTCCTGTTCCCAATAATCCTTTCTTTAAAAAATCTTTTCTGTCCATATCAGATTGTTATTTGTTCTTGTTTGATAGGACAAATGTAGAGAGACCGGAAACCCTGCACATTTAACTAGTTTAATAAATGAGTTTACAGCAAAAAAAAATGCCGGATACGTTTTGTATCCGGCAGTATGATTATAAATAAATGAAATATAAGTAGCCTGTTCTTTCTTGTCTTGTATAGTTTTACCAATAAACTAGAGTATGTAAAGAATATATATGTTTAGATTCCTACGGAATGACAAATAGTACGCTTTCTCTCTCCATACAGTTTGTAATTCCGTAGGAATCTCACTATTTCTTATTAGTATTGATTATTGAGTTGATAAAATAAAGCAAAGGGTTCTTTAAATCTGAAAGATTATTTCTCCTTTGAAGCAAGGCGTTTTCTGATAGTGCTTACAAACTCTTTTGAAACCCCAAGATAGGAAGCGATGTAATACTGTGCTACTCTTTGCGGGATTGAAGGATATACCTTTATAAATTCAAGGTATCTATCTGATGCGGTCTTGGAAATGGTATTTACCAAACGGCTCTGCAATGTTGCCAGATTTCTCTGAACCAGCATTCTGAAAACTCTTTCGAGTTTCGGAATTTCCTGCAGCAGTTTTTCTTTGGTTGCAGGATTCAGCATATAGATTTCTGAATCTTCCAAGGTTTCAATATAAACTTTTGAAGGTTTCTGCTCCTGAAATGAGGCAATATCACTGATCCACCAGTCTTCAATGGCAAACAGCAGCGTAACTTCAGTACCAGCATCATCCAAACAATACATCCTTATACATCCTTTGTGAATATAACCTTCAAACTGGCATATCTCTCCTTCTCTCAGTAAAACGGTCTTCTTAGGAAATGACTGGCATACCAGCAAATCTGTAAATATTTTTTGTTCTTCGGGAGTGATTGAGATAAATCGTGTAATATTTTTGATGATATTTTCAAACATAATGTCAGGTTTATCCCTGCAAATTAGGAAAAAGACTGTAAACTTCGTTCTTTAAAAGTCCGCTTCCTCCTCCGTAATGATCAATTACTTTAACATCTTTATCTAATCTGGCACAAAATATTTTAATATCTTTTTCAAAATCCTCCTCCAGTCCGGAGCTTAAAAGCACAATATCTACTGTATTCTCTTTTATATATTCGTAGCAGAAATTTTCATCACTTTGTATTTCGGCAGTCCAACCTTCGTTATTTTCTATAATTCTTTTTAAAGTATCGAGAATTTCCTGATTCTTTCCAATGACTAAAAAATGTAATGTTTTCATTTTATTCAATATTTATGTTGTGATTAAGGTAAGAAACGGTTGAGTAAAAAACACATATCTTATACAATCTGTCACAGCTCATACCCTCTCTAACCCGAATTTTGTATCCCGAAACCCGCATCTCGCTCTATTCTACAAATGTTTATTCCCTGTTATTTTCAGTTCATTCAAATCCAGCTGAGATTCGGCTTTTCTAATCTCATCATCACTGAATAATTTTTCACGTTTCATTTTGAATAGCTCCTTTCTCTGTAATGCAAAAATATCGAGTATAATCTGATGGTATTCTTTCAGATCATTCTGCCTGTTGGAGCACATTTCTAAAGAGCTTAAATGACTCTGATGAAGAGAGATATCATTTTCAATCGTATTTTTAAAGTTTTCCACCAGACTGTTGGATTGTAAACTGGATTCGTATTTTTCATTTAATCTGTTTACCGCCAGGCTATCAAGTCTGATCTGGATACCTGCCTGCTGTTCATGAGATGGTAAAATAGGATCAATCTCTTCTATTTTAGTAAGCTTAATAATAAGAGGCAGTGTCAATCCCTGAAATACCAATGTCACAAAAATGACTACAAATGTGATAAAAATGATTAGATTTCTCATGGGAAATTCGGCCTGAGTATTCATCATTACCGGAATAGACAGCGCTGTAGCCAAAGAAACTACACCTCTCATTCCTGCCCATCCTATAATTAATGGGTTTTTCCATCCCGGACTCGGATCACGACGGGCTTTTTTACTCAACCATCTTGGAATATGAGCCACAGGATAAATCCATAACATACGTACTGCAATAACGATTAAACTTATAATTAAACCATATTTGATTCCTTCCATTAATGAAACTTCACCCAATCCATTGATAATATCCGGAAGTTCAAGACCAATTAATACAAAAACCAAAGCGTTCATTACAAAGATCAGGGTATTCCAGACTCCTGTCATATTGATTCTTGTAGTTCCTGTTTTAAAAATTTCATGAGCACGGAAAGACATAAATAAACCTCCACTCACTACAGCCATTACTCCCGAAAAATGAAAATGTTCTGCAGAAAGAAACAGAATATAAGGCGTAATTACTGTAATTGCAGCATCAATGGCGGGTGTAGTGGGTAAAAAACGGTGAATTGCATAAAAAATATGAGCTCCGATAATTCCAACAACAACACCCATTCCTGCTACCAGAAAAAACTGTCCGGTTGCTTCATGCATTGAGAAAGCTCCTGTCATTACTGCAGCCAGCGCAAATCTGAAAACAATCAGTGAAGAAGCATCATTGATCAGGCTTTCCCCTTCCAGTATAGCAAGAGTACGTTTTGGAACTTTTAATCCTTTTAAAACTGTCGTGGCAGCAACTGCGTCTGGTGGTGAAACTATTCCTCCCAATAAAAAGCCCAATGCCAAAGTAAACCCCGGAATCAGCATTTGGGAAGTATAAGCAACTACCAGCGAGGTCAGAAATACCAGCCCAAAAGCCAGCAGACTAATGGGACGTTTCCATTTCCAGAAATCATTCCATGAAGTATACCACGCTGCTTCATATAAAAGAGGAGGTAAAAAGATTAAAAATATAATTTCAGGATCCAGCTTTAAAACAGGAACTCCCGGAATAAAGCTAATTCCTAATCCGGCAAGCACCAGAAAGATAGGATAAGCAATCTTAATCCGTTGTGCCAGCATGACCAGCATCATAACGAGTAATAAAAGTCCCAGTATTAAAAGTAGTTGTTCGTGCATAGTTTTTTAAGTTATAATGTAGATTCTGGATTATATAGGTTTTGGCTAAAGCCCATGGTTTAATTATTTATTGTAAGGCGGGCTGAAGCCTACCTTTACTGAATGATTCTTGATTAGATTCCTACGGAATGACAAATAATACGTTTTATTTATCCGTACACCTTGTCATTCCGTAGGAATCTCACCATTACTTAAACACTTAAAAGATCTTTAAAAATAATTCAATGTAAAAATACTTATTTAAATAGTATTGAGTTGGCCAATTCCATTTCTTCTTCATTAATAGAGTGTCCGAAATTGGCATACACTTTTTCTGTTACCTCGGCGTTCATTTCTCTTAAAATATTGGCTGTAGCATATACTCTTTCTATAGGAACATGAAAATCAGGATTACTGGTTCCCAGAAAAACAGGGGTTCCGGCAAAGTCTCCTTTATAGTTTTCACGATTGATCTTATCTCCTATTACCCCGCCAATAATGGCAGCTGCTCCACCGAACTTTTGCGCATTACGGGCCAAAAATTCCAGAGTAAGACAAGCACCTTGTGAAAATCCAAAAAAGTATATATTTTCTGGTTTAATTCCTGCATCTACGGCGGCTTTTACTGTTTCTTCAACCATTTCAATGGCTGATGACAACCATGGTTCATTCTGATCCACAGGTGCTATAAATGAAAAAGGATACCAGGTATGATTCAAAGCCTGTGGGGCTAATAAAGCATAATCTTTTACATTTAAATGTTGAGATAAACTCAGAATATCCTGAGCGCTTCCTCCACGTCCATGAACCATGATCAAAGCTTTCTCTGCCTGATTTAATGGTATTCCTGCTGTTTTTATATTTAAAATATGACTCATTATTTCTATCTGTATTTTTCTGTTGGATAATTAATTACGGGAAGAACTTCTATCAATCGTTCTCTCCTTTTTTCAAACTGCGGCGGCAACTGAAGATCTTCTCCTAAAAATGCAGCTTCTTCATCTACATCGAACCCAGGACCTGAAGTGGCAATTTCAAACAAAACTCCACCCGGTTCTTTAAAGTAGACTGAGGTAAAATATTTTCTGTCCTTCACTTCAGTATGTTCCAGTCCATAGGCATTTAAGTGCTTTACCATTTCAAGCTGAGATGCAGCATCCGGAGTAGCAAAAGCCACATGATGAACGGTACCTCTTCCTGCCAATCCTTTCAATGCACTAGGCGTAGAAAGCAGATCTACATATTTCCCCGGCATATTGTCTGTTCCCAATCTCAGTCTGTCAGGAGTTTCCTTAATCACTTTATGATCCATCTGAGTGGTCAAAAGAGCCGCTGTTCTTTCATAAGCATCCTGCCAGATTTCCACGTGATGGATTCCTTTTACGGCATAATCTTTAGGAATATAGCCATTGTAATATCCTTTTCTTTCGTCCTTATCATTAAAAACCAACTCCAGACCCAGCCCGTCAAAATCTTCAAGATAAATAAAAACTTCCTCAGAAAATCTTTGCTGCGGCTGTTTGAAAGGAATATTAAACAGTTCCAGGCGGTTCGTCCAATAATCCAGTGCATCTATAGAAACTGAAAATGCAGTGGTGTTGAGCATTCCTTTACCATGTCTGCCATTGATCAAATCTTTACCATACGGAAAAGTAGTCATGATCGTTCCCGGTGTTCCGTATTCGTCCCCGAAATAAAAATGATAAACATCTGAGTAATCAAAATTGACCGTTTTTTTGACCAATCGAAGTCCTAAAACTCCGGTATAAAAGTCTATATTTTCCTGTGCATTTCCGGTGATTGCCGTAACGTGATGCAGTCCTGTGATAAGTTTCATTGTGATAAAATTGTTAAAGGGTTATTATGACGGAAGTCGAAATTTAGGGATTCGGGATTCAAGTTGATTATTTCGAGCGTAGCTTTATTCATCTTTTGTCTTTCACTTCTGTTCTTTAGCTCAAGACTCTCAAACCCTCCGGCTCTCAAATTCTCAAACTCACTAGAGTTCTTCCTTCATCCACACATCATTGTATTCTTCCGGATGACGTTTGAACTGTGCATGAACATACGGACACAATGGTGCAATTTTCAAATCGTTTTCTCTTGCGTAGGAAACCAATCTTTCTAATAAAATTTTAGCGAAGCCTTTTCCTTCATATTCAGTATTTACTTCGGTATGATAAACCGTCAGTTTTTTTCCAATGACTGAAATATCCATTTTACCGGCTTTATGATCGTCTGAAAAAAGCTGGATTTCTCCTTTTCTTCCTTCTAAAACTATTTCTGTTCTTTCCATTTTTTTGTTTTTAATTCTTGATTCAAAATTAGCATCTTTATCAGTATTGGCCGATGATCTATGATAAGTTCGGAAGTGCTTTTTCTATTTTATCACGCATTCCTTCATACTGCGCAGGAAGCTTAAGGTTTGTACCCAGCTCATTCAAAGGTTCATCTACAGTAAATCCCGGATTGTCGGTTGCAATTTCAAATAATACTCCTCCCGGCTCACGGAAATATAAGGAATAGAAATAGTCTCTGTTGATCTTTGGAGTAATGCTCAGTCCTGCAGATAATACTTTCTCACGATATTCCATCAGAACATTGTCATCTTTTACCCTGAAAGCAATATGGTGGTTGGTTCCGGCCGCGTTTCTTCCGGCAGGAATTGTACCATTTTCAATAATATCTATAAGATTAGCCGTATCAATGGCATCAGTGACGAATCTGTATCTTTCACCTTCCTGTTTCTGTAAATCGTAACCTAAAACATCAGTCAGAACTTTGATCGTAGGATCTGCTTTTTGTAAGGTTAAAGTGACATTATGAAACCCTTTCAATGCATATTCATCCTTGATATCATCAGTTGTCCATACTTTTCTGCTGTCATCGCCAGATGGTTCTATAAACTGTAACTGAAGGCCGTCCAGATCTTTGAAAGAAATCATTTTTTCTCCAAACACTTCCCCTTCTTCTACATTTACATTAAATTTTTGCAAACGGTTTTTCCAGAATTCAAGGCTTCCTTTAGGCACTGAATATCCGATATGGGTCGCCATTCCGCTTCCGTTGTTTCCTTTACCAATTCCTTCCCATGGAAAGAATGTAAGGATAGTTCCCGGTGTTCCGTTTTCATTCCCAAAATAGAAATGATATGTTCCCGGATCGTCAAAATTCACTGTTTTTTTCACCAGTCTTACGCCTAAAACCTGAGTATAAAAATCTAAATTTCTTTTGGCATTGTCTGCTATTGCAGTAATATGATGCAGACCTAATATTCTATTGTCCATGTCTTTTAATTTTGATGCTAAATTACAGTGAACTGAAATCCTGTGCATTTAACTAGTTTAATAAATGCAAATGCTTCATTTCGGCCAACATCGTTTTATCATACGTTTAAATAAGAACACAAAACCGCCTTTACACAATTCTTAAAAATATCAGCTTATTTTATCTTTTCCACAACATCAATTAAGATATAATTTCAGTATTACTTGAATTAAAAAACATAAAACGATTATATTATTTTTAGAATCAATTAAAAAACAAAATACGCAATCAATTAACTAACAATAACTTAACTCATTAACAATAAATTAATATTTAAAAAGCCTACTTTTTTAGTGGACTAACAAGAATTATATTATATATTTGCAAACGTATTCAGGAAATAAAACAAAATGAGCAAAGAACTAAAGAATAATTCAACAAGTAAACATACCATCAAAAATATGATGAAGGATATCTGTATGCCTATGCATCAAGAATACTGTGGTTGACCTTACTTTTATTTAAATATATTTTAAAGGCTCTACCACGGTGTAGAGCCTTTTTCATTGAACACAACAACATCAAAAAAATAAAAATGAACAATTCTAAAAACAAATGGTTGATTCCATTGGCTTTTACAAACATCTATGTGATATGGGGAATTACGTTTTTAGCTATTTCATTTGGCTTAAAAGGTTTTCCGCCATTTATTCTTTCAGGATTAAGATTTCTGGTTGCCGGAATTCTGATGATAGGGTATCTTCTTTCTAAAAGGGAAAAAGCAAATTCTCTGATCAATTGGAAGAAAAATGCAATTACCGGTATTCTTATTCTTACCGGAGGAACAGGGCTGGTAGCCTGGGGAGAACAATATGTAACGGCTCCTGAGGCAGCAATTTCTATTGCAACCGGACCATTTTGGTTTATTGCAATCGACAGAAAAAACTGGAAATATTATTTCTCAGATAAATTTATTCCGATCGGATTGGCCATTGGATTTGCAGGATTAATTATGTTTCTAAAAGGTAGCGTACATTCGAATGCAGCTCATGCTATTGCTGACGGAAACCTTCGTATCACCGCATTCATAGTATTGGGATTAAGTTCCATCGCATGGGTACTTGGTTCTCTATATTCAAAGAAAAATCCAGCTTCTCAATCTACCTTTATGAATATTGCTCAACAGCTTATAGTAGCGGGATTAGCTTCTTTTTTAATTTCTTTTTTAAGAAAAGAATGGACTGATTTTTCAGTTGCTGCTGTTCCATTATCGGCATGGTTTGGAGTTCTGTTTTTGATCTTCTTTGGATCGATAGTCGCTTATTTGTCGTACATTTGGCTTCTGTCCGTAAAACCCGCTGCCTTGGTAAGCACCCACACCTATATCAATCCTATTGTAACAGTGATTGCAGGTTGGATTGTTGCCAGCCAAAGCATCAATGGAGGTCAGCTGTATGGTTTATTCATCATATTGCTGGGAGTACTTCTAACGAATGTCACCAAGTATTTCAGACTTTCAAAACGGTCAAAGGTAAAAATCAGAAGAGTAAGAAGGTTTTTTAACAGAGCAGGCAGACCATATCAGCCAATTTAAACAGTATACAAAATCAGAATGATAGAGATCAGAAACATATCGAAAACATTTCACCAGAAAAAACAGTCCTTTAAGGCACTGGATAAGGTGAGTTTAAATATAGAGAAAGGAGATATTGTAGGAATCATCGGTTTTTCGGGTGCAGGAAAAAGTACCCTGATCCGTACAGTCAATTTACTGGAAAGACCGGATGAAGGGCAGATTATTATTAATGGAAAAGATTTTACCCAGCTCAATTCTAAGCAACTGGCTGAGGAACGTAAAAAAATCGGGATGATCTTCCAGCATTTCAACCTTCTTTCTTCGAGAACTGTTTTTGATAATATAGCGCTACCTCTGGAACTGGATCATAGCAGTAAGGATGAAATCAAAAGAAAAGTCAATGAATTACTGAAGGTCGTAGGGCTTGAAGATAAAGCCAATGATTATCCCAGAAGTCTTTCGGGAGGGCAAAAACAAAGGGTAGCCATTGCAAGGGCCCTGGCCAATGATCCTCACCTTCTGCTTTGCGATGAAGCAACCAGCGCACTGGATCCGGCTACAACGCAATCTATCTTACAGCTTTTAAGAGATATCAATCAGAGACTGGGAATTACCATCCTTTTAATTACCCACGAAATGGAAGTGATCAAAGCGGTCTGCAACCACGTTGCAGTGATAGACCAAGGAAAATTATTAACAAAAGGAACTTTAAGCGAGATTATTTCGGACAAAGAGAACCCGATAATCCGGCAATTTATAAATTCAGACATCATGACCCTGCCACAGGAACTCAACAACAGACTGCAGAAAGAACCCAAAGAAGGTTTATTTCCGCTGGTCGAAATAGAACTTAACGAAAGCATAACTGTTGAACAGATTCTTTCAACGCTATACAATCAATATAAAATCCCTTATAAACTTTTAAAGGCTGACGTAGAATATTTCGGAAATTCCAATTTTGGAAAACTTCTGCTGCAGCTTCAGGGTGAAGAGGAAGAAAACCAACAGGCGATCTATTATTTCAACCAAAATAAAATTCAAAATACAGTAAAAGGATATGCTTAGTGATACGGTAATTGCCCTTTTGGCAAAAGGAACCTGGGAAACGGTTTATATGACATTTTTATCCGGATTTTTTGGATTTGTGTTGGGACTTCCGGTAGGAATCATGTTATTTTTAACCAGAAAAGGACAACTGCTGGAAAATGTGGTCTATCACAGAGGACTATCTATTCTGGTTAATATTTTTCGTGCTATTCCTTTTATTATTCTGATTGTGTGGATGATTCCTTTTACCAGAATTCTGGCTGGAACTTCTATTGGAGTAAATGCAGCTTTGGTTCCGCTAAGTGTGGGTGCAGCCCCGTTTATCGCGAGACTTGTTGAGAACAGTCTTATTGAGGTTCCTCATGGTCTTATAGAAACGGCAAGAGCCTTGGGAGCTTCTCCTTTACAGATCATTAGAAAAGTATTGCTTCCCGAAGCGCTTCCTTCCTTAATCAATAATGCAACGATCACTTTGATTACGCTTGTAGGATATTCTGCAATGGGTGGTGCTGTAGGTGCAGGCGGACTTGGGCAGGTTGGTTACCAATATGGTTATATCGGATATGATATTGTCATTATGAATACGGTATTGATTCTGCTGGTTCTACTGGTTTTCATTATACAATTTGCGGGAGATCGTTTATCAAAAAGTTTTGACCACAGGTAGTTAAGTTTGAGGGTTTGAGAGTATAGAAAGTTATTAATCTAGTTATTTTCGTTCACTGTCTTCATCCATTTTAAATAAAAAATTAGAATGAAAAAAATAAATATTTTTGGTGTATTAGCTGCAGGAATACTACTGTTCAGTGCTTGTTCGGGAAGAAAAGATGATCCGAACTTTATCCGTGTGGGAATTACCTATGGTCCGGAGCAGGAAATTGCTGAGGTTGCCAAAAAGGTAGCAAAGGATAAATATAATCTGGAAGTGGAACTTATTCCTTTTAATGATTATGTAGTTCCCAATGAAGCCCTGACAAATGGAGATATTGATGTCAATGCTTTTCAGCATCTTCCTTATTTGACAGAACAGTCCAAACAGAGAGGATACAACCTAGTACCTGTTGGAAATACATTTGTCTATCCTATTATAGCGTATTCAAAAAAGATTAAAAATATCAGTCAGCTGCAGGAAGGCAACACCGTTGTTATTCCCAATGACCCAACTAATGGAGGACGTTCTCTGCTTCTTCTACAAAAAGGCGGTCTGCTGAAATTAAAAGAAGGTGTAGGACTTCTGCCAAAAGTAACAGATATCACAGAAAATCCAAAACAGCTGAAAATCATGGAGATTGAGGGCGCACAGATCCCAAGGGTTTTAGATGACCGAGATGTTGTTGTAGGGATTATCAATAACAATTTTGCCGCACAGGCAGGATTAGATTCCGAAAAACAGGGAATCCTTATGGAAGATAAAGACTCTCCATATGTAAATCTGGTAGTGGCCAGACAGGATAATAAAAACAGTCAGAAAGTAAAAAACTTTGTAAAAGCCTACCAATCTCCTGAAGTGGAAAAGAAAGCCAAAGAAATTTTCAAGGGTGGAGCCGTGAAAGGATGGGATTAATGAGTGAGAGGGTTTCGAGATTCGGGATACGGGTTTGAGAGTATGTAAAGGTCGTTTTTTTGCCTTGTATGCTTTTCTTCACTTTTTCATTCTTTACAAATAACAATATTCAACAATGAGCTGTCTGCAAATATGTGGACAGTTTTTTTATTCATTAAAATTTATTTTCTCAATTTGAGATAATAAAAATTTTCTTTACTTTTGTTTTTAATCAAATAGAAAGGCATCATGTTAAAGAAAACCGTCATTATAAGTTTATTCACCTTTATTTCTGCTTCTTATATGGCTCAGACTAATAATACCCTTCCCGTTTATTTAGATGAATCCAAACCTGTAGAACAGCGTATTCAGGATGCATTATCAAGAATGACCTTGGAAGAGAAAGTGGCAATGCTTCATGCACAGTCAAAATTCAGTTCACCAGGCGTTCCAAGATTGGGAATTCCGGAATTCTGGACCACTGACGGTCCTCACGGGGTACGTCCGGAAGTAATGTGGGACGAATGGGATCAGGCCGGATGGACCAATGACTCTATCATCGCCTACCCTGCCCTGACTGCTTTATCCGCAACATGGAATAAAAAAATGTCATGGAATTATGGTAAAGCTTTGGGTGAAGAAGCCCGCTACAGAAAAAAAGATATTCTTCTGGGACCTGGAGTGAATATTTACAGAACTCCGCTGAATGGAAGAAATTTTGAATACATGGGTGAAGATCCTTATCTGACTTCAAAAATGGTGATTCCTTATATTAAAGGGGTGCAGTCTAATGGAGTAGCAACTTCTGTGAAACATTATGCTCTGAACAATCAGGAGATGTTCCGTCATACGAGCAATGTGAATGTAGATGACAGAGCGCTTTATGAAATTTACCTACCTCCTTTCAAAGCTGCGGTAACAGAGGGCGATTCTTGGACGATTATGGGGGCTTATGATATGTACAAAGGCCAATATGCCAGCCAGAATCAGTATCTGTTAAATGATATTTTAAAGAAAGAATGGAATTATAAAGGGGTTGTAGTCTCTGATTGGGGTGCTGTAAACAACACGGAACAGGCGATTCACAACGGGCTTGATCTGGAATTCGGATCTTGGACCAACGGGCTTTCTGCCGGAACTAAAAATGCCTATGACAACTACTATCTGGCAAAGCCTTATCTTGATCTGATTAAAGCTGGAAAAGTAGGTACTACAGAACTTGATGATAAGGTAACAAGATTGCTTCGCCTTGCTTATAAAACTACGATGAACCGCAACAAGCCATTCGGAAATATTGCTTCTGAGGAACATAAAGCGGTTGCAAAAGAAATTGGCGAAGAAGGAATTGTTTTGCTAAAAAATCAGGGGAATGTTCTTCCTATTGACCTTAATAAAGCTAAAAAAATAGCGGTTATTGGAGAAAATGCCATTAAAATAATGACTGTGGGTGGAGGTTCTTCATCATTAAAGGTGAAATACGAAGCTCTTCCTCTGGACGGAATCAAATCCAGATTTGGAAAACAGGCTGATGTACAGTATGCGAGAGGGTATGTAGGAGATATCGGAGGTGAATATAATGGAGTAAAATCCGGGCAGGATTTAAAAGATACCCGTTCTGAAGCCGAATTACTGAATGAAGCTGTAGAATTAGCAAAAAAATCAGATTATGTCATTTTTGTAGGTGGATTGAATAAAGCCGACTTCCAGGACAGTGAAGGAAACGACAGAAAAAGCTACGGCCTTCCTTATAATCAGGATCATGTGATCTCTGCTCTGGCAAAAGCGAATAAAAATCTTGCCGTTGTCTTAGTTTCCGGAAATGCTGTAGCTATGCCGTGGATTAAAGAAGTTCCCACCGTTTTACAGTCGTGGTATCTGGGTTCTGAAGCGGGAAATTCTATCGCCTCTATTCTGGCAGGTGATGCAAATCCGTCAGGAAAACTTCCGTTTACATTCCCTGTAAAACTTGAAGACAACTCAGCCCATCAACTTGGAGAATATCCGGGACAGAAAGATGAATTGGCAGCAGGAAAAGGTAAAGATCAGAAAAATCCTATCAACATTACTTACAACGAAGGTGTTTTTGTAGGCTACCGCTGGCATGATACTAAAAATATAAAACCTCTGTTCAGTTTCGGACATGGATTGAGCTATACAACTTTTGAATTCGGAAAAGCAAAAGCAGATCAGACCACCATTTCACAAGATGGTAAAATTACGTTTACAGTAACTGTGAAAAATACGGGTAAAAAGGCAGGTGCAGAAGTTGCACAGCTTTACATCAGTGATTTAAAATCATCAGTTCCACGTCCCGCAAAAGAACTGAAAGGTTTTGAAAAAGTATATCTGAATCCTGGAGAACAGAAAGAAGTTACTTTCACCATTGATAAAACAGCTTTAAGTTTCTTTGATGCTCAAAAACACGACTGGGTAGCTGAACCGGGAGATTTTGAAGCACTGATTGGAAATTCTTCGGATGCCATTAAAACGAAAGTGAAATTTACACTTAAATAAACTGAGAGTTAAGAGTATAAACTCTATTTAATAATTATTTGATAGAATGCAAACAGATTCCAAATTGGAATCTGTTTTTGTATTTATACCGCGAATTACGATATTTTTAGACCTGTTAATTTTGTGGGATAAAGTTTTTTTAAACGCAAAGATTATTTAATTTGATCTATTATCTCAGGAAGCAAAGAAAGGCGATAAAGTCGCTGATGAAGCTAATTGATAATACGAATGCTTAGAAAGAATCAATTCTATTGATTCCATCTTTGCTCCCTTGCATTCAAAAGTATCTCAGATTAAAACTTTGCGTTAAAAATAAAATTCTAAATTTTAGATCTGCTCAAATATTCAATCTCCAAAAGCTTTTTAAACCATTAAGGAGTTTTAAGTGATGAAGAAAAGTTAAGATTCAAATAAATTTGAATGAAGCCCAGTACTTTATAAATATCTCCAGATATTCTCTTAATATTCTTAACAGCTTACTATTTTCTTAATGGTTCAAAAACTTCAGCGTAGATTTTCTGCTATAGCATAAATATTTTAGGTAAATAAAAAGCAGATTCCAAATTGAAACCTGCTTTTATTTTTATCTGACAAATTTTGGATTATTTTCCGCCACCGCCGTTTTTCTCTACATCGGTTTTGGTATTTTCTTTTACCTTCTGGTTTCCGAAACGCTTCACAAACGTAAGAGAAACTCCGTACCAGTCCCATTTTGAATATTCTCTGAAAGTCCCATCCTGGCTATAAGTTGTGTTATCTCCATAAGGTCTTTTAAAAATATTCATTAGCTGCATACTCAGCTCCATTTGGGTTTTTGGGAATATTTTAGTGACTGAAATATTGTGGAAAACATTGGTATTGTTCGCGTATGAATTTCCGTTGTTTTGATTGGCAAGTTCCACCCACGCACTCAGGTTAATGTTTTTATTGAACAGATTGGTATAAGAAACATTCGCAGAAGCTCCCCAATAGCTGATGTAATCTTTAGCTCCTAACTTGTTTTTTTCATTAAAATCTTTATTATTAATATAGTACCATCCAAATCCTGCATTGACGTTCAGCTTATTTTTCAGGAAGTTCTGATTGGTATTGGCAAAAAGGTAATATTTTTCAACTTTTCCATCAAAGTTCCCTGGTAACGAAACTGTTCTCCCATTTTCCGTTACATAAGTCGTCCAGTAATCCTGATTGGTATGCATATACCTTGCAGAAATAAAATACTTTTTCAGAATTCCGAATTTCAGATAAAGCCTGTCATTAGGATTGGGGTTCAGATTAAGGTTTCCTCTGGAATAGGTTCCGTTAATTTCAGGCATCACGAAAGGGTTAAACTCAGAATACCAAGGTCTCCAGATGCTTCGGTTATAGGTAAGACTTAAATCAAACTTCTCTGAAAAACTATACTTCAGCAATAGATTGGGAAGAAAAGTTCCATAAGAATCTCTTCTCTCTGTACCTGCCACATCCTGTGTTACTTTATAATCAATATATTCATATCGGATTCCGACTCTGGTTTCCAGTTTTCCGAAAAATGTTTTGCTGTAATTAGCATATAAAGAGCTTAAATGATCTTCATAATGGAATCTGTCATTCTTGGATAGATTGGCGTATTCCGGTGTACCATTATCAATACTGAATCCATAGAGCCTATTAGGAATAACATGGTTGTTCAATTCAGTTTTCCCTCCTACTTCCATGGTACCTCCTGTTTTACCAAAAGGATGGGTATAATCAATTTTCAGATAATAATTACGCATTTGGTTGCTACTGATAACTCCCAGCTGCTGGTTGGTAATCACCCCCTGCTTATTAATTTGTTTGTCAATCAAATTATCATTGTTATCGCCTGAATAATTGGTTCCCAAATTAACATCTAAAATCCTGTTCTTTTCTTTATCATAGTATTTGTAGAAGGCATTAGTTCCTAAATTTCGGCTGAATCCCCAGTTATTCTGGCTCTGGCGAAAAGATTCACCAGGATCTCCGTCTTTTGTCGTCATCCCATCAGATTCTGCTGAAAGTAAATTTCTGTTCTGTGAATATTCCAGCACAAATCCGAAATTATTTTTATCATTGATTTCAAATTCTGAAGTAGAGGAAAGAGAAGGGCTTTCATTTCTCATTAGGTTTTCAAGATTGAACTGGGTGAGCTTATTGCCCTCAAACCGGTTATCCCAGGTCTGTGTTTTCTGCACATAATTTCCGCTGTTGTAACTTCCTATAAAGGTTTGGGTAAACTTTTTCTTATGGTAATTCAGGTTAAAATTTGTGTATTGTGAATTCTTGGTACTTTGTCTGTTGTTCAGGGAGATGCTTCCTTTCAATCCTTCATCATCTCTCTTTTTCAGAACAATATTGATCACGGAACCTGAAGTTTCATATCTTGATGAAGGGCTGGTAATCACTTCAATCTTCATCAGGTTATCAGCAGGAATGGTTTTAAGGTATTCTTTTAATTCCTTTCCTGTAAAAACAGATTTCCTATCATTGATATATACCGTAACCATCTGTCCTTCAGCTTTTACATCATCATTATTGTCTATGCTTACCAAAGGGGTCATTCTAAGAACATCCCATGTTGTATTTCCTGCCAGAATTGCACTGTTAGCTACATTAAATACAGTTCTGTCTACCTTAGATTCTACGGTCGGTTTTCTGGCAACCAGAGTAACCGCTTCTATTTCTTTTGTATTTCCTTTTACAGTATCCTTTACGGCCGGGGTCTGAGCCTGCTGAGCCATTGCAAATGAACCTGCTAGTATTGCTATTGGAAATAATATTACTTTCATGTGAAATTATAGTTTTTCTATAAGACCATTATCTTCACAAGTTTGTTACATCAAAAAGTAAAAAAAAATAAAATAAATACTTAACTCCCAATAAGATATAAATTACAAACCCAACCATAAATTTAAAAACAGTGAAAAAATTTCAATAAATCAGCGTAATAAAAATCACATCCATAATAAATATTCTTAAAAATATATTTTATCTGTAAATTAAATTTTATTAAAAAAACTTTACAATTTGTCATGAATGCGTGAATCTTTTATTGTGAAAATAGGTTATTTATGATTCAAGTTTCAAAATTCTTATCAATAAAAAAGCCCGGATCTCACCCGGGCCGCTAGCAATAGCAAATTTACAAGGAATAATATTAAAAAATATATGCTAGTTTAAATTTTCAAAATAATGGATAACCCCCACTTCAGGCAGACGACGTGGATCCTTATTAAAATCAGACTCCTGATTTTTGCTGTTTTCCAGAAAAGAATTACTGAAAAGGGCGTAAGAAGGCTGTTCTGCCAGTCCGTTTTTCAAAAGTTGATGGGCTTCCACAATGGTTTTCCCATATAACTTTCTGAAGTTTCCAATATTATACTGTGAAAAAGAGCCGTAATGAACAATAAACTTGAGAGCCAGATCAATATTGGTACTCAAGCTCTTACTCAGCTCTTCAATTTTCCTGTTGAAGGCACTTCTCATCTTCCACAGCATTTTTGAAATACTCTGGTAAGACGGATTTTCATCATAACGGTAAAATAAAATGGCATCACCCTCAATCTCTGAAATTTCAAAATACTGATCGTTCACATCAATCAGTGTAGACAGTAACTGTCTTACAATATACTCACCTGTATACAATTTTGTATTGAACACAAATTCGGTAAATCCGCTGAAATCCGGAATTAAAATGATCCCCTCCTGTATATTTGTCTTCATAATGATATGGATTAAAAACCTGCTTCATCATTACAGACGAAGCAGATTCAATTTTACTTTATTGCCACCCGCCACCTACAGAACGGTAAAGCGTTGTTATAGCATTCAGTCTCTGGGTTTTCAGAGACGCCAGTTCCAATTCTGCCTGAAGTTTATTAGATTGCGCAATGATCACTTCTACATAAGTCGCTGAATTATATTTAAATAACAGATCAGCTTTCTTCACCGCTTCACCTGATTTCAAGACCAGCCCTTCTGCAATTTTCTGCTGTTCTTCCAGTTTCTGGATCTGTATCAGTGCATCTGAAACTTCGGCTACCGCTTTTAAAACAGATTGTTTAAAGTTGAGTTCCGCCTGATCAGCCACTACTTTAGACTGCTCATACTGTGTTTTCAACTGTTTCCCATTCAAAATTGGCTGGGCAACAGCTCCTGCCACCATTCCGAAAAGTGATCCCGGAACGCTGAACCATTTACTGATCTGAAAAGCATTTACACCGCCCTGCGCTGTAATATTCAATGAAGGATACATACTCATTTTGGCAACATGAATTGCTGCAGCACTCTTTCTTACCTCAAGTTCGGCCGTTTTAATATCCGGTCTGTAGCTTAATAATTCTGAAGGAACTCCTGCCGCCAGATGATCCGGAGACTGTACATTGTTCAGGCTTGCACTTCTTTCAATTTTCCCGGGCATTGAACCGGTCAACAGGCTCAAAGCATTTTCCTGGGTTGTCACAGAGCTTTCAATCGCAGGAATTGATTTCAAGATCTGATCTTTCACAATTTCCTGCTGCTGTACAGCCAAAGCTGTTGTTAATCCCAATTCCTGCTGTTTCGTCAGAAACTTCAATGTATTATCAGCATATGCCAGATTAGATTTTGTAATCTCCAGCTGCGTATCCAGCATCAGCAGGTTATAATATCCCTGCACTACAGCAGACACCACTTGTGTTTTTACCGCCTTTGCGGCTTCCTGTGTTTTCAGATATTCTGCTAATGCCTGTTCTTTTCTTCCTCTGATCTTACCCCACATATCGGCTTCCCATGAAAAACTAAGCGAAGTTGTATAATCTTCCATATACCTTTTTCCCATGAACTGTCCGGCCATCATCCCGTTCATACTGTTGTCTGAAGGACGGTTGATATTAGCATTGGCAGAAGCACTGATTGTCGGAATATTAGCCCATTTGCTTTGAGTATAGGCCAATGACGCAAATTCTATCTGCTTTAAAGCTACCTGAAGATCATTATTCTGCACCATCGCTTTATCTATCAAGCCTACAAGAACCGGATCTTTGAAAAAGTCTTTATAACTGATCTTAGCAATATTCTCCTCTTGTCCCGCAACAATGCTGTCACTTCTGAAAGCTTCAGGCATTTTTATTTCAGGCTGTTCATATTTCTGAACTTTACAGGAGATTGCCGTTCCTGAAATGAATGCGATATATGCTATATTTTTAATTTTCATTTTTAAAATCATTTGAATTAATATTCCCAATCCGCATCTGTAACTACCTTTCCGTTGATTCTCTCATGCAAAGCCTGGAATACCACAAAAAGAACCGGAACCACAAAAATTCCTAAGATCGTTCCGAAAAGCATCCCTGAAATGGCCGCATACCCGATAGAATGGTTACCCATTGCTGAAGGTCCTACCACAAAGATCAATGGCAGTAATCCGGTAATAAATGCCAGAGAGGTCATCAAAATAGGACGCAAACGTGCTTTTGCCCCTTCTACAGCGGAAGCAATAAGACTCTTCCCTGCTCTACGTCTTTGGATGGCAAATTCCACGATAAGAATACCGTTCTTCGCCAACAATCCGATCAGCATCACCAAAGCAATCTGTACATAAATATTATTGGATAATTCTGCGAATGTAATTCCCACAAACACTCCTGACAAACCTACCGGAATCGCGATCAATACCGCTAATGGAAGAATATAGCTTTCATATTGCGCAGATAAAAGGAAGAATACAAATACAATACACAATCCGAAAATCATTACTGACTGTGAGCTTGAGCCTGCTTCTTCACGGCTCATTCCTTTGTAATCGTAGGTATATCCCGGAGGAAGTACCTGCTTACTCACTTCTTCAATTGCAGCCATCGCCTGTCCTGTACTGTATCCCGGAGCAGCCATTACCGTTAAGTTAGATGAATTAAACAGGTTGAAACGGTCTACCACTTCAGCTCCCGTTACCTGTTTCAGGCTTACCAGCGTGTTGATAGGAACCATTTGACCCAGATTATTTTTAACAAAAATTCCGTTCAGAGATTCTTTATCCTGTCTTGTTTCCGGAGTAGACTGCACCAGAACTCTGTAATATTTCCCGAATCTGTTGAAATCCGAAGCCTGAATACTTCCGTAATACCCCTGCATTACTCCCAGTACATCAGAAACATTTACTCCCAACTGTGCAGATTTCACCTCATCTACAAGCACTTCAAACTGAGGGTAGGTAACATCGAAAGTGGTAAAGGCTACCGCTACTTCCGGTCTCTGCATCAAAGCTCCCATCATTCCGTAGGAGATATTTCCTAAATTCTGAAGTTCTCCGTTGGTACGGTCCTGAAGCACAAGCTCCATCCCACTGGTATTTCCGAAACCATCTACCGTTGGCGTATTGATGACAAGGAAATTGGCTCTTTTGTCTTGAGAAAGCATTCCCTGAGTCTGTCCGATGATATCATTGATGTTATTAACAGCCCCTCTTTCGCCTCCTTTTTTTAATTTAACGAAAATAGAAGCGGCAGAAGATGACATGGAACCACTGAATAGATTTAATCCGTCTACTGAAATTACTTTATCCACGGCAGGATTTTTCATCAACAAATCTTCTGTATCGGAAACTACTTTTGAAGTTCTGTCCTTTGATGCTCCCGGAGCAAGGTTTGCCGTTACAATAATGAAACTCTGATCTTCATCAGGAATAAATCCTTTGGGTGTAGTCATAGACATCCATGCGAACAATCCTCCAAAAGCTACCATGATGATCAGGGCTACCCATTTTCTTTTTAAAAGGAATAAAACAGCTTTCCCGTAACGGAATGTCAGTTTATTAAAGCTGGCATTGAATCCTGCAAAGAAACGGTCTTTGAAATTCATTTTTTCATGCGTTCCCGGATGGTGTTGTTTTAAGAATAAAGCACATAAAGCCGGACTCAATGTCAATGCATTGATCGCTGAAATCACAATTGCAATTGCCAATGTGAGTGCAAACTGCTGGTAAAATAATCCCGTAGAACCACTCATAAAAGCCACCGGAACGAATACCGCAGACATGACCAGGGTGATAGAAACAATAGCTCCTGTGATCTCACTCATTGCCGACATCGTAGCTGCTCTTGGGTTCAGTTTTTTATGCTCCATCTTGGCATGAACAGCCTCTACAACCACAATAGCATCATCCACTACAATACCAATCGCCAATACCAAAGCAAACAACGTCAGAATATTAATAGAAAATCCGAAAACCTTCATAAAGAAGAACGTTCCTACAATGGATACCGGAACTGCAATAGCAGGAATCAGGGTAGAACGGAAGTCCTGAAGGAAGATATATACCACAATGAATACCAGGATAAACGCCTCTATCAAAGTATGAATAACCTGTTCTATGGATTGATCCAGTGCTTCTTTTGTAGCGTATGGAATTTCATAATCCATTCCTTCAGGGAAAGACTTTTCCAGTTCTTTCATTCTCTCCTGAAGAGCGATCTGTACTTCATTCGCATTAGATCCTGCCATCTGGAAGATCGCCATCGTTACAGAAGCTTTTTTATTATAATTGGAAGAAACTGTATAACTGTAAGCCCCAAATTCTACCTTAGCAATATCTTTTAGCTTTAAAACAGAACCGTCATTCAACGCTTTGATAGTGATATTTTCATATTGTTCTGGTTCTGTAAATTTCCCTTTGTACCGAAGAACATATTCCATGACCTCTTTACTTCTTTCTCCTAATCTTCCGGGTGCTGCTTCCAGATTTTGGGTTTGAATCGCGCGGGAAACATCAGATGGAGTAAGATTGTATGAAGTCAGTTTATTCGGATCAAGCCAGATACGCATGGAGTAATCTTTATTTCCGTATACCATTGCATCTCCTACTCCTTTTACTCTTTTCAGCTCCGGAACGATGTTGATTTTTGCATAGTTTTCAAGGAAAAGATCGTTCATCTTTCCATCTTTACTGGTCAGGGAAACCATCGCAATCATACTGTTCTGTCTTTTCACCGTGGTGATTCCCGCCTGAATAACCTCTGCAGGAAGCTGATTGGTAACCTGAGCTACCCTGTTCTGCACGTTAATCGCTGCCTGATCGGGATCTGTTCCCAGTTTGAAAATAACAGTAATGCTCAATGTACCGTCATTACTCGCTGTAGAAGTAATATAGTCCATATTTTCCACTCCGTTGATTGCGTTTTCTAACGGAGGTGCTACAGACCTCGCGATTGTTTCAGCATTGGCTCCCGGATAGGCGGCCGTTACCATAACGGTAGGAGGCGCAATGTCCGGAAATTTGGTAATCGGAAGGCTTACCATCCCGACAATCCCCAGTATCACAAGCAATACGGAAATAACCGTTGCCAGTACGGGTCTTTTTATAATTTTCTTTAACATGATTTCTTCTTACGATTTTTTCTGTTGAGCATTTTTCTTTTGTGCCACGACAGGAGTTCCCGGCTGTAATCGGTCGAAACCGCTGGTGATATATTCATCTCCCGCTTTAATGCCTTTGGCTACAATGAAATTATCTCCGGCTTTTCCGTTCACTTCAATAGGAAGCATTGCTGCTTTCCCACCTTGAATGGTAAACACAAACACTTTATCCTGAATAGTTCTGGTAGAAGCAATAGGAAGTAAAATAACATTGCTGTAGAACTGATCCAGTACAATTTTCCCGGTATTTCCGCTCCTCAAAAGCTGGTTTGGATTGTTGAATTTTGCTCTTAATGTAATAGATCCGGTTGTTTTATTAAACTGTCCTTCTACGGCATCAATCTTTCCTTTTTCAGCATATTGCTCACCGCCGGAAAGTAATAATGATACTACCGGAGTATTTTTGATCACCTCATCAATACTGCTTCCGGTGTATTGTTTCTGGAAATTATTAAAATCATTTTCGCTCAAACTGAAATACGTATATACCTGATGAATATCTGACAATAGGGTAATAGGTTCCTGATTTCCCGGTGTCATCAAACTTCCCAAACGATAGTTGAATCTTCCGATAAATCCACTTACCGGAGCTTTGATGGTAGAGAAATTAAGATTGATTTTAGCTGACTCAATAGTGGACGTAGATTGACTTACGGCTCCTCTTGCCCCATTATAAGCAGCTTCAGCTTCTTTCACCTGAATTTCTGAAACCATTTTGTTTCTGAACAGTTCTTTTTTCCTGTCCAGATCAATTTTAGAGGTTGAAAGGGTTGCCTGAGCGGTGATCAAAGCCGCCTGAGCACTTTTCAGCTGTTCGCGGAAAACCTGATCTTCGATTTTAAACAAAGGCTGCCCTGCTCTCACAAAGTCTCCTTCATCCACATAAATTTTGCTTAAATATCCTGTTACCTGAGGTCTGATTTCCACATTGGAAACCCCTTCGATAGATGCTGCATATTCTCTGGAAACAGAAGCGTCTCCCTGAGTCACTTTTGCAACAGGTAATTCCGGTGCCTGCTGCTGATAGCCTTGGTTTTGATTGCCTTTTCCACACCCCGCCAAAACGATCAGTGAGAGGAAAAGCAGGGTTGATTTTTGAATAAAAAATCTTTGCATAACAATAGTCCTTTTAAATTTTCCGGACAAAAATCGAACGAAAAAAGTTGAATAGAATTATTCAAAAAACTCCTTGTTTTGTCAAAAAGACTCCTTATTTTTAAAAACATGAGAAATATCATTCATAGACAATATAAATGACACTATTTACTATTTTAAATCAAAATTATAGTTAGAATTTGGTTAAAAGACGTCTTAAAAACACAAATCTCTCATTATCAATACAAATCATCCTTTCTGTATTCCAAAGGAGATCTTCCCACGTGTTTTTTGAAAAACTTACTGAAAGACGCATGATCTGAAAACTTCAGTTGTGATGCTACATCAGCGATATTCAGGTTAGGATTTCTTAGCAGCAATCTGGCTTCTACTGCTAAAACCTGATGAATAATATCTCTGGGGGATTTGAACACCGTTTTATTAATGACTTTCGTAAGGTATTTTCGACTGATAAAAAGCTTATCGGCATAGAACTGAACGTTGTGTTCTTCTTTAAAATGGCTCTGAACCAGCGTAAAAAAACTTGTCGTTAACTCATCTTCTCTATTGGTTACCTGATGAGGTTTTTCTGTTTTCTTGAAATAATTATCAATTTCATAGATCACCAGCGAGAAATGATGCCATATCATTTCATTGAAATAATAATTATCTTTTTCTTTATCATTCAAAACCTTAAGTTCATCGAGGTGGAAATTCAGCTTCCTGTATACATCTGGTTCATTCCTGATAATATGGGTAGGATCTGATGAAAGGCTCTTCAGAACATTATTTGACTTATAATTAAAACCTGCATCAGAAATAAAATTCAAGGAAAAGAAAATATACTTAGCGTTGTAATCTTCCGTAATTTCATCCAGCCAAAAAGTTTCCAACATCGGACAAAACACGATATCACCTTTGGACACCTGATAACTTTTATCATCTAATCTGAATGTCACACCTCCCTTCTGTATCATAAAAATACAGAAATAATCTGAACGGTAGGGAGTATTCGGTTGTATTATATAATCAGCTTTGCCGATTTCCATCACCACAAATTCCTTGATTCTAAGATCAAATTCCACCTGCTGCAATACTTCATCAAAGGCTAACTGCGAAACAAAATCAGATTTTGGCTGGGATTTTTTAGACATTGGAAAGAAAATTAAACACGAAGATAGTAATTAAGGTCAAAAAATTAAAAATACCAATAAGTGAATAATTCTTTTGTTAAACAATAACGATCAACTCTTTATCATATCCATTGTATTTTTCATCTATATAACCGTGAGGATTACAAATGATTTCCGTCTCTTCAATTTTATATCTGCATGGGGTATGAATATGCCCGTGAATCCAGTATAACGGCTGATATTGTGTAACGAGATCTTCCAGATCAGAAACATAGGCCGCTGTTACCGGATCTTCTTTATAATGTTCCGGAACAGATTGGAGACTGGGCGCATGATGGGTAACGACTATATTTTTAAGTCCTTTTGAATCTTCAAGACTTTCTTTTAACCATTCTTTTGAAAACTGATGGATTTTGAAGGTATCCAGTGTTCTCATTCTGGAATAGGAAGGATCTCTCCTGATCATTTTGTAATCATTCATTTTAGACTGGCAAATCATTCCGTATTGAACCGGATTCCCAAAGATGGAAAAATCCGTCCATAAGGTAGCACCATGAAAGCGAATACCATCAATATCTACAAATGAATTTTCCAACACATGAACATTAGAATTTAAAGCAGCTTCCCTGATCTTATTGAGTGTTTTCGGATAGGAACCTTTATAGTATTCATGATTGCCCAAAACATAAATTACAGGTTTATCGGGAATTATTTCTTTAATCCATTCGATTCCTTTGGTTCCCAAATTGACATCACCTGCCAAAATAACAATATCAGAATGATCAAAACATAATTCCGTACTCCCAAATTCCCGGTGAAGATCGCTGATGACCTGTATTTTCATGATGTATCGTAAAAGAACAAAGGTAATGAAGTGAAGCGTAAAGACAAAAAAAGAACCGATACCTAAGCACCGATTCTTCGTCATATAGTTTGTATATTTTTAAATCCTTATTATGAAACGGCTACTTCTGCCTGTTTTACTTTTATGCTTTTCAATATAAAATAAAACAACATTCCAAGCGCCAAAAGAGCATAACCGATTAAAATAATCAGATTCAGACTTCCTACTGAAAACTCCGAAGGAAAGATCTGGCTCATTAAAGTCATGAATGACAATCCAATCCCGGCTCCCAAAAAGTAACTTGTAGAGCTCAAACTTGATGCCAATCCGTAATGGGAAGGTTCAACATCCTGGATTCCCATTACTGAAAGCGCGGTAAAACAGAATGTCATTCCTACTCCTGAAATGCATGCTGCTCCCAATAAAACTACAGCTAACGGGTGTCCGGTATAAACGGAGATCAACAGTGACAATCCTCCTATCAGCATAAATAGCCATCCTAAAACTCCCATTTGAGAAGAGCTCAGGCGTTTTGATATATGAGGTAGAATAAATTTAGCCGTCAAAGCAGATATGATACTGAACGGTACAAGCATTAATCCCGCAGAAGCAGCGCTGTAGCCCATATCTTTCTGAAGCATCAATGAAATCAGGAATAAAAACCCGATAAAAAATGCACCCAACGTAAAGAATACGGCATTGGAGATCACTAAAGATTTGTGTTTGACTAACTTTAAATCAACCAGGGGCTCAGCAACAGATTTCAATCGGTAATACACCATAACCAGCAGCAATACTGCCAGAACTAAAGAACCTATAACCAGGAAAGATTGTTCTTTAATATGAACCAATTCGTGTGTACCATAAGTAAGACTTAAAAGTCCCAGCACCATCAATATCCCGGAAACCATATCTGTTTTCTGTGCAGTTTCATTTTTCTCATCTGCAGGCAGATAATAGTAAGAAAGCACCAATGTTATTAAAAGTATAGGAACATTGATCAGGAAAACCCAGTGCCAGCTCAGGTATGTACTGATAATTCCTCCTACTGAAAGGCCGCTTCCTGAACCGATCGCAGCGAATGAACTGAAAATTCCGATAGCATGATTTCTCTCCTGTTCACCTCTGAAGGTATTGGTCACAATAGATAACGCTGACGGCATCACCAATGCAGCCCCCAGCCCCTGTAAAGCACGGAAAATAGCCAGCACTTCAAAGTTTTGGGATAATCCTGCCCCCAGCGAAGTGAGCATAAAAATCAACGCTCCGAGTAAAAACATTTTCTTTCTTCCGATCTGATCTGAAAGCTTTCCGCCAATGATCAGAAATCCTCCAAAGAACAATACATACAGCGTCTGCAGCCACTGAACCGTCTCTGCTCCAATCTGGAACTGCTGCTGAATAGAAGGAATTGTTAAATTAATAATGGCAATATCCAAAGCCTCCACAAATGTTCCCACCGATGCTAAAATTAATATTACATTTTTCCTTGTATCCATATATTCAAATTTCCTGCAAAATTAAAATTTACAGAACGTATTTGAAAATTTAACCTTAAATTTGGAACGATATTAAAAATAAAACACACATAAAAGAACAAAATTACTGTTACATCAAACAACAATCCATAAAAACAGAACAAAATGGCAACTGAAAATTATATCCCTGACGAAAAAGACTTATCAATCCTTCGCCTTCTTCAGAAAGATGCCAAGATGAGCGTGCGTGACATTTCGGCAAGGATCAATCTGAGCCCCACCCCTACCCACGAGCGCATCAAGCGTATGGAAAAACAGGGAATTATTAAAGAATACACGGCTGTTGTAGACCGTAAAAAAGTCAATAAGGGAATGATGGTGATCTGTATGATCGCGTTGAGTGTTCACAATAAAAAAACGGCAGGAAAATTCATTGAGGAAGTTAGCAAACTGAAAGAAGTTGTGGAATTTTATAACATCAGCGGAGATTTTGATTTTATGCTGAAGATTCTTGCTCCCAATATGGATGAATTCCATGAGTTTTTTGTGAGCAAATTATCAGAGATTGAAGGAATTGGCCAGACCAAGAGTATTTTTGTAATGAACAGCATTAAGGAAAGTGCCCAGATTGTTTAAGACAAAATAAAAATCAGCTGTATGAAAACACACAACTGCTTTTATATTGTAAACCAGAATATTCCGGATTAATTTCTCATCATTTATTTCCAGTAATTCCAGACTGATCCGTCAAATATCGCCAAAGTCTTACTGGTTGTATCATAGCAGATCATACCGGGATAGGGATTTTTTACACTAAGATGTGGTGTAGCTACTTTCGGAAGAATCATTGCTTTATCCTGAGATTCAAGGACCAATACGCCATCAGCAGTACTTGATGCCTCTCCCATAATTACTCCTTTCCCTGATTCTACAGAATTATTAACAACAACCGCACTTGAGTTCCCTGCATCGGATAAAGATTTCCAGGTATCATTTTCATAGACTTTTACTTTATTATCTGTGAGATCAAAGATCAATGTTCCGTTCACCAGAGTCCCGGCAGGAAGCCCGGATGTTGCAGGAAGAATCAAACCTTTTGTATTTCCGGAAACGTTATCAAAATCCAATACAGTACTTTTTCCATCCACTGTCTGCTTTCCAATTGCTACCTGAGCAAAAGATGAATTAAAAACGATCAGGGCAGCGATTATACTTATATTTCTTATACTTTTCATATTCTTATCAGTTAGATTAATCATTACAGCTTTTTTGTACACATTTCCATTCGGTACCATTGTAAAGTTTTACACATTTGTCCTTGATATCGTATAAAAGCATTCCTTCTTTCGGATCGGCAATGGCATCACCAGGCTGTGGCGTCTGGCTTACATGCTGAACTCTCGTCATTACAAAACCTTTATTTTTTGATTCCATCGCTAAAAATCCATTAGGTATGTTTTCCGGCCAGGCATTGTTTTTCTCCTGTACTGTAATTCCGAATTTGGTAAAACTATCGGGTGTACCTGAAATTCCCGGTTTTGTACAAAATCCATCGATCTCATCAATAATGACAGGAGCATTTCCACAACTTGACTTATCTTCGGATAATCCTTCAGGCCAAAGACCCGGACACATCGCTTTTGTTGCATTAGGACCACAGAAGCTTGAATTCCCCATGCCTAATCCTGTAACAGATCCCATAGCAATTGTTACAATCTGGCTGTCATCACTAATAATGGAAGCTTCTCCACCTCCACTTACGTCTGCTTTTGCAATACAGTAAGCTTTTCCGGTAGGAATTCCAATATATTCAACTGAAGGATACGTTTTAGACTGTTGGGTAAATGTTCCGCATATTTCTACAACACTATTGGTTCCCATTTCAATAACCGAAGTTGATCCGGGGTAAAATCCACCAAAAGAAGGATCTTCCTGAATAACCGACCCTACCAATGATAAAAATGACTTGGTTCCCAGTCTGATTTTTGAATTTTTCTGAGATCCGAAAGTTCCTACTTTCACTGTTCCTGTAGATTTAACACTGGCTCCATTACCAATTTCCAGCACTCCATCCACCTGAATACTGTTAGATTGAAGCTGACCGGATTGAATGATAAGTGTTGCTCCATTCGGGATACTGATATTCGTACTTACATTGATATTGCCGTTAAGACAATAGGTATTTCCACTCGTCATCGCCTGTCCTGTATAAGGAATACACTGAGCATAGGCTAAAGCGCTGAAAACAAGCATTAATAAAAAAATGACTTTTTTATTAATATTTAAAAAAAATAATTTATTCACGTACATTTATAATATTTTAACAGATTATTATCGTTTAATTGAAAAATATTTAAATTTTCAACATCATCGACGGACTAAGAAACAATTAACATACCAAACAGGTGTTTAACTTTTCATCTTATTACAAGCTCTCATTAGAATCCGTATTTAATAATTTGATTAAAAACATTTATAAAATACTACATTACAACCTACTGTACTCTTTTAAAAGCTACTAACAATTAAGAGATGATTTAAGAGTTTAAATATTCTTTTTCTTATCCAATTATATAATGTTTAATAAAGGAATCCTGCGTTTTTTCATACAGCATTCTTATTCTCAATCACAAAATGGTCAAAAACATAGTAAAGTTTATCCTGATACACTCTTCCTTATTTTTCATCTGAATACAACAATAGATAATCTGAATAGCAGATCTCAGCGAAAATTCATATTAAAAAACGTAAATTTGCAGCATGAATAACGATACGATATGTGCACTGGCTACTGCCAATGGAATAGGTGCTTTAGGCATCATCCGGGTTTCAGGAAATGAAGCTTTATCTGTAGTTCAGAAAAGTTTTCCGGGGAAAAATCTGGAAAAACAGAAATCTCATACCATTCATTACGGTTATTTTATGGATGAGGAGGAAGCTATTGATGAAGTAATGCTTTCTATCTTTCTGGCACCGAAAAGTTTCACCACTGAAAATTCTGTGGAGATTGCTTTTCACGGTTCCCCGCATATCGGAAAACGTATTCTTGAAACCCTGATTAAAAACGGAGCGAGAATGGCGAAAGCAGGAGAATTTACACTCCGCGCCTTTATCAACGGAAGAATTGACCTTTCCCAGGCGGAAGCAATTGCTGATGTAATCGCTTCTGATAACGAAGCCTCCAGAAAGGTAGCCATCAATCAATTGAAAGGAGGAATTACCAATGAAATCTCTCTATTAAGAACTGATCTTCTGAATTTTGTTTCCCTGATTGAGCTGGAGCTGGATTTTGCTGAAGAAGATGTAGAATTTGCAGACCGAACAGCCCTGAACGGATTATTGGATAAAATTGAATTAAAATTAAATTCTCTTATTGAAAGCTTCCAATACGGAAATGCCATTAAAAACGGAACAGCTGTTGCTATCATCGGAAAGCCCAATGCTGGAAAGTCTACCCTACTGAACTCTCTTTTGAAGGAAGAAAGAGCGATTGTAAGTAATATTGCCGGAACCACCAGAGATACGATTGAGGAAATTCTTCATATTAAAGGACACGCCTTCCGACTGATTGATACGGCGGGACTTCGCGAAACGGTGAATGAAATTGAAGCGATTGGGGTAAAAAAAGCAAAAGAAAAGGTAGAAAATGCCAACATCCTTGTATATCTGGCTGATGCTGCTACTGAAGATTTTTCAGAGGATATTGAAATGATTCAGTCACTGTTGAGAGAAGATCTGAAACTGATTATCTGTGCAACAAAAATTGATGAAGTGACTCCTACCAAATACGAAACAGTAGAAAACATCTTTAGAAATGCCCTTTCTCACGAATTTGATTTCATTAAAATATCAGCCGTTGAAAATCAAAATATTCAGGATCTAAAAAATGAACTTTCATCCTATGTTGAGCATTTAAAATCTGAAGAAAACAACGTTGTGATCACCAACCAACGTCATTTTGAAGCACTGCGAAAATCTCTGGATGCTGTTCACAAAGTAAAAGAAGCCATCGTTTTCCAGATTTCTACAGAATTGCTTGCTTATGAGCTTAGAAATGCATTAGAACATCTTGGAGAAATTTCCGGAGAGGTTACAAATGATGAGGTGCTGGGGAATATTTTTTCTAAGTTTTGTATCGGAAAGTAGAATTTGTAAATCGTTGATATACAGTTGTTTGTTTTTTTAAGACTATTTTTTATAACCTGTTGATTTAGTGTTGTTTATGTGATTTTATACGTTCTGGTGCTACAATTTTTGCCCCTTTTCTTGCCCCTTTGGCATTAAAAACACAAAATTTAAGTAAACTAAAAATAAAATTGCTATAGAGCTTCAGGGTCTTATATCCTCTAATGGTCATTAATTTACTCATAAAAAAGATTATTGGATTATATCTACCCTTAATTTGGAGAAATTATTAATTTTTGACGTCCAAAGCTTGATGATTTATAAAAATTAAAGTCAAATTTTAAAAACAATCTGAACAAACAGAAGAAATAATGTTCAAATATTTTATATTAGATTAGGTTGTCTTTTGGGATGAATTTTGTATTCGTTTATATGTAATGACCCTTAATAAAGGGGTATAATGACAACTCAGTGCCATTATTGTAGCCTTCGGCCTAAATAAGTATTCTTCAAGACTTAAAAAATCTGATCATGAGCTCAAACATCAGAATTGAAAAAGTCTGCCAATATTGTGGTACAAATTTTATTGCCAAAACTACAGTTACCAGATATTGCAGTCATACCTGTAATAAAAAAGCCTATAAACTTGAACAAAGAAATCTAAAAATTAGTTATGCTAAGCAAGCAATACGAAGTTTTGAAGAGCGGCAGTATCAGCCTATAAACAATCCCGTATATCTAACTGTAAAAGAGGCTTCTGCAATATTGAAATGCAGTGCGAAAATGGTGTATTTCTTAATCAATACCGGCCGTTTAAAAGCCATCAACCTATCTGTAAGAAAAACAAGAATCAAATTACTTGATTTAGCACTAATTTATTAGAATCAATCATCAAACACCAGAAGATTGACTTCATAATATTTTAGAGGACTTCAATAGCTGTGGCTATGAGCCAATTTGACAATATACAATTGAATTTCACCCTTAATACCGATATCATGACCAAAGTAACATTACGGTATAAACCGATAAGCAAAGGAAGACAAAGTCTGTATTTAGAAATTTATCCTCCTATACAGAGTGAAACAACAGGAAAGCTGCTTAGAAAACTTTATCTTAAAATGTTCATCTATAACAGCCCAAAATCTGAAGCTGAAAAACTCCATAATGAAGAAATTAACTCGTTTGCTGAACGTGTACGTCTTCAACGACAAATTGATGTTCACAGTACTGACTATGGTTTTTTGAATAAGACAAAATTCAACTCCAACTTTATTGATTTTTTCCAGGCAGAAGTCGATAGCAAATCAGGGGCAATGCATTGGAGTATGGCTGTTGCATATTTTAAAAAGTTTGCAGGTGAAGTCTTTTTATTTAAACACCTTAATGAAGCCTTCTGTGAGAGCTATAAAAAATACCTATTATCCTCTCCTGCAGTTGGACGTTCAAAAATAAAGATTCAAAAAAGTACTGCTGCCACTTATTTTTCAAGATTTAAATCCGTTCTTAAAAAAGCCTATAGAAACAAATATATTTCAATAGATCTGGGAAATTTTATTCATAATATCAAAGTAGATGATACGCATAGGCCTTATCTTTTTAAAGATGAATTACAAAGAATGGCAGATTCTGAATGTAGCTCCCCTATTGTTAAGAAAGCAGGCCTATTTTCTGCACTAACCGGTCTGCGTTTTTGCGATATTGAAAGTCTAAAGTGGGGCGATATACAGGGAACATCAGGAAGTTATTATATTCTATATAAGCAGAATAAAACCGGAAAGGCGGAATATTATCCCGTATCCGATGATACACTCGATTTATTGGGACCTCGTGGCGAAGATGCTGCAAAAGTTTTTGAAGGTCTAAAATACAATATCGTAGTTAAATTTCTTCCTGGATGGCTTAACAATGCAGGAATGAAAAAGCATTTTACATTCCATGGTTTTCGTCATACATTCGCAACGTTGCAGCTAACATCAGGTACGGATATCTACACGGTATCAAAATTATTAGGTCATAAAGATGTTAAAACCACAGAAGTTTACGTGAGGATTGTAGATGAATTGACAAAAGAGGCTTCAGAAAAAATTAAATTGAATTTCAGTAACAATTAATAAAATAACAGGATTACTCTTGGAAAGGAATATATTGCAAGCTGAGAGCTATTCAATTTATATTTTGACATTAAAAAATTGGGAAACTATATATTGGATATAAATTACTATGATAATAATTAAAAAGCAGAATTGCTTTATAGTAATGACTTTACATCTGATTCAAAAAATTAAAAAGTGAGAGTACGGAAAACCGTAACATTAGATAGATAAATTAATTTATTTTTACTAAGTTTAGAATCAATTAGATGAAAAGTACTTTTTGCTAGCTCGGTACATGATTATTTTGGTAATTATGACATATTTCAGCTAAAAAATTTATCATATTTGTGTGATTAATAAAATCAGAAATAATGAAGAAGTTTTAAAACTGTACAATATTCTTCTATATAATTATAATCAAACATGAAATAATATCAGTTGAAAGAGTGAAAGAACTAGAAAAAAGCAACCAATTATTAACAGTAGTAGATTTTTTCTGCGGAGCAGGCGGGTTTTCCGAAGGTTTCAGGCAAGTCGGTTATACTATTCTTAAAGGGTATGACAATTGGAATCCAGCAATTGAGACATATAACCATAATTTTAACTTACAATGTAAAGTAAAAAACATACTTGACTTCGAGTATTCAATTGAAGAAATTCAAGAAATACCTGATACTTCAATAATATTGGGTAGCCCCCCTTGTGTTAGCTTTTCAAATTCAAATAAATCAGGGAAAGCTGATAAGAAACTAGGATTACGCCTCATAAAGACATTTTTAAGAATTGTAGCAGTAAAAAAGCATCAGCCCGATTCAATTCTTAAAGGGTGGTTTATGGAGAATGTTGTTAATTCAAAAAAACATTTACAGGAAATTTACACTTTTAAGGATTTAAATCTTGGTGAATGGGCAATTACAATCGGCAAATCTCCCAAAAGTGAAGCATTAAGAGTATTCTCAAATACAATTATCATGAATTCAGCCGACTATGGTTCATATCAAGCAAGAAAAAGATCGGTCTCAGGAGAAATCATTTCTAAAAAAGCATTTATAACTCCTAAAACAACACATGAAGAAAAAGGTGAAGATTTAAAGCCATGGAATACTCTTGGACAATTAATTAATAAGTTTCCTTCTCCTACTCAGGAAATAATCCAAGGAGAGATTATTGATCCCATATATCCTGACATAAAAATAAAAAAGTCAGAGTTAACAGATCACTTTTATGATAGCGGTCTTTATGAGTGTGAATGGCGTCAGTCTAAAGAGCTGAAAACGAATCACCATTGTATGGGTAAAATGGCTTTCCCTGAAAATCTAGAAAAACCCAGTAGGACAGTAACAGCAATTAAGAGTGGAACATCTAGAGAAGGGTTAATATATAAATCTGACTATGCTCGTAAAGGAGATGGTGAATATAGATCTCCAACAGTTAGGGAGATTGCGTCTATAATGGGGTTTCCAATAACCTATCAGTTTACGGGAAATTTATATGCGAAATGGCGACAGGTTGGAAATGCAGTATGTCCATCTATAAGCAGAGCTTTAGCTATTGAAGTTTTAAAACAATATAGCTATTCAATTCCTTCCACATGGGCTCTGGAAAAAGAAATCAAATTAGAAGGAATTATAAATTTAAATACTTTCAAGGAAGGTGCTTTTACAAATCCACCAAAAAGGACTAAAGATTCAAAATACAGAAGACACCCAATTAAAGATGGAAATCTAACCGTTACACTTTCCAATTTTGATATTTCATCAAATAAAAAAACTAATGGTAAATGGCTGACATCAATTCAATATGGGACTGGAGCCAAATTTAAACATCAAGAGATTAACGACAATTTCTATCTGAAGCTCGAAGACATTATAAGAAAAGAAGTAAAAGAGGGAGAATTATTTATTAAAATTATAAACAATGGTTTTTCAGAGAAAATTGCTCATTCATCACTAATGCAAAAAATGTACGAACAACAAAAATGTGAGAATGGAAAAAGAGAACCTACCCAGCTGATGGATGACCTCAAAAAAATAATTAATGATATTGGAATAGATGATAAGATATATAATCAAGATCAATCAAATACAATATTCAAATTCAAAGATAACGTACCTGTAAAACAAATTTTAGCCTTATATGGAGTGAATAAAATAGCTTCACTTACAAACGAAATAGATTTAGTATAAATTTCAAATTATGCCAGTTCACTTTCATCCTAATAACCCGATAGATGCTTTAGAAACCATTCTTGTCAAAGAAGATGGAAGTCCTCTTCATGGAGAGATAAATATCTATAGAAAATTATGGAGTGATTTAAGTAAAAGTGAATTGGAATGGGATGTTTGGCATGATCTCAAATTACCTGAACATTCAGACCAATTTAATTACTACAAAAAAACAAGTTCTCAGATTGATTTTGTGATACTTTCTAAACACGGATTAATTGTATTGGAAGTAAAAGGAGGACCTGTCTCTACGATGTTAAATAAGTTCTATTATGGGAAGAACTTTGATACTCCAATGACACAGAATCCATTTAAACAGGTAGAAGGATATAAATTCACATTGAAGGACAATATACTCAATAATTTAAAGAGTTGTTTCTTTTGTGAAGTTGTTGCCTTTCCTCATGTTGACTATCCTTTCGAATCAAAATTAATAGACTCAAATCTACTTTGGACAGCACATAATGCATGTAATTTTGATCAATCGATTGAAAAGTTTCTTTTAAATGCAATTACATACTCAAAAAACAAACATAAAAGGCACTTTAGAAATTATGATGACCTTTCACAAAAAGAATATGCTACGATAAAAAAAATCCTTAGTCCTAAAATAGGAGATAGAAACCACAATAATTCTATAAATACGCTAGAATGGCTAGGTGTTCAAAATATAGAAATTCTGGAGGGACTTTATAAAAACCAAAGAATATTACTCGAAGGCCCCCCCGGATCAGGAAAAACAACCCTTGCAAAGGCATTTATTGACAAACAACAGGATAAGAGAGGAATTTATTTATGTTGGAACAATTTGCTAATGCATTATACCAAATCCTTACTAAATGAAAGAGGAATGTTGGATAATGTGGAGGTTTCTACATTTTTTCGCTTTTTTCAAAAATTAAATCCAGATATAGATTATCACACACTTAGTTCATTCAATGAAGATGATTTTTATACCCTGGTTAAAGAAACAATTGTAAAATTGGAGCTAGCTGACGAGCTAATCCCTTATGATTTCTTAGTCATAGATGAGGCACAGGATTTATTTGACAGAGGATTAGATTTATTTATAAATTCATTCTCTGGATACCATAAAAAAGGACTTATTAATGGTAATTCCTTAATTCTTTATGATATTGATCAAAGCTATTCAAACAGTGGAAGGAATGTTTCTGAACTTGCCGATTTGATATCAGAATATTATTCTCATTTCAAATTAAATGAAATAAAAAGAAGCGCTCAAAATCCTAATATTAGAAAATTAAGCTCCGAGATATTAGATAGTCCGGGAATAATCAATACTACAGATTTTAAGAGTTCATACCCAGATATACCTGTTTTATACCACGAAAACTTACAAAGTGTAAAAAAACATATTGTAAAAAATATTTTAACACCAATTCGTGAAACCGATTCATCTCTCAAAGGTGATGATTGTATTATTCTAATTGAGTCAACTTTTTTAAAAGGCAGCTATAAGGGAAAAGAAGACCTGCGAGAATTACTAATCATCAAAGATATCGAAGAGTTATCCGAATTCAATATTAGGGATACTGCAAATAAACTTCGATATACTTCAATACTAAAATTCAAAGGGTTAGAGAAAAAGAATATTTATATAGTGATTTCTGAACCATCAGATCTCAACAAGTACGAAATATTTGTGGGAATTACTCGTGCAATATTAAATTTTGAAATAAATATAGTGAAGTAATGAGCCTATTGGATAAACATATCAATAAACATTTACTTCATTTTCAAAATGAAAAGGATTCTCATTTTGATGATATTTTTGAGCTAATTCAAAGTGAGGTAAAGAATAATAATTATCTTTTACTTCAATATATCCATTTATTATTAAATGAGATATTCCCAGAAGACATATCTGAAACCAAAACGCTCCATTTACATTTTGAATATGATCTTAATGATGATTCACTATTAATAATTGCTCAATATCTTTTAATACGTTTTTTTAAAGAAAGTAGTAATATAAGTTCACTTTCTTCTCAAAATGAAGAAACCTTAAAATCATTAAAAACAAATCTTCAAATAAAACTAAGAAACCTTTCTACCTGTCCAGATGGGGCAAGCGGTCTAAAAGGAAACAAAATTTATAAAAATTGGATAAAGGATAAAAGAAATATACAAACCTTGATAAAATTTTATAGTGAACTAGATGATAATATTCAGATAGTAGGTAAAACTATATTTAATTGCCAAGTTCGATTAGCAAGCTCCTTGAGCAATATCTTTGAAACAAGACCGTATGCTCAAGAAATTGAAAACCAAAGCACTCATCTTACATTCAATTTATTAAATACAAAATTAACAATAAACCAAATAGATGAAATTGATGAACGTATTATCAATAATTTAGAAAGCTTAATCTTGTTTGATTCTGAAAGAAAGAAGCAAATGCAGTATTTCTCTTTAAAAGACATTAATGACTATGATATAAAATTAAAAAAATATTTAATCATAACCTTCGGTACTAAAAGTACTTCTACTCAAAACTTACAGGATAGAATAAACTTAATACAGAATAGGTTTAAAGTAGCTGCTGAGGATAGTTATCCCATCATTCGATCTGAGATTGATTACACGCTAGGAAACAAATCAGATAAATCCATCTTTGTTTCATTTATTGGAGTAGATACATTTCATTTTTGGGACGCCTTTGTACTTGAAACAAAATTCCAGGATTTATATGAATTAAGATCTGTCAAGATGATGAACTTATATTCTTTGTGTTTTAGTCAGAAGATAAAGGATTATATACTGCAAGAAATATTTTCTGAAAAGCGAGATACAAACCTAATATCAGACGAACTAAAACAAAGATTATTGGATTTGAGAAATGAGGATTTAGTAATCTTAAAAGATGCATTGGAGAAAGTGTTAGATTTAATCATTAACTCTGGCATAAAGCAATCTATAACAGATAAAATAAAATCCGAAACAATATTTTTAGTTGATGGTGTAGTTCTTAATTCAAAAAGTCTATGTAATCTCATATCCTCATCTCTTTTTTTTAAAGAAACAAATAAGCTTATCTCCTGGTCAGCTTTAAAGGATATTAAAGATGGGAATATTCTTATTTTATCGTATCAGGATCAGGGAAAAAATCCATATTATTTTTATCCTAACCTAATTGAAACAAGAGTTACTAAGTCTATTGCTGTTGAAGCTATATTTCATAAATTTTTATTTTACAATAGATACCAATGGGCAAAATATAATCTTGCACAAGATTTATATAAACTTACCGAACATCCAGCCAGAAAAAAATATTTTCATTGGGAAAGATTAAAAGATTCTATCAATAATTTGCTTCCACAAAAAGATGACGGTATAATATGGGAGCTAGAGCAAGAGTATTCAGGAAACACAGATCGAGAAACAATCAAATTGAAATTAAAAGATTCCAAAATAAAAACATTTGGCAGTTCAGATCTTTTTGTATACTCAACAGATAGCAAGTGTTTTAGAGTGGAAAAAATAGGATACATTATTGATATGTTAGATTATGAAAATAAATACTATGTTCATAATCTTGATGAAATTCAAGAAAACATCAACATATATGAAGAAATAATAGATACAAATCAATACGAAAAGGAATTAAATATTATCCGCAAAAAATTTAACATTGAAAATGAGACTACAGGCAGACTTTGGAAGATTTTATTAAAACGGAAAGCGCAGCTATCGGGTGAAGAAATTGTATATGATAATCTGAAAAAACATTTAGAGGGAAAAGGACTTAAAATAGTCTCTTTAAATCATTTTCAAAATAATTGGCTAAATCCTGAAAGTGATTCAATAGCACCTCTTAGTAAAAAAGTATTTATAGAACTATGTAATTTTCTTGAAATACCAAGAGGATATTTTTTTCTCATACAGCGAATAAAAAATATATCCAAGCAATCATCTCGTCAAAGTACCTTACGAATGAATTGGCTTTTACAGAACCTATTTAATGATGGTTGTTTTGATGATGAGATAAATCTGAATGAAATAATAATTGCAAATATTGGAAGCTACAAAAGCAAACATCCTTTAGATGAATTGGGTATAGACGAACAATATCTTGCAGATAATTTAATTGCTTTGGTCCAATTAATAAAACCAGAGATTACATTAAAAGAAATAGAAGAATTCAAAAAGACCGAATAATGAATAAAATATTGCAGAAGAGAAATTCCTTGGAAACCTTTATTCGTGAGCAAACATTGGGCCCAGGAATTAACGGGTATAAATATGTTGATTTGGAAGATACTTCATTGGTGGAAAAAGATTTGAACACGGAACCATACATAAACTATGATTCCGAAATTTTAGAGATTGTGCCCGCAGCAATTTATAGTACAGGGATTCTTTTTCCCGAGGATAAAAGTGGAACATGTAGTGATGGAATCGTTTTGGACAATAATGAACAAACAGATGAAGAGGATGGTGTAGAAGAAAAAGACTCTCAGGATAGCAGTTTAGATTACGAAGACGTAGAAAATGAAATAGAATTAAATCAAATGTTTCCAAGATTGATGGGATTAACCTGTTGTTTGGACGAAAAATGTTTAGAAAGTAATGAAATAGCATTTGCAGTTTCATTCAGATATTATAAAAAACTTAAACAAGATAAAGAAGGATTATTTAATAAAAAATACGGCCTTCTATGTGAGGTTGATAAAAACCATTTCGAAGAATTTTTAAGCATCCATAAATTATCTCAATTTGCTATTACGACTGTAGAGCAAAATGATTTTATTTTATTATCAAAAATTACGACAGAAGAAATCTCTAATCTGAAGAATATTTTGCGCGACATTCAAAAAGAATATGCAGAAAAACTCTTTGATAAAGCTAAAGAGATAATGAGCCCTCCTCTATCTTTGAGCAAAGAAAAATGTTATTTAAGTAATCTAAAATCAACTATATATTATGAGTTAAAAACTTCGATTGTTGATGATGCAAAAAGAAAAACGCTTTACGAAATATCTCAGGAAATAGAGCTGATCGAAAATATTACCGATCATTTAAGAAATATTTTAGATATTTATTCTGGTGGATATGGTCTATGGCAATCTACTCCGATAAAAAGAGTGATAAAACTAAAAAATATTAACTTTCAAAAATCTCAGAGTAAAATATCATTTTTATACAACAGACCAAAGCAAGATGAAAATATTACCGTAATTGATGAAAAAGAAATTGAACAAAGCGGACTATTAGATTTGTTTAAGTTTAATCTGAATGAGGAACAAAATGAATACGCCTCGCTTTCTGCGAATGTTCAAATAACCAGAGATTCAAGGAATGATGATAATAAAATTTTTATAAAAATTCAGTTAATCAATACAAGTACTGCATTCAATTTAGACAAGAAAAAAGACAGTAGATATTATTCCACCTTTAATGAAGTTGTAAATCAAAGATCTTTTTTTGGTGTTAAAGTATCAGTTGAAAGCGAGTTTTTAGTTCCATATTCAGATTATAAGTATATTCCAGATGAAACAAACAAATATGATGAAGATACCACCACTCGATTCATTTATGATCAGTTCAAGGATTATGGAGTTGGGCATGGATGTTCTGTCAAATGGGATAAAACAACAAATAAAATAGAAACAGAATATCTTCCAGAATGTAAAACTCCCGATATTGATCCTATCCCAAGAGATAAAAGCAAGTTGGCAGTACAAAATGAAGATGGAGAATATAAATCACCTTTATTTTTAGAAAGTTCACAATTTCAGGAATTCAAATGGCTGTCTGTACTTTCTGATGCAGAGAATGGAGAAATTGTAGATGGATTGCTTGCCTTTGTTGACTCTTATGGAAAATGGATTGAGAATAAGAAAAAGGATCTAAAATACCAATCCAGGCTAAAAGATATTGCGAATCAGGAGCTAGGCAAATGTGAAGATGACTACAAGAGAATGAAAAAGAATATCGAGGAATTATTGCAAGGAGAAAATAATAAAGATAACCTCGATACTTTTCGTTTAATGAATGCTGCTATGTTTATGCAATTATGGCACGCTGAAAAAGTTAAAAAGGGAGAAGTAATTGCGTTGATTGAGAAAGAAGATTTTAAAGTTTTTGACCTTGATTTCTATAAAAGAACGGAGGATAAATTATTTTCAAAAACAGAATCAGCAGGATGGAGAGCATTCCAATTAGCCTTTATTCTACTCAATCTTGATGGCATTTTTAAGCTTAAAACTGATGAAAATTGGATAAAAAGAAACGAATGGGTAGATTTAGTTTGGTTCCCTACCGGAGGAGGAAAAACTGAAGCATACCTAGGGTTAATAACACTTACAATTATAAATCGGAGAAAGCTTCATAAAGAACATGGTGGAGGTGTTGCATCTATAATGAGATATACTCTACGCCTTCTTACCATGCAGCAATTTCAGAGAGCCACTTTGGTCATAATGGCATTGGAGCTAATAAGACGCTGGGGTTCATACAATTTAGGTGCAGAACCAATTACAATAGGTTTATGGGTAGGAGACAATTCACTACCTAATAAAACAGAAGACCTAATTAAAGAATATGAAAATTTAAAAAATAATCGATCAAATAAAATACCATTTTCGAATTGTCCTTGGTGTGGGAGCAATATTGAAGGAGAAGATAAAGAAGACTCAGAAAATCTTACTAACAGAGAAAATCAATGGTTCGCTAATAAAGTACATTTGAAGTGCGTTAATAATAAATGTTCTTTTTCGTATCCTAAAAGAAGAATTACTACAAGAATTAATGACCAGGGTGCAATACCCGTATGCTTATCAGATGAGATTATTTATCAACATCCCCCAACATTATTATTTGGAACCGTAGACAAGTTTGCTCAATTGGCTCACAAGGTAAATGGAAAAGAAAATGGAAGAAGTGCGGACTCAAGACGTCTGTTTGGTAGAGGCAATTGGGAAGCGGGCAAACCTCAGAATGGTTATTTACCTCCTGATTTGATAATCCAGGATGAGCTTCATTTATTACTTGGACCATTGGGTTCAGCAGTTGCATTATTCGAATCAGCAGTTGATCAGCTTTGCATTCGGGAAGATGGTACAAGGCCCAAAATCATTTCATCAACAGCAACTACAAGGAATACACAAATACAAATAGCTGCATTGTTCGACAGAAAGGTCAATCTCTTCCCAAAGCCCGGAGTGGAATGTGATGACTCGTTCTTCGCTTTTTATAGTAGAAAATTTACAAATGCTGAAAATATAAGTGAGGAATATTTGTCTAAAAGAAAATACATAGGAATATTACCTACAGGAAGGACACAAATCTGGATGCAAATGAGATTGTCAGCTATTATTATGACACATCGTGCTATTTTTGAACTGAAGGAACTATCAGAAAATACTCCCATTGATTTTGATTGCTATTCTAATGAGTTTGAAAAGGCCATGAACTTTTATCATACAACGATATCTTATTTTAATAGTTTGAAAGAAGTTGGAAAAACACAATCTCAGGTACAGACTTATATTCTTAAAGAACTCCGAAGGGTTTTTAATAGGGTAATCCGTCCTCAAAAACTAATGCACGCCCTTTATACTTATGGTCCGATACACGATGCAGAGTTGACAGGTAGGTTATCCGGAGAAGAAGTTAAAAATGAGCTAAAAAAAGTAGAAACAAATTGGGTGGCTAAAAATAGATTTGCTAATATTCATAATGGAGAAACCATAAAAGGAAAAATACCTCCTGAATTTGTCGTTGCCACTAATATGATATCTGTAGGTATTGATGTGTCACGGTTCAATACGATTATTATGAATTCAATGCCCAGGAATACAGCAGAGTATATTCAGGCAAGTAGTCGTGTGGCAAGAAATGATTACGGGTTAGTACTTACAGTACATCATCCTTTTAGAGCTAGAGATGTGTCACATTATGAAAAGTTTATTGAATTCCATGAAAAAATGTACAGCTATGTCGAACCAATATCTATTACTCCCTTTACAAAAAAATCGGTTGAAAGATATATGGGGTTGTATTTGGCAACAATAATCCGACATACTCTTCCGAGATTTACTGAGAGAGAGGCTGCGATGAATATTTCGTCCATTAAAGATGATGAGCTTTCTTCGATTGTTTCCGAGTTAGTCAAATATTTTGAAAAAAGAAAGGAAAGACTTTCTGATTTCAATAAGCTCATCAATAATCTATTAAAACAAGAAAATATAGATCAAATTAAAGGATGGATTAAGGAGGCTTTTAATGAATGGAAAATATTAAATGATGGGTTGAGTAGTACAACTGATTTAGTATTTAATAATAAAAAGAATATGACAAATCAGATAAGAAAACAAGAACAACTGTATGTTGACATTGATGAATACGAAGGAACTATCCATAGCAAAAAATGGCAAGTACCTATGTCATTAAGAGTTATTGAACCGGAAGCTGCTATTAAAATTAATCCAATTTGAAATGAAGATACTAAGATCAAATCAATATAATCAGGGGATTGGTAAATATAAATTACTTTCCTCTACTTCAGGTGTGGGCTCAATAATCACTACAAAAGTTGGATCTTATGTATTGATTTCTGATATGAATAAATGGAAGTTCATCAAGTGGGCAAACGCTAAAGTAGGATTAGTTCGTACTAATAATACTGATGATAGAAAAGTTTATGAAATTAGCAGGACAGAAATGTGTAATCGAGGATTTGAATTTATTGATGATCAGAGATTTATAAAATTTATAAAAACGGAAAAAGACCTTATTAATTTAGTTTGCCTCATAGGCATACCGCATATGTCCCTAAATGAATCATCCAATACCCCAAATTGGAAAAATCATCCGATAAAAACAGCGTTGGAAGCATCTGGAGAAAATGCAAAAGGAGCACAGTTTGATTATATGATAACTGGAACACATTTTCCAAAATGGTTTAAAAATAGAAAAGGAGAATTAAAAGAAATCTCTGAATGGAAAGGGCTGTGGGAGAAAGAAAGTAGAAAGAATGGTGGTACACCTTCTATTAATGATTTTGCTCCTCCAAGAGATGCTACTGATTTCATTAGATTTATATCTGTTAAAAATTCAGAAGGAAAGGATGAAACATATAGAGAATATAAAGAACTTGACCAAATCAATCTTACTCTCATTTGTCCAAATGGACATTTATCCGATATACCTTGGTCTAAATTTCTAAATTGGAAAACATTAAAAGAGACTTTTCAATTAGACAGAGACGATACTGGCAAGAACTTATTCGATATTGAGCCTTGTTGTAGTAATTCAAACTTGATTTGGACAGAAAGTAAAACCAAATCAGAAGGATATGGAAGCATTTTTATAGAATGTAAAAGTTGCGGATTAGGTTCCGGCGTCTCTAAAGAGAAACCAAAGATAAATTTAGAAGGTATAAATGGTTTACAACCATATTGTAAAGGACAAAAGCCTTGGGAGATTGAACTAGATAATCCAAATGCTGTTCCCTATGAAAAATGTTATATAGGTGGTGAGTTGAAAAATGACCGTGAAAGAATGCAAGTTTCATTAGTGACAGCTAATAATATGTATTATGCTAATGGTTTTTCAAGCTTATTTATTCCGATGCACCTAGCGGAAAATAAATCAAAAGAACTGAACGATGCTATAAGCCTTCTTGAAACGAAATATAATAAGTATTTTGAACGAACAGCAATAACCCGGGAAGAATATTGGAATTCAAAATTTGATTACAGTGATTTTTTAATTGACAACAATATTAGACCTAATGATGAAAGTGTCTTTAAAACACAATTGGAATCAGAGTTTTTGAATATGCCAAATACTCTTGAAATTAGTGATAGACATGAAGAATATAGATGGGAGGAATACAGGTGCTTTTCTCAGAATTCGCTTATACAGGATATTAAAGAAAACAAAGGACTTAGCTTTCAAGATATTCAACTACCAACAGAACTAAAACCATTTTTCACCAAAATACAGCAAGTTGAAGAACTAAAAGTAACCAATATCCAATTAGATTTTACAAGAAGTAGACCAAAAGAAAGAATAATTCGACTAAATGCAAAAGGTGAAAAGGTTGTTGAAGAGGCATCTGTTGGTCAAAACATTTTCTCAAATAAAAAAGAAGAATTATTTGTACTTCCCGCAAATGAAACTTATGGAGAAGGATTATTTTTTCAATTCAGTGATGATACAATTAATAAATGGATAGAAGATAATTCACAGCAACTAGAAGAAAGGTTCTTCAAGTTCTTAAATAAAGAAATTGATGGAAAAGAACAATTAGCAGGTATAAAGCAGAAAATAAAAAACAATGGCATAAAGCATTTTTTAATCCACTCATTTTCTCATATAATGATGAGAGAACTTGAATTTTCTTGTGGTTATCCAACAGCTAGTTTAAAAGAAAGATTATATATATCTAATACTCCTGAAAAGGTAATGTCTGGTGTCTTAATTTTTACAGCAGAAGGTTCTGAAGGAAGTATGGGTGGGCTGGTATCCCAAGGAGAACCTGAAAAGATATTAGAAATCTTAAAAAAAGGACTCCAAAGATGTGAAAACTGTTCTTCTGATCCTTTATGTTGGGAATCTGATGGACAAGGAATTCTTGATTTGAATCTATCTGCTTGTTTTTCATGTTCACTGGTTTCTGAAACTGCTTGTGAGGAAATGAACTTAGGATTGGATAGAAGAGTATTGATTGATGAAGAAGTAGGTTTTTTCATTAAAATGATATAGTTTTATATTACTTAATCTATAGGTTTTGTTTAAAATCACTCAAAAATTATAACAAGGAAGGTCAACTATTTTTTAACATGACGATTTTTTTACAGCTAAAACGAAGGTCAGAATACGTTGGTAAGTGCAGCAATGATCACCAAATAAATCCGGGTAATTGGACGGATTCAGATTATTGGATTTTTGAAAATGAAAAGGCAGTACATCCTATAAATTAAATTTAATGAACTCATCATTGATCACCGGATTTATTCAAGATGGCATAATATAGAACTAGCGGAAAACCCTATGGTTACAACGTATTATAGTGAAATAATGTTACTGACATTGAGATTGATTTGAAAAATATTTTTTAATTATTATTGAGGTATTTTTAGAATATAACTACCTTTGTAATAAATATTATTAGTTTGTAGGATTCTGTTACCCTATTGTCCCTTAAAAAGCATAAACAATTGTGTATCAAGATAATTTACTTTTTGTATCGGAAAATAAATACAATTTCTTTTATCAGCTTTCAAAAATTTTGAATCAAAAAATATAAAAACAGTCTTTTTAAGACTGTTTTTTAGTTTCTTCTATTTTTTTTTAAGACTTTAATTATTGACTCAAAGTAGACTTTGTGTAGTGAGGGTTGTTTGTAAAGAGTTAAAGATTAACTGAGATAAAATACAAAGTAAAGTTGAAACGTTGACCGATAAATCAAGTTTTACTACAGATATTATAGAGCCTGAGAAACAAATAAGAAATGGAAACTTTATCCAAATAAGTTCAAGAGGTCAACTTGATAATTTCCTGAATAATCTATCTTGACATAAATTTTTCAGTTGTCACTTCCTCAGACTGCTCGTTTTTTCAAAACGCTTGTCATTCGTTGCTCCTTTATTCAAAATTTTTCACTTTCAAGTAAAAAGTCCACATATTTTAATATGATGGACTTTTTAATGATTTCATTTTACGGATTTCCGTAAAATAATATCTAAAAAGAAATATATTTTTGAAAGTTAAAATAAAATTTAGAACAAGTTTATTAAAAATATATCAATATTATATGAGATCTTAAGCAAAGTTTACAATTGATATAATCTCATTCTAGTTGATTAGTTTCCTTTGCTTTCCTTTTAAGCATTTTGTATATTTATAGCTATTGAATTTTTATCTTAAGAATATTAATAATTAAAAACTAATAAACATAACATGGGATTTTTTGATGATAATGACAGCAAAAAGAAAATACAATATCTTGACAAAGAAAGAGTTGAAATCTGGAAAAGAATAACTTCTTTAGAAAATGAAAATAAGAGTTTAAAGAATCAAATAATTGCAAGTAGTTCAGATTCAGCAAAACTTGCAGCAGAAAATTCAAAAAGAACAGCAGAATTTAGAAATAAAAGTGAACAAAGATTAATCGAGGCCAGTGAAAAAGTAGGAGAAATCAACGCTAAGCTTCAAGAGGCAGATAGAACCTTAGAAAATATAATAATTACTAATGAAAATGTTAAGGCTATTAAAGATAAAGCCGAACAAACTGATAATGAATACGTAGAGGCTTATGAATCTTTAAAAGAAAAAATTGATCAACTAACAGAGTTCTTCGATGAATACCCTGAACTTGATGAAAAGCTTATAGAAATAACAAACTTTGTAGACGAAGTTGAATCCAATGTTAGTAAATCTAAATCAGGTTTGTCTATAATTAATTCTAAAAGAAAAGAGATTGAGGAATTTTATCAAGAAGTATTCGGATATATTCATGAGGATGAAACAGGACTAGAGACAAGAGTTGAAGGATTAAAAGATCGATTAGAAAATGGATATGGAGAAGTTATAGAAAATATTAAGAAATCTGAGGATAGAATATCTAACATTAAAGATGAATATGAAAGTCAATTTAAAAACTTTGAACAAAGTCATAAATCCAAATATGAACAAATTAATAAAGAGATTTCAAGCCTTTTACCAGCTGCGTTGACAGCAGGTTTAAGTTCTGCTTTTTCAACTAAAAAGAAGCAAGAGGAAAAAAATTCTGCGGAACTACAAAAAAGATTCTCTTTCGGAATTTATATGTTAGTCATAGCAAGTTTTATCCCACTTATAATTAGTGTTGTTCTACTTAAGAAGGAAGCTGTTGACCAAGTTATATATAAAATTCCAAGACTAGTTTTGGCCATTATCCCAATGTATATTCCTATATTATGGTTTAC
>NZ_WJHU01000008.1:0-161743 GCF_033712365.1 Chryseobacterium sp. JV558
TGATCTTAAAAGAGCATCCAGATGGCGGCACATACGCTCAATGGTAGAGCTGTGATAGATATCCGTGTTGTATTCAATGCCAACAACTAAGCCTTTTTCATGATTGTCTGTAAAAAAGAAGGCAAGATCCAATTTACTTGTTACATATTCTGCCCCTTTATCCTTGTAGGTTTCGATCTTAAACTCATTCGAATCCTGAATCAGTTTGCCTTCGTTTCTAATGTCGTTGTTTTGCATTACAGCCATTACATTAAATAATGGATTTTTGTTGGCATCGGTTTTAATTTTCAGATCTTCTATCAATTGTTCGAAAGGATAATCTTTATATTTATAGGCTTCAAGTGTAAGTTCTTTTACTTGATCAAGAAGCGTTTTAAAGCCTTTGTTAACATCTAGAATGACCCGTAAGGGCAGCGTATTGATGTAAACTCCGATCTGGTTTTCCAAATCGGCTTGATCCCTTATCGACACAGGAGAACCAATAACAATATCTTTTTGATTAGTATATTTATAAATCAGGATATTTGTTAACGCCAAAAAACCCATAAATAAAGTCGATTTGTCATGGTTAAGGCTCTCTCGGAAATCATCACTCAGTTTTAAGTCAATTGTTTTATGAACCAAACCTCCTTTATAAGATCTTACGGCAGGATAAGGATTATCTACAGGTAGATCTAATATAGGAACCTCATTAGAAAATTGCTTCAGCCAATAGTTCCTTGCATCAGATAATGAAATGGCATTCATTTTTTTATCTTCCCAAACTGCAAAATCCTTATATTGAATTCTCAAAACAGGAAGCGTTGATTCGATGTTGTTTGTTCGGCTGATATACAAAGAGAAAAGATCCCGCATTAAAATAATCATCGACCACCCGTCGCAAACTGTATGATGGGTAATATAATTTAATACGTAACTGTTTTCTTCCAGTTTTAACAAGTAAAATTTTATGAACGGTTTTTGCTTATCAAACTCCTTTAAAGATTTTTCTTTTAGATAATTAGAAATCGATTTTGATTTATCAGGATAGCCGCTGAAATCTTCATATACCAGTTTTAGCCTGCAATCACTTGGCGCTAAGATTTTCTGGTTAAAGCTGCCCATTTCTGTTTCAAAAAAAATGGTCCTTAAAACTTCATGTCTTTGGATCAAATCATCACAGGCCAATTGAAGATATTCCCTATTTAAATTCCCCGTCACTTTATAGGCATAGGATATATTGTATGCAACATTCATCTTATTGTTTGAAGAAAGAACTAACATTCGCCTTTGCGCGTTAGACACCTGATATGCTTCTTGTAGTGGCGCAATTGGGATGTTCTTGCTTTTACTAGCATCTGTTTCCATAAGATACTGGATTAACTGCGGCTTCATGGCCTTTATCGATTCAATCAGCCCAGCCGATAAATCATCTCCAAAATAAGTAACCTTCAAATCCCCTCCTTCCAGAGAAATCTGAATATTCTGTTCTTTAAGCTTTTCAATAAATGCTATCATATTGCCATTGTGGTTCAAATAATTCGAAACTGTTAAATGATTATATTTTTTTCTCCTTTCTGACCTTTTTGAGCTGCAGAAAGTTCTTTGTCAATTTTAAAGGCTAAAGTTTTAATGCTCGGATTGTCGAAAAGTTCTACAAGGTTTATTTTAACGCCAAACTCATTCATAATCAGTTTCAGCAAACCCATTCCTTTTAATGAATCTCCCCCCAGTTCGAAAAAATCGTCTACAACTCCTATATTATTGATGTTCAAGAAGCTGCTCCAGATCTCCAAAAGCCTGATCTCTGTATCCGATGACGGCTCAATATAGTGACTTGTAATAGAATTCCTGTTGACTTTCGACTTTTCAACCTCCACAGAATCCGATTCGATTTCTAATTTATCAAGAACATACTTTTTAAATCTTTCATGGATATTTCCTTTTGCTACAATCACCTGATTTATGCCGTCTAATTCCAAGCTGGCTTCAAACGTTTCAATTAATTCATTCTTATTGATCGATTTTTTTTCTTTTTGATCATTAAAATTCAGGTAATCTAAATTCACGCTGATCCAATTCGGGCTTTCTTTTGCCTGTTGTGTAACAAAAGTATCCATAAAAATATTGCCCGAACAATAAGAAACAATTCCCATTCCTCCTAAAAAAGAAGACAGGCTTGACGATAACCAAGCAAAATCAAGATCCCTATCTTTAAAATATGAATACAATGTTTTGGTACCGTGAAGTTTCGGAGCAATTTGCTCTAGTGCCTTTGCGATGTCGATCTTGTCACAATGCATAAAATAGTCACTGTGTAATATTCCTGCCGTATGAATGACACCATTCACCGGACCGAATTTAGCTTCAGCAGCTTCCATGCATGTTTCAAATCTGCTTTGATTATTAATATCGGCACAAAAATAAGCGACATTGCTACTCTTTTTCAGAAGCTGGTTCAAGCGGTATGCTTTGGAGTTATTTTCTAACAATGCTTCTGTCCATTCGCTTTCAACTGGCAAAGCTGTCCTTCCGATAAGAATAAGGTTCGCATTGTAGTGCTCCAGCAAATGACTAGCAATAGTGTACCCCATATGTCCCAAACCTCCGGTAATAAGATATACACCTTTTTCTTTTAATTTTGTACTTTCCCGCTTCTTGATTTGTATGTCTTCTATATATTGAACCCATCTGGCGTTATTTCTCAGAGCTACGGTTTTATCGGTATTGTTGTATTTTACTTCATTATATATCAATTCAGATAAAGTAGCCCAATGCTTCTTTTCATTCAGGTCTATATCAACAATACAGGCAAAAACCGAAGGTATTTCCTGGCTGATAACTTTAAGTAATCCGCTTGTAATGGCATGTTCCGTTGAGATATACTCAGTATTTACAACCTGGTATAAGGCTTCTGTCAATAAAATAATTTTGCTATTTTTTAACCTGTCGGTTGCAATAAGACCTTTCAGTATATTTTGGATGCAATAAAACCCTAAAACATTTTCATCCAGGCTGACCTTGTCGCTGAAGGTCATGTTTTCCCTGCTTTTCCAATTGTAAAGGATGTATTCCGGAACGATTTCCCTTTTTTCCAGATCCGCAAACAACTGTTTGTAATCGTTGGGATCGTTTGGATTGATTTCGTAATATTTTTCTGAAATCCTTAAAAATGCATTTCCACGCTTTACAATTAAAAGGTCAGATTGTCTTTCTGTAAATGTATCTTTTAATTGCTCTGAAAAATCGCATTCTTCCGAAAAAAATAGACTATAACCTTTTAAAGGTGTATCCTCGTTTTTAACTAAGTATGTTTTTTTCCAAGACGGAATGTAAAACGAATCTAAAATATCCTTTTTCTCCGGCTTGGCATTCTGGAAGCCATTTTCTTTGATCGAATCAAAATTTCCTACAACTACCTGGTATTTTGTTTTTTCAAAAGCATAAGTCGGCATCGGAAGCTTTCGATGGTGTTTTCCTGCATAATATGATGGCCAATTTATCTTCAGTCCATTTGTCCAAAGCTGCCCGATTTTTTCGGTAAAATGAAAATTGGCACCAGCGTCATAATCCTTTGTGGCGATCATATTTACAGCCAAAAGCCCTTTTGCACTTGCTGTATTTTGCCTTAAAAGAGCGGTCAGTGTTTTCCCCGGCCCAAGTTCTAAAAACACGTTTGCATTCAGATTCATAAGCGTACGAATTCCTTCTGAAAACTGTACAGCATGCCTCAAATGATCCAACCAATAGATTTCCGAAGTCACTTCCCCGGCCTGAACCAAAGCCCCTGTTAAATTTGATACATAAGGCATTTTGGGTTCTTTCAGATTGATTTTTTTCAAGACCAGTCTGAAATCTTCAAGGATTGGATCCATCATTGCCGAATGAAAAGCATGGGAAGTCCTTAACTTAATGTTTGTAATCCCTTTACTTTCCAACACTTCAGATAATGCTTCAATTTTTGATAGATCCCCCGATATCACTACCTGACCTGGGCTGTTTATTGAAGCGATAGAAAGATCATCTTCTAAATAATCCTGAGCAGCCTCATGGCTCAGTGCCACACTCAGCATCGCTCCTTTAGGCAGTGCGCTCATCAATTTGCCACGTTCTACCATGAGCATCAATCCTTCTTCATAAGAAAAAACATCAGCTAATGCCGCAGCAACATATTCTCCAACGCTATGACCAATCATGAATTTTGGTGTAATCCCCAAATGCATAAGATATTGTGCAATGGCATATTCAAAAACGAATAGCAGCGGCTGTACGTATTTTGTATCTTCAAAACCTTTAGTTTCCGTCGTCGGAAAGATAAATTGTCTAAGATCTTCATCAGATATCGATTCCAGGACTTCAAGCCCTTTGTCAATCCAAAGCTTAAAAAAAGGAATATTGTCATACATTTCCTTGCCCATTGCCTTGTATTGCGACCCCTGTCCTGAGAACATGAAAACGACGGAATGTTCGTCTTTTGCAGGCTCGGAAATCAAATCTTTGGCTATGGCTTCATTCAGGCTCGCAATCAACCCGTTTTTATCAGAACATGTTACCGATAGTTTATAGTCAAAATCTTTCCTGCCAACAGCCAGGCTGTATGCCAGGTCAGAAAGATTTGCCGGATCATTTTCTTTGGATAAATATTTTATATACTTCTCTATGTAGCTTTCTAAAGATTTTTTTGTTTTTGCCGAAAAGACAAATAATGGGGCTGCAACAACATCAGTAACAGCTTTATCCTGCGCTTCTTCCAAGATGATGTGTGCATTAGTCCCTCCGATCCCGAATGCACTTATAGCTGCCCTTAACGGATTTTCATCTGTTTTCTTCCAGTTTTTTAGCGTGTCATTGATATAAAAAGGGGATTTGTTGAAATCAATATTCTCATTTCCTTTTTTGAAATTTATCGATGCAGGAATTTTCTTCTGGTCTAAAGAAAGCAAAACCTTGATCATTCCCGCCACACCTGACGCCACATCAAGGTGCCCAATATTTGACTTCACCGAACCGATGGCACACTTTTTTCCTGAAGGAAGCCTATATGCCTGTTCCAGGGCTTTGAGTTCTACCGGATCGCCAAGCTTGGTACCGGTTCCGTGTGCTTCAATATAGGAAATGGAATCGCTTTCGACCTTGGACATGATTAAGGCTTTTCTGGCACATTCTATCTGGCCGTCAATGCTTGGGGACATGTAACCGAGCTTTCTGTTTCCGTCATTGTTGATTGCCGATCCTTTAATGATCCCATAAATATGATCGTTGTCTTTTATTGCTTCGGATAATTTTTTCAATACTACAGCTCCTGCTCCTTCGGAAAAGATTGTTCCGTTGGCATCTGTATCAAAAGGCCTGCAATGTCCGTCAGGAGAAAAAATAAGTCCGTCTTCATAATAATATCCGCCTTTGGCATTCGAATCCAAAGTAATGCCTCCGGCAACTGCCACACTGCAGTCCCCAGTAAGTATAGCCCGGCAGGCCTGGTGAATGGCAACCAACGATGAAGAACAAGCCGTATTCAGTGAAAAAGAAGGGCCCTGAAGATTTAGCTTATTCGAAATCAGCATAGGAAGATTATCTTTACTGTTCAAAATTTCAATATAATAAGAGCTTAATCCTGTATCATTTTTTGCCAAGGACGAATGTACTTTCCACATGGCATTTAAAGGGACACCTATAAACATACCTATCATTCCGGGATAAACATCGGGATTGCAGCCCGCGTCTTCTAAGGCTTCCCAGGTAATTTCATGGAACAGACGGGTTTGAGGATCGAGATGTATGGCTTCGTTATGCAGGTAATTAAAAAAGTTGGCATCGAAAGATTCATAATCATCCATAGCGCCAGAGGCATTGATGTAATTGGGACTTTCAATGTTTTCTTCACTCACGCCCCTTTCCAGCAACTCTTCTTTTGTAAGACGCTTTATACTTTCTTTGCCCTCCAGCAGGTTTTCCCAGTAATCTGTAATATTATTGGCCCCAGGGCATTTTATCGACATACCGATTACGGCAATTTCCAACCCAGTATATTTATTCATTTATGTGTGTTTTGATAAAATTCATTAATTTAAAAACTTATCTATTGTATCGATGAGTAAGTCACGGGAAGATTCAATTTCCCGATCTGATCTGATTTGCTGCTTTTCTTTATCAGCCAGGAAAAGCGCTTGGCTTTTGATGTTGATATATTTGAAAATATCCGTGATATCAATATCTTTTTGAAAATTCAATTTCAGCTTGGTAACCAGGTTCAGCAGCTTTATGGAATTGCCGCCAAGCTCAAAAAAATTGTCCAATACACCAATTTTGTCTGATGGAATATCCAGAATATCGCTCCACAAACCTACTAATTTTTTCTCTATCTCACTTGTTGGCGACAAAAAGGATTCAGTAGCAGCTGTAGTGACCACAGCAGCTGTTTTTAACGATTTTTCGTCAATTTTGCCATTTGGCATCAACGGAAATTCATCAAGTTGGATGAAAATGGATGGCACCATGTAGTTTTTGACCCGTTCTCCAAGATCTGCACGCACTTGCTCTACATCCAGTTTTTCTTTAGATAACAAAAAAGCAATTAAGGTATTATGCCCATTTTCAGTTTCTTTGCTGATTACAACAGCATCTTCAATTGTCTGCAGTTTCATCAGCTGTGTTTTTATCTCAACTAGATCGATCCGATTTCCCATTATTTTCACCTGATTGTCTTTTCTGCCAGCATACTCAACATTTCCATCTAAAAGCCATCTTCCAAAATCTCCGGTTTTATATAGCTTTTTGCCGCTCAAAGCTTCACTTATACAAAATTTTGATGCATTCAACGTATCATTCCTGAAATAGCCGTCCGTAACTCCTGATCCGCTTATACAAATTTCTCCTGTAGCGCCAATTGGCAACAACTGGCCCTGATCATCCAAAATGAATACTTTTGTATTGTATATTGGTTTGCCTATTGGTATTTTCCCTCCGCCTTTTTTATCTACAGATGTATCATAATATGTGGCATCTGCTGTGACTTCTGTTGAACCGTAAATATTGAGTAACCTACTGTGTGGGAATAGGCTATAAAACTTTTCGACCAAATACGGATGAAGTACCTCCCCGCTGCTTGTCCATTCTTTTAGCTGTGTTAATTTAAGGCATAAGTCCTTATATTTTAATATTTCTGCCAATAAGGAAGGCACAAGTACAATCCTAGTAATACTGTAATGTATCAACTGATCAATAAATTCAGGGATGTTTAGAATCATCTGATAGTCGAATATAACAATTTTGACACCTTTAAGCAACGGCCCGAAAAGTTCCCACATATGATCTACAAAACTAAAAGAAGTTTTAACTGCGCAGGTTTCCTTTTCCTGAAATGGAAATACGGTCCACATCCAGTGAAGCCTGTTGTACAGATTCGAATTTTTTATAATGACGCCTTTAGATTTGCCGGTTGAGCCTGTGGTATACAGCAGTGCGATGACCTGGTCTTCGTTGTCTTGCCATTGTCTTTTATATCTTGGAAATGAAGCTATTTGCATATAAAAACTATCAAAGACTATATCATCAATTACAGTTTTTACAGCGCTGTCAACAATCATTTCATTAACAACTAATTCCGGATAATCGGGATCAAGTGGCACATATGCAGCTCCAAGCTTTAAAATTCCTAAAATGGCAATAATCAATTGTTCGCTTCTTTTCATTTTTAGCGCTACACGATCTCCATAATTGATATGAAGGTTTGTTTTCAAAAAAAAGGCAAACCTATCTGAAGCATCATCCAAATCGCTGTATTTAACAACTTTTCCGTTAAAAACCAATGCTTCCTTATCTCCATTTTTTTGTACCGTTTCGTCAAAAAGGGCCATAAGTGAAGGGCAGTTTTCTAAGAGTACATCGGTATCATTCAGCCTGTATTTCAATTCATCCAACTCCTGTGCCGTGATACAGTTGATTTCGCTAAGCAGAATCGTTTCATTTGTGGTGACCGATTCAAATATTTCAGCAAAGGCACCAATCATTCTTTCTATCGTTTCTTTTTTAAATATGCTGGTATTGTATTGAAATAGTCCCGATATCTGATCGCCAGATTCTCTCATTTCAACAGTAATATCATATTTTGCGGTAAGGTTGTTATTCTTATACGGTGTGATTTCAAGCTCATGGATCCTTGAGGCTACCTTCGGGGTATTCTGGAAAATAAACATGACTTGGAAAAACGAATTAAGCGCGGCATCTTTCTGCAGCTGAAGCTCATTTATGAGTTTGCTGAAAGGCAGCTGACTATTAGAGAAACCTTCAATGACCTCTTTTTTTGTCTCGAGCAAGAAATCTGAAAATGTCATCGTATTGTCAAATTGCAGCCTTAACGCAACAAAATTCACAAAAAATCCAATTAGATCTTCAAGTTCCGATTGTTTTCTATTGGCAATGGTTGTTCCGATGAGCACATCATCCTGCTGACTATAGCGTGCCAATAAGATTCCGAATCCTGAAAACAGCATTGTAAAAAGGCTTACTTCATGTGCTGTGGCATACTTTTTTATTTTTTTGCTTAATTCTAGGGGAAAATCAAAAAATATAACAGATCCTTCATTTGTCTGGTACAGTGTCTGTGGATAATCCACAGGCAAAGCTATGCTTCTGGACGCTGTTTGCAACTTATTCTTCCAGTAAGCTAAATTTTCATCAAAGTTATGCTGCTGTAAATATTGGCCTTCCCATGCTGTATAATCTGGATACTGCACTGTTAATGCAGGAAGTTCTTTTTTAGAGGCTTCACCTTCCTGATTGTAAAAATGGAACAGCTCTTCCATGAAAATATTCAAGGACCATCCATCGCAGATAAGATGATGTACCTCTATGAGCATCAAAAAACTTTCTTCTGCAATTTTAAAAAGCGTTACCCTTAACAAGGGTCCTTTGATGATATCTATTGGAATGGCTTCCTGCGAAAAAATCATTTGATTGATCTTTTCCACCTCACTCCAATCTACAATATCATCTGCCTTTTTGTAATCAATGAAAAATTCTTTTTCATCTTCAACAAACAAAATAGGTTCATCATTTTGCTTAATGAAAACGGTTCTTAGGATTTCATGTCTTTGTATGATCTTATTTATGCTTTTTTCCAAGCAGGAAACATTGACATTACCTTCAATTTTATATGAAGTCGATATCACATAAGTATTTGTCCTTGCTTTAAACTGTTCGGCGATCCACAATTCTTTTTGCTGATAACTCAAAGTAGCTATAAAACCATGCTTGCTCACAAAAATGTATTTTTTAAGGTTATTAATTAAGATTGTTATTTGCTATTCTATTTCCCCGTTCTCATCAAACGTGAAATATTTTTTTTCCCTACTTACCGTTTCAATTTTAAGGATTGGTTTTTTATTTTCGTTTCTCTGTTCCGTAATTATAGAAACGAGATTTGCGATGGTGGGCTCTTTAAAGAATTCGACCAGTGAGATTTCAGCATTCACCTCTTTTTTTATGTGTGAAATGATTCGGGCTGCCATTAAGGAATGCCCACCTATTTCGAAAAAATTTTCGTAAATACCTATAGTGTCAATTCCAATGATATTTTTCCAAATACGTTCTATTTTTGCCTCTAATGAATCGTCCAGGTTCTCTTTATAAACAAGCTGTTTCTCAGTCGTTGCGATTGAATCCTTGATTTCTATGTCCTGCAGTAACCGGGATAATCCCATTCTATTGATCTCTATTTTGTTCTGCAAGTCATAACAGGAAACCAACACCTGAGTGTTTTGTGTTCTTATCATTTTATCAAATGCTTCAACACCTTCTTGTTCAGAAAGAGAGACATCCAGTTCGGTACCTGTCAATTCTTTAAATGTCTTTTCTACTTTTGCAGCAGAGCCCATTCCTTGCCAGCGGTCCCAATTGATGACCAATGTTGGCTTTCCAAGAACCGTTTTTCTATAATTTGCATAGCCATCCAAAAAGCAGCTCGAAGCCGCATATTCCGACTGCCCATATACCGGGATCACCGAATTTAGGGATGAAAATAAAATGAACATCTCTAGTTCTATATTTTTAAAAACATGGTCGAGAATTAAGGTCCCTTTTACCTTAGCTCCAAATATTTCGCTGTTGTTTTTTGATTCATACTGTCCTACAGCCTGAATAATTCCGTTGATTTGTCCATATTTTTCAAGGATTTTCTCTCTGATATTCTCAATACTTTCTACATCGAGAACATTTGCTTGCAACAGGATCACCTCAGCCCCCAAGGTTTCAATTGCTTTGATTTTCTGGATTTTTTGAATGCTTTCGGTATCTTTTCCTTCACGAATGATTCCTTCCCAAGTAGCTCGCGAAGGAAATAAAGAACGATTTAGCAATATCAATTTAATCGCTTTTGCACTTTTTGCCAATTGTGCTGAAACAGCCAGCCCAATATCTCCTAATCCGCCAGCAATAATGTATACACCCAAATCCCGGACCGGATTTAGAGTATGGTCATCCAATATCGATTTACTTATTTCAATATTTTCGTAAGAAGGAACCCACTGGAAACGTCCTCTTAAAGCCCGGATTTTATGAGATTCGGTTTTACTATTAATGCTGTTTAATATCGTATTGATGAAAAATGTCCATTTTTCTTTATTGCTAATTGATAAATCTATATTGATACAATCAATTTTGGTAAATTCCTGTGGAATTACTTTTACAACCCCCAGAAGAGGTATATTAATAAGGTCGATTTCCTCATCTCCGGTAATGCTGTGTAGCTCATTGGTAACACAGATGATCTGTATGTTTTTTATGCGATCTTCAGCCGTCAATTTATGTATTGCCTGCGATAGGTATAGCAGTCCGAAATAATTTTCGAAACTTTCCCTGTCAATAGTGTTAAGATCTATCTCATGGTCTTTTGTTGTAAAAGACTTTTTCTGCAATGGCAATGAATAGATAATTTGCGTTGGAAGCTTGTCTTCTCTATTTAAAATTTCAACAAGTCTGATGTGATGGTTTTGACTTTGGATATCTATAGTAAATCTGTTTCCATTGTGTTGGAATTTTTCTCCTTTTGTTACTTCGATAATTTTAGAATTGGTCTTTTTGATCTGGCTTAGTAATTCATTTTCAAAATCAGTTTCATTTTTAAAAATCAAAACACAATTGTCAAATGCAGTTTCAGTGTTTGTCGTGTTTTCTAGTTCAATCCTTTTCCATGAAGGCAAATAAAAGATTTTGGATAACGGGAGCTTGTTTGTACCGCTTTCATTAAATTCGTTTAATACCGACGGAGTAATCCAGTGCCTCTTTCTTTCAAAAGGATACGTTGGCAATGGTATTTTATGACTTTCGTTAAATATACTTCCATCTATTTCAAACCCATTTGCCCATAACTTCCCGATAACACTCAACATCTTTTTGCTATCCGACATAGTGTCTTTATAGCCCGGCATCGAATCGATGATTAACTGCTTTTCACTTCTTGAAACTTGCGCCAGGCACAAAGTCGTTAATGAGCGCCCAGGACCAACTTCAATAATTGCCGTGTTTTTATTTGCAAGTATATTTTCTATACCTTTTGAAAATCGTACCGTCTGGCGAAGATGTTTTACCCAATATTCTGGATCGGTAGCTTCTTGAGACGTTATCCAAGTACCTGAAAGATTAGAAATAAAAGGAATTCCGGGTGCATTTAATGTCAATTTGTTTAAATATTCCCTAAAAGAATCCAATATGGCGTCTACGTATTTTGAATGCGCCGCTACATCAATATGCAGGGTTTTACATTCAATCCCATGATCAGAAAGTTCATTTTTCAGCTGTATTATTTCTTCTTTTTTACCCGATATAACGGTCATTGAGTTGCTGTTAACTGCGGCTACAGAGAGGTTGACTGTTAAATACTTTTCAATTTCCTTTTCTGATAAAAAGACACTCAACATTGCACCTTTAGGCAAAGTGTTGAATAATTTACCTCTCAGGGCTACAATTTTCAGCGCATCTGAAAGAGAAAATACGCCCGATAAACACGCCGCTACATATTCTCCCATACTGTGCCCGATCATATATGTGGGCTTTACATTCTTGCTTTCGAGCAATTTTGCCATCGCAAGCTCTACAACAAATAAAGCAGATAGAGAATAGGCGGTATCATTGAAATGCGATTTATTACCGGAATCATCAAAATAGGAAAGCTCGTTTCTGATATCAAATTCTAATACGTCAAGTAGGATCAGGGCGCACTCATCAACCACAGTTTTAAATACAGGCTCTGTTTTGTACAGGTCCTTCCCCATTCCCTGATAATGTGCACCACCGCCCGGAAACATAAAACAAATGTTTTTTATGGTATGATTGTCTGAAAGTTCATACCCCGGAATAGTGTGAAATTGACCTAAATTATTTTTAAAATCCTCAATCGTATCAGAAACAAAGAACTTGCGTTTACCAAAAAATTCACGACCTTCCCTTAATGTGTAAGCAATATCTGCTAGTTTCATTTCTCGGTTAAGCGCTATTTTATCAAGTAAATTTTCTCCCATTTTTGCCAATGCTGTTTCTGTTTTTGCAGACATTAAAAACAACTCAGGCACTTGAAGTTCCTCGGAAATGAATTCAGGTGCTTCCGACAGAACGACGTGGGCATTCGTTCCTCCTATTCCAAAAGAGCTCACTCCAGCATACCTTTTTTTTTCAGAATCCCATTTTTTTAATTCTGTATTTACATAAAAATTATCCTTAAAATCTATTTTAGGATTGGCCTTTTTATAATGTAAAGTCGGAGGGATCATTTTATATTTTAAGCAAAGCGCTGCCTTAATAAGCCCCGCGATTCCTGCTGCAGTATCGGCATGACCAATATTTGGTTTAATTGAACCGATGGCACAGTTTCCAGTCTTGCCAGATTTCGCAAAAGCCTGGTTTAAAGCGGCTATCTCGATAGGATCCCCTAACAAAGTGGCCGTTCCATGGGCCTCGATATAGCCTAAGTGGCTTGCATCAACTTCAGCCATAGACATAGCTTCGGCAATTACTTTCGCTTGTCCTTCCACACTTGGCGCTGTAAAGCCAATTTTGTGGTTCCCATCATTATTTATAGCGCTTCCTTTAATGACCGCATAAATATGATCCTTATCTTCCAATGCTTCTGACATCCGCTTAAGCGCAATAACGCCGACTCCGTTCCCGCTCACAGATCCGCTTGCTGCTTCATCAAATGTCCTGCAATGTCCATCTCTGGAAGTAATGAATCCTTCTTCATAGAAGTAGCCCGTTTTTTGAATGGCATCTACAGAAGCCCCTCCGGCCATAGCCAGATCGCATTCTCCGTTTAACAAACTCTGACAAGCCATATGCACTGCGACCAATGATGTCGAACACGCAGTCTGGATGTTTAAGCTTGGGCCTTTTAAATCAAGTTTATATGAGGCATGCAAAGGGAGAAAATCTTTATCATTAAAGATTCGCAATTGCAAGCCCAGTGCTGCATCGGTTTCTTCTTTGTTGGTAAGAATGTTGTGAATCAGGTAGGAATTCATCCCTGATCCTGCATACAGGCCAATGGTTCCCGGAAATTTATTGGGTACGTTTCCGCTGTCTTCGAGCGCTTCCCATATACATTCCAGGAACAGTCTGAACTGGGGAGGAAGTATTTTAGATTCGGCCGGAGTGTATCCGAAAAAACTCCCGTCAAACATATCTATGTCTTCTAATGCGCCATTCGCTTTTACATAATTAGGATCATTGAGAAATGCTTCCGGAATGCCATTCGACCTTAACTCTTCATCAGAAAAAACGGAAATTGACTCTTTGGCATCACATAGGTTCTTCCAAAATTCATCTATGGTTTTAGAACCAGGAAACCTAAGCGACATCCCAACTATTGCAATATCATTTATATATTTATCGGAATCCATATCTTTTAATTTTAGTATTTTAGGCCCTGTTTTTTTTACCCTGAAGCCTGTTTTTTCTCAACGCTGCTCTGTCATATTCCGATTTTTCCTGTTTATCGTAGCCCAGATATTGAGATAAGGAATCGATTGTTGGATATTTGAATAATTCAATAACCGAAATTTTAATGTTGAGGATTTCTTCAATACTTGCCTGCATTTTTATCAGTAACAAGGAGTGCCCACCAAGATCGAAAAAGTTCTTATTTGGATCGATCGTGTCTAGCTGCAACAAGCTTTTCCAGATATTTGAAATTACTTCAGACATTGGTTGGCTAGCATCAGCGGTTATCTTTTCAGGCAATGTAGTCACCTTACTTTTGCTGTTTTTCAATGCATTACGGTCAATTTTACCATTTGTGTTAAGCTTAAATTCATCTATAACTTTAAAATGTGTTGGCACCATGTACTCTGGAAGCTTGTCTTTCACATATTTTTTTATGAAAGATAAAGATTCTGGGATGCTAAGTTCAACAGTTTCTAAAGCTTTTGCCGACTTTTTTGTCGCATAAATGATATAGGCAAAAACATCATTCGGGTTGTCTTCTTTTTTATCTACTTCAACCAGGTTATGAACAAATAAATTATATCCTCTGGCTTCTAGAATACGAATCACTTCTTCTTTGTGTTCCCGGGTATCAACCTCTAGTACGAATTGCTCTATTTTATCCCAATCGTCATCGGAAATTCCCTTTAGTACAAGCAATTCACTTTTTTCAACATCAATCTTCAAAAGGTCTATTTTTTTCAGATTGTTCTCTTTGATCACGTCAGAGATCGTAGTAAGCTCGCAAGAATAATTCTCGGTTTCATACCTATTTTCTATGAGCCGTTCCATTTCTTGCAGGAACTGGTCATCATGATCATTCATATAGCTTTTGGCTACATTCTTTGCCGCCATGATATCGCTGCCGGTATTAGAAAACCTTCCTGATATTCCAGACATATTTGGATAATGCGTAAACTGGACGGTCTCATTTTTACTGGAAAGACCTTTGTTGTAGGCCCGTCCTTTAATTCCGTAATTTTCAAAGTTGTTTTGCAGCCTTTCGAATGTCGTCGGAATCGGTTCAAATGCAAATATATTAATATTTTTAAACCTTGAATGGATCATTAAGCTGAACAAACCGATGTTAGACCCTGCATCAATCACACAAGAGCCTTCATTTAAAATGATGCCATGCTTGATATAATCATTATCGATAAATACTTCCTTATACATTAAATTAGTCGTATGGGCATTGTAATGATCTACTGATAAGCCGTTCGGCAATTGGTATAACGACCTGCCGGATGATTTATAAACCGTTTTTTTATCATTCAGGGAAAGTAAATCCTTGTTTTCTTTTTGATCACTGTACGTTTCTCCCTGAGTATTATTTAAAGAGATACAGGCGACGATCTCAGGGCTATTATTACTGTCATCTATATATATACCTACCTCCCGGACAATTTCGCAGGTATTTATTACTGCTTCGATTTCGCCCAGTTCAATTCTGTAGCCTCTTATCTTTATTTGTTCGTCTTCACGGCCAAATATTTCTATGTTCCCGCTATTTGCATAACGTCCGATATCACCAGTTTTATAAATTAGCCCATCCGAAAAAGGGCTTTTTACAAAGGATTTAGCATGCCGCTCGTGATCTGAAAGATAGCCTGCTGACACACCATCACCTCCGATATACATACTGCCCTTAACACCAATCGGAAGAACCTCCATTTCATCGCTTAAAATATGAATCTGGGTATTTGCTATGGGTTTGCCAATGAAAATCTTGTCTGTTTGTCTGTCTACCTTTGATACTGTTGACCAGATTGTAGTTTCAGTTGGTCCATACATATTAAAAATTTCTACATCAGGCAACTGGCTGTACACATCTTTTACTAAATCCAAAGGCAGTTTTTCTCCTCCCAATAGAATACGTTTTACCGATTTCATTTTTTCATAAATCTTTAAATCGGCATTCAACATACGCATTAATGATGGTGTGCATTGAAAATGTGTGATATTATGTTTCACCAGCTGCTCAGGAATTGAAAAGTCCACAGTACTCTTAAGATTGGAATTGTATTCATCTTTCAATTCTTTTATAAAGCCTAGGCTTTTCATTGTTAATGAATAGTCTAGCCCAAAATCGATCAGACAGGCAATTTCATCAATTCCGATTGCATATAATTTATCAAGTATTTCCGTACAGCTTTCTTTCGTACCAATAAGACCTGCCGATTTAACATACCGTTCAAACGAATTGTTCAGCAAAGCATCTATATCAGATTCTGAAAGTTCTCCGCCATTTGAAATTTCGCTTTCGAACATTTTCTGGACGAGACCTGCAGAGCTTTTTAAGTAATTTATCAGGGGCATACGTACTTCCCGGTGCACTTCTTCAATATCCTCGCCTATGTAGGTATGCAGCATAATTGAAACTTTCCCGGATTCGGGCTCAAAGCCATTTTCCTTCAATGAGGTTCTATAGGCATCAATTTTTTCAGAAAGATTTTCTATGGTATTGCCTAGTAAATGAGTAAGTATATTTAGCCCCAACTTTCCTGCTGACCGGAAGGTTTCAATATTCCCGCCAGAGGTGATCCAGACAGGAAGCTCTTTTTGCAATGGGCCTGGGTAAATCTTTACTTCTTTAAGTTTTTCATTTCCGTTCATGAAACCTACAGATTCACCTCGCCACAATTTTCTGACTTTATTCAGGCTGTCGTACATTACTTCCTGCCTGTTGTTATAGTTTTTAGGATAGAATACAAAATCATCGACATGCCATCCCGATGCTGCCGCAATGCCTACTCTTCCGTTAGAAAGGTTGTCTACTACAGACCATTCTTCGGCAATACGGATCGGGTTGTGAAGTGGAAATACCACGCTTCCTGCCCTGATATTAATTTTTTGTGTCATTACTGCCAAAGCAGCTCCCAGTACAGACGGATTTGGATAAATACCACCAAACTCATGAAAATGTCTTTCAGGGACCCAGACTGCATTAAAACCGTTTTCATCGCCATATTTCGCGCCATCCAATAAAAGTTTGTATTTTTCATCAGCCGCGCTGTCCTCTGAACTGGCAAAATAAAAGAGGCTGAAATCAAGGACTTTGTTCCTGCTGGAAATATTTGAATTCCTGATTTCTGTCTGGATAATTACTTTGAAGCCCCTGGTTATCGTCCAAATGAGCTCTAAAATGGAAATATCGAATGTATATGTTGTGAGTGCAAGGAATGTTCCAGGTTCTTTCCCTATTGCCTGATCCATTCCCGCAAAAAAGTTAACAACATTTCTATGTCTTACAGAAACCGCTTTAGGCTTACCTGTACTTCCTGAAGTAAACATCATATAAGCTATTGCTTCTGGATTTATAACCAGATCCAGATGAGCAGGTTCAGACGATTCAGACATAATTCTGTCTATAAAAACCACAGGCTTCTTCCAGCTGGCGATCCTTTTTTCATATTTTTCAAAGCCAACCACCGCGCTCAATTGTGAACTGGTTACCATATACTCCAGCCGGTCTTGTGGATGCTTGGGATCCAGCGGTAAAAAGGTTGCCCCCGATTTCAATATTCCAAAAATCCCAATAACCATCTCGATGCTTCTGTCGATGAAAAGCCCTACCACATCACCTTTATTTATGCCGGTCTCAATAAGTCTTCCGGCCAAGAGATGCGCTGCCTGGCTGATTTCAAAATAGCTGTATTGCTCATTTTCATGAATTAATGCTATCGCATCAGGAGTACTTTTAACTTGCTCCTCCAATTGACTGATGATGGTATCGGAGGATTCGTATGCAAGCTGCGTGCTATTCCATTCCAATAAAGTAATTTTTTCTTCATTAGGAATAGCAAGCATTTTTGAAACCAATTCATTCTGATTTTCAGCGATTTTAGTAATAATCGCCATATATCTGGAAATATACCGGTTGATCGATTCGCATTCAAACAAATCTGTATTATATTCAAAGATTCCCGTTGCCCCGCCATTTGTTTTTTCTATGTGCAGGGTAAAATCAAATTTTGATGCGCTTTGTTCCGTATCTAAAATAGTCAGCTCTAAATTTGCTGCTTTCAGAGGGTATGATTTTTCATCATGCATACTGAACATTACCTGAAAAAGAGGTGAAAAGCTCAAATTCCTTTTAGGGTTCAGTACTTCAATTAATTTTTCAAACGGCAAATTGCTGTTCGAAAAAGCAGCAATTAAAACGTCTCGTGTTTCTTTCAGAAATTCGGCATAGGTTTGACCTTTAACTATTTCACTCCTGATGACCAATGTATTAACAAAAAAACCTATTAACCCTTCTAATTCTTTTCTTGGCCTACTCATAATTGGTGTACCAATCGCAATTTCGTTTTGGCGGGACAGTTGCGTGATCAACATCGAAAATCCCGAAAACAATGTCATAAAGATCGTCGCGTTGTTTTCTTTACTTACAACTTCAAGGAGGTTATAGAGGTTTTGGGGAATTTCAAATTTTATAACTGCGCCATTATAACTTTGAATTGCGGGCCTCGGCTTGTCTATTGGAAGGTTTGTGTATTCTATAGGGGATTCCAGATTGTTTTTCCAGTAATTGAGCTCTTTTGTATATTGATCGCTTTGAAGCCATTTATTTTGCCATATGGTATAATCCGCATATTGGATTGGCAGTTCTTCACTTTGGTATTCCGAATCTTTCAACAGCTGTTCATAATTAAACATCAGTTCTTCCACAAGCAATCTCAGTGACAAGCTATCCGAAATGATATGGTGCATTACAATCACCAATGTGTTATGGTTTTCTTTTTTCTTTATCAAATTTAATCGCAACAGCGGACCTTCCTTTATATCAAAAGCAGCATTTACAAGCTTGTGAACAGCCTCTCTGGATTGATTTTCCCTAACTTGTGAGGTAGATCCGGTCAGATCTGTATACGTCAATGCAATAAGGCCTTCATCATATACTACCTGCGACGGATTGTTATCAATCAAATTGAAGCTTGTTCTTAATATTTCATGCCGTTGAACCAACAATATAACAGATTTTTCCAGCAAAGGGAAGTCAATCGGTCCTTTTATATCTATGACCACAGGCAGGTTATATATCGTGATATTGTCATTCATTTGATTGAGCATCCACATCCTTTCTTGTCCAGAAGACATTGGAAATACATACGAATTATCCATAACTTTATTTTTATGCCAGAAGATATACTGCTAATGAGCGCACTTCTGCTTTATTTTTTCATTTTATAAGCACTTCTTTGTACTCGTTCAATTGGCACATCTATTAGTGCTTCTTTATTTTGATCTAAATACTTGCCCAGCGCTTCTATATCTCTTTTTTCAAAAACATCTTCTAATGAGATATTTGTATTCAGATTTTCCCTGATTCTTGAAATGAGCTGAACTGCTTTTAAACTATGTCCGCCCAATGCAAAAAAATCGTCTTTTACGCTGATGCTGTCTGCATCGAGCGACAAGATCTCTGCCCACATTTTGGCGAGTTCTGTTTCGGTTTCATTTCTTGGGCTAATATGAGCCTCATTGCTCACTGTAGTGTTCACATCCAGCGAAAGCAAGGCTTTTTTGTCAGTCTTTCCATTGGCATTCAGTGGGAATTCTTCTACAACGATATAACGCGAAGGCAGCATGTATGATGGTAAAGTTAGAGCCAGTTCGTTCCTGATTGCAGCCATGTCCGGTTCGTGGTCTGAAACTATAAAAGCAACCAATTCTTTGTCAAGACCGGCATTTTGATCCCGAACCAAAACCACCGCTCTCGTAATCCCTTTACAACATGTAAGGGCTTTTTCGATTTCACCCAACTCGATCCTGTAGCCTCGGATCTTGACCTGATCATCCTGTCTCCCTAAAAATTCTATAGTGCCATCTGAAAGCCAACGTCCGTAATCACCGGTTTTGTATAAAATATCACCTGAAATGAAAGGACTGCTGATAAATCGGGATGCCGTCAGGTCAGGCCTGTTAAGGTAGCCCCTGGCAACGCCTTTTCCTCCAATACAGATCTCCCCAACCGCACCAATAGCAATTGGGTTCAGATGACCATCCAGCAGATAGATCCGTGTATTGGATATAGGTTTGCCGATCAACACTTTTCCTTTATTAAAAATGCGATGGCAGGTACTGTATGTGGTCGTTTCTGACGGACCGTATAAATTGCGTACTTCAATCCCGGTAAGGTCAAGCTGAGAGATAATCCCAGGAGAAATAGGCTCTCCGGCCATATTCAGAACGCTTACAAAAGCCAGGTTTGCCTTCTCAGACAACAAACCTTCAACCACGCTGGGAACCGTATTGAGCAATATTTTACCATACGTAGCATCTTGAAGGCGATCATTAATATCGAGTGGGCTATCAAGTATTGCAACTGTTTTTCCTTCTGATAAAGTATAGAACAGTTCAAAGACCGACAGGTCAAAACAAATTGATGTGACAGCAAAAGTGGTATTGAAATCGGAATCCTGGAATGCTGACTTTGCCCAATTCACAAAATGATACACATTCGAATGCGTGATCATAACACCTTTGGGCTGGCCCGTAGAACCCGAAGTATAAATAATATAAGCCAGCTCAGGGCCTGTAATTTCCAACGGTATCACTTCAGGGGAGAAAGACTCACGGCCAAACCAGAATTCATCAAGGGCAGCCTGGTCGATGACATGTTTGCATTGGCTGTCGGCCAGAATATAATCAATACGGTCTGATGGATATTTTGGGTCGATCGGCACATAAGCACCGCCGGATTTTAATATACCAAGTAAAACCCAGGCCAGTTTCTCACTTCTGTTGAGCTTAACCCCAACCAAATCTTCATGTTCAATACCTTTTTGCCTGAGATAATTTGAAAACCTACCCGATAAATCATCCAATTCCGAATAACTTAAAACAGTCGATTTATACCTGACTGCTGCCGAATCCGGAGCTGAAAGAAATTGGTCATGGATTAGCGAAACAATGCTGCCCTCTTTGTAAGTGGCATCCGTGTCATTAAAACCCGAAATCAGCAATGTACGCTCTTCAGCGCTTAGATAGTCAATGTCTTTTAATAGCTGATGAGGATCGGAAGTAACTTTAATTAACGTGGTATCAAGGTGAGTCAAAATAGACTCAATCGTAATGGCATCAAAAATATCTGTATTGTATTCGATCGCAACCTCTACTTTATCATGCTTTTCACGGACATAAAATGTCAAGTCAAATTTGCTTACTTTACTTTTGTCTTCCTGATATTTCACTATCGTTAAATCATCGAAATAGCAGGCATTTTTATAATCATTTGTCTCAGTATTCTCGAAAACTACCATCACATCAAATAGTGGATTCCTGCTTGGATCTTTTCCTAATTTTAGGTTTTTGACAATTTCATCCAACGGATATACGCTATGGGTTTGAGCATCTAAAACCAATGCTTTCATACGGGCTAAAAGCCTGTAAAAGTTATCGGTTTCATCAAATTTAACTCGTATCGGCAGCGTATTGACATACAATCCGATTTGTTCGTCCAAATCAATATGCTTACGATTGTTCATTGGCACGCCAACAATTATATCATTTTGTCCAGTATATCGATGCAATAAAGTGAAAATAAGCCCCATTGCCCCCATAAATAAGGTGCCACCACCTTCATTCATGGAAATGGCTTTTAGCTTCGCGGCTGCATTTTCGTCTAGATATGTTCTGATGGTATTACCTTTATAAGACTTTATTCTTGGGCGGTTATTATAAAACGGCAAATCAATTAGCGGCAAATCACCGGAAAGCTGCTTCTCCCAGTAATATTTATCGGTTAGCGTATCATTTACCAGTATAATTTTCTCCCATTCTGAATAATCTTTATAGTGCATTTTCAGCGGGGTCAGTCTGGAATTTCTATACAGCGCTGCCAATTCTTTGAAGATGATATTTAGCGACCATTCATCAGATATGATATGGTGAACAACAAAATTTAATACATGATGTCCATTGGCAAATGATATTATTTTAGCTTTAATTAAAGGTGCACGGTATAAATCAAACGTTTTATTACCTTCATTAACGTTGATTTCAGTCAATATTCTTTCATTGAATGCTTCTAAGGTTCGGTCTTCAAGCTTTAAGGAAAAATCAGACTCTGAAAGTGTCGCAATAAACTGGCGGATTTCACCAAAACTATCTTTCTTAAAATAGGTTCTCAAAACTTCGTGCCTTTCTATCAATAACATATATGCTTTTGCAAAAGCTTTCTTATCCAGATCGCCATAAAAAACATAACTGCCAGTCATATTATAGGCTCGGTTTCCTCCTGTAAACTGGCTAAGAATCCACAATCTGTTTTGGGCTGAAGATAAAGCATAGGATTCTTTTTTGACAGCCTGCGGAATATCGGTTCTAATTGTTTTTTCTGAATTGATGATCAGTCTGGCCTGATGCTCAAGTACTGGACAATTAAAAATATCGATCAACGCGATATGAACCTGAAATCTTTTATTGATTTGGTTTAATAACAAACTGATTTTTAAACTATGTCCGCCTAATACAAAAAAATCGTCTTTTACGCTGATGCTGTCTGCATCGAGCGACAAGATCTCTGCCCACATTTTGGCGAGTGCTGTTTCGGTTTCATTTCTTGGGCTAATATGAGCCTCATTGCTCACTGTAGTGTTCACATCCAGAGAAAGCAAGGCTTTTTTGTCAGTCTTTCCATTGGCATTCAGTGGGAATTCTTCTACAACGATATAACGCGAAGGCAGCATGTATGATGGTAAAGTTAGAGCCAGTTCGTTCCTGATTGCAGCCATATCCGGTTCGTGGTCTGAAACTATAAAAGCAACCAATTCTTTGTCAAGACCGGCATTTTGATCCCGAACCAAAACCACCGCTCTCGTAATCCCTTTACAACATGTAAGGGCTTTTTCGATTTCACCCAACTCGATCCTGTAGCCTCGGATCTTGACCTGATCATCCTGTCTCCCTAAAAATTCTATAGTGCCATCTGAAAGCCAACGTCCGTAATCACCGGTTTTGTATAAAATATCACCTGAAATGAAAGGACTGCTGATAAATCGGGATGCCGTCAGGTCAGGCCTGTTAAGGTAGCCCCTGGCAACGCCTTTTCCTCCAATACAGATCTCCCCAACCGCACCAATAGCAATTGGGTTCAGATGACCATCCAGCAGATAGATCCGTGTATTGGATATAGGTTTGCCGATCAACACTTTTCCTTTATTAAAAATGCGATGGCAGGTACTGTATGTGGTCGTTTCTGACGGACCGTATAAATTGCGTACTTCAATCCCGGTAAGGTCAAGCTGAGAGATAATCCCAGGAGAAATAGGCTCTCCGGCCATATTCAGAACGCTTACAAAAGCCAGGTTTGCCTTCTCAGACAACAAACCTTCAACCACGCTGGGAACCGTATTGAGCAATATTTTACCATACGTAGCATCTTGAAGGCGATCATTAATATCGAGTGGGCTATCAAGTATTGCAACTGTCTTTCCTTCTGATAAAGTATAAAACAGTTCAAAGACCGACAGGTCGAAACAAATTGATGTGACAGCAAAAGTGGTATTGAAATCGGACTCCTGGAATGCTGACTTTGCCCAATTCACAAAATGATACACATTCGAATGCGTGATCATAACACCTTTGGGCTGGCCCGTAGAACCCGAAGTATAAATAATATAAGCCAGCTCAGGGCCTGTAATTTCCAACGGTATCACTTCAGGGGAGAAAGACTCACGGCCAAACCAGAATTCATCAAGGGCAGCCTGGTCGATGACATGTTTGCATTGGCTGTCGGCCAGAATATAATCAATACGGTCTGACGGATATTTTGGATCGATCGGCACATAAGCACCGCCGGATTTTAATATACCAAGTAAAACCCAGGCCAGTTTCTCACTTCTGTTGAGCTTAACCCCAACCAAATCTTCATGTTCAATACCTTTTTGCCTGAGATAATTTGAAAACCTACCCGATAAATCATCCAATTCCGAATAACTTAAAACAGTCGATTTATACCTGACTGCTACCGAATCCGGAGCTGAAAGAAATTGGTCATGGATTAACGAAACAATGCTGCCCTCTTTGTAAGTGGCATCCGTGTCATTAAAACCCGAAATCAGCAATGTACGCTCTTCAGCGCTTAGATAGTCAATGTCTTTTAATAGCTGATGAGGATCAGGAAGTTCACACAATTTATTGACAAGAACATCCAGATGCTTTAAAAGTGACGCGATCCTCTCAAAAGAAAAGTGCATTTCTTTATAATCGATTGCAAGTATTAAATCATCTGTATCACTATATTCTAACAGATGAAAAATCAGATTTTCTTTCTGCTCTCCGTTAGATAAATATTTAATAGCAACATTCAGGCCTTCAAAGTCAATTGAATATGGGTATTTCTGGTAAGAAAACAGGGTGTTATATTGCTGGGTTTCTAAATTCCGGTCTTCACTCAGCGTTAAATATTTGTAATGCCTGTATGACAACCTCATTTCTTTCTGAATATTTTCCATCAGCTCAGAAAATGAAAACTCACCGATATTTCCAGAAAGTATTAACGGACAAATATTTACAAATGTTCCTAATATGTTTTTGAAGCCATGGGAACTTCTATTGTGGTTTGGTATACCTAAAATAAATGCTTCATCATTATAAAGAAAATTAGCTGTATAAATAACCCCTATGAAGTAATTCTGAATAGAATAATTATTAGATTGGGTAAATTCTTTTATTTTGTTGAATGTTTTCCTTAAAATCTTCAACTCCTGGCGTTTTGAGCATAAAGAATTACTTTCCGAACGAGAATTATAGGTTACCCCAAAGGCATTCGAAGAAATATCTAATGCTATTTTCCCTGACCAAAAAGTCTCATCGTTGCGATAGGCATTTGAGAGTCTGTAATCCTTTTCGTAAGCTATAAAGTCGGAATATCTGACAGGCTCGTTGAATTCTTCAGACATTCCATGGATTATACTGGCATACAATTTAAAGACCTTTTTAAAAATCAACGCCATGGCATAACCGTCGAAAACCAAATGGTGCGATTTAATATACCAATAAAAAGCCGTATTGCTTTGCTTAAGTATTGTAACTTCGATAGCATGGCGAAAAAGGTTGATTTTATTCTTTATATCCGAATCCATCCAGTTTAAGCATGATTTTTCCGGTGTATCCTCTTTAGAAAAATCAATGACATCAATATGGTACCGCTTGCACAGCTGTACTTTATTACCCATTTCTTCCGTAAGAAATGCATATAACGTTTCGAATACCGAGGCATTTTCGAGAATGTTTTTGATGGCAGCCTGCAGTACATCAATTTTTAAATCGCCACAGATGTATGCATATCCTCCTACGTTATACATTGGTGAATCCGGATGCAAACTTTGATTGATCCAGATATCTTGTTGAATTGATGATAACTCCATAATAGCCACGCTTCGGTCAGATAATAATTATGTGTTAAAAACTACAGATTTTTTGTCCAACATTCCTGTAGTTTTTTTTGTCTTTCATTAGGGTTTTCCAGCATTTCGAATATGTGCTTTTCAACCTGATCTACGGTGATTACTTTGCATGGTACTGTTATGATCTTTTCATCCCGTTTTACCTTAAGTACATAACTTTCATTTGGTTTTAAGATAGCGAATTTGCCAAGCCATTCTGCCTGGTTATCTAATCTTGTTTCTATATCGTTGAAAGATACAAATTCATCATAATCTTCAAGTCCCATTTTTTTGAGTTCAGGAGTAACATATCTGATTTTGATTTTACCATCAGGAATAAACAATTCATAACCTACCGATAATACCTGATCTCCAGTCTTTCGTTCTTTGGTATACTTAACGCCTACTTTTTCAAATATTTTCTCAATTGGCATCACTTCGGTATTTTTAATGTATTTGTCTAAAAACACTCCTACTTCCGGATAGGTCATTTTTGTAAAAACAGAGAAAAAGTTTTTTTCCTCAAAAGGCTTGTCTTTTCCGTACATATTATTTAACTCTAATATTACTTCCCTCAAGCCTCTCTTACCGTCTGACATGTCGAGAAGCATGATGTCTATCATATCCAATGCGATAACTGTTCTGTGATAAATGTTTTCATATTGGCCTCGTCCTGTTTCTGTATAACAATTTAGGGCCAATTGGCTTATACTGTACTTACTGTCAAATTTCTCTGATATAGTGAGCTTTTCCGACAATTGTTCCAGGTAACGAGGCAGTTTAAAAGTACCGTTCCGAAGCATCATGATATCTGAAGCCCACTCAGCGGTACCTTCGTAAAGCCAAAGATGCTCAGATGCTTTTGGAGAAGCAAAATTAAAGTTACTTATGTATTCAGACCTAACATTTATTGGCGTAACTAAATGAAAAAGCTCGTGAGCAGCATCGGTCATAATATTGTCACGAAACTCGGTGTCTGAAAGGTCTTTTTCCGGCATTACGTAAACCGAAGAATTGCTATATTCCAATGTTCCCCTGATGTTGAACTTCTCAGCATCCACAAGGAAGGTGTAATGATCAACCGGCAGCCTTTTTTTAATAAACTTTGTATTGGCTCTCACGGCATTTTCAAAAAGTCCTTTAATATTTACAGCAGCGATCTCATCATTTTGGGAATAAACATAGATTGTGTATGGAATTTCGTCATAAGTAAACGAAGCTTTTGACAACCTTCCGAATAAAAAAGGAGAATCTGCCAGTTGCGCGAAACTATTGAATTCATAGTAGCCATTCTTGTTAATTTTTGCCGATGTTCCAACAGACCATTCTTTTGGGTAATGAAATGAGAGTTTATAATCTGCTTTTTCATAATCAGAAAAATAGCCAATTATACAATAACTGTTGATCAGTGCGTGGTCTTTCTCCAGAGTCATTCCTGCAAATGAATAAAAATACTGTTCTTTCACATCGGCATCCCAAGTATCTGCTACCTCATAATAAATCTCAGCTACTTTTTTAGGCTCGGAGATTTTCCATTGATTGGTAGCAATCTTTTCTGTTGCTATAATTTTTCCTTTCCCATCATATGCTTTTAAATTCTTTATAAAACGTCCCATATCCATAATCTGGTACGTCCCAGGTGCTGAAGATACAAACTGGAATATATCATTCGAAAGACTGGCGTTTTTAATTTTCAGTCTTACTTTGACCACATCATCCGGATTATCTTTCAGCTCGATATCGTACTTAAATTGCGACATACTATTTTTTTGAGCTCTGATACAGAAAACAGAAAAGCAACAAATCAAAATAAGTATTTTGTTCATCATATATAATTTTAAAGTTTAGAGAAATCATTAACAAACATTTTTTGTCCTGTAAGCAATGCGAGTCCGGATAGTACTCCCCCAATTAATCCTGAGAAGGCAAAAATGCACCATTTGGGATAATCGATTATTAAAGCAAGCTTGTCCATTATTTTCGAGTCAAGGCTAACATCATAATAGACATGTGCTAGACTCCAGGCGAGAAATCCTGCCAGAAATCCGATCATAAACGGCGATAGCCCAAACTTCTGAAAAGGAAGTACAATCCCCAAAATAATGCAGGGTACAACGAAACTCCACCATGGAAGCATTGTAAATAATGAAATCACAATTATTATTGTGGCTACTGCGAAAATCAAAAGTAAGGTTCTCATTATTTTATTCATTGCCTGATAGTCTTAATATTTTTTTTGCTTCTTTTTTTGACAAATAGAAATTCAGCTTATAATATCCGCCTTTAATCCAGGTATTTACATAATTATCGTAATATGTACTACCTATATTCCCTGATTGTCCTCCCGGATAAATGCCGTAGGAATGAGGTCCGTCTTCACCAAATTCAACGATCATTCTCCAGGAAGCGCCCCAGTTTTTAGATAAAGCATTGATTGCATCAGAGTGTCCCGGCATTGGAATGTCATACCTTCCTAATGACCGGATGTCTGTTGGGTGCATAATGTTAATAGTATTAAACATCGACCATGGCTTTAATTTGTCGCCCGCTTTCCTAGATGCTATGGCATTAATAAAAGAATAATAAACAATATCCGAAGCCGTTTCAACAGCGGCCGTGCCCTGTTTGTCGAAATATTTATTACCCGGATCATTCAAGATCATATCCAGCAACACATAATTGTCCGGCGGGTTTAAGTAAAAAGGATATCTTTTGAGTTCATCCCAGGTATTTTCCTTTACATTTTTCCAGAACAATTCAAATAATTCGGCTTCTGTACTACTTGCGTTGTAATTCCCGTCCCATTTCACAAAAGCTTCAAATTCTTTTGCGTAAGGGGTTTTATCAACTTTATTTCTGATTATGGGAGCTAAAGCAGAGAGTGCTTCAGCGGCAAAAGCATTAACATTATCAAGTTGCATGGCTTTCATTTTGGCTATATCAAATTGATCTCCTGATTCCAACAGTTTACTTATCCTGTTTGCCCTGACCTCTGAATAATATCCGTTGGTATATGAATACTTCATTTTTTTGGTCGGATGCTGATTTGCAGAAAAAATAACATTTGATTTCGGATTGTATAACTGTGGCAAGCTGTCCTGCGCGATATAGCCGGAATATAAATGATCTTTTCGGGTTCCGTCCAACACGAATCTTCCCTGTCCTATCCATTTTTTAGCAATCTTTCCTTGATGAATAATCCCGATATCGCCTGTTTTGGTTGAGAAAATAAAATTCTGCACCGGACAGGTGAAGTTTTTTATTGCTGCCAGAAAATCCTGTTTATTCTTTGCCTTGTTGAGTAGCATAAAGCTTTTCAATTCATTTGACGGAGAAAGAAGTCCCCATTTTAAGGCGTAATTAGCGAGTTCCGGAGCATCTTTAAATTGATTGTCAGTTACTACTGGACCATGAATGGTATACCGGACTGTATCGTGAAATGATTCTTTTCCTTTGATCTTAATTTCTTCTACTTCATATTTAAAATCAACCATTTTGCCATCAAACTCATATTTTTTATAATTGTTGGAAATTTTTAATTTGTACCAATCTTTAACATCAACAGCTCCGTTAGTAACACCCCAGGCCAAATCTTTATTAAATCCAATAATGATTGATGGAATGCCAGGAAGTGTGACACCATAGACGTTTATGTGATCAGAAACAAGTTGCATATCAATCCAAAGCGATGGCAGCGACAAATTTAAATGTACGTCATTGCAAAGTATCGGAAAACCCGATTTCGTTTTCTTACCTGAAACAACCCAGTTGTTACTTCCCAATTTAGGATTATAATTGCTTTTTGGCAAAACTCCGTCAGCATCCATGAATCCGTCTTTAAGATAGTCCTGGACCCGGTCATAATTGAGTTCTTTAGTGTCAGCTACCTGATCCTGTTCAATTGATTTTATATGATTGTTATAATCTGGATACAATTTTAAGAAATCCTCTCTTCCCAATGCCATATATAGCTTCGTCATGCTGATGTCTTCTTCATAACCTGACAGAACATTGCCCATATGCTTCATGATCAAAACAGATTTCAGATTTGTCCAAGGTTCTGGAGCATAGTCAAAAAACTTGTATTCGAAAGGATAATCCTTGTAAGCAAGCTGCTGAATAAATGCATTGACTCCTTTGGTGTAGGCGTTCAGGAATTTTAAGGTTTCTGGATCAGATTCTATGAGCCTGAGCGATTTTTTGGCAGCAGAAAGCATACCCATTCTTCTTTGCTTGCGATCCTGCGTAAGCATACTTTCGCCAAAAACTTCCGACAATCTTCCGGCAGAAACATAGCTCAAAAAATCCATTTGCCACAAACGAAGCGAAGCAGTCGCATAACCCTGAGCATAATATAAATCGGCATCGCTTTTCGTAAATATATGAGGTACTTTTCTTTCGTCAAAAATAATCTCAACTTTATCATCAACGCCTTTCATCACTTTATTAGAATAGAAAGCTTCAGGATCATCATTCTCAAAGTTGTGATTGATGCCAATGACAGGATTTAAAAATTTACCTAACGGAGGTAACTTATACATTGAGGTAGAACATACACCGATTAGCAGCATTAATACAGCAAATGGGAAAAAAAAATATAAATTAAATTTTCTCATTGAAGTGTAAATTTGTGTTTTTCTGTAATAAATAGCTTACTGACATAGAAAGTTAGGATAATGGGGTTGATGCATATTTTCATGAATTGGTTTAATATTCCCGTCTTCCATTTCATACAACTTGTTTGCGCAATGGTAATATTTATCATCATGTGTAATCGCTACAATTGTATATCCTTCACTGATGATTAACGGGATTATTTTAGTATAAAATTTATTCCGGAACTGCGGATCCTGATCAGCTGCCCATTCATCCAAGACAATTACAGGCTTTTTTTCCAACAGGATGCTTATCAGGGCCAAGCGTTTTCGCTGTCCCGTAGACAATGTTGTGGTAGAAAACTTTTTACCTTGAAATGAGACAACATGGTCTATTTCAAACAGCTTCAGGTAATCGTTTGCTTTTTCTAAATCAAAAGAGTCAATACTATAAAGCCCGTCGAAAAGGTAAAAATCGGAAAAGACTACCCCAAACATCATTTTATATGATCTGTTTTTTGTTTCTGAAATCTGTTCGTTATTAAAGAAGATTTGTCCTTTTTGAGGTTTCAACAGTCCCAAGAATGTAGATATAAAAGTAGTTTTACCGCTTCCGTTCCCTCCGTAAATAAAAAGCACATCACCTTTAGAAATATTGAGGCTGATAGGACCGACTTTAAATCTTTTCATTACTGTATTGGATTCACTCATCGTATTATACTCATACTCAAGTTCATTGATCTGGATTTCTTTAAAATCTTCAGGCCGAGTTGCCAACTCCACTTCATCAACAAGTACTTTCTGACTGTCCAAGCTTATTTGTAAAGCACTGATTTTATCATATGAAATCTTCGATTGTATCAGGCTAGGCAACAAAGCCATAATAGCTTCTACCGAACCCAGAAGGAATAAAAGGATAAATATATATTTTAAAACAATAGCAATATCAAGCTGAAACAATCCAACAAAAACAGTTAATGTGACCCCCATAAGGCTGTAAAATAACATTTGTCCGATTATTTGATTGTTCAACAACCCTATGAGTGCTTTTTTTGATGAGAATATGGATTCCTTAGAAATTGGTTTTATTTGTCCTTCAAACAACTCTTCACCTTTTTTATAATCCATGAAGATCTCTTTAAAACCTGACATCACAGCATTGAAACTTTGCATAAAATCATCCTCAATCTTCCTAGCATTGATTAAATGTTTATGGGTTAGCCTACTGCTTACCTGATATACCGTAGCGCCAAGGATCACAACGCCTATTGTAATTATGCAAAGCACGTGGGAAATATTCCAGATGTATACAAAACACGCGATAAGCATCACAAAGGCGCCCGAAAAATGAATGATGTTTAAAGAAGCCTGGGAAATACTTGGTACATCGCCTACCAGCGACGCATACACTTTATTTTGATGTGATTTAAAATATTCAAAATTAGATTTCAGGGTGAGCTGTATTAGGCTTAACCTGATATCCCATAAAAATGCTTGCGAAAAGTTAATAATAATTGTAGACAGCATTTTTCTTGTCCAGATAAAGCATAAAAGAGTAAAAACCAAAAGGATCATACTTTCCTTTTTGAATTTTATAGATCCTTCTATTAACTCTACCATAATAGAATTGACAAATGTGATGTATATAAAACTTAAAACCCCTGATAAAATACTAAGAATAACTGTTTTAATATACAAACTGGGCTTAAATCCTTTGACAAAAGTATCTTTTATAAAATTAGAATGCTCAATCATTGAAATTTTTGGTTTTGCTAATTTAAAATATCTAATTGATTATTAAGCTTAAAAAATAATAATCTCAATGAATTTTCTAACATAAATTGTTTCTTAGAATAACATTTTGTTTTTCTTTTAAATCTAGCTAAATAACTTCTGATTCTGGAATCATATCCTTCAACCATAACTGTTTTTTTTTTTGATTTGCAATGTTTTTTTTGTGCGATTGTGTCCAGGTGGCTTTTCCAATAATCACAACAAAAATCATTAATATCTGTGTGTTTTAATTTCTCCTATAGCTTTTTGAATGTATTGTATTTCTTTTTCCATAAATAAAGTCAATGACCTGTTTTCCAAATCTATCAACAGTAATCCAGCTCCAACAGTCGTTTTTTTTCGTTCTGTATATGGCTATGAACATTTAATTCGACAATTTCTATAGCCTCTTTAAGCAGAGAAACTAATTTTTCTCATTTAAACTCCATTGATACACTGTTCTGTAACTGACATTTAACACTCTTTCTGTAGCTTTAAAACTCATTACTTCCAAATACATTTCCGAAAGTTAGTCTACTCTGTTTTAAACTTTTGACATAAAATTTGCTCCCAATATAAAAAAACAATTGTAATTTTTACATTTATATCTTTAAAGATATATGATGAAGCCCACTTTAATTTTATCTTCTGGTTAATATTTTTAACATTTCATAAAACTAATTTATAAAATATATTTTAATTTAACAATACAATTTTTATAATGAACCTGTTTGGTTTTTATTTAAAATTACCTTTTACAATTTCGTTTTTTTTGGTTTGCTTTACTAAGCTGTTGGGTTATATTTCTGATCCTTTTTGTAACAAATTGTTTTACAGCATTTAAAATTTATATTTTATTCCTAGCAGATAATACGCACTCAATCTGTTTTTGATAACAATTTGTGAATAGTTCGAATCGAAAGTGTTACTCACAAGTCTATTATCCAGCAAGTTGGCCGCGACCAATTCCAGATAAGTTTGCCTGAATAGCTTATACCTGATCGAAAAACTCAAGTCATTATATTCATTTAAATATTTCTTATTGTTTGTCTGTTTTTCGTAACTGTAATGTGCCTTGAATAGAAACTTTTCCGTGACAACGAAAGAAGCATCGACAAAATTGCTCCAAGTTTCAAAATTATTTTTAAGTAACAGCTGCGTAGCTTCATTGCGAACCTTATACTTGTTGTTCGTATAACTTAACCCTAATCCAAATTCGAATCGTTTTTTTATTTTAAAAGTATTGGCCCAAACCAAATTGTTCCCAGCAATATCATTCTTAATTAAATAGAGCATTGTAGAATTACCTTCAAGTGAATTTGTTTGTGTATAAAATTCATTTATTGAAAAATTTCCTTCCAGTTTAATGGTCCAAAATTTATTAATCTTTTTATCCATATTAAAATTCAGTAGGTATGAATAAGCATTTTTATGGTTATTCACATTAGAATCCAGTTGAGTGTTTACATTAAACAAAGACGTAGTCTGGATACTATTTTTTATTAAATTAAAGGAAAATTCGGAATAAAAATTAAAAAAAGAAGTGTATTTCGAATATCTGTAAGCCAATTTCAGTCTGTGGTTTACTTCTCTATCCAGATACGGATTTCCAAGAAAAAGCAAGTAAGTGTTCTGCACCTGATAGGTATTTGACAGTTCCTTGATTTCTGGGTAAGAAAATGTTTTCTTATAATCAAGAGTTAACGTTTTAGCAATATTCCACTCATACTTCAAAGTCAAATGAGGCAAAAAGGCTACCTTTTCCAATCTGGAGTTCTGTTGGTTGACCATAATATTGGCTTCATCAAATCTACTCAAGCTTCCGCCCAAATCGAATTTTAAATTTGCAAAGGATTTTGTTAAATTCAGATCGGCATAGTATTCTTTATAGGAAAGTCTAGCGTCTGCTTTTTGCTGGTTTTCCAAAAGCAGGTTGCCGTTCGAATAGATGTTGTTCGTAAAATCCTGGGCACTAAAATTGGCTCCAAGCTTAACTTTTAGATTAAATGTATTGGTAATCAAATTATTGTATTCAGAATATACCTGTACGGTATTGATGCTAGTTGCCTGAGCCTGTCTGATTTTATATATTCCATTTTCTTCATTTTGGTTATTGAATGCATCATTAAAAATCGGGTTCGACGATTCTATAGCATATATTGGTGTGTCTTTTTGATAATTATGAGTGATGTAAATACCAAAATTATCGCTTTTGCCTATCTTTTTCAGATAGGACAAATTATGTGAAAAGTTAATGAAATTTCGGTTGGTATTGGCCATTTGGAACCCCAGATTTGCGATGGCGGAATTTGAAAATGATGAATTATCTATAGATTGTTCCATCTTATTATCCATGATATTCAATATAGCCCTATATCTCATTTCCGATCTCGCTGTAGGAAAATAATCAATTCTTGCCTGAGCCAGCCCTGAATGCAGTTTTTGTGACTCTTGCTTATTTTGCCTGAATGAGAAATCGCTAAAAAGCCGATCTACAATTGTTGTATAGTCTAACGAATTCCCTGTATATAAAGCAAATCCGTTTACATACAACTTGTTATTGGGTGCATAACCTATATGAATGGCCCCCAGATTTGTTCTAGCCACAGAGGCATCTTTTATATCCCCCAGATTAAAAGGCTGAAGATTACTTCTTAAGGAAAATTGCCCACCTTCCTTTTTTAAAGTTGAAATGCCCCCCATAAATCCAATCATATCTTCTCTTGTAAATACTTCCTTGCCATATGTGTTGGAATCGGCGATCACTGTTACATCTACTTTTGGATTAAAATAAAATGCCTTTCCTTGGAGATCGGAATGTTCTTTGAAATTGGTACCTGCAGAAACATTTCCAAAAACTAGGCTTTTTTTATCTTCTTTTAAAACAATATTTAAAGAAAAATCATCATCTTGCTGCAAGGAATTGGCGAACGGGTTTTTCTTGAATTTTTTATCAATCTGCACCTTACTTATTGCGCCTGAAGGAAGGTTTTTATTCACAAGTTTCATATTACCTCCAAAAATTTCCCTGCCTTCCACAGTAAAGTTTTTTATTTCTTTTCCTTCATAATACACTTTACCATCAGCTATTTTTATTCCCGGCAGTTTTTTTAATATATCTTCTAAATTTTCTTCGTTACCTGTCTGAAAGGAAGCAGCGTCAAATTCAATTGTATCACCTTTCATCTTTATCGGAATCCTAGCTTTAACTATTACCTCATCAAGCTGTGCTTCACTGTCCGAAAGCGTAAATTTCACCTGCTCACTAATTTGTTTTGCAGCAACCGGAATAACCTTAGATTTAAAACCTAAGGCTTCCAAATGAATATCAACTTTTTGATTGCATGGAAGTTGAAGATTAAAATACCCCGATTTGTCTGTGTAGGTGAAGGCATTACCTTTTCTATCAGCATCATATACTGTTACCGAGACATTATACAATCCAATATTGAGCGAATCGACAACTATTCCTTTAATTTTACAAACTTCCTGAGCAGTAAGCATATTTGAGAATAGTAATATTGATAAAAATGATAGGCCGATGATGAATTTCTTCATTTAATTTGTATACAAGATAAATAATTTGCTTTTAGTCTTCTTTATCTATGCCACTATCATGCATCTCACTCATCTTCTTTTCCAAATTCTTCATTTCTTCATCAAATTCGCTTTGCGTAACAATTTTTCCAGAGGATATTTTCTTTAACTTTAGCTTCTGTTTCCTGATTGCGATTTTTACGACATTTGTAGTAAAATCAATGTTATTGATGGTATACGATGCCTTTAAGATTAATCCTGGCAATCCAAATGCCCGGTCTGGACCATCTTTTACTGGAATCTTTGGACAAAACCAAGCAGTTACTTTTATAGAATCGTTTGCCGTTCCCTCTGCTTTTATTGCAGCATAGCCACCAACCATTTCTGTTTCATTTGAAATTTTCCAATCTGTTATGGTCAGTTTACCTTTGATCAGATATTTAGCCCCCATAACATCCACTTCTTTGAGAAAAGATAAACTGTCTAAGTTTTTAATCAAAGCCCCTTTATCTTGGGATGATAGTTGATTTAAAATGATACCATCCACGCCCTGCGAGTTATTGACTTTTGGCTGTAATTGATATTCCGACTGTTTTCCGTCTGTCAGTAATTTATAATCCATGGAAATACCCTTTTTTATTTCTTCTCTTATCGAAGCATCTACCTGAGATCGGTATTGTGATGGTATTTTATTGATGACCATATCCGGGTCCATGAAAACATGGGTTTCGTAATCTGCTTCGATTGTTTGTTCCTGGGAAAACACCTGAAATGAAAATATTAAGGCTAATAACAGAAGTATTTTAGTATTCATATTGTTTTTATATAATTTAAGATCAATAATTTATTAGTTTTAATTCCCTATTCTGGTCTGTTTTCTTAAAAGCCCAATGCTGTCTATTGGTAATTTGTCTTAAACTTCATTCATTCTAATAAAAAACGATATGCAGCTTCTGTGAAAGTACCAAAACAATCGTTTTCTTCCTTTATGATGGCAACTCAAACCATATCCATTGAAAAGATCCTAACTTTTAAACTAAACCCTTCAGATCTATATCACATTAATATACAGTTAATTTTACATATATTTAAGTTTCTTATATACTCCCAGTATTATACTCGGCTTGGTGATTTAAAATCTGTTCAAATCTAATACTTTTTTTATACAAATTAAAAAAAAATATTTATTAATGAACACTTATCAAATCTGCTTCTATCCACAAATACATATGAGAGAAAGAAGCAATACTAATTCAATTTGGTAAAACTCTTTCTCCTACTTAATTAGATCTGGTTGTAAATGGTGGTGCTGAAAAAATAATTTCAGAGTCCGGAATTTTATCTGACACAGCCAAGTGACTATTCACAAGAAAATTACCCTAAAAGATGTGCATTTTTCTAATTCCATGATTGAAGGACATTTCAAAACTCTTAAGAAATATCTCAGAAGCCAAGATGAAATTCATTCTAATGAGTTTCAAAAAGGCATTGAGTTTTTCATTCATGATTACAATTCCATCCAACCTCATTACCGACATCAAATTTATACTTCTGATGAGATTCATTCAAAATCCGAACTTATCGATATAAGACCTCATATTGAACACATTAACAAAGAGCGATTACAAAATAATCGAGCTTCTTGTTGTAAAGTAGCGTCACAATCCTTTCAATAGAAATCGAAGTATGAGATTCGTGAACTCCTTATAAAAAATTAAAAATACATGAACAAGAATATCGTTTCAGGGATAGTTATTATTTCTTTTTCCTGCTATTCCATTTTAACATCAAAGCCTGTAATAAGCACGTCGAAGTATCAAAGAACTTTTTCTTTTTGGGTAGAAAAAAATTTTGCCTTTTATACAATACTGAAATTCTATTTTTTATTCTCATCAATGTATAACTTACATTCTCAACACCTTTAATAGAGGCTTTCCTCATTTTCAGATGTTTTTATTGAAACTTCTATTTGTGGGAGGAAGCCTAGGTCACTTTCAGATTGTGGTTTTTTAGCTCCGTTTGAAACTGATACAAAACAATAAATGCTGTAAAATATATATTTTACAGCATTTATACTATTTTGATTAAATAGTTGCGATCCGGACGGGACTCGAACCCGCGACCTCCGCCGTGACAGGGCGGCATTCTAACCAGCTGAACTACCGGATCAATTTTTTTAAAATAAATTGACAAAAATTTTGCAATCCGGACGAAACTTATACTTTTCAGAAAAGACCTATCCATATACTTAAACTGCCCTTTTACTTACTAAGTCACTTTTGTAAACAATCTAAGAGCGTTTGTTTTTAACTGGTGCAAATATATAGCTTTTTTTAATTTTTCCAAAGGAACCCATTCCTTTTCTTTTAAAGCTATTTGTAAAATACACATTTTCAAACATAAAAATTTCAGATATAACTGCTCTAAACACTCATTTTAACAGATCATCTTAGAACATTTAAGAAAGTCAATTATAAAAACACACACAAAATCAACATTCTTGTTACTCTAAAAATATTTATTTCAATATCAAATTTTAAGATGATGGATTTATCATACTATTAAACACATCAGATCTTTTTAATATAAATTCTAATAATGCAACACTGCAAACTTTATTAAATCTTAAGCACGAAATTCTCTTTCCTTAATCAGTTTGTTATATTCGCTTAATATAGCATTCCAAATCACTGACTGCTCGAATCGATCTTCAATCATCGGTCGTGCATTCATTTTTAATGTCTGATAATAATCTTTGTCTAAGATCATTTTCTCCATTTCTTCTCTAAGACTTTCACTGTCTTTTACAGGAACAATTACTCCATTCTCGTTTTCTACAATAATTTCATTGCATCCATTGATATCAGAAACTATACTCGGCAGTTCCATTGCTCCAGCCTGCATCACCACATTAGGGAAGCCCTCGCGATAGCTTGGAAAAACCAATGCATCAGAAATTGCAAAATAAGGACGAACGTCTTTCTGAAAACCTACAGAGACAATATCCGGGTTGTTTTCTATTTCGTTTAATGTTTCCGGATATAATGGATCAAGCTCCTGTTCCAAAGGACCTACCAATAATAATTTTGAATGCTGCTGATTTTCTTGTTTATTTAAAACAGAAAATGCTTTTATCAGTTCATTAATTCCCTTGTCTCCCACTAAGCGCCCTACAAATACAAAAACAAAATCTGTATCTTTTATTTTCAATTGTTCTTTGAGGAGAGTTTTCTGATCTTCTGAAACTTGTTCAGGTGAAAAAAATGAAGTATCAATTCCGTTTGATGAACCATTTCCGATTACTTTAAGCTTGTACTTGTTTGTATATTTGTTCTCAATAATATAATCAGACAGTCCTTTTGAATTTGGGTACACCTGGGTTGCAGAAGCATAGGTTAATTTTTCAACAATATCTAAAACCTGACGTTTCATGCCTGTTACCTCCATCAATGGTAAACCCGCTACTGTATGCAGCCGATGAGGAACTCCTGCCATTCTTGCTGCCAACATACCTACAATACCAGCTTTAGGGGTATGGGTATGAACAATTTGTGGTTTCTCCTTTCTTAAAAATCGATAAGTACTCCATAAAGATTTGATATCTTTAAGAGGAGTAATCTTACGAGACATATCAATCGCTATTACGTCTATTTCTTCATCTTTTTTCACTTCATCCAGCTCCTTACCTGGTGATGAAACGCCTATTACATCAAAATGTTCTGACATAAACCGATGCTGCCCTTTCAGTAGAATCTTTAAAGAAAGCGGCACTGTTGTAATCCGTATCAATTTAGTTTTCAACTTCTTTCATTTTTTTTATTATTATTTCTATAAAACCTAGAACTAATTAATAAATTCTTCATAAATCTATTTTGTGTTGTTGTTTTTACTCATTTATTGCAAATTCACTAATTGGTGATTTTAAAAAAGACAATATAATTTTTATGAACCACAACTAATCCAAAACTTATTTCAAACAGAACTTAGTTTTGGATTAATATTGCATCATTACTGTCCCGAAAATCATTAATTTCCCGGTTTGCATACGTGTTTTTTGAGATTTGACAGCTTTTTGCAGCGAAGATAAATGTGCATCATATCACACCTTCGCCAGCTATTTTTTGGTAATTGAATACCTTGAATATCATCTATTTTACATTAGATGATTTGATTGTTTACAGAATATTTCAGTTTTTCAAGTTTCATAAGCAATTTCATTATATTTTTAATATTTCAGGAATACTAAAAAATTTCTATTTCAATTTTTAAGTTTTTTAAGCAATAGTATCATAGCAAAAATCTTTCCATTATCACTTTTTTGGAAAAAATTAATATTAACAATAAAATAAATATATTTTATATGCTTTATTTTAAAGCAAAATTAATTATTGATTGTATTTTATTTTTTGCTGTGAAAATTTTTGTAAATCAGTTACAATCCCCTTATTATCTTTATTATCAGATTTAAAATCATTTACCTTCAAATTAATATTATCCAAAGAAGAATTATTGTATAAATACCTAAAAGGTTTCACATTGTACTTTAAATCAATATTATTAAGCATAATATTCCCATTTAAAGATTTTTTTGTTTGTGATTTTCGATTGGAATAAGACATGCCATTTGTAGAATATAAATCTTTATAATCGTCAACTAAAATCTGGACATTGTTGGATTGCATATCACCCTTCAAATTATCTAAATAAAAGGATAATCCGTTCAATTTATTATTAAATGTTAGGATTGATTTTAATGTAACATTTAGTGTCTTATTCTGTTGAGTATTAGGTTCAAGATCAATCCCTGTTTGAGGGTTTGCCCCGTTCGAGTTAGAAATCACTAAATTTTGTAATAATATATTATCGCCACCTATAATTGAAATTCCATTTCTTCTATTATTATCAATAAGACCTCCAATAACATTTATATTAGTTGAAAAGTTCTTACCTCCTACATAAATCCCATCACCCCAACAATTTTTAATAACAGCATTATATATTTTAACATCAACGGCATCATTGATGCTGATACCCATTCCCCATTCTCCTTTTGTTCCTAAATGTTCATTTCTATCACCTATAATTTTTGCATTATATATACTTACATTTTTTTTATTATTAATACTTATAATTGCATATCCCCCTTTGTCAGTCGGCTTTAACTTAATTTGAGAATTACTGTCAAACAACAAAACTGAATTGTTGTTAAGTTTTATCCCTTTATCATTTACTAAAAGAGGAAAATTTGGTAATAATACAATTGCATTTTCATCTATTGCTTTCTGCAGATATATAGTGTAATCTTCAGAACCATCCTTCTTGTAATTTGGAGGAAGAATATCAACAACTTTAAAAGCTTTATTTTTAAGAAGATTTACTGATGAAGAAATATCCATTGTTTTTACAAAGGAATCCGGTACTTCTCTATATGTGAATTTGTCCTGAGCACAAGATAAATTCATTGAAAATAGAAAGACTATATAAAAAAATAATTTGATTGTTTTTATCATAATTTATATATTTTTCTGTATTGATTTGCAATTTCTTTAATAGAAAAAATATTTGACCTTGTATAACAATTTTCTGATACTTCTTTATAAAAAGCCTCATCCTTATTTAACTTGTTAACTACTTCTGCTAAACATTTTTCTTTACCTTTATCAAATAATATTCCATATTCTGCAACAACTTCTGAAAGCCCTGGTACATTTGAGGCAACTACAGGTTTTTTACAAGCCATACCTTCTACTGCTACAATACCAAAACCTTCATAATGTGATGATACAACGACTACATCACTCATTTTGATGAGTTCAGCGATATTAGCCTGGTTACCTAAAAAAAAGGCCCTATTTTCCAACCCATTATTTTTAACAAGTTCTTTGCAGTTTTCTAGCTCTGGTCCTTCTCCTACGAAAATTGCTTTTACATGAGACGGCAACAATGTAAGTGCTCTGATTAAGGTAGGCTGATCTTTTGCAGCTCTAAAACTTGCTACCTGTATTACTAAGAAATCTTTGTCAGATAAATTATATGCAGTCCGGGAATAAGCTTCTGAATTATAAAATCTACCCAGATTGACTCCATTATTTATGACCTTCATCCTTTTCTTAAATTCAGATCCTAAATGCTGAATAAGATTTTTTTCTGTGGAATCTGAAATACAGATAATAGAATTTAATTTGGAGTAAATAAATTTTTCTATTCTTTTAAAATACCATTTAGATCTTCTGTTATTTTCGGTACTATGTTCAGTAAATACTACTTTTTGTTTTCCAGAAAAGAAAAGCTTGTACAGTACTCCCCAATATAGTGTAGGAAATAAATGCAAATGAATAACATCCGCATCTGCTGCTATTCTACTTATAAAAAAGGGTATCCGGATGTCATATAGACTTTTTGAAGGAATTACTTCAATTTTTATTTTTCCATTATTTTCTACTTCTTTTTTTAGAGAGGTATCAATATCATCTAATAATAACAAGTGTATTTCGTCTGAACCTCCTTCAGATAATTCAGTACAAAGATCAACTACTAATCTTTCAGCACCACCAAATCTTAAACTATTTATTATATGATAAATTTTCATTTTCAATTCTAGTTTTATATAATGCCAACCAATAAAAAATGAATATTATCCAGTTAATATCTAAAAGGCCCTTAAAATTTCCGATTATTAATAAAACAGTTAATGCCCAAAGTAAAAGTTTAAAGCTTTTATCATGCTTGAATCTCTTTAAATTATATCTTAGAATATAAAAATGTAATGAAAAGTAAATTACTATACCAAAAACTCCATAATAGTATACAAGTCTGGAATAACCGATATCCGTATGCATATAAAAAGATCCGTTTTCATAATAGAACTGACCATCCCCTATTAATATACTTTTAAGTTCAGAAGGGAATATCAACATCGCTTTTACTCCTTCTGTAGAATCTGTTTTTAATTCTCCAGAAGAAAATAAGTTTATAAATACTTCAAAAGAGTGCCGAAAAGAATTCGAAGCCATTAAGCTATCTAAATTTGTCAATAAATAGCTAAAAGCAATTACTCCAAACACAGTTGAGTAAATAAAAATTTTAGGTAAATTATTATAATTCTTTTTTAGAATATAACTAATAACCAAATATGCTAAAGATAAAAAGATTCCCAAGAAAGCTACTCTTGCAATATAAATTCCAGTAATGCAAATAAAAATATATAATAATATCCATAATAATTTACCTTTTTTTATAGAATCAATTATATATGCTGCTATTAGCATTCCAATGGATGAGATAATACCACCCGAGAAAAATGTTCCAGCACCAATTCCGATAAATCTTGTACCAAATTTCACAGCATTTCCTAATGCATATTCAAATTTATCTCCAGTAGATTGTATCGAAGTAACAAACTCTAACAGGCTAGGATTTAAAAACATCAATAGTGCCAAAAAATTGTGCAAAAAGATTGCTAAAACAATTAATTTTAATGCGTAAAGCCTATCCATATTTACTCGGATTACCATATAATAAGCACCAAATAAATAAAGAATATTCTGTATAGTATTTCCAATAAAACGTGGGTCAAAATAGCTATTAACAACAGTTGTAAGTACTATTAGTAATATTGAGGCGAAACATAAAAGGATTATATGACTAAAAGATTTAGGAATTGCTATTTTGGTCTGACTCAAAAAAAAAGCAAGACCAAGAAGACCAAGAAGCACTCTCGTTCTAAGGATAGACGGCAAAAAAACAAATGATACATTATATACAAAAAGGAAGTATATAAAAACATTCATACTATGTCTAATAATATTATTAGCTTCTAATCTTTTCATTTATCAATTCATATATTCCAAAAAAAGTCAATCTATTAAATGCTAACTTCATTAACTGAGCAAATGGTAACCTTTTTAAGTTAAATAATAAAATTTTAAGATATCTTTTACCTAAAACAAAATTAACATTGAATTTATTATTCGGATAATTTGATTTCAGGTTTAAAGACAGTTTCTTAAAGAAGGAAAGAATAAAATCTACAGAAAAGTCTTCAAAACTGATATTTCTAATCTTATCGGATAAAGACAGAATATAAATAAAATCTAATTCTTTTTGATCTAAAACAATATTCTGCTGCTGTAAAGCCAGTTGCTGGATGTTAGATATTGTTCTCTTTCTCTGTTCTATCTGGCTGGTTCCAACATTGGTTTGACTATTGGGTGTATCTCTATAATACAACAAAGGCATTCTAAAGTTATATCCTTTACCATATTGCAAAATTTTAATCCACAATTGATAGTCTTCAGCATATTTATAATCCTTTTCAAAAAAAAGATTATTGTCTTTAATTATACCAGCCCTGAACATCACTGCCGGATGGGTAAAAGGAGTACTGAAAATTGAATGTATCCTAATGGATGTATCATCAACCGGAAGTACACTAAGATGAAAATGAGAAATAGAATGGGCAAATTCCTTTCTGGATGAACTGCAGATAATATATTCGGGATTCTTCTCCATGAAATCTATCTGCATTTGAAAACGGGATGAATCACATATATCATCAGCATCCATTCTGGCAATATATTCACCTTTTGATAATAAGATCCCTTTATTCAAGGTTTCTATTAATCCTAAATTCTTTTCATTTTCAATGTATGTTATCCTTTCATCATTATAGCTTAATATGATTTCTTTTGTAAAATCTATGGAACCATCATTAATAACCAACAACTCAAAGTCTTTGAAACTTTGTGCAAGGATACTGTCTACCGCTGTTCTAAGATACTGTTCAGCATTATATGCAGGTAAAATTACCGAAATTTTAGGACTCATTCTTTACATAAAGTTTAACATTATTAAAATTCTTCAGCCATGCATCGTAAAAATTTTTACTTTTCCCATAAACATTATCCAGGATAACAACCTCTTTATCCAATAAGATACTAAGGATTAACCCATGCAAACGGGTGGTATATACTTTATTGTATTGATTGATAAACTCCTTTCCACGGTTGATATGCAGATCCATTCCATTCTTCTTTTTGAACCCATAGGCGTTATCAATGATTAAAGAAGAGGCAGGCAGATACTTGATGACTTTTGAAAGCTTACCGTCCAGAGCTTCTACATAATTGGTAATGGTATTCATTTTCTTTGAGGAAGAATTATACGTAGGCCAATCTTTTATATCATATTCACCTTCAATAACATTCTGAAAAGAATCTTTAATTGCTTCTGCATCAGTTCTGTTCAGATATAAGTTCTTTCTTGTTTCAGGAGAACTGGTTTTAATATCAGCATCAAAATCTAAAAAGAAAGCCATATCCGGTGCTAATTTTAATCTTTCTTCATTAAAATTAGCTTTTAAAGTATCATATGAAGGCTGATCTCTTACCAATACATAAAGATCACGATGAGCGTTGAAAACAGCAAAATCTCTTTTTAAATTTTCTCCGTTATTGTAATGTACCGTTTGAGGCAGAACAACAATCCTGTTATTAGGGAAATTTTCAATAATGTATCTTTTAAAACTTTGACTTGATTCATATATATCACCAAAGTTTCCTCCTCCATGCAACAGAATAACAGTCTTTTCAGATTTTATATCACTTTTTTTGAAAGTATATCTGTTGTACTGCCCAATACACTTATGGGATAATGTTTTAAAAAACTCTAATTCTCCTTTCCAAATTAAAGAATCTCCAATATTTCTATGATTAGGTATATCCAATAGAATAAAATCATTATCAATGAGAGGAGTAAGCTGAGCAGATATTATATTTTTTAATTGTCTTATATTTTCTTTATTGGAATTCATATTTATTTTTTTAGAGAATTTAATTTATTAAAGACTTTCTTAAAAATATCTTTATTAAAATAACCGAACAAGCACAACGATAATACCGTTAATGATATTGAAATTAAATGGCTGCTGTTTACGTATAGCAATATAATTATACTAAAAACTACCAACAGCTGTATGATGAAAGACTTAATATCTATATCTAATTTTAAAATCTCAGCAGTCTGTCTATATCTTATAACAAACATGACAAAGAAGCTTACAAATGTTCCTAAAGCAGGTGCATACAGGCCAATATACTTAATAAAAGCCATAGAAATAAATACATTCACCAACGCCCCTATCATACTTGTAATAAAAATTCCTTTCGTTGATTTGGTTTTTAAATAAATAGCACCTAAAAAGCCGGAAATCGACGAAAAGCAAGATCCTATATACAGAAGAGTAGCATATTTCCAGGATTCATAAAATTTTGAATCAAATAAAACTTCCGTAATTAATGGAGTTGCAGCTATTAAAATAGTTGATAAGCCAATATTTACAGCGATATATTTATTAAACAGCTTTGAGAAAAAAGGATTATTAGGATCATTTCCGGAGATTGCCATATCCTGCCAGGCCAGCATAAAGACGGTATTAAAAATCGTCAGAATAGCGGGAAGTCTTGCAGAAACAGCATAAATACCATTATCCTCTATTGTCAAAAATTTTAAAATAATATATCTGTCTGAAGCATTGATTACCCACCAGCTTATGGAGTTCAATATTAATGGAAGTGAATAAAATAGGATCTGCTTTTGTAATGGATAGTTGATTTTTATACTAACATATTTTTTAAACAGAAAGCTTACTTTGAACAACATCAATAAAATTGCAATAAAATTACTGATAAAAAGGGCATAAAATATCCCTTGTACCTTATCATGAAATATATCGGTTAGTAAGAAAAGTAAACTAAAAGAAAATATAAAAAAACTATTTATAATTCCTATAAATGAATAGAATCTCGTTAACCCTAGCCCTCTTAATATTTGTTGAAAAAAGGGCAATAAACATGAACTTATAATCAATAGGGATAATTCTTTCTGGTAAGGAATATGATAAAAAATTCCAGCCAGATAAAGCAATAGTTCAAAACTGATAAAGGAAATCAATAATAAAATACTACACTGCTTAAATATATTATCAATATAATTTTCTTTCTCGTTTTCTTTATCCAGAAACCATCGATAAATGGCCTCATTCATCTGCAAAGAGACAAAAGGAACTAATAAATTGACACTTGTTAACACTAAGTCATATTCTCCTAATTCTTTTCTGGAAAGATAGTAGGAATAAATAGGAATTAATAGAAAAGATAAAATCTTAGATCCAAAATTACCAACTGTATATATTAATGTACTTTTTAGTAAAGTATTGCTATTCATTATTATAGTAATAAATATTTATTTCAGTTTCATATTTATTTATAATCTTGAATCACTTTCTTCTAAGATTCCTTTTACGTCATAAATTATTCCATTTTCTTTTAAATGATTTTTTAAATCCAGATCATTGAATTGTTTATGTGCAACGGTAAGTATAATAGCATCATATTTTTCCTGTGGAATTTCATTCACGACCTCTAATCCATATTCGTGTTTTACTTCATCAGGATTAGCCCACGGGTCAAAAGTAGTTACCTGTAAAGCATAGTCTTCAAGTCCATGAATCACATCTACTGCTTTCGTATTACGAACATCCGGGCAATTTTCCTTGAAAGTTATTCCTAAATTCAAAACTGTAGCACCATTAATCGTCACCTTGTTTTTAATCATGGTTTTCAATAACTGAGAAGCTACATACTGTCCCATGGAATCGTTAAGACGGCGTCCTGCTAATATAATTTCAGGATGATACCCTTTTTCCTGAGCTTTCTGAGCCAAATAATAAGGATCTACACCAATACAGTGTCCTCCTACCAACCCTGGTTTGAAAGGTAAAAAGTTCCATTTGGTTCCTGCAGCTTCCAATACTGCATGAGTATCAATATCTAAAAGATTGAATATTTTCGCCAATTCATTTACAAAGGCAATATTAATATCTCTTTGTGAATTTTCAATTACTTTGGCAGCTTCTGCAACTTTGATTGTTGGAGCCAAATGAGTCCCCGCAACGATAACAGACTGATATAAATTATTTACTATTTCCCCGATTTCAGGTGTTGAACCTGAGGTAACTTTTAAGATCTTTTCAACAGTATGTTCCTTATCACCAGGATTAATACGTTCAGGAGAATATCCAGCAAAGAAGTCTTTATTAAAGACCATTCCCGAAACTTTTTCCAGCACAGGGATACATTCTTCTTCGGTAGCTCCGGGATATACCGTAGATTCATAAATCACTATATCACCTGCTGATAATACTTTTCCTACAGTCTCTGAGGCTTTATACAGCGGAGTAAGGTCAGGTCTGTTATGTTGGTCCACCGGAGTTGGGACAGTAATAACGTAAATGTCCGCATCCTGAATATCCTTGATCTCAGCTGAACAATATAATCCTTTTTCAGTTCCCTGATTAAAAGGATTATTCTTAATTAATACAGATTCCAATACTTCATTTTCCACTTCCAAAGTACTGTCTACCCCTGTGTTCAATTCTGCAATCCTTTTCTGATTGATATCAAAACCTACAACCGGATATTGAGTGGCAAACAAACGAGCTAAAGGCAATCCTACGTATCCTAGCCCTATAATAGCAATTTTATGTTCTTTCTTCATAAAGATTCAATTAAAAAATGTTTACTTTAAATTTGTCCAATACCAGTTGATTGCTTCTTTTAAGCCTTTATCTATATTATGGCTAGGTTTATATCCTAACAATTTTTCTGCTTTTTCAACCGATGCCAATGAGTGCGGAATATCTCCTACACGATTCGGACCATGGACAGCATCAATGTTGGCAATCTCACCATCAAATTCGCTCAGATATTTTTTGAGATATCCAATCAGATCATTCAATGTTGTACGATCACCCACTGCCGTATTATAAACTGTATTCACAGCATCCGGATTTTCAGTAAGCATGGCCAGCTCATTCATCTGAATAACGTTGTCAATGTATGTAAAATCACGGGAAAAATCACCTGTACCATTAATTTTCGGTGATTCATGGTTGATTAATTGTTTTATGAATAAAGGAATCACAGCAGCATAAGCTCCGTTAGGATCCTGTCTTCTTCCAAATACATTAAAATATCTCAAGCCAATACACTCCAACCCATAAGTCTTTCCAAATACATCTGCATATAATTCATTCACATATTTGGTAATGGCATACGGTGATAACGGTCTTCCGATAACATCTTCCACTTTAGGTAATGATGTAGAATCACCATAGGTAGATGAGGAAGCAGCATATACAAAACGTTTTACTTTGGCATCGCGTGCAGCAGTCAGCATATTTAAAAATCCTGAAACATTCACATCGTTACTTGTAATAGGATCCTTAATAGATCTGGGAACTGAACCAAGTGCAGCCTGATGCAGAATATAATCTACATTTTCCACTGCTTTCTGACAAACTTCCAAATCACGGATATCTCCTTCGATAAGCTGATAGTTTGGATTTTCAAGAAAAGGTTCAATATTATGACGGTGTCCTGTTGCAAAATTGTCCAAGCACGCTACATAATACCCTTTATTTAAAAAATACTCTGTTAAGTTAGAACCGATAAAACCCGCTCCACCTGTAATTAAAATTTTATTCATTTTTATGATTTGAAAATTTTGCTCCACCAACTTTTTTTATCATTTGTTTGACTGTAGCCATATCCATAACTATAGTTGTATCCGTAACCTCCTGCACGTTTAGAAACATCATTAATAACAAAAGATACATTCTTCAACTTAGAGTCTCTCACCAGATCATTAGCAAAATCGATCAAAATATTTCTTGATACTCCAGATCTTACAACATATAATGTTGCATCTGCCGTGTCAACAATGCTAAGAGTATCTGAAACCAGCATAAGTGGTGCAGAGTCTATAATGATATAAGCATATTGAGATGACATCTCCTCAATAAGTTTTTGATATCTTCCGTTAGAAAGCAGCTCCTGAGGGTTAGGAGGAATTGCTCCGGCATAAATGACATCACATGATGGATTGGTAGTAGATGTATGGATAAGTTCTTCAACATTTACAGAATTATCATATAAATATTCTGTAAGACCTTTTCTTTTGGTTGGCTCACTGTCATATCGCTGGATCTGTGGGTTACGGATATCAGAACCTATCAGAAGTGCTCTTGAATTTTTATTCGCAATGGTAAGCGCAAGATTCACAGAAACCAGGGTTTTCCCTTCTCCTTTTACCGAGGAAGTTACCATAACCACCTTAGCTGTATCTTTTACCGGCAATACAAATTTCAAATTGGAAACAAGTACCCTGAAGGCTTCAGCCAACTCGGAAAAGTCGTTTTTCTGTATCAAATGGTTTTCATTATCCTTAAGAGAAGGAATATCTACCAATACACCCAATTCTGAACGTTCTTTAATATCATCTCTGGTATAAATCTTATCATCCAGCATGAAAAGGAAATATAAAACTGCAAAAGGAAATAATATACCAAGTAATAAGGCTCCTAAAAGGATAATATCTTTTTTAGGGGATACAGGAATATCCTCTGTAAATGCAGGGTTTACAATTTTAGCTTTCGGTACATTTACTGATAAATTGATTGCATTTTCTTCTCTTTTTTGAAGGAGAAATAAAAATAACTGTTCTTTAAGATTTTGCTGACGCTCAATTCCTCTATAGACTTTAGACTGTCCGGGAACTTTTTCAATCATACTGTTGTTAGTATTGATCTGGTTCTGTAGCTGAGAAATACCTGTCTGCACTGTTTGCTTCTGCTCACGGATATTATCACGGATTACATCCTTTAAAGAAGCAATTTCCCTGTTCATTTCGATAATAGCAGGGTTTTCATTGGTAGCTTGTTTAAGGGTTTTATTTCTACTGATAATCAATGAATTATACTGAGATATTGTTTGTTCAAGAGAAGGATTCAACCCAAGATTGGATGGCATAAGCTGGTTATTACCTTTTAAAGCTTCTCCTGAAAGTGAATTCAGAAGATCCAGCTGAGCCTGCTGCTGAAGGAGAACTTTAGTATTATCACTTGTATTCTGTAATGCCAGTTCTGCCTGTGCCTGAATGTCTACAATACGATTACGGTTCTCAAAATCTTCTTTTTGATTTTCTACCCCTGAAAGGTCTTTGGTAATTACTTCCAGTCTTTTATCAATGAATTCCTGAGTATTCTGAGCTTGTAAATTTTTATCTTTCTGACCATCCAGATTATATTGCTTAGTCACCTCGTTAAGAATAGCCTCCGATTTCTCAGGAAGAGATCCTATCAGATTTATCTCCATTAACATGGCTTTTTCATCTGGTAAATTTATTACAACCTTTTTTTCTAATTTTTTTACTTTCTCAATAGGATTCCAAAAAACTATTTTATATTTTGATTTAAAAGGAACACCAGAATTTCTCTGAAACATTACTATTCCAAAATCTAAATTCAGAGGAGTATTGAATTTACCTTTAAAAGTTGCCTTTTTCTCATTCTGAAGCGTAAACTCATCACCTTTTAAGTCTATCATTGTATATTCTGAAAATTTAAAATTCTCATTGTTATTATATGATAGTACTTTTGCAACAACCGGGATTTTACTAAATAGTTGTGAATCTTTAATTTCTCCTGTATTGAAATATTCTACACTAAGATTAAGATTTTTCACAACCTCCATGAGGATAGGTCGTGAGGTGACAACAGCTCCCTCACTTTTCAATTCATCAGCATTACCTAGTCCCATACCAAGATTCTCCAGATCAGACAATGCCGAGGAAAGATTATTTTCTTTTTTATCAAACTTAAGAGTCGTTGTTGATTGATATTGAGGAACACTATATCTAAGATAGATATAAGCTCCAATAACAAAAACTAAAATAGAGGCAATAAACCATGGCCATTTATATAGGTATTGAGAGATAACTTTTTTTAGATTCAAACTATCTTCCTTTTCCTGAAATTCTATCTTCTGCATATTTTATCTTCGTGTTAAAGCAATAATAAGCGTACCCGCCGTTAATAATGCACCAATAATCTGGAATGTAAGAGCTCTGTTCGGATTTGAGTTAGCCTGAACCTGTTTATTCTTGTCCGGCTGTACATATAATATGTCATTTTGTTTCATATAATAGTACGGAGAACTTACAATATCAGATCTGGTAAGGTCAACATTTGCAATTTGATCAGTTCCATCATCACCCGTACGGATAAGCTTTACATTGGTACGATCTCCGAAATCTGTCATATCACCAGCAAGACCTAGCGCCTGAAAGATGTTAATCTTTTGAGAAACACTTTCTTTCTGACCCGGGTTTTTAACTTCACCCAAGATACTCACATTAAAATTTTTCAGAGTAATACTCACCATAGGATCTGTAAGATATCTTTTAAGTCGAGCCTCAAGGTCATTTTTCAGCTGTATCTGTGTCATTCCTTTCGCATATACATTTCCTATTACAGGGAAATATATGTTTCCTTCCTCATTTACCAAATACTCACTTGGTTGTGCATATTGATTTATTCCTGTATTTGAATTGCTCCCTACCTTATTTGTAGTATTAAGATTGAATGGCTTTACTGCAACTTCATCCAGTGCAGAAACAAGAATTAAAAGCACATCCCCTTCCTGAATATGTAAGCCCTGGAACTTTGCTTTTGCAACTTCCTCCTCCATATTATGTTTCGATATATATACCATATTTTGCTTCGGTCTACATGATAGTAAAGTAACCGACAACAGTAATATATATGCAATAATAGTTTTATTCATATGTTTTTGTTCTAAGTCTACTTGAGTTAACTTCAATTTATTTAAGATTCTATGATATTAGTTTTTACTTATGTAAAGTGTATTTTAACACCTATATTTAAATCAATTCTTTTTCTAGCAATTTTCATTCCGTTTGAAAAAAAATAACGAAAATTATTATTTTTCACTATTTTTTTCATTGATTTTATTTATATATTTTACTCATATACTTCATACTCAGATATTTTATCCAGAACTTCAAATTCCGAATTATTGCTTATAAATTCTGGCACAATGATTTTTAATATTTTCACGATTTGTAAACTGTCTTTATTCATTGCTGACAGAATAATCTGTTGACACAAAGTATCTATATCTTCAAATTCCATCAATGGATCCCTGGATATCATAATTTTTTCATGATGGGTAGGAATAGTTGTGGAATTATCAGTTAAAAGCTCTTCATATAATTTTTCACCAGGTCGTAAGCCTATAAAATCAATTTTAATATCTATACCCGGTGTATACCCTGATAATTTGATCATTCTTTCTGCCAAATCCAGAATTTTAACAGGTTTACCCATATCAAAAACATAAATTTCACCACCTTGTCCCATTGTTCCTGCTTGAAGTACCAGTTCGCAGGCTTCCGGAATAGTCATAAAATAACGAATAATATCAGGATGAGTAATTGTAACCGGACCTCCTTTTTCGATTTGTTTTTTAAAATGTGGTATTACAGAACCATTAGACCCTAGTACATTTCCAAAACGTGTGGTAATAAATTTTGTTGTGTTCCCAGGAGAATTTTGTAAAGACTGTACAAAGAGTTCAGCAGCTCTTTTAGAGGCTCCCATTACGTTGGTAGGATTTACAGCTTTATCTGTAGATACCATAACAAAACGGTTAACGTTATATCTTTTTGATAAAAGAGCTAAATTTTTAGTTCCTCCAATATTCACAAATATAGCTTCATGTGGATTATCTTCTATTAAAGGTACATGCTTGTATGCCGCAGCATGATAAACTATTGAAAACTGATGATTATCAAACAGCTTTTCAATCCTGGAATAGTTTGAAATATCCGCTAATACAAATTTAAACTTTTGATTTGGAAATTTCTCTAATAACTCCAGCTGTAGCTCATATAAAGGAGATTCAGCCTGATCAACTATAACAATAAGCGATGAATTCAATTGAGCAACCTGTCTTACAATTTCACTTCCTATAGACCCGGCGCCACCGGTTACCAAAATAGTTTTATTAACATGGTAACTTTTCACCTCCTCACCTTCTATTTTAATAGCCGGACGATTAAGCAAATCTTCAATCTTAAGCGGGCGAATACCCCTTACAACATCATCTTCTTTTATGATACTGGCTATAGGTGCTTTTAATACTTTCAATCCATTATCCAATGCGAGAGCCGTCCATTCTTCCATTTCCCGCTTTGTCATCATATCCTTGATCAAAACCGCATCAAACTGTTCTCTGAGAGTATCACTTTTAAGAAACTGCTTTTTATTATAAATTTTATGACCTAGCAGCATAGCTTTCTTAGAATCTGACCTGGCACTAAGAAATCCTGCCAGCTGGTATGGATGATTGGGATTATGAATAATAGCATTCGCTAATGAAATAGAAACATCTTCTACTCCTACAACTGCAACCCTTGCTTTAGTTGATATATCCTTAGGATTCGTAAGTATACCAAAAATTTGCTTGGTTATCATTCTGAAAAAGAACATCAGAAAAATAGAAATCAAGAAAAATAAAAAAAGAACGGGGTATAAAAAAACAGGCTTACCCAATGTCAGATCTGAGATAAAATTGAGTACTAACAATGCGATAAGAGTACTACCCGAAGACCACATAATTTTACAAAAATCAAAAAAACTAGAGTGTCTTATAATTCCTGCATATGTTTTGAACAGAAGTATAAAAAGAATATTAACAATAATGACTGAAAATATTTTTTCATTCTGATACTCAATAAAGTTAAGTTTTACCTCCAGACTTTTTAAGAACAAGTATGAAACTAAAACAGAAAAGAAAATAACTGAAATATCGATAAAAAAAACCAACCACCTGGGTATATACCTTAATTCCCTGATTTTAAAAATGTCCCCCATAATACAAATAGCCTAAAATATCATTTTCATTAATTCAACATTCAGTGGCTTTTATTATTGGGCGAAGGTAACAATTATTATTAATATTTTTAGTACCACATATTAATTTTTATTCAAAATATAAATTAACATATCGGAAACATTTTAAAACAAAATCCCTCAATTAAAACTATTAAAAGGCCAAAAAATCAGCTTGAATATGCGGATATTATTTCCACCTTCAACTGTTCTGCTTATTAATTTGTGTATTTTTTTGAAATACGATAAACAAAAAAAAATACTGTAAAACATATATTTTACAGTATTCTACTACTCTCCTATAGTAGTTGCGATCCGGACGGGACTCGAACCCGCGACCTCCGCCGTGACAGGGCGGCATTCTAACCAGCTGAACTACCGGATCAATTTTTTTAAAGTAAATTGAGAAAACTTCTGCGATCCGGACGGGACTCGAACCCGCGACCTCCGCCGTGACAGGGCGGCATTCTAACCAGCTGAACTACCGGATCAATTTTTTTAAAGTAAATTGAGAAAAACTTCTGCGATCCGGACGGGACTCGAACCCGCGACCTCCGCCGTGACAGGGCGGCATTCTAACCAGCTGAACTACCGGATCATTTTTTAAAGAACGTCGTTTCTTTTTCGTGGTTGCAAAATTACACCTTTTTTTGTTATCTGCAAATTATTTTAGAAAAAATGCCTCCCAATACTGGAAGGCATTCATTATCAAACTTATTTTTTTATAAGTGAGCGCTTAATTTTTCAGCGATTACCTCTTTTGGAGCTACACCTACTAATTTATCTACTACTTCTCCGTTCTTAAAAATAAGAACTGTAGGGATATTTCTGATACCATACTGCATAGAAATCTCCTGGTTGTTATCAACATCCACTTTCCCAACGATTGCTTTTCCTTCAAAATCTGATGCTACTTCTTCGATGATTGGTCCCAACGTTCTGCAAGGTCCGCACCATACTGCCCAGAAGTCTACTAATACCGGTTTGTCAGATTTTAAAACCGTATCCTGAAATGAGCTGTCTGTAATTTCTAAAGCCATTTTTGTTTCTTTTATTTTAATTAATATTATTTTCTTTTTAATCCTTTATCGGATGTTCAAAATTACGATTTTTAGAGCACAAGACTATCTATGCTCAACATTAGTTTTTTCTATAGTATAGTCGCTTGAAATTTCTTTCAAAGCATTTGCCAATGCGTCTATATCGGATTTTGTCGTTAAATGGCTGAAAGAGATGCGTAATGGTGTACAGTGATCCATTTCATCTTCAGAAAGCACCATCATCATCACCATTGAAGGTTTTGAAGCTCCTGATGAGCATGCGCTTCCCTGAGAGATTGCAATTCCTTTCATATCCAGCTGAAGTCCTATCAATGGATTTTTGTATGGAAGTAAGACACTTAAAACACTGTCAACACTATTCTCCATTTCCCCGCTTCTTCCATTAAATTTAATATTAGGAACCTCTGCAGATAATTTTTCAATAGCGTATTCTTTAATTTCTCTGATATGGGCAGCATAAGACTCCATATTGTTGATGCAAAGCTCTAAAGCCTTACCTAAACCTACGATACCGGCAACATTTTCAGTTCCTGCTCTTAGGCTTCTTTCCTGAGGTCCACCAGTGATGATCCCTTTCAAGCCCGTAGCTTTTCTAATAAAAGCAAAACCTACTCCTTTTGGACCGTGGAATTTATGAGCACTGCAAGAAGCAAAATCTACCAGAGTATCTGAGAAATCAAATTTCATGTGGGCCATTGTCTTCACAGTATCGGAATGGTAAAGAGCATTGTGCGCTTTACATATTGCTGCAATTTTTTTAATATCAACAATATTTCCGATTTCGTTATTGGCATGCATTAAGCTTACCAGTGTTTTTTTATCTGAAGCTTTTAACAGCTCTTCTAATTTTGTAAGGTCAATATCTCCTTTTTCATTCGGACGGATGTAGTTTACTTCTACTCCTTTTCTGCTTTTCATGTCCAGAATACTTTCGGAAACACATTTATGTTCCAGAGGAGAGCTGATGATTCTTTCCACTCCAAGGTGTTCTACCGAGGATTTGATGATCATATTGTTGGATTCGGTTCCACAGGAAGTGAAAATAATTTCTGCAGGAGTTACATGAAGATAGTCTGCAACCTGTCTTCTTACATTTTCAATAAGTATTTTTGCTTCCTGGCCAAAGCTGTGCGTTGAAGACGGGTTTCCGAAATTCATCTTCATAGTGCCTACCATTGCATCTATAACTTCATCTGCAAGCGGAGTGGTTGCGGCATTATCTAAATATACTTTATCCATTATTATTTTGAATATTTTAATTCTACGGAGGTAAATTGGTAATCTGTGGGAACAGTAAAAATAAACCATGGGCTGGAGATCACCTGAATTTCCATTCCACCAGAAGGTTCTCCGGCCGGAACTTCTACATAGAGAATCTGATTTTTCACAGATACTCCTTTAACTTCTTCAATTTTGTGACTTCCTGATCTGAAGGTTCCCAAATTGTATAAAACGACTTTCTTATTTTTCGGGAATTGAGGGTATTTGATATAAGATTCTTTTCCTAGATCTGCGATGCCAAAACTTCCTCTGATAATAGTACAAAATTCTTTTTCGTCTTCAATTATCTTAAAGCCAGATTGATCAGTTCCTCCCTGAGATTCAGAAACAAGGAGTTCCGCATTTCCCTGTACGGCAGAAGACTTCTGAGATGGTGCGCTAGCACAGCTCATGAAGATTACCACACATGCAATTAACAGGCTTTTCATTTTTTACAATTTTATCTCCCAAAATTAATGAAAAAATTGGTAATGTCCCTCATTTGCCCATTTCAACATTGGCCGATCTCCTGAAGTATCCCCAAATGCAATAATTTTATCGTACCTGGAATCGCTAATTTCTGCTTTAATTCTTACCAATTTTTCTTTCCCGTTGCAGTTTTTTCCCACAAAATTTCCTGTGAAAAGACCGTTCTTAAACTCAGCCCGCGTAGAAACAAGCTCCATTTTAAGTTCCTCAGCGAAAGGCTTTACCCAGATATCCAGAGAAGCCGTCACCAATAAACTCTGTGTATTATTCCTATCGATATTTTTTATAAAGTCTAAAGCATTTTCCCTCACAATTTTAGGATAATGAAGTTCAAAAAATTGTTTAGACTTCATTTCGATCTTTTCCTGAGTCTGTCCTTTTAAAATAGACCCGATAAAACTTTTCTTTACTTTTTCCGTTTCGGCCAGCTTCAGTTTCAACAGAATAAAGAGGGGTACATGTCTTAAAAATTGTATCCGGTATTTTGTAGAATCGTAGAATTTAAGATACATAAACATCGTATCCTTATAGGTCAAAGTTCCGTCAAAATCAAAACAATACAATTTTTTCATTTCTCTTTAAAGCTTTAATTTTTTGAATATAAATTCAGGGATATTCCTGATAATCATCATAATAATACTCCAAATTGGCAAAACATATGCCACGTTTTTCTCCTTTTTGAAGGCTTTATAAATACAGGCAGCTGCTTGTTTCGGTGTTGCTGTCAGTTTCGGATTTAAAGGCAGACCTTCTGTCATTTTGGTTGCCATAAACCCAGGTTTTATGGTAAGAACATGTACTTTTTTATCAAAAAGATAGTTTCTCAGACCACTCAAATAGGCTGTAAACGCTGCTTTTGCACTTCCGTAGATAAAATTACTCTGTCTTCCTCTGTCTCCTGCTACCGATGAAAGCCCAATGATCGTTCCTGATCTTCTGTTTTCAAATTTATGAGCAAAATAGTTCATCACAGGAACCAGTTTTGAATAATTAATGTCTATGATACGCTCCGTATTCCTGTTGTCATACAATCCTTCTTCTGTTCCTTCACCTAAATATCCTACGGCACAAAATAATACATTTGAATTGATATTATCAAATCTATTGTAATCAATTTCTTTAGTCAGATCCAGTTCAATGACTTCCGCCTGCTGCAGAAACTTTACATCAATATGTCTTGCAAACCGTTCTGTAGTTTCTTTATTTGAGGTAAAAAGGTAGATTTTTTCAAACTTTTCTCCTTCCTGAAGTGCTTTTTCCACAAAAGCCTGTGCCACTTCAGATGTGCTTCCCAGAACTATCATTATGAGTTGTTGTTTATGATTCTTTTGTGCTGTAAAGACACAAATTTAGGATTTTGAATATTTTTCAGATAATTGGTAAGTGATGATCTGCTCATACTGTCTTTGGTAAGATAAATTCTTCCTCCGAACTCCTGAACAATTGCATCAAGCTGATCTACCAGTTTTTTCAGTTTTGAATTGACTTTAAAATCCAGAGCCAGCGTATACCCTTCTACCGGGAATGAGTTGTAAGCCTCCGGATTGTGTTTTCCAAAAAGTTTTAAAACCGCAAGGAATGAACCGTTTCCGCTTTTCGCAATCGTTTCAAGGATTCTTTTCATCCCATCTTTTCCTGCTTCTTTAGGGATTACCATCTGATACTGTATAAACCCGGATTTCCCGTAGATTTTGTTCCAATCATTAATAGCGTCCAAAGGATAGAAAAATGTTTCGTAATCAATAAAATTCTTAACTTCCTTCTTAGATTGCTTTTTATAGTATAACCAGTTGAATATTTTTACGGTAAGTGCATTCAGTACAAATCCCGGAAAATAGAAAGGAACTGTAGGTGATAATTTTTTCTTTAATCTTAAAGGAGTCTTCGAAAAACTCTGGGGAAGCTCATGTTGGAAGGCATGCTCTCCTCTCATCAGAATACTTCTTCCAATATTTTTCCCTTTCTGAAGGCAATCGATCCAGGCAACGGTATAAGTCCAGTTTTCACTTTCGTCAAACAGCTTAAAGATTTCGTCCAGATTTTCTGCTTTGATGCTCTCCTGACGAATGTATGCAGATTCTATATTTTTAAGCTTAAATTTTGCTGTAAGAATAATTCCAGTAAGTCCCATTCCACCAATGGTAGCCCAGAACTTCTCTGAATTCTCTTCTCTGGAACAGGTAATAATTTCCCCGCTCTCAGTCATTAGCTTAAATTCAATCACATATTCTGAAAAGCACCCTTCCGCATGATGATTTTTTCCGTGAACATCAGAAGCAATAGCTCCTCCTACGGATATAAATTTTGTGCCGGGAGTAACGTACAGAAAGTATCCCTGCGGAACAGCAATTTCCAGAACATCTGAAAGCAGTACTCCGGATTCGCATTCTATCACTCCGTTTAAACGGTCAAAATTGATGAATTTATTTAGTTTTTTTGTTGAAAATATAGATTCTCCCAACGAAGCATCTCCATAGCATCTTCCGTTTCCTCTTGCAATAATCTCGTTGTGGCTGAGTACAAATTCTTTTATTTTTTTGAAACTGTCCTCTGATCTCATTTCTTTCTCCACTACCGGGAAATTACCCCAGTTTGTAACTTTCTGTGTGAAATTCGGCTTCATTTCTTAAAATAAATTTGAATTAAAAATGCAGCTACCCAAAGCAAGAGGGTAACCTGTATGTAGCGGTCTCTGTAGACAATTTTTGTAGGAGATTCCGTTCTGTTGTAAACCAAGGTCTGCTGAAGGTATCTCAATAAGGCAAAAACCACGAAGATAACCGTATAAAAAACCCTTTCATGAAATCTTTCCTGAACTTCCGGTGACAGGGTAAACATCAGGTAGCACACAATAGCCAGAGTAATAGAAATAGATAGTGCAATATCTGCAAACTGAACGTTATACCCATCCAATGCCTTTCTTGTTTTTCCTGAAACCTGTGCATTGATCAATTCTCCCCTTCTTTTTCCAATTGCCAGTACAAGTGCCAATACAAACGTTAAGAGAATAGCCCATTGTGAAATGCTGATTCCTGTAATATAGCCTCCAGCCAATACACGAAGAACAAATCCTATAGCAATAATAAAAATATCGATGATGGGAACATGTTTCAATCTAAATGTATATGCCAGATTCATCACCACATAGAAACCTATGATGATGGCAAACTTCCAAAGCAATTCATGGAAATAGAATCGTGTAAAAAATACAAGAACAATATCTGTGATGATCAGACCGATAAGAATTCCTATAGCTGTTGCTTTTGAAATAGCTCCACTGGCTAAGGGTCTTCTCCTTTTTTCAGGATGTTTTCTGTCTGCTTCGATATCATTGTAATCATTCAGAATATACACAACACTTGCCGCAAGCGAAAATATGACAAATGCGAAAATGCTTTTGGTAAGCAGATCTATGTTGGTAATATTACCTGAAAAGAAAAGAGGGACAAATACAAAAAGGTTTTTCACCCATTGCTCTACACGGAGCAGCTTCAAATATTTCTTCATTTATGTTATTTCAAGTACAAAAATAATAAATTCAAAATTCCTAGCATAAAAATACAAAAAAAACCGCCGGGGCGGTCTTTTACGAAAATATTTATATGTAAAATTAATTACTGCCCTTGCTTGGCATCATTAATCATTTTTTCATTTGCAGTGATAGCAAACTCAACTCTTCTGTTTTTAGCTCTTCCTTCATCTGTATCATTGCTTGCAACCGGCATATTTTTACCTTCTCCTTTTGAGAACATTCTGCTTGATGCAATTCCTTTTCCTACTAAGTAAGCTTTTACAGCATCAGCTCTTCTTTGAGAAAGTGCCATATTATAAGCATCTTTACCTACGCTGTCTGTATATCCGTAGATATTGATATTTGTATCTGCGTTATTCACCAATACTGTAGCTAATTTATCTAAGTTTGTCTGTGCAACAGAAGTAAGGTTTGAAGAGTCAAATGCAAAGTTAACAATACTTTCATTCATTGTTACTTTAATACCATCTCCTACTCTTTCTACCTGAGCTCCCGGTAAAGTTTCTTTAATATCTTTAGCCTGCTTATCCATTTTGTTACCGATAACATTACCAGCTACACCACCTATAATACCTCCCAATACAGCCCCAATAGCTCCATTCCCTCCTTTTCCTACATTGTTACCCAAGATACCTCCAAGTACTGCTCCTGAAGCAACACCTACTGCTGTACCTCTTTGTTGGTGATTTGAATTCTGAACCGCTTCACAGCTTGTCAATAATAATGCTGATGACAAGAAAAGGGCTCCTACGTATGTTTTATTAAAATTCATTTTTTTGATCTTTTATGTTGATAAATTATTTCATTCCCGCTCTCTGGAAGTTGTAAACTACTTTTACATTACCTCCTTCAAAAGGAACATCTTGCTGAAGTGAAAACTGGTCAGTAGTCTGACTCATTAATGTCATTGTATAACCGGCTGTATTTTGTTTTGCTTTAGTACCTTGAGCAATTTTTTTAAACATAAACGTGTTACCGTCTTTTACTTCAAACTTGATAGGTTGTGTAATTGCCGGGCAATCTCCACCTCCGTTCAAAGTATACGCTCCTGTCCAGTTGTTAGGAATCAGTCTCCAGTGGCTTCCTACGAAACACTGTGCATCTGCCCCTTCGTCAAAAGGTTTGATTTTATAGCCTTTTTCGTAATCTACGCTCACGATCTGCCAATCTCCTTTTAATTTAAGGAAGTCTGCTCTTTGATTTTGAGATGTAGCTGCTTTGTTAACAGAGGAACACGACACTGCAAAAAGTGATGTTCCCAACATCCCTGCAAGTAGTAACTTTTTCATTTTGTTGTTTATTATTTTGTTATTATAAAGTTACAAAAAACCGTGCCAAAATTTAAAATAAAAAATAAAAAGTCCGAAAAAATTCGGACTCTTTATGGTTTCTCCTTAAACACAGGGAGATAAATTATTTTTTAACAGCCTTTTTTACGGATTTCGAAGGCTTAGCAGTACCTGACGGCTTTCCTTTGTAGAAATTGGTATAAGCATATTCTGCTGCCTTTTTCAAGTCTATAACCCCTCCTGCCTGCGATTGATCAGTAAATCCGTTTATAGTACTTGGATTACTGCTTTTCACAAGCGCTTCAATGATCTGATAAGGTTTCAGATCTGGCATATATGCTAATAAAACAGCGGCTCCTCCAGCTACCACAGGAGAAGCCATAGAAGTTCCCTGAAGGTATTTGTATTCATTTTTAGGAACGGTAGAATAAATTTCTTCTCCCGGAGCGAAAACATTCACCATTTTTTTATTGTAGTTAGAAAAATCGGCTCTCAAAGCGTTATTCTTATTGGTACTTGCTCCTACTACAAGAACGTTGCTTACAAATGGTTTTTCATCAGTAACGTTTTTAAAGTTGGTAGGAAATGCCAAATGTTCTGCTACATCTTCATTTTCATTACCTGCAGCTTTTACTAAAAGAACGCCTTTATCTTCGGCATATTTAAAAGCATCCCAAACCACATTCTTACCTGGGGAAACAGGTTTCCCGAAGCTCATATTTAACACTTTAGCTCCGTTATCTACGGCATATCTGATGGCATTGGCTACATCTTTATCTCTTTCATCCCCGTTTGGAACTGTTCTTACAGACATGATTTTAGCCACTTTGGAGGCTACACCATACTGAATTTCTTTTCCTTGCGGAAGTCCTGCGATAATTCCTGCTACGTGAGTTCCATGTTCTGCATCTGCGCCTTCATAATGATTGTTACCATAACTCTTTTCAGAATAGTCATCATAGTTATCTCCTACAATTTCTTTTCTAGGGTCATATGAAAGATCATATTGTTTTGCTGCCGGAGCAAAATGGTCTATTGCTTCCTTCATCTCTTCCTTCATCTTTTTTTCAAATTCAGCGGAAGATTTCCCTTTGAATTCAGGGCTTTGAGAAATCTGACCCAGAAACTCCAATGCAATTGCATCTTTCTGATCTGTAGGCGCTTTAATTGCTGAAATAGTTTCACCAGTTACCGGCTTACCTCCCAATAATTTTACCATATTAGGAATCAGCTCATTCAGCATAGAATAGGTTTTGAAATTCTGCTGAGCCTCGATACTTTTTTTATTGAACATATCTTTGGCCTTCATATACATATCAAACTCGTCTTTCATTTGAGCCTGATTTGCTTTATTCTTAGTAGAATCACTTCCTTCGAAAACAGGTTTATATTTGGCAACCACTCTTGTCACTTCCATGTTATCGATATCAATATCACCGTTTTTACCTCCTATGAAGTTCCAGCCGTGTATATCGTCAACATATCCGTTTCCGTCATCATCTTTTCCATTTCCTGGAATTTCGTTAGGGTTTGACCAAAGATTTTTCACCAATCCGGGGTGGTCTACCTGTACTCCACTATCCAAAACTCCTACCACAACGGTTTTAGGCTTCAGTCCTTTAGATTCTAAATATTTATAAGCATTTGCCGTATTTACTCCATATACTTTTGAAGTTGCAAAATCCTTATGATACCATGTCATAAGATCTTTATCTTCTTTTGGATCAATATTTTTAACTTTAGATTCCTGTGCAAAAGAGAAACTAAAACCTGCTAAAAAAACTGCAGCTAATAATACCTTTTTCATATGTTGAAATTTATTTTTTTTTAAAGACATATACCAATCGCCAGATTCATCTGCTGTATGCTGAAAATTTCATTAATAGCGATTGTATGCTAATATGATTGTTTTATATTTTTCATATATACCAGTGATTCGGGACCTTTGTTGCAAATAAGATCCAAAACCGACAAGTCTTCTAAAAACCCGAATTTATCAGAAAACGTCTGGTAATATTCTTCCATTTGAAATTCTGAAGGAAGCTTTGCCGAAAACTTTTCTCTGAAATTGATGCTTTCAGGATTTTTGATATATTCTTCATTCAAAGAGTGTGCCTTTTCTGTTTTAAGTATCTGTTGGATTACTTCTATCCCTTTAAGGTTAAAATCAAGAAGGTACTTTTCCTGAAGATCAAATATTTTTCTGAACTTATCTTCATAGTATTCAAAATAAGGAGAACTCTGGTATGCTGTCTTGATTGATTTCCAATGAAGAGCTCTCCAATCTTCACGGTAAGAGATTTCAACATCTTTAAATTCTCTTTTTCCATTATGATGGATAGGGATTATTAAGGACAATTTTCCGTTGGCTCCATAGATGTTTGTTCTGTTTCTATAGGTTTGCTTGGGAAAGCTCTCAAATTGTTCCAATGTAATTTCATTCTCAGGATTTAAAAACACTGAAAACCATGAAATTGGGGGCAAATAAAATGCCGGCAATAAAATATTTTGCATAATAATATAATCTAGTTTTTAGGATAAAATACTCTTCCTATAATATCACTCTCATCAATAAATCCTAAATAACGTGAATCTAAACTTGCGTTACGGTTATCTCCTAAAAAGAATAATTTTCCATTCGGAACCTTTATTGGACCAAAGTTATCGGCACTCCAATCTTTATGATAAATTTTACGAATATCCTCATTTGCATTCAGGTTTATAAACCTTTCATGAAAAAAATTATCATTAAGTTCTTTCTCACTTAATTGAGTAATGAAATAATTATCCTCAATCTGAAAAATTTCATTCTCTTCAGTTCCTTTGGATATAAGATCATTTGCATAACCTCTGTCAATTTTATAAGAATGTTTAACATTAAATTTATCTATCAATGTATCATTAACATATAATTCACCATTCTTAATCAAAATCTTATCATTTTCTCTTCCTACTAATCTTTGAACATAGGCACCTTGAGGATAATCTAAATTCTTTTGATTGTAAGCAATCATTTTAAACTTTTCATAAGGAAGGATATTGGTCATAAAAATAAATGACTTTTTTTTGATTGTGGGTTCATTACCTGCCAAGGGTACAAAAGCATATTGCAAAACCCCTGAGAGTTTTGCAATAAAAAAAAGAGTTATAATAAAGCTTCCCGTTAAAAGGACTCTATTAAATATTTTACTTTTAAACACTATTCTTCAGTTTTTTTCTTTCTGAACAATTTCACGAAATACTCCCATCCGAAGAACAGTATCAAAATCATCGCTGCAATCCACCAGTAAGAGGTTTTATTGGCTTCTCCTGTATTGGTTGCTTTAAACATCCTGTCCCAACGGATTTTGAATGGTGCCTGATAGGTAGAGCTGCTGTCCGCAAAAGCACCCTGAAGGCTCATCCATGTAAACATCGGTTTTCCTACAATATTTTCTTCTGGAACGAAACCAAAGAATCTTGCGTCTAATGAAGCATCTCTGTTGTCCCCTATCATCATATAATAATCCTGCTGAATGGTATATTGGCTGGCTTCTTTTCCGTTGATAAAGATTTTTCCGTTCTTTTTCTCTAAGCTGTTGTGCTCATATTCAGAAATGATCCACTGATAGGTTGGAAGTGTTTCCTGATTGATGGCTACCACATCACCTTTTTTAGGAATTCTTAGTGGGCCATACCAATCCTGATTCCAAGGTTTATTAATTGGGAAGATAGATTGTGTGGTATCAATTTTCGTTTTTGCTTCGTCTCTGTAATATACTGCAGCTTCACCTTTTGTTGAAACCTCTTCTTTCATATCAAGAACATGAGGAAGTTCTTTAATTTCTTTAGCAGTCTTATCTGTTAAGCCCTGAAAACCATAAATAAATCCTCCGTTATCCTGTTGAAACTCCTGAACCGGTAAAAATCCATAAGCTTTGTATAAAGTTGGGATATCTAACTGAGCATCCGTTGTTACAATATATCTGTGCTGTACTTCCTGATCTCCTAAAACAGCTTCCGGTTTTCCGTTTACGAAAAGTCTTCCAGCTCTCATTTCAAAAGTATCACCTGCTGTAGCAACGCAACGTTTTACGTAAGGATCTTTTCTGTCGATTGCTGTATGTACGGAATCCTGAGGATAGTTGAAAACGACTACATCATTTTTCTGTGGCTTGTTGAATTGTAAAATTCTTGTGTAAGGAAGCTTTACTCCATCCACGTAAGATTTTGGATCATCTTTTGGATTTCCCTTCTGTCCTGTATCCATAATCGTTCCCTGAAGGAAAGGTATTGCTACCGGACGCATCGGAAGTCTGTAACCGTAGCTCCATTTGTTTACAAAAAGGAAGTCACCCACCAGTAATGTTCTTTCCATGGATCCTGTAGGAATCCCGAACGGCTGTGTTATAAAAACGTGGATGATAGTGGCAAAAACTACCGCGAAGGTAATTGAACCCACAAATGTATCTTTCTTTTTATCATTCTTTTCTTCGTCTGTAAGAAACAGATCGTTTGCATTTTCATCTTCTAACTCTACATCTTTAGAATAGTTGACCACTGCCATATAGATAAACGGCAAAATCACGGTAAGAATCTGATCTTTGAAAAGGGTTTTCCCAAACTTTTTCACCAAATAAAGATGGAAAACAGACATCATGATTGGCCCTACAATCGGAAGATAAGATAGGATCGCCCACCATTTCGGATGTTTCGTTTCTTTCAGAATGATGAAATAGTTGTAGAAAGGGATAAAAGCAAATAAAGGGCTATAGCCCATTTTCTTGAACAGTTTCCAAGATGAAATCCCCATCAATACGGATAGTATGAGGACATATACTGTATAAGTTAAAAAATAATTCATAAATTTTTGTGCCTATTCTTATGATATAAATGATAAAAATGATGAGTAATAAATGATAAAAGCAGTCCGCTGTTTACAATTCACTATTCATCATTTTCTGTTTATTTGTCTGCAATTTACAGAATTTGTTACAAATTAAAGCCCCAAAACGTCTTTCATTGCGAAGTTTCCTTTTTTATCTTTAATCCATTCGGCAGCTACTACAGCTCCCAATGCAAAACCGTTTCTGTTGAAAGCGGTATGCTTGATCTCGATTTCGTCTACTTCGCTTTTGTAATATACGCTGTGGGTTCCCGGAACTTCATCTTCACGTACTGCAAAAATCCCAAGTTGTTTACCTTCTGTTTCTTCCAATTTCCAGCCATCGAACTTAGGATTGTTTTGAATGATTCCTTCTGCAATGGAGATAGCGGTTCCACTTGGAGCATCTATTTTATGAATGTGGTGAATCTCTTCCAACTGGCAAGAGTATTCATCTACATTTTTCATCAGATCCGCAAGTTTTTCGTTTAAAGCAAAAAATAAATTAACTCCTAAACTAAAGTTAGAACCATATAGAAATGCTGTTCCGTTTTCTACAGCCAGTTTTTCTATTTCATCTTTTTGATCCAGCCAGCCTGTAGTTCCACAGATCACCGGGATTTTATTTTCAAGACAAGCTTTGATGTTCTCAAATGCCACTTCAGGCAATGAAAATTCAATCACAACATCCGGATTATTAAGATTCTCAGCAGTTGGGGTTTCTTTAAGGCGGGCAACTACTTCATGACCTCTTTTCTGTGCGATCTCATCAATGATCTTACCCATTTTACCATAACCAACTAATGCTATTTTCATATAATCTTTTTTATTTTTAAATACTGCCTTCAACCTGAGTCTTTTGCAGATATATTGTCTTTAAAATCTATAACTTAAACTGAACCCAGTTTTTGGAGCACTGTAGCCATACTGATCCTGAATAACTGATGGTTTAAAAACCAAATCCGGATCATGACGGCTTTCATAAAGGTGTGCATCTACTACAGCATCTACAATATTCAGAATATAAATAAGTCCTGTAATTGCAATAGCGTAATCCCTTTGTCTCTTTGCCCTGTCCTGAGCGTTCCCCAATGCTTTTTTATCTAAAAACGGGTGGCTGTCCACAAATTCGTTTGGAGTACCGTTAAGTTTAGCGATATAGTATTCACGATATTTCTTGTATTGATTATCATTCCATACAGCAATACCCACTCCGGCTCCTACTGCTCCCCAAACAATGGGAATCTTCCAGTATTTTTTGTTATAAAACTGTCCTAATCCCGGTAAAACAGCAGAATACAAACCTGCTCTGGTAGGATTCAGTTTTATGGTTTTTACGGTGGGACCATTGGCTTTTTCAAGATCTTCAATGATCTTTGTTTCTGTTTTGCCTGGTTTTACCACACGGGATTCCTCTTTCGGAGGAGTCTGCATCCGAACGGTATCAATAGGTTTTACTTGTGAATAGGCCAGTGCAGCGATACACAAGAAAAATGTGAAAAATATTTTCTTCATTATTTAATATGGGATAAAATATATTCCAGCTCTTCTTCGTTTTTGAAATCCAGAACAATTTTACCTTTTTTACCATTTCCAGAAGCTTTAATCTCCACTTTTATGTCTAAAATATCAGCGATGGTCTTCTGGGCTCTTTTATAGTTATTGGAAAGCTCTACATTTGCTTTTTTGGCAGCGGGAGACTTTGGATTCTTCAATGCAGCAGCAGCCTGCTCTGCCTGACGAACGTTTAATTTTTCTTTGATGATAAGGTCAAATAAAACCTGCTGATCTTCTTCACCTTCGAGACTGATGATTGCTCTACCGTGTCCTGCAGAAATCTCACCACTTCTGATGGCATTCTGAATATCCGGGTTTAATCTTAACAACCTGATAGAATTGGTAATAGTACTTCTGTCTTTTCCTATTCTCTGACTCAGGTTTTCCTGTGTAAGACCTATTTCCTCTAAAAGCCTATGGTAAGTAAGTGCAATTTCGATGGCATCAAGATCTTCTCTCTGAATATTTTCAACAAGAGCCATCTCAAGAAGCTCCTGATCATTTACTAAACGAATATAAGCCGGAATAGTCGTTAACCCGGCAATTTTAGTTGCTCTGTAACGTCTTTCCCCGGAAATGATTTCAAACCTTTCACCGTCTTTCCTCAGGGTAATCGGTTGAATTACACCTAAGTTTTTGATTGACTGCGCGAGTTCATTTAATGCTTTTTCATCAAAATAAGTTCTCGGCTGCGTCGGGTTCGGATAAATATCTTCAAGTGCAACTTCCACAATATTTCCCACAAACTTATCAGCCCCCTCGTCAGTGGCTGAATTTACAGTTGCTTTAGATTCTGCACTTAAAATGGCGCCCAAGCCGCGTCCCATAGCTCTTTTTTTGTCCTTCATAGATATAATTGATAAATGATGTTTGATAAGTGGTGGCTAGCATCCACCTATTGGCCATTTATTATTAATTTAATTCTTTATTAAGTTTTCATTTCTCAAAAGAACTTCTTCAGCTAACTGAATGTACTGAACAGCTCCTTTGCTTTCTGCATCATAGTTCAGGATACTTTCCCCGAAACTTGGTGCTTCACTCAATCTTACGTTTCTGCTGATAATGGTTTCAAAAACCATTTCCGGGAAATGCAGGTTTACTTCCTCCACTACCTGATTGGATAATCTCAATCGGCTGTCATACATCGTAAGAAGAAGACCTTCAATTCCAAGGTCTTTATTGTGGATCTTCTGAACATTTTTAACGGTATTCAAAAGTTTCCCAAGTCCTTCTAATGCAAAATATTCACATTGAATCGGAATGATTACAGAATCTGCTGCTGTAAGTGCATTGACTGTAATAAGTCCTAAACTCGGTGCACAGTCGATGATAATATAGTCATAATCATCTCTTACACTGGCTAATGCTTTTTTCAGCATATACTCACGGTCTTCCTTGTCTACCAATTCAATTTCCGCAGCTACCAGGTCAATATGTGACGGGATAATATCCAGGTTCGGAGTTGCTGTCCTTTTGATACAGACTCTTGTGTCTGCACTATGTTCCAGTAGATTATATGTAGAATACTGAACATCTTCAACACCCAGACCAGATGTAGCATTCGCCTGAGGATCAGCATCAATGATTAATATTTTTTTTTCCAATACTCCTAATGCTGCCGCCAAATTTACAGCGGTGGTAGTTTTACCAACACCTCCTTTTTGATTAGCAATACCTATGATTTTTGCCATTATTAGAACTTTAAGTTTCAAAAATACACTTTTTTCTTTGCTCTCGGTGAGTGGGGAAAATCAAAATTGAGTTAAAATATTGTTAATAAGCAATTTAGAAATAAAAAAAATTATCCACAAAAAAAAATCTTTGTGGATAACTATTTGAAATGTGTCTTTCCGTATTAATTATCAAACTTCATTGAGATTGGAAATTTGAAATAACTTCTTACGAATTCTCCTTTTTTGTTTTTGGCTGGGACCCATTTTCCTTTACTTGAGATGTTTTTAATTGTTCTCATGGCTTCACTGTTAAAGTCAGCATTGGTTCCATTAGCTTTTACCCCTGAGATGGTTCCATCCATTTCTACAATAAAGGTAACTGTCGTTTTTACAACATCTTCTGATTCAAATCCTGAACCGTCGAAATTGTTCATTACTTTATTTCTAAAGGAGTCTATTCCTCCTGTGAAATTAGCTTCTACTCCAAGTTCTCCAGGCGCTGCAATCTTATTTTTATCCACCGGATCAGATATTACTGGTGGTGGTGTGGTAATTACAGGACCTGTTCCTACTGATACCGTTGGAACATTGGGTGTATTAGGGGCCACTGGATCTCCTTTAAAGTTATTTACAAAACCCGCTACAGCATCATCCGGTATAGGATCTTTTTTTACATCATCTTTAGCATCGCTTGATGGCGTAGGCACTGTACTGTCAAACGTTTTCGTGTTTGGAGGTGCAACAGTTTTTACAATCTGTACAGGGGGATCTTTTTCAGGTGGTTCAACAATTTTAATTATTGTTCTTTCACCATCATCCTTAATTCTATCTATAACTACATCTGATTTCATTGCAGAAAGCACAAACGGCGTAATAGATACTGCAGCCATTAAACTTGCTCCGATAAAAAGCGCTTTGGTTAATATTCTATCTGATTCGTTTCTTAATGCATAGGCACCATATTCTTTATTGCGGTGCTCAAAGAGAACTTCGTTAAAACGAAATTCCTGGTTTTGATTATGTTGTTTCATCACTACTACTTTTTTAAACTGTTAAAAATTTTGATTATTAGTTTTGTTAGCTCTTATCGATAAGCACTGTTGTAATATCAAAACATCTGCCAAAATTTTAGCAAAACAACATAATATTAGAAAATTTTATGACAATGTTTTAATTTTGACATTTTTAAATAGAAAGTTTATATAGAAAAACAACACTATTTTTCATAAAAACAAATAAACATAAATAGAAGAACCTTAGCTGAATACAAAGGTTATATAAGCATCAAAAGAAGAGCAAGCGGTATTAGTAATCCGAGTGTATTAATAATAATTAAAATAACAGAACTGATCTTTGTTTTCGAATAACTTTTAGCCGCAAAATAAATAGCGCCTATACTAAACACCAAACTGCAGACTATAAAGAGGATCAGTAAAAAATCTGAACTGACCCCTATAGGCATACCTAAATAAACAATCAGAAGAACTGCATAAGCTATTGTAAAGTATAAGCTGATTACAATATTATCCAGAAAACGCTGGGGTATTTTATTTTCTTCCATTTGATTGATTTTCCTGTTTATACTCAAAACAAAAGTATACAAAAATTTAAAATTGGAATAATAAGCATTATCCTTGTCAAGGTTTAAAACCTTGACAAGGATAATTAAAAACAAAAAAAAGAGACCATCCAATGACAGTCTCTTTTTTATTTTTATTTTTAAGAATATTAGAATAATTCTTTTCTGATGATGTTCTGACTTCTTTCAGGACCTACAGAAACCAAGTATACATTGATTCCTAAATATTTCTCGATAAACTCGATGTATTTCTGAGCAGTGTCAGGAAGTTCATCATAGCTTCTTGCTTTTGTAATATCTTCGTTCCAACCTGGTAAATCCTGATAGATTGGTTCGTAGTTGTATAATTTCTCTGTTGAAGAAGTGAAATAATCAATGATTTTTCCGTCTTCAGTTTTATAATGGGTTACCACTTTCAGGTTTTCAATTCCTGTAAGAACGTCAAGCTTAGTGATCACAAGATTGTTGATTCCGTTGATCATACAAGCATGCTTTAAAGAAACAAGGTCTAACCAACCTGTTCTTCTTGGTCTTCCTGTAGTTGCTCCGAATTCACCTCCAATCTGTCTGATTTTTTCACCCAGCTCGTTATCCAATTCAGAAGGGAAAGGACCGTTTCCTACTCTTGTACAGTATGCTTTCGCTACTCCGATTAGGTTCTGAAGTGAAGTTGGTGGTACACCAGCTCCTGAACAAACTCCTCCTGTAGATGGAGAAGATGAAGTTACGTATGGATATGTTCCGAAGTCGATATCAAGCATTAACGCCTGAGCTCCTTCGAATAACACGTTTTTACCGTCTCTGATTGCTTCGTTCAGTTCTAATTCAGTATCAACGATTCTGTCCTGAAGTTGTTTTCCGATCTCTAAATATTCGTTATAGATTTCTTCAACGTCTAAAGTTGGTTTTCCGTAATATTTTTCAAAAAGAGAATTTTTAACTTTTAAGTTTTTCTCAATTTTATCTCTTAAAATTTCAGGATTTAAAAGGTCTACCATTCTGATCCCGACTCTTGCAATTTTATCTTCATAACAAGGTCCGATTCCTTTTTTGGTAGTTCCAATCTGAGTCCCTCCGTGTTCCTCTTCACGGTAAGTATCCAAAAGGATGTGGTAAGGCATGATTACATGCGCTCTTCTGCTGATAAAGATATGATCTGTTCTCAAGCCTTTGCTCTCAATCTGACCAACTTCTCTAATGAAAGACTTAGGGTTTACCACTACTCCGTTCGCAATGATACATTTCCCTTTGCATTGAAGAACTCCTGAAGGAAGAAGGTGCAAAACGAATTTTTCTTCACCCACATAAACCGTGTGACCAGCGTTGTCTCCACCCTGGAAACGTACTACATAGTCCGATTTAGCCGATAAAACATCCGTGATTTTTCCTTTGCCTTCATCTCCGTACTGAAGACCTACAACTACATAAGTTGACATATTTTACTTTTGTTTTTAGATTCGTGCAAAATTACTTTTAAAAAAAATGACGACCAAATTCTAGAGGATATTTATTTTGAGTTGGGGTGAAAATCATGAGGTTGAAGATAGCTTTATACATATAATTTTTGCTTTCATACCCATATAAAATGGATTATATTTACTATCAAATATTTAAAATGAAAAATACTCAATTGCTGTCTCTTATATTTATTCTAGGTATTTCTTTGAGTTTTTCAACCAAAAGAATTGAAAACCGAAAATATAAACTGACCGGAAAAATAGTAAATGATGTTTCTCTTCCTCCTGGTTGTGGATATATTGCTTATGCTACTATGATAGAGTTTGAAATTATTAATTCAAATATAAATAACTACCCAGATAAAAAAATTCCTATTATCGTAAAATGTCCTGAATTTTATGGAGATCACTTTTTTGAAAAAGATAAAATTTACACATTACAACTCATTGATAAAAGCCAGACTGATTTTGGTTGGACCATTACAAATTTAAGTGTAGAAAAGAAATATAATCTGGATAAAAGATTATGGGCAATATCAATTAAAAAGGAGGAATAGTTTCTGTTCATTCAAAACCTTTTTTATTCCCTATCTTTGATTAGCATCTAAACAAGTTCCTATGCCATTATCCAAATCATCAGCATACTTACCATCAAATATAAACAGCGAATCCCAACTTTATTACACTCTGTTTTCACCCGAAACAATAAAAGCTACCTTATTAATTGTTCACGGCATGCAGGAACACAGCGGAAGATATACTGAGATTGCTGAATATTTTGCGGCTCATGGAATTGCTGTATTGACCTATGATCATCTGGGACATGGAAAATCTGTAAAAGAGAAAAAGGATATTGGTTTCTTTCAGCTTGAAAAACCGGATGAAAGGCTTGTAACCGATGCAGAAATGATGGCTGATTATCTTGCAAAGCAGTTTCCGGATGTTCCGCACTTTATTTTGGGGCATTCGATGGGATCTTTTATTACCCGTTGTCTTCTTCAAAAAGCAAGCAGTAAGTTTGCAGGAGCTATCATTACAGGAACCGGCGGACCTTTACCGGGAATAGATTTGTTAAGAGGTTATTTGTTATTAGCTACAGCTATTGCTCCTCGTCACCGTACTTTTTTGAATTCTGTTTTCACAAACGTTAATAATAAACATTTTAAAAAGGATAAAGATTTCAGCGATACCAGCTGGCTCAGTGTAAATCCTAAAAACCGAAAAGCTTTTGAGCAGGATGACCTTTGCGGAATTCCGTTTACCCACAATGCTTTCTATACGTTGTTTACCATTTATAAAAAAGCGACAGCAAGAAACTGGGCTGCTTCTATTTCCAAGTCATTCCCTTTTCTATTTGTAAGCGGCCAGAATGATCCGATTGGTGATTTTGGAAAAGGGGTTATGCATACCGTTGACCATTTAAAAACTGACGGTTTCCAGCATGTAGATGTGAAGATTTATCCGGAGATGCGCCATGAAATTCTTAATGAAGAAATACGGGAAGAAGTATTGAACGGAATCTATCATTGGATAGTAAAAAATTAAAATGCCTTCGCAGATTTTGCGGATTCATAAACGAATAAAGTCATGAGAATACATATTTTCGGAGCTTCAGGTTCCGGGGTTACCACTTTAGGAAAAGCATTGTCTGAGGAACTCAATCTTGAATATTTCGACAGTGATGATTTTTTCTGGCTTCCAACACCAATTCCTTTTACAGAAAGACAAAACCCTGAAACAAGAAATTCAACTGTTTCGGACACACTTCATGCTTCTGAAAACTGGATTTTTGGAGGTTCAATCATTCATTGGGGTGAAAATATATTTCATGAATTTGACCTGATTATTTTCCTCTATCTCCCTCCTGATATAAGATTGCAAAGACTGCGAAAAAGAGAGCATGAAAGGTATGGTGATGAAATTATCACCAATCCGGAAAGAGCAAAAAAATTTAAGGAGTTTATGGATTGGGCTAAAGATTATGATCACAACACAGGTATTGCCAACAGAACATTAAAAGCCCATCTTGAATGGTTATCTGAGATGAATATCCCTTTGATAGAATTTTCTGGTGATTATGATCTGTCTCAAAAGATGAATATTGTTATGAATACAATAAAACAGGGAAACTTAAAGACTAAATAGAGATTGCTTCGCTTTGCTCGTAATGACAAAGGTAATGTTACTTTCAGAAGAATTGTTATTTTAGAACACTGAAAAAATAAAATCAATCATCGTGACTCTAGAAGAAATTATAAAAGATAAGACTGTAAAATCAAAGGAAAAGGTTGATATCATCAGTAAATGGATTATCGACACGTCTTTACCTGTTGATGAACTGATTGCTTTCGCTGAAAAATCCAAAGATCCCGTAAAAGCAACCTGCATTGAAGCAATAGAATATGCAACAAAACAGAATGCTAGCCTTGCGGATGAAACCGCATTTTCATTTGTCACCCAAACGCTTACCGAAAAAGCACCGAGAATAAAATGGGAAAGTGCCAAAGTAATAGGTAACACCGCTCATTTGTTCACAGAAAATCTGGATCAGACAATTGGCAACCTTTTGGGGAATACAAAACATGAAGGAACTGTGGTACGTTGGAGCGCAGCATTTGCATTGGGTGAAATTTTAAAACTGAAAACCCCACACAATTCTACCCTGCTTCCAGCTCTTGAAGATATCAGTGAGAAAGAAGAAAAAAACAGTATCAAGAAGATTTATTTGGATGCGATTAAGAAGACAAAGAAATAATTCTTTTCATATAAAAATCCCGGATAATGATTCCGGGATTTTGTTTTATAAGTTTTGGCTGAAGCCAATGGATTTTCATTGATATTAAAAGACAGGCTGAAGCCCGTCTCTATTGAATATTCTCCACACTATACATTATAAAATCCTTTAGCTAAGCATCAATTCCCGATCAATCCCAATCTCCTCCAAAAAAATTTCATCATGGGAAATAACCAACAGCGTTCCCTGATAATCTTTAATGGAATGGGTGAGAATTTCCACATTCTGAAGATCAAGGTTATTCGTTGGTTCATCAAGGATTATGATATCCGGAGCTTTATTACTGATAGAAAGTCCGCAGAGAAGCAACCGCAACCGCTCGCCTCCACTCAGCATACCACATTTTTTATCCCAGGTATCTTTACCAAACAAAAATCTGGACAGTAATGTTTTCACCTCAAATTCCAGCAGCTCATTATCATTAAAGGTCTGGACAAAATCATAAAGAGTAGAGTCATTATCAATCAGAGAATATTCCTGATCAATATAGATGCTGTTAAACTCTACTCTGTCTATTTTCCCTTCGGAAGGTTCGGTATTTCCCAGCAGAAGCTTTATGAGAGTGGTTTTTCCTGAGCCATTCGAACCTTTGATTGAGATTCTTTCTCCACTTCGGATCTCAATATTGAGATTTTCTTTCCACAGATTTCCATTCCCATAATTGAAATTTATATCTTCAGCCGTCATTAAAATCTTTCCTGAATGCAGGTTGGAATCATTGAAATTCACCTTCATCTGCTCAGAATTCTTTACAGAGGAGCGTAGACCTCTCAAACCCTCTGAAATTCCACTGATTTTCTCTGCATGAACACTTTTCAGCTTTGAGCTATTTTTTTCAGCATTATTCCGAAGGGTGTTCATCATAATCCGAGCAACCCCGGATTTTTCCTGTTTGTTTTTTCCTTTTGCATCCAGTTTCTGCTTGCGTTCCAGCGTTTCTCTTTCTTTCTCCTTTGCTTTTTTTAAGGCTCGTTCTTTCGCATGAATATCATTATGCAAAGCTTCTTCCTCCACTTCTTTTTGTGCTGCATAGAAATCATAGTTTCCACCATACGTGGCAATTCCCTGATTACTTAGTTCGAACAGGGTATCAACAAGATTAAGCAAAGTTCGGTCGTGGCTTACAATAACCACTGTTGCATCTGTTTTATCAATCAGATCATACAGTAACTTTCTTCCCTTAAGATCCAGATGATTGGTAGGTTCATCCAATATAATGATATCAGGCTGATTGATCTGAATTCCGGCAAGAAAAACCTTGGTTTTCTGACCACCGCTTAAGCCTTCCAACTTTTGAGTCAATTCAAAATTGTCAAGTCCCCAATGCTCCAATGCCTGTCGGCAACGCTCTTCAATTTCCCAGTCGTCATTGAGAATTTCAAAATAAATTTCATCTACTTCCCCATTGGTTATTTTTTGGAGCGCATTCAGTTTCTGGTCTATTCTCAGACATTCAGCAATGGTAAGATCATTACAATTCCCAAACATCTGTGGAACATAAAAAACAGGTCCCGAAATAGTACTATTTCCGCTTAAAGGCTGTATTTCGTCTGCGATAATTTTCAGCAGGGTTGATTTCCCCATGCCGTTGCTTCCCACCAAAGCAGATTTGGTGTGAGAAGGTATTGTTAAATTGGTATAATTAAATAGAAGATCTCCTCCCGGAAACCCAAAGGATATATTTTGCAGTAAAATCATGATTTCTTTCTTAATAATGGTTAAACACCAGTAACATTTTAGCTACTGTTTTATTGAATCTGAAAGAAATACTATCCTACATGTCTGTATTTTGGGTTTTGAAAGTACAAAGGTACTCATTTTCCGGAATATTTATTTTTTTATAAATTATCAAGACATTTATCATCTCTTTTTTCTTCTGCATATCAAACAGCAGACCTTTACTATCTTTCAAAGAATTCATTTTTTTGAGGCTACACGTTCCTATATCGTTTAATGCTTTATACTTATTCTGATTTAAACAGCCTTCATCATGATACCTAAATCTGCCATTCTGAAACCATCAAACTTTCAAACTAATAAAAACAGGAAAGTATTTTAATCAAAAATCCGTAACTTTGCCTCCTACTAAAAATTTTATGGAAAGCATTAAAGTTCACGACAAAACTTTCGTTCCTTATTTAAAGGATGCCGAAATTCAGGAAATTGTAAAAGAGACAGCGTTAAGAATTTATGAAGATTACAAAGATGAAGTACCTGTTTTCATTGGCGTTTTAAATGGGGTGGTCATGTTCTTCTCAGATCTTTTAAAATATTACCCAGGGGAATGTGAAATTGCCTTCATTCAAATGAGTTCTTATGTAGGAACAGAATCTACAGGGATTGTTTATCAGAAAATGGAGCTTACTAAAGAAGTTAAAGACCGTCACATTATTCTTGTGGAAGATATCGTAGATACAGGAAATACTGTTGAAAGTCTTTTCAAATATTTTAAAGAAACACAACGTCCTAAATCTGTAAAACTGGCTAGTTTCTTACTGAAACCTGAGATTTACAAGAAAGATTTCAAACTGGATTATATTGGAAAAGAAATTCCAAACAAATTTGTACTTGGATACGGACTTGATTATGATGAATTGGGAAGAAACCTACCTAATTTATATCAACTGGCAGACGGACAAATCAACCATTAAACGCTGTTGGCTATTAGCTGATAGCTTTTAGCTTAAAAATTATATAAAGAAATAAATTTAATAATAACTTAAAAAAGCTGAAAGCAAAGAGCAAACTGCCAAAAGCGAATGTCAATTGCTGAAAGCGTATCAAAATTATGATAAACATTGTTCTGTTCGGCCCTCCAGGAAGTGGAAAAGGAACACAAGCTCAGAATCTAATCGAGAAATTCAATTTAAAACAGGTTTCAACAGGTGATCTTTTCAGATACAATATGAAAAATGACACTGAACTTGGAAAACTGGCTAAGTCATACATCGATAAGGGAGAATTGGTTCCGGATCAGGTAACAACAGATATGCTGATCGATGAGGTCAAAAAACCTACTGATACCAACGGTTTTATTTTTGACGGATATCCAAGAACAACTGCTCAGACAGAAGCTTTGGAAACCATCGTTAAAGAAGTACTGAATGATAAGATTGATATCTGTCTTTCATTGGTAGTAGAGGACACAATTTTGGTTGAAAGACTTCTGAAAAGAGGTGAAACCAGCGGAAGATCAGACGACAGCAATGTAGAGATCATCGAAAACAGAATTAAAGAATATTATACTAAAACAGCAGAAGTTGCCGAGCTTTATAAGCAGCAGGGTAAATATGTAGAGGTAAACGGTGTTGGAGAAATTGATGAGATTTCCCAAAAACTTTTCGCTGAGGTAGAGAAAATTAAATAATCGAGATATGGGTGCAGGATACGAAATTTCGTTCCGTGCTCGCAACTCGCAACACAAACTATATGTCTAACTTTGTAGATTACGTAAAAATCCATTGTAAAAGCGGACACGGAGGTGCTGGTTCTGCCCACCTTCGCCGTGAAAAGTATATTCCTAAAGGAGGTCCTGACGGAGGTGACGGAGGTCGTGGCGGACACGTCATTATGAGAGGAAATGCTCAGGAATGGACTTTACTTCCACTTCGATACACCCGTCACATAAAAGCAGAACGAGGTGAAAACGGAGCAAAAAACCAGCTGACCGGAGCTGACGGTTCTGATATTTATATCGATGTTCCTATTGGGAGTATCGCTAAAAATGAAGAAGGTGAAATTATCGGAGAAATCCTTGAAGACAAACAGGAAATTATCCTGATGCAAGGTGGAAAAGGTGGAAAAGGAAACGAACACTTCAAATCTTCTACCAATCAGACTCCAAGATATGCTCAACCCGGGATGGATGGTGAGGAAGGCTATGTTGTCTTCGAACTTAAAATTTTGGCTGATGTAGGTCTTGTTGGGTTTCCAAATGCAGGAAAATCTACACTTTTAGCATCTGTTTCTGCAGCAAAACCAAAAATTGCTAATTACGCTTTTACCACCCTGACACCTAACCTTGGAATCGTGGATTACAGAAATTACAAATCTTTTGTAATGGCTGATATTCCAGGAATTATTGAAGGAGCAGCAGAAGGAAAAGGATTAGGACACAGATTCCTGAGACATATTGAAAGAAACTCTATCTTGTTATTTTTAATTCCTTCTGATTCTGAAAATCACTTCCAGGAATTCAAAATTCTGGAAAATGAACTGAAGGAATATAATCCTGAACTTATGGATAAGGATTTAATTATTTCCGTTTCAAAATCTGACCTTTTGGATGATGAACTGAAAAAGGAAATTGCAGCAGAATTTCCTGAAAACAAGCAGCCTTTATTCTTCTCAGGAGTTACCGGAGAAGGTCTTATGGAGCTGAAAGATGCTATCTGGAAGCAATTACACGGATAGAAAAACATAGATTCATCAGTTATATTTTTTATAAAATGAAACTGCAATATAAAAGACAGCCTCAGGAGAACCTGAGGCTGTCTTCATTTTTTTCTTCCATTCAATATTTTAAATCATTAAGAAATAAAGTATAGTCAAGATTCATCATTTCAACAAAATAAAAATTTAAACAGGTTTTCTATTTTATATTTAACATAAAAACAAAAGAAGATTGCAGCTTTTGGAACAATTATTGGGAGACCATCCGAAATTGAAAAAACTATGAAATATTTACTGGGCCTTTGTGCATTTGTATTTTTATTTTCCTGTACTTCTCAGAAAGTAAACTCCCAATATTCTACCATTGAATATGAGGCTACTCCCTGTTTTGGATTCTGTCCTGTATTTAAAATGACAATCAGCCCGGACAGAACGGCTGTTTTTGAAGCAGAACATTTTAATTTTAATGATAAACCTTCAAAAGATGAATTTTCCAAGCCTCGTGAAGGAACTTTCGAAGGAACAATCAAAGAAGAGGATTACAATAAATTAATCAGTTTGCTTAATGGGCTCAATGTAAAAAGCTTAAACGACAAGTATGGTGAGAAAAATATCACCGATCTTCCCACCTCTTATTTAAGAATCAAATTCGCTGACGGGACTTCAAAAAATGTTGAAGATTACGGAAAACACGGAAGTGAAAAACTTTCAGAAGTATATCAGTTTTTTGAAAACTTAAGAAAAAATCAGCAATGGAGTAAAGTGAAATAGTTTCACTAAAAAAATATTTAAATTATCTTTGCAACAGTAATTCCTTCATTTGGAGGAATTATTTTTTTTTGTAAACTATTAACCATTTAAAATAAATATGAAGAAACACATTTTTTTCATTGCAGCATTTGCTTTCTCAGCAATATTTAATGCACAACAAAACACAAAAGATCCGGCATCTATGAGCTTTGGTGTAAAGGGAGGATATTCCTTATCCAATATGAAATTTTTTGGAACTGAGCTGGATTCAAAATCCTATTTCTATGCAGGTATCGTAGCAGAACAACCTTTATCTTCTAAATTGGGTTTGCAGGCTGAATTACTGTACACTCAACTGGGTGGTAAGGATGCTTATCCTTGGTACGAATTGGTAGGCAACGAGGTGGTAAACACGGGGAATATCAACTTTGATTACAAATTCAATCAGATACAGGTTCCTATTTCAGTAAAATACTATATTGTTCCAGAGCTATCTGCATCTGTAGGAATGAACTTAGGGTTTAACATATCATCCAAAGTAAAAATGAATACCCCTTTTGGTGAGACCGAAACCCATAATTACGAATCTGTAAAAACCTTGAGTTTATTTCCTTTCCTTGGCGCTGAATACAAACTCAATGAGAAATTTTTTGTTGATGCCAGATACCATTTCAATTTTATAGAAATGAATAAAAGCAATTCAGTTCCTATAAAAATTGGATTTCTCCAGGCGGGTGTAGGATATAGGTTCAAATAAACTTCAGACTTTTAATAGAAATAAATGGCGGCTCATATTCGGGTGGCCATTTCTGTTTTTCAATATATACATAAGTCTAAAAAAGTGGAATAAGATACTTAAAAATATTTAGACTACCTTTGCAGAATGTAATTCTTTCAGACTGAAGGAATTTTTATTTAAATTTTAAAATAATTCATTTGAATTTTACAGACTTAAACTTAATAGAACCTATTGCAAAAGCAATCCAGGAGCAGGGATACACGACTCCTACTCCTATCCAGGAAAGATCTATTCCTGATATCCTAGAAGGCAGAGACTTTTTAGGCTGTGCACAGACGGGAACAGGAAAGACTGCTGCTTTTTCTATTCCTATTCTACAGAATTTATCCAAAAATAAAGTTCCCAATAAACATATAAAAGCGTTAATCCTTACACCTACCAGAGAATTGGCAATTCAAATTGAAGAAAACATCAATGCCTATGGTAAGTACCTTCCATTAAAGCAACTTGTTATCTTTGGAGGGGTAAAACAAGGGAATCAGGAAGCTGCTCTGAGAAAAGGAATTGATATTCTTGTTGCAACACCAGGAAGACTTCTTGATTTTATTGCCCAAGGCATCGTCAGCTTAAAAAATCTTGAAATCTTTGTTCTTGATGAGGCTGACAGAATGCTTGACATGGGGTTTGTACACGACGTAAAAAGAATCATTAAGCTTTTACCACAGAGAAGACAGACTTTATTTTTCTCCGCAACAATGCCAGGAGAAATCCAGAAGCTGGCCAATTCTATCCTTAATAATCCTGTAAAAGTAGAGGTTACTCCGGTTTCTTCTACAGCAGATACCATCAAACAGTCGGTTTATTTTGTTGAAAAGGAAAATAAACTGGATCTATTGACCCACATTCTTGAAAATGACATTTCAGATTCGGTACTGGTATTTTCAAGAACGAAACATGGCGCTGATAAAATTGCAAGAAAGCTTCAGAAAGATAACATTTCTGCTGAGGCCATTCACGGTAATAAGTCTCAGAATGCGAGACAAAATGCTTTAAACAACTTTAAATCCGGAAAAACAAGAATTCTTGTTGCCACAGATATTGCTGCAAGAGGGATTGACATTGACGAATTGAAATTTGTGATCAATTTTGAGCTTTCTGATGTTTCGGAAACTTATGTACACAGAATTGGAAGAACAGGAAGAGCTGGAGCTGAAGGTAATTCTATTTCTTTTGTAGACGGACTTGATCTTTTAAATCTAAAGAATACTGAAAAACTGATCGGAAAGAAAATTCCTGTGATCAAAGAACATCCGTTTCATACTGATAATTTGATTGCTCAGAAAAGGGATTCTAATAACAGACCCGCTTCTTCAGGCGGTGATAGACCTAAAACATCTGGTAATAATAATTCCAGACCTAATAAAAAGCCATCAGCGGGAGCTACGGCCGGGTTTAAAAAACCTAAAAACAAGAATTTCACCAGAAAGAAATAAAAACAAAACCCTTTTCAAATTGAAAAGGGTTTTTATTTATCTTAAAGTTGAGAACTTTTATGATTGAAAAAGATTCTTTGCATTTTCTGTAGTGATACGGTCTATCTCAGAGAAATCTTTCCCATAGATATCCACAAGTTTACCAGCTACCAGGTCAAGATAGGAGCTTTCATTTCTTTTTCCTCTGTGCGGAACGGGAGCAAGATAAGGAGAGTCTGTTTCCAGAACAATTTTATCCAGAGGAATTTCATTCAGAAACTGGTCAATTTTCCCGTTTTTAAAGGTTACTACTCCACCGATCCCTAAAATGAAATTAAGGTCTACAGCATGCTGTGCCTGCTCCAGGTTTCCGGAAAAACAATGGAAAATACCTCTCAGCTTCGGATGTTTTTTTCTTTCCAATACTTCAAATGCCTCATCAAAACTATCTCTTGTATGAATCACAATGGGAAGGTCCTTTTCTATCGCCCAGTCAATCTGCTGTTCGAAGGCTTTCACCTGAATATCCAGCGTTGTTTTATCCCAATACAAGTCGATTCCGATCTCTCCTATTGCAGGAAAAGGTCTCTGATCAAGATGTTTTTTTACAATTTCAAGTTCTTTTTCCCAAGATTCCGGTTTTACATAGCAAGGATGTAATCCCATCATTGAAAAGATTTGTCCCGGATATTCTGTTTCCAACTGCAGCATCTTCTCATGAGATTCGGAATCAATTGCAGGAAGATAGAATTCTGTAATTCCTTTGTCTAAAGCTCTCTGAATAGCTTCTTTTCTATCTTCATCAAATTCTTCTGCGTATAAATGTGTATGTGTATCAATCATTTTTCTTAATATTTTAACAGATCTTCATAGGGATTTTTAAGTCCCAGCAATATTCCGAAAGCCGGCTCAGTTTTTATTCCCTCTTTTTTAAGTTCTATTATTTTCTGTTTAAATTTTTCTCCTTTTTCCTGTAATATTTTGTATTCAGCAATCATATGAAGGTAAGCGTTTTGCTGTTTTGTAGGCTTATTCTGTCCGAAAATTTCAATGGGAAATCCTTCCAGCATAAAATTTAATGTAATGCATTTTTCGCCGTTTATAATAGGATATTCAACTTTCGTTTCAACATCGTAAGGAATGAGCCTGTTGAACATTATTTCATCTAAAAAATCTTTTTCAAATCTTAAATCCACCTCAAAAATAATATCCAGATCACTTCCTTCAATATCAATTTCAATAGGAACGGTTCCTGCTAAAATGGGTGAATATTCCTTTAATTTTTCAAAAATCTGATGTTTTGCAAGAACTTCATACGCCCTTTTCTGTCTTTCATTCCCACTTTTCAGATAGTCAATTCTGGTAAAATCAAGCATTTAAAATATTTTATGTTTTACCTTTTTACGCTGCACTTCAATTCTTTGGTCTAATTTCTCCCGGAATTCTATAAACTTAGGATCTTTCTTGTCGCTGGTCTTATGTTCCAAGGCTCTGATAATCTTAAAGTTCTCTTTAATAAAATCCTGAGTATCTCCTGAAAAATAGGCATTCCCAAACTTCTCAAAAATATAATTAACCGCCTGTGTGCTGGGATGAATCATATCTTCTTTATAAAAACGATAATCGCGGAGATCATCCATCAAAATCTCATAGACCGGCAAATAATGGCAGTCTTCAAATAAAGAAATAGACTCGTGAATGGCTGTAATTAATTTGGATTTACTCAATTGATTTTCTACCATTCCATCCTTAGTATGCCTTACGGGTGAAACAGTAAACAGGATCTGAACTCCTTCTTTACAGATGTCTTTAAGATCCAGAATCGTCTGGTAAATCGAGCTCGTCAGCTCCTGATGGGAAAGTAATCTTTTCTCAAAAAACTTCTGTGGAATTTTGTGACAGTTGGCCACCAGCTTGTTCTTAGGAAGAAATTCATAGATAAATGAGGAACCGTAGGTTATAATGATCCAGTCTGCTTCCTGAAGAAAGGCATTTCCGGCTTCAATGGCTCCATTTATTTTGTCTAAGGTCTGATGAATATAGCGGGTATCAAAACTGGTGTGGTGATCCAGAGAAATATATTCTTCATTGTAGGTAATCAATTCTTCCTCTTCATAAAACGCAGAATCATGTAATCTATTGATTGCGCTGTTGATGGAAAAAGGATTAAAAATCGTTCCAAAAGGATTATTAAGGGTCTGAAGTTGTCCATCCTGAAGTAAATCAGTCATCTCAGAGGCAAAACATGAGCCTATTGAAAATATTTTATCTTCAATCTCAATTTTCTTATTTGAGGCAGGAATATCAACTTCTGTTCTGAATTTCATTGTACAGGTATTAGGTGGCAGGAAATAGGTAGCAGGTAAATTGCTGTTACCCGCTACCTACCATCTGCTGCCTATATTAACTCTCTCTTCTCAACAAATAATTTGCCAGTTCGATAAAAGGTTTTTTCTTTTCTTCAGGAACATCAATTTTCTGAAGATAGCTTTGTCCAATTTCATTATGTTTTTCAATCAGACGTAAGGCTTTTTCATCCACTTTTGTTCTTCTGAATATCTTTTCTACTCCGTAAACTTTATCAACGTTTTCCGTCTTTTTAGAATACCAGTAGTCCAGTTCTTTTCTTTCTTCATCAGTAGCATGTTCTCTTGCTAACAAATACAGTACGGTTTTCTTGTTTTCGTAAATATCGCCTGCATGTTTTTTACCAAACTGTGCCTGATCACCGAATACATCAAGATAATCATCCATAATCTGGAATGCAATTCCGATATGTTTTCCGAAATTGAAAATAGCTTTGGCATCTTTAAAATCTGCTCTTGCTATCAAAGCTCCGATCTCAAATGAAGAAGCACTCAAAACCCCTGTTTTATAAGTAATCATTCTGATATAGTCATCAAAAGTAACGTCTTTCTGAGTTTCAAAGTTGATATCATACTGCTGTCCTTCACATAGCAAAAGTCCTGTATGGGTAAATATTCTGATACATGCTTTGAAGATTTCAGGTTCAAGATCCTCAAAAAACTTATAAGCTTTAAGCATCAGTCCGTCTCCGGAAAGAATACCCACATTAAGACCGTGTAAAGTATGAATGGTAGGCTTATTTCTTCTTAAAGGAGCTTCATCCATAATATCATCATGAATCAGCGTGAAATTATGGAAAAACTCGATAGCCAATGCCGGCTTAATAGCCTGTTTAAGATCTCCGCCGAACATCTCACAAGCCATTAGTACCATAATAGGACGAAGACGCTTTCCACCATGGGAAATAATATAATTCATCGGGTCATACAGCTCCGAAGGTTTATCTTTAAAAGTATATTTAGTGATGGCGTCTGCAACAATCTGCTGGTATCTGTCTAAAAATTCCATAAAATCTTTTAATTTGAACAAAAATACGATTTTTCGAGGCTTTATAAAACAAAAAACTTTGCCCAAACGGACAAAGTTTCTATAAATATTTTAATTTTTCTTATGATAAGAAAGAGACTACAAGATAAGTAGCACCTGCAACAATTGCAGAGATTGGAATAGTTAAAATCCAAGCCCAAAGAAGACTTACTGTGATTCCCCATCTTACAGCAGAAACTCTTTTTGTAAGACCAACCCCAATGATAGAACCTGTAATTGTATGTGTTGTAGAAACAGGAATACCAAAGTGATCTGTTATGAATAAAGTAATAGCTCCTGCAGTTTCAGCACTTACCCCTTCTAATGAAGTTACTTTTGTAATTTTAGTACCCATTGTTTTGATGATCTTCCAACCACCGCTCATTGTACCTAAAGCAATTGCAATAAACGAAACCAAAGGCACCCAGATATAATGCTGTGCAAAATAGTCAAAACGTCCTGCAGATGCAATATTTAAATATTCAGCATCCTGAAGCATATTAACATGATAATAAATAACTGCTGCTCCAATGATCCCCATTACCTTCTGAGCATCGTTTAAGCCGTGACCTAAACTAAATAATGCTGAAGAGGCCAGCTGTAATCTTTTGAAAGATTTATCAGCTTTGTATGGGTTTGATCTTTTATAAAGGTGAACAATAATTAATGTAATAATGATCGAGATAATCATCCCTATGATCGGTGCCATGAAAATGAACAGGAATATAGGAATTACTTTATCAAATTTCACTACACTCTGGTGAGTAACCTGGCTGGCTGCTGTTTTAAGCATATCCCAAGTTCCTAAGTTTGGCTGAGTTGCAGCAACATCATGAAAATCCAACATAAAAGCGTGCATCAAAGCGGCTCCAATGAAACCTCCGATCAGCGTATGTGAAGATGATGAAGGAATACCAAACCACCAAGTTAAAAGATTCCAGGCAATGGCCGCAACCAAACCTGAAAATATAACTTCGAGGGTAATAAAATTCTCGTTAACAGTTTTGGCAATTGTATTACCAATTTTGAATTCTCCAATAATATAAGCGGCAATAAAGAATGCTGCAAAGTTCCAAAGTGCTGCCCAAAGTACAGCCTGGAATGGAGTTAAAACTTTTGTAGAAACAATAGTCGCAATTGAATTGGCAGCATCATGGAAACCATTAATGTAGTCGAAAACCAAAGCCAAAGCAATAATAACTATAAGTAAAATAGGAAATTCCATTTGTTAATTATAATTATTAATTATGCGTATTTAATCATGATGTTCTCAATTGTATTGGCAACATCTTCTGCTTTGTCAGTTACTATTTCAAGATAATTAAGTACAGATGAAACTTTAATAATGTTTATCGCATCATTTGTTTCGAATAATTCTACCATAGAATTTGACAACAAATCATCAGCAATATTTTCGATAGAATTTACTTTGATACAAGCTTCTTTTACCTGTTCCATGTTTTTGAACCCTTTAAGGTTTTTCATAGCATTCTGAATTTCAAGACATGCTTTATGGATCAATAAAGAGAAGTCTGAGTAAGCCTTCATCTCCGGTGATTTGTACAGAAAGATATATTTTGTGGAAGCGTAGATATAATCAGCGATATCATCCAGTCCTGTTGCCAATGTGTGGATATCCTCACGGTCAAAAGGTGTAATGAAGTTTTTCCCTAATTCTACGAAAATTTCGTGAGTAAGTTCATCATTCTTGTGTTCGAAGTCACTCATTTTCTTCAACATTGAATCGTCATTAAGATCGAAATCTTTGATTCCCGTGTTGAAATCTTCTGACATTGCAACTAGATTTTCAGTTACTTTTTCGAAAAGTACAAAGAAGATTTTATCTTTTGGTTGAAAAGCGTGGAAAATATTACCAATTCCCATTTTTTAGTATTTATAATTCGTGTGCAAATTTCCTAAAAAAGGATTGCACGTGAAACTATATGACATTAAGTTTTGTTAACATTCGCTTACCTCCTGATTATCAAATAAAAAAACCGGCATTAAAGCCGGTTTTATATAGTAATTGATAAGATTAGTTAGCTACTTCAGCTCTCATATCTTTTCCTTTGAACTTCATAGATTGAATATTGCTCAAGACATTGTCTTTAAACGATTTTTCAACTTCGAAGAAAGAGAATTTCTCTAAGATTTCGATATCTCCGATTTCAGCTCTTTTTTTGCTTTTTCCATCATCAGTAGCTTTATTGATAATATCTAAAACATCAAGCTTCTTCAAGTGGTCTTTTTTCCCAAGATTAAAGAAGAACCTTACCATGCTCTCATCTTTTCTTCTTGGTTTTCCACCACGGTCTCTATCTCTTCCGCGATCTCTGTCTCTGCTGTCTCTGTTATCTCTATCACGACCTCTGTCTCTGTCTCTATCACGCCCACGGTCTCTTCTTGAGTAATCATCGTCTCTGCTGCTCAATTTCTGCTCAGTAAGATCGTGCTTGTCTTTGTAATATAAAGCAAGGTCCTTCAATTGGAACTGTAGCAACTGGTGCACCAATTCTTCTTTTGTAAATTTGCTTAGATCCGGGATCAGGCTGTCATCAAATTCGAAAAGATCCTCGTGCTCCGTCAATAATTTGTCGAATACACCTCCTACCTGAGCTTTGATAATATCTTCACCTGTAGGAATGAATTTTTCGTTAATTTCAATTTTTGTTGCAGATTTGATCTGTTTCAGTTTTCTGCTTTCTTCAGGCTTTATCAAAGCCATAGAAATACCATCTTTTCCAGCTCTACCTGTTCTTCCGCTTCTGTGAACGAATACTTCAGGATCATCTGGTAAAGAGAAGTGAATAACGTGCGTAAGAGAGTTTACATCCAATCCTCTTGCTGCAACGTCTGTCGCTACAAGAATATCAATGTTTTTCAATCTGAATTTCTTCATTACCGTATCTCTTTGCGCTTGAGAAAGGTCACCATGAAGAGCATCAGCTGCATACCCGTTCTGCATTAGAAAATCTGCTACCTCCTGAGTTTCCATTCTCGTTCTACAGAAGATAATGGAGTACTGATTAGGGTTAGCATCAATTAATCTCTTCAATGCTTCTTTTTTCTGACGGTACCCTACTACATAGTATTCGTGAGTAATGTTCTTCTTCACTTCGTTGATAGAACCTACTGAAATACGGTGTGGTTTTGTAAGGTAATTTTTGGAAATTCTTTCCACTTCTTTATTCATCGTTGCAGAGAATAAGAAAGTTTGTTTAGTTTCCGGAGTTTCTCTTAAAATGGTTTCCAATTCGTCTTTGAATCCCATAGAAAGCATTTCATCGGCTTCATCTAATACCAACCAATGAATCGCAGAAAAGTCAAGTGCTTTTCTGTTGATAAGATCTATTACTCTTCCCGGAGTTCCCACAATAATCTGTGGTTTATCCTTCAAAGATCTCATCTGATCTACAATACTACTTCCACCATAAACTGCAGTAGTTTTGATGTCCTTCATGTACTTAGAGTAATTCTTTATGTCCTTCGAAATCTGAAGACATAATTCCCGTGTCGGACAAAGCACCAATAATTGGATTTTGCGACTCGTATCGTCAATCATATCCAAAATCGGAAGCGAAAACGCTGCTGTCTTGCCTGTCCCTGTTTGCGCAAGTGCGATCAAGTCGCGAATATCTGAAAGAATAAAAGGGATAGTCTGTTTTTGGATTTCTGTTGGGCTTTCGTAGCCCAGTTCGCCAATTGCCTTAAGGATATCAGGACTTAAATTGGTTTCCGTAAATAAATTCATTAACTATTTTAAAATTTTTGCAAAGATACAACAAATATTTGACTTGTTTTTGAATAAAGTTTTAAATATACAAACTTAAATTCAGAATCTTTTAATATATTTTTAATTTTTTGAAAATTAAATGTAAAAAAACAAGCTTTAGGTTAAATACTTGTTAAACATTATTTTTTTTTATTAAATTGGATTGATTTTTTCTGTGATATTTATGAATTTTCAAAAATAAAACCATGGAACGCAAATTTTTCTTTTTGATATTCTTATGCATAGCCTTTGAAATATTTGCTCAGACACCCAATTATCCATCCTTCTGGACACTGGAAAGTTGTATTGAATACGCAAAAGAGAATAATATTTCTATTAATTCTCTAAGGCTTTCAAAAAATTCAGCACAACAAGATCTTCTTCAGGCAAAAGATGCCAAATACCCAAATCTAAGCGGAACAATTTCACAAGGTTTATTTACCCTCAACGGAAGTGACGGACTTCATATGACAGGTCTGCAATCTCAAAATATCGGAGCCAGCTCTTCCATGACCCTGTACCATGCCGATTACATTAAAAACAATGAAACATCCAAAAATCTATTGTTACAAATGGCCGATCTCTCTGTACAGGAATCAGAAAATAATATTACCCTGAATATTACCCAGGCTTTTCTGAATATTCTGATGAACCAGGAAAGTATCATTTCTCTTGAAAATGTTCTGAAAACAACCCAAACTCAATTAAAACAAGGGGATCAGCTCTATAAAGCAGGAAGTCTTTCAAAATTAAATTATCTTCAGATTCAGTCGCAGGTAGCTCAGGATCAATACAATCTTACTTCTGCTCAAAATAATCTGCGGACTAATACGGTTAATTTAAAACAAATCCTTCAGCTTCCTTCCCAATATGATTTTCAGATTGTAAAACCTGACAGTATTATTGTAGAGGATCAGCTCAAACCATTAGAGGATGTTCAAAATACAGCACAAAACCAACGTCCTGAAGTAAAATATGGTGAACTGAGCGTAGAAAACTCCAATACGAATCTGAAAATGGCTAAAGCATCTATTCAGCCCACCCTAAGCCTGACAGGAAATATATCTACCAATTACTCAAACGGCAATGGAAATTATTTTAATCAGTTTGGAAACAATTTTTATATGCCTATCGGGTTAAGTCTCGGAATTCCGATTTATAATAACAGAGTTTATAAAACACAAATTGAGAAGTCAAAAATTGCTATTGAACAAGCCAATCTTGATTTATTAAATACTAAAACCGTCCTTAATCAGCAGGTAGAACAGTCATATATCAATCTTCAGAATGCCTTATCTCAGTATGATTCCGCCTACAAACAGATGTACATCAGCAAACAGAGTTATGATATTGTGAATGCCCAGATGAAAATCGGAAGCATTGATTATGTACAGCTTCAGCAGCAGAGATTGCTTTATATACAGTCTGTTCAGAATTATCTGCAGGCTAAATACACTGCCGTTCTCAATAAACAGATCTATGAATTTTACGCAGGTAACCCTATAAATCTAAAGTAAGCTATGAAAACAAAGAATAAAAAATGGTTGTATTGGATAGTGGGTGGCATCATTGTTCTAGGTGCAGCCTGGTTTTTCTTCATCAGAGAGAAAGAAATAAAAATTCAGCTGGAAACAGTAAAACCTGAAATGGGAGAACTATCCAATTCCATTACTGCTACAGGAACTATTCAGCCTGTGGATACTGTTGCAGTAGGTACTCAGGTATCGGGAATTATTAAAAATATTTACGTTGACTTTAATTCTACCGTGAAAAAGGGACAATTGCTGGCAACTTTAGACCCTGATCTTCTTCAGTTCCAGTCACAGCAGATCAAAGCTAATCTCCAGAATGCCAAAAGTAATCTGGCTTACAACGAAATCAATATCAACAGACAGTCACAGCTGTACAAAGTGGGAGCCATCAGCAAAGCAGATTATGATAATGCCACCAATCAGTACAATGCTGCAAAAGCACAGGTAGGTTCTGTAAATGCCCAGCTTTCTACAGCCAACAAAAACCTGTCTCTTACTAATATCTATTCCCCGATAGACGGAACGATACTCAACAGGAATGTAAGTGAGGGACAAACCGTAGCGTCAAGTTTCAGTACCCCCACCCTTTTTAGTATTGCTAAAGATCTTACTAAAATGAGGGTACGTGCTTCAGTGGATGAAGCAGATATCGGAAATGTAAAAGTAGGTCAGAAAGCAACATTTACAGTGGATGCTTTTCCAGATGAGACATTTGACGGCCAGGTTTCCGAAGTCCGCCTCCATCCTACCGTTTCATCGAATGTGGTGAATTACACAACCATCATCAACGCAGATAATTCAGGCTTAAAACTAAAGCCGGGAATGACTGCAAATATTACAATTTATACGCAGGTTTTAGAAAATGTCATGAAAATTCCGGCAGCAGCAACCAGCTTTAGACCGGATAGCCTGATTATCAAAAAATACAGAATAAATTCTCCGTTTGCCAACGGTAAAAAACACGAAAAAGGCCAATGGAAGCAACAAAATAAAGGAGCCGAAAAGAAAAATGAAGCTGCTGTCTGGGTTATTGCGAAAGACAGCACTATTTCCCGTAAAAAGATAAAAACCGGAATGGATAATGATACCGAAATACAGGTTGTTTCAGGATTAAATAAAAATGACAATATCATTACAGGCTATAAAGTACTTTCAAAAAAATCTTCTGGTGGACAGGCTAAAAGTCCATTCATGCCTCAAAGAAGAGGTAGCGGAAACAACAGGAACAGTGGCGGCAGCGGCGGACCGAGATAACATAAATTTTAGCCAATCAACCTAAATAAATTAACTAGCAACTAGCAACTAGCAACTAGCAACTAGCAACTAGCAAACCTAAAAACAAAAAGTCATGGCAGAAAAAATTCTGGAGATCATGGATCTGAAAAGGGAATTCAGGATGGGCGAAGAAGTTGTTCATGCACTGAAAGGCGTAACATTTACGGTAGAGAGAGGTGAATTCGTGACCATTATGGGAAGCAGCGGTTCCGGAAAATCAACTCTGCTTAATATCATAGGCTGTCTGGATAAGCCATCGGGCGGAGATTATATTCTGGACGGTGTTAATATTAAAAATCTTGACCGTGATGAACTTGCGGTTCTCAGAAATCAAAAAATCGGCTTTGTATTTCAGTCCTATAACCTTCTTCCAAGAACTACAGCAAAAGAAAATGTAGAACTTCCGCTTCTCTATAACTCAAAAGTATCTACTGAAGAGCGCCATACAAGAGCTTTGAATGCATTGACCGCAGTAAAGCTTGAAAGCCGGGTTGACCACCTTCCTAACCAAATGTCCGGAGGACAACAGCAAAGAGTAGCTATTGCCAGAGCTTTAGTAAACGAGCCTGTAATGATTCTCGCCGATGAAGCTACCGGAAATCTAGACACCAGAACATCCTATGAGATCATGGCTTTAATGCAAGACTTGAATAAACAAGGACGAACAATTGTTTTTGTAACTCATGAACCAGACATAGCCACTTTCAGCAGCAGAACAGTAACCCTTCGGGATGGAAAAGTCATTAAAGACGTTAAAAATGAAAATATAAAATCAGCCAAAGATGCCCTGGAAAATCTTCCGGTAAATGATGATTATAAATAGTTTTAAACTAAAAATCTATTGCAATGAACCTCTCTAATCTTTTTAGAATTGCCTGGAAAGCCCTGTTACGGAATAAGCTTCGTGCATTTTTAACCATGCTTGGTATCATTATCGGTGTGGCTTCAGTGATTGCAATGACCGCCATTGGAGAGGGTTCAAAAAAAAGCATCAGCGATCAGCTTTCTTCAATGGGCTCCAATATGATTACCATACGTCCGTCCAGCAATGTGAATGTTTCCGGAGGAGCCAGAATAGGAGCTTCAGGGTTACAGACACTGAGACCGCAGGATGCAGATGCTATTTCAAAGGGAGCACCTGATGTTTCTTATGTTTCTCCTGCTGTACAGACCAACGGGCAGTCGATCAATGGTCCCAACAACTGGCCTACCCAGCTGCAAGGTGTGAATGAAGAATATTTTAATATCAGAGACTGGAGCATTGCGGATGGCAACCTTTTCACCAGAAAAGATGTAACTTCTTCCAATAAAGTCTGTCTTTTAGGGCAAACTGTCTATAACAGTCTGTTTCCTAACGGTGAAGATCCACTAGGAAGTATTATCAGATTCAATAAAGTTCCTATGAAAGTTATCGGCATCCTTGCTCCCAAAGGTTCCAATGCATTCGGGCAGGATCAGGATGATGTCATTATCGCTCCGTTCAACACTGTTCAAAGAAGATTTTTAGGAATCACGTATGTCCAGACGATTTACGCCGCTTCTTCAAACGAGAATACTTCACAACAAGCCACAGACCAGGTGTCGGAGATTTTAAGAAAACAGCATAAACTGCCTCCTGATGGAAGCAATGATGATTTCAGTGTAAGAACTCAGGCTGAATTGATCTCTACCATGAGTTCTACCAGCCAGCTTTTAACGGTACTTTTATCAGCCATTGCAGGTATTTCTCTTATTGTAGGAGGAATCGGAATTATGAATATCATGTATGTATCTGTTACGGAACGCACCAAAGAAATTGGGCTGAGAATGTCTATTGGCGCCAGAGGAAAAGATATTTTGTACCAGTTTCTTATTGAAGCAGTGCTTATCAGTATCACCGGTGGAATTCTTGGGGTACTTTTGGGTATTTTATCTTCAGAACTGGTTACTTTTTTCCTTTCATGGCCTACTTTCATTACGGAATCATCTATTATTGTTTCCTTTATCGTGTGTGCTGTGACCGGAGTATTTTTCGGGTATTATCCTGCATTGAAAGCTTCAAAACTTGATCCTATTGAGGCATTAAGATATGAATAGTTTTTGTACATTTGAATTGTGATACAAGTCTCTGGATTCGGAACTTTGAGATTGAAAAATCGTTTCGCAACAACACTCAATAACACCTAACAAAATATGTCTGCAAGCATTTCTTCCCATACATTTGATTTTTTAAAAAAGTTAAATAAGAATAACAATCGTGAATGGTTTAATGAAAACAAAAACCTGTACACAGAATCTCAGCAAAATATTGTTTCATTTTTGGATGAACTGATTAAAGAGATGTCCGGTTTTGATGAAGAACTTGCTAAAATTGATAGTAAAAAAGCCCTGTTCAGAATTTACCGAGACACAAGATTTTCAAAAGACAAATCTCCTTATAAAACCAATTTCGGAGCTTCTCTGGGAATGGGAAAAGGCAATCAGAAAGGAGGTTACTATCTTCACATGGAACCTGGAAAATCTTTTTTAGCCGGGGGTATCTATATGCCTGAATCTTCTGTTCTGAAAGAAGTACGCAAAGAAATATCGTTGTATGGTAATGATTTCCTTACAATTCTCAACAATAAGGATTTCAAAAAACATTTCCCGGAACTGGACCAGGATGACAAACTGAAAAAAATCCCTCAAGGTTTCGAAAAAGAAGATCCTATGGGAGAATATCTGAAGCTTAAGAACTTTATTGTGGTATATCAACTGAAAGACGAAGAAGTACTAGATAAAAGTGCAGTGAAAAATATGACAAAAGTTTTTAAACTGATGAAACCTTTCAATGATTTTCTGAATACTCCTTTTCTCTAATAAACTTGACTATTAGAGCTAATGAAAACAATTTTTGACCACAAATAACACTTTCCACTGGCGATTGTCCATATTCATGCTGAGGATATGTTGTATAGAATGTTTTGTACAAGATGTTAAAGATACATAGGAGTTTCTGTGACAAATTGAAAATACATTAGAATTCAGTATCATACAAAAACAGACACTGAGCATAATTATTGAAAATCAACGCATTATATTTAACATTTTTTAAGAAAAGTTTTACATTTTTGCTTATCTTTGCTGTTCGTCAAAAAGCTTACGATGTCTTTATACCAAAAAATCGCAGAAAAACTACAATATATAACTCCGAATTTCTATAAAAAAAGATATTTTAAAACGTTAAATAATCTTAATAAAAATAATTTTTCGGAACGCAATGTAGAACCGGAACTGGTATGGATCAAAGAATACCTTCCTAAAAATGCTGTCATACTGGACATTGGTGCGAATGTAGGAACTTTCCTATACCAGTTGGAAAATACATTGAAACATGACCATATCTATGGTTTTGAACCCAATAAAAAGCTGTACCGACGATTAAAAAGACTATTTCCAGCAATGCACATTTTTCCTCTGGCTCTTTCTGATGAAAACAGAATTGCTGAGTTCAAAGTACCTATCATTAACGGAAAAACAATTGCTTCCCGTGGTACTTTAAACACTTCTTACAAGGAAAAAGGAGAAGAAAAAAGCTATACAGAAAAAGTAAAAGTGATCAAACTGGATGAATGGGCTGCACTAGAACATTTCAACAGGCTTGATTTCATCAAAATAGACGTTGAAGGAAACGAAATAAAAACACTTTCCGGAGCGAGAGAAACTATCAGACAGTTCAAACCAACTTTGATGGTTGAAATGGAACAAAGACACCACCAAACTCCTATATGGAATGAAATATCTGAAGTGATGAGCTGGGGATATGAAGCAAAATATCTGAACAGAAACAGCTTCACCCTGGAAAATCTTACAGAGGACATTATAACACAAAATACAAACGACGAAAAAAATAAAACTCAGTACATCAACAATATTATTTTTATACCTAAAAACATTTAAAACGACTTTATGAGTGTAGTAGCGAGACAAGGCTTCAAATATTCCATTATCGGTTATATTGGTTTTTTGCTGGGCACAGTTTCCGCAATATTCATATTTCCGAATGATTTTGAATTTTATGGAAAGCTGCGCTACATCCTCCCTACTGCAGAAATGCTGGTTCCTTTTGTAGTACTGGGAATTTCCTATTCTAATGTGAAATTTTTCCACACCGTAGAAAGAGACGGCAAAAAACAAAATATGCTGTCATTGTCGCTGCTTGCAGTTTTTATCAATTTTCTTGTTTTTACAGTTGTATTTTTTATACTTCCCTATTTTTATCCAAAGTTCAGGCACTCGGAAGCATGGAAGATCAAGGAAATGATTCTCCCGCTGATTTTAATCCTTTCATTCTGTGCTATTTTCAATAAATACACTTCCAATTATAAAAGAATCGTTGTTTCCAATATTTTCGACAATCTGTTTCCGAAAATAGCGAATTTGGGAGCTTTTTGTCTCTTTTTCTTTGCTTTGTCTCGGAATATTACTGCTCCGACATCGCAGAAAATTGCCTACATTTTCTTTTTTGGAATATTCTTTTTAATGCTTTTGGGGTATATTTATTACACCAATAAACTGGAAAAAATCAAGCTTGATTTTAATACGGATTATTTTAAGAAAAACAATTTCTGGAAAGAGTTTTTCAATTACAGTTTCTTCGGATTCCTGGGAACTTTTGGAAATTACCTGGCCATCAACAGCTTTATGATTGGAGAATTTATGGGAATGGAAGAGGTAGGAATCTATTCTGTTTTATACGCCCTGATCTCATTAATCTCTATTCCACAGCTTGGATTATTTAATATTTCTGCACCTATCATCAACAAAACGCTGGCAGACGGAGATATGGAAGAGCTGGACAGGTTTCACAAAAAAACATCTTTAACGTTATATTTCCTTGGAGCTGTTTTATTCTCATGCATTATGGTTGGATTCCCTTATCTGACACAATTTATGCCGAAGAACGGAACGATGCTCAGAGAATACGAACCTGTAGTCTGGATCTGGGGTTCTGCAGTATTGATAGATCTTGCAACAGGTTTCAACGGAAATATTATTTCACTCTCAAAATATTACAGATTCAATATTCTGGTGATGCTTTTACTGGCGGGGCTGACTATTGGACTCAACTATTATTTTATTAAAAATACAGACCTTAAACTGATTGGAATTGCTTTATCTACGGCTATTTCTCTTTCCATCTACAATGTTGTGAAAATTGTTTTCAATTATTTTGTATTCAAAGTTTCACCGTTGAGTATTGAAATGATTTTTGTTTCTATTATCTGCACTCTGGCTATTACTGTCGCGATTGTTCTTCCAAACTTCAACAGCAATCTGATCAACCTGATTTACAAGCCAGCAGTTGTTTTGGTGCTGATCTACATTGGAAATTACTTCACCAAGATTTTCCCGGTTGAAGACTATCTGAATATGAAATTTATTAAGAGTATTTTTAAGTTTAAGTAAAAAAAATACTACATTCGTAAATATTATATAAACAGATTAACCGAGTACTATATAATATGAAATCGGTATGGCTCAGAAACAACAACACACAGCTGATAGTGATAAGCATCCTAAGCAAGATTTTCAAGTAGAACGCTTAGCCTTTTTTAGTGATGCAATTTTTGCTATTGCTATTACCCTTCTTATTATAGAGTTTAAAATTCCTCATATAACGAAAGAAACCACTTTTGATAATGCCTGGGAACAGTTAGTTGAGCTTAAATATAATTTTTTTGCTCTTTTGTTGAGCTTTTTTCTCATTGTAACGTATTGGATGCGTCATCATTTTCTATTCAAGCATATTCATAATTACAATAAACAAATTGTAATCGCCAATATGGCTATGTTGCTGCCCATCATCTTCTTTCCTTTTACCACTGCTTTTTTTGCTGAGAGTGTTGACAATAAAAATGTTGTTATATTAGCATTTAGATTTTTCTTGTTAAATCATATTCTTGCAGGAGTGGCTATCTACACCCTTTATTGGCTTGCAATTGTAAAACACAAAGAATATTCTTTCGAAATGACTTTAGAGGAAAGAAAAAAATTCACTTCTGACCTTTTATTCACAACAATTATTTTTTCAATTATATTTTTAGTAACGTTTTTGACGAACAATGTTCAGACCGTTTTATTAGTATTTCTTGTATGTGGATTATCAAAAAAAATATTTGATACATTCGTAAAAAAAAACAATCAAAAAAGCGTAATTATCTAGTAAGATTATTCAACCTATTTTCCAGATCTTTTAAAATTTCCTTTTTACTATATTTTATTTGAAAATCAAAATCGATCCCCGCTAATCTCTCCCACTGAGTAAGAATGTTTTCTTCTTCCGGAAGAATAAATTTTAAATTTGACCGATAGTCTTTTGGAAAGATAACCAGTTTTCCATACTTAATGGCATCACCAAGGTTTCCTGTCATTTTAGTCAGTCCATACGTTTCTTTCATACTGAAAAATTCTGTATCCTTCTGAATCGGGCACCACAAGATATCCGCTTTCTGCATCCATTTGTTAAACTCTTCAGAAGAAACTCTTTCGGAAAAATAAATGATCTCAATATTTCCAGGCTGTTTTGCAGAAAGTTGTTCAAGTTGTCTTAATTCATGTCCTTTTGCTTTTCCAAGGAAAACAAACGTATAAGACTTATCTGTATTTAGTTTTTGAATGGTTTCAAGAATATAGGCATAATCTCTTCTTTTTTGCGAAACTCCACCGGGAATCACCACCACAAGATCCTCATTTCTTATTTTGTCAAAATCTCTTGTATAAAACAGCGGCAAAAACTGATATCTCTCTGAAATTAATGCTTCATCCAGTACGAAAAGAGATCTGGACGTCTGATAAACTTTAGTTTTGTAGAATAATCCTTCTTTCAGCCACAGTTTTAGCCTGAAGATAATATCTCCTTTGAAAACACTCTTCATCAGATCGAGCTTTGAAGCTTTTGTAAAATTAAGATTATGAGTAATGATTGCCGTATTGTACTTTTTTGTTATTGCTAAAAATGTATTAAAATAACGATGTACAGTCCCTATGATAACCAAATCATATCCTTTTCCCTTCAGCTGATCCAGGATCATAGAACTGTCTGATAAAAACACAGCTTCATTGCTATAGTTTATCTGATCTTTAATTTTTTTTGAAAAATAATAGTCAATGGCGAAATCCTGAGAACCTTCCATAACATCCATGAAAGCCTGAGCAATTTCTGCGTGAGTGTCTATTTCTATGTAAGCTATTTTTTTCACAGGTGAATGAGAGTTAAATCTTAAGTTTTGACTAAAGCCAATGGATTTTTATTTTTTTGTTTCTATTGATTAAAATATACAAAATTATTTACCTACATCTTCAACCACTTCTTCTTCAGCATCCTCCAGCGCTGATCATTAACAGCTTTTTGCTCTTCTTTCGTGATTTTAAGTTCCATTTTTTTGGACCTGCAATTTTCATAGGAATTGATAATATCAAAGAAAAATGATGGAGACTTGCTTTTCATCGCTTCTTTTGAAGAGGCTACATAAGCCAGAAACCTGTTCAGGCCTAAGAAATAAAAGTACCTGCCATAATAATCTGCTGGCCGTATTGTATAATCCGCACCTTTTACTTTAATCAGTTTCACATGGAGCTCCGGAAGAACAACTTCCTTCCATCCCAGATTTTCCAACAGTATGGAATCTATATTATCCCAGCCCAATGTTTCTCTTAAACCACCAATCTGAATAAAACATTCTCTACGATAAGCCTTCATAGGGCCTCTTACGTGATGTTTATTGGAATTTCCTTCATAGATCCAGTTTCCGTCTTTTTCTATATACAGAAGACCTCCTACAAGCCCGTATTCTAGGTTGCTTGCAAAAGCTAATTCTACTGCTGTCAGATAATTTTCCGGAAGAATGATATCGGCATCAAATTTACAGATGATATCAAATTCATCCATAGACTGAGTCTGAAGTCCGTTTTTAAAAGCATGAACGACTTTAGATCCTGGCTGATGTTCCGATTTCTGAAGATTAACTGTTTCAAAACGGGAATCAGTTTCTGTATATTTTCTGATAATCTCAGATGTTCTGTCTGTAGAACCGTCATTCACTACCACTACTTTAAAATCTTTGTTGCTTTGCTGCTGTAAAGAATCAAGCGTAAAGGAGAGGTTATCTTCTTCGTTATGGGCAGGAATTATAATTAAAAACCTCACGGGAATTATAAGTGATTAATAATGAATGATCAATAATGCTCTAAAAAGCTTTTTATCATTGATCATTCATTGTTTATTGAATTTATTTGTTATGCGGTTTCAGCATATTTTTCGGATCAAGGATTTCATCCAGTTTCTCCTGAGAAAGAATTCCTTTTTCAAGAACAAGGTTGTAAACGCTTTTTCCGGTTTCCAATGCTTCTTTGGCAATCTGTGTAGATTGTTTGTACCCGATATAAGGGTTCAGTGCTGTTACAATACCAATACTGTGTTTTACCATATTCAGGCAAATTTCTTTATTAGCAGTAATACCTACTACACACTTGTCGCGAAGGGTATCTAAGGCATTGCAAAGGAAGTTGATATTTTCCATGATGGCATGAGAAAGTACAGGTTCCATTACATTCAGCTGTAACTGCCCTGCCTCTGCTGCAAAAGTCACGGTAAGATCATTTCCAAATACTTTGAAACAAACCTGGTTTACCACTTCCGGAATTACCGGATTTACTTTACCCGGCATGATAGAAGATCCCGGCTGCATCGGCGGAAGGTTAATTTCAAAAAGACCTGCTCTTGGACCTGATGAAAGCAATCTTAAATCGTTGCAGATCTTTGATAATTTCACCGCAAGACGTTTCGTAGCTGAAGAGTAGATTACATAAGATCCTGTATCAGGAGTTGCTTCCACTAAATTCGGTGCTGAAACAATCGGGAATCCTGTAATCTGAGCTAAGTTTTTAGCACAAAGAACGGCATATCCTACGGGAGCGTTTAATCCTGTTCCGATAGCTGTTGCTCCCATATTCACTTCTACGAAAAGGTCTGCATTATTATTCAGTTTGGAAATATCCTCTTCCAACGTAGCTGCATAGGCTTCAAATTCCTGTCCCAAAGTCATTGGAACTGCATCCTGAAGCTGAGTACGTCCCATTTTGATAACATCATGAAACTCTTGTCCTTTTGCACGGAATGCGGCAATAATTTTTTCAAGCTTTTCTACCAGTCCGATGTTCATCTGCAGCAATCCCATTTTGATGGCTGTAGGATAAGCGTCGTTGGTTGACTGTGAAAGGTTGATATGATCATTAGGTGAACAGAATTCATATTCTCCTTTATTTTTCCCTAATTTCTCCAATACAATATTGGCGATCACTTCATTTGCATTCATGTTGATAGAAGTTCCTGCCCCACCCTGAATCATATCTACCGGAAACTGCTCATGATATTTCCCGTCTACAATTTCATCACATGCTTCTGCTATTTTAAAATATAGGTTTTCGTCTAGAAGTCCTAATTCATAATTGGTTTTTGCTGCTGCTTTTTTTACAAAAGCCAACCCTTTTATGAAATCCGGATATGAAGACAAAAGCTGCCCTGAAATTTTAAAATTATCGATAGCTCTTTGTGTCTGAACCCCATAATAAGCATCTAAAGGCACATTCAGTTCGCCTAATAGATCACTTTCTTTCCTGAAATTTTCCATTACAGATATTTTACTGTTTTTGATCGTTTAAAGATAACAAAAACGCATCTAACCGATGCGCTTTAATTTGAATTATTTTACTGGATATTTTTGATTTAAAGCTTGCAGTATTGCCCATGTTTCGGCATCCATGATTCCATCATAATTCTGTGGACGGAAGTGGTACTGGAATGCTTCAATTGTTTTCTTGGTGGCATCATCCCATTTCCCGCTAAGATCCAATCCGTATCCAAATTTCTGTAATGAAGTCTGAATAAGGAAAATAAAGCTGGAATCATTATACTTTGCAGTAATGTCTGCCTGTGCTGCTTCAAGGTAAGTCTGCTTGGCTGCGTCATCATACCACATCCCAATCTGGTATTCGTCATATAACTTTTTCCATGGGAACATAGGTCCCGGATCCTGTTTTCTTGTAGGAGCAATATCTGAATGAGCAAGTACATAAGTAGGCTGAATCTGATATCTTGCCACAATATCTTTAACCAATGCTGCCACTTTTTTCACCTGATCATCACTAAAAGGAGCAAATGTTCTTTTACCTGTAGCATCTGTAGTATAGCCGGCGTTTACAATTTCAATACCGATAGAAGTATCATTGAGGTTTTTGTCATTTCTCCAAGAACTTACACCTGCATGGTATGCTCTTTTGTTTTCGTCTACCAACTGATAAATCTCGTTATCTCCTATATTGTTTACCAGATAATGGGCGCTCACTGCCTGCTGGGTAAGAACGGTAATCGATTTATCGTCTGGAATAGCTGTATAGTGTAATATTAAGTAGCGTTGTCTGAAGTTTTGGGCGACTGCAGGGAAATAAGTCTTTACGACTTTATATCCACCTGGTTTTGCAGAAACAATAGAACCATAACTTACCGTATTATCATTTTTTGTTGGGTCTGCTATATTAGTAGTAAAAAAGTCTACTCCATGATCAGATACAACTTTTGGTTTTGGAGCAACCGGAGGTGTTGTCTGAACCGTCGGTTTCGCCTGTGTTATCGGGGTTTTTGGTTTGTATGTATTTTTTTTTACATTTTGTTGAGAAGTACATGAAAAAACAAAAGTGCTTAATCCGATGATATATAATGTTTTACGCATCAGTTTGGTTTTTGGATGATTTATTACTTCAAAAATACACAAATTTTTCTTGAATTTTATTTGGTAAATAAAGAAATCTATTCTATATTTGCACTCGCAATAACGGAACAACGATCATTAAAAAATAAACAAAAAGGAGGGTTGCCAGAGTGGTTAATGGAGCAGTTTGCTAAACTGTCGACGCGAAAGTGTCGCAAGGGTTCGAATCCCTTACCCTCCGCTCATTTATATATTCTCGGGGCGTAGCGTAGTCCGGTCATCGCGCCTGGTTTGGGACCAGGAGGTCGCAGGTTCGAATCCTGCCGCCCCGACTGTTTTAGTAGTTTTCTCAAAACTACTTAATGGGTGCGTAGCTCAGCTGGATAGAGCATCTGCCTTCTAAGCAGACGGTCAAAGGTTCGAATCCTTTCGCGCTCACAAAAACCTTACAATTTCTATTGTGAGGTTTTTTGCTTTTAGAAGGTTACCCATCTTATTTTACAATCCTACGACATCAATAAATCAGATAATATAAAGCATCCCGATTTCAATCAGGACGGTCAAAGGTTCGAATCCTTTCGCGCTTACTTAAAGAGACAACTATTTGATAGTTGTCTCTTTTTTTATACCAATAAAAATCTGTGAGCTAAACTTTTACAATTGGGATATTCAGAATTCAATTTTTGAAGCTAGAATTCTGCTGCTACTTGTTTGAAATCATCTGGAAGTGCTTCAATATTTATTCCACAGGATTTCTTCGAAAATTCAAAATCTTTAAGATTATAATGTCTTTTTCTGATAGGTTGTGATTTTTTGAGAAAGATCTTTTTAAACCGTAATTACAGCACGATATATCTTTACAGAGTCGCGCTACATTTAGCCACAAACTGCTCAAACTTCCGATCTGTATTCTGCATGACCGGTCCGTGACCGAAACAGATAATGGCAGGATTCAGTTTTGCTAACTTCTGGAGCGATTGGATGTTGCTCTGTTGATCCGAGGTGAATATGTTTGGCGGAAGCCGCAGACCGGTCGCTGTTGTGAGCAGGTTCATATTTGTTGCCACATCTCCAATGATCAATACACCATCTCGCTCTCGGAATAAAGAAATATGACCAGCAGAATGTCCGGGTGTTTCTATTACCCGAAAGTCCCCGATCCTATCATTTTCAACGATCGTCTGTTCGACTTTATGTCCCTGACCAGCCCAGTACTTCTGCTGAAGCTTTGCTACCCAATGTTGCGGAGTTGGATAATCGTTGGTTACCATACCCGTTTCTGTCCTAAAAACTTCATCGGGATGACAGAGTAAGGGTATCGCAAACTCATCGCATATCTGATCACTACAGCCCTGATGATCTGCATGCGCATGCGTCAGTACATGTTGATAAACAGGGATTTTCTGGAGAACTTTCTTTACAGTAGTATACGAACTCCGTATTCCGGAATCTACCAATACACCATCGATAATATAACAGTTAATACTGTTTCTTGGCATCAGTGAAATCTGGAACACTTCGGGAGCAATTTGACGTAGCATCGTTTTTTTTATGCAAATCTATATCACTGATCAGTACTGGATAAGGACATTTGTCCTATAATACGTTGGGTCTATGTATTTGTCCCTTCGCCCGTGTAAGTGATCGTTGTGTAATGCCCAGGTACGATGCCAAGTCCTGCGTTGCTATGCGCTGAACGAGCATCGGTTCGTTAGACAATACATGACGGTATTTATCCACAGTCGATTTATTATTGTAGTTCAACAGATAACCTTCCTTTTGGTTGTACTCCTGCTCCATCACGGATTTAATGACTCCGTTCCAAGCGGTGACCTGACCAAGCAGTTGCTGATAGTCCGGGTAGCTTATTCTATAGATTACGCTATCTTCTACAGCTCTGATACTCCTTCTAGATTTTTCCTGCTTCACAAACTCCAGAAACGAGGTGACAAATTCCTTTTCAAACTTGAAGCAGGTTATATTTTCCTTTCCATCTTTGTCGATAGCGTATGCTTTTACAGCGCCACTAGCAATAAATCCAACATGACAGCAGGGTTCATCTTCACTAATAAAAAAATCGCCCTTTTTTAAGCGGATTGGTTTGAAGAATTGCGCAGAAAGGTTGATTTCTTCAGTGGATAATTCTCCTGTTGAGAATAGGTAATGTTCAAATACGTCAACCATTTCGTAATTTTTTTGTCCTTTAATTTTCTTCTAACCTTCTATGATTACATACCAAATTTGACATCCAAATCTAACAATTATCGTAGACTCAACAAAAGTATTAAAATTCAACAAAAAACCCTTAAAACCTAATTAAGATCAATATCCTGATTGACCGCAAAGCTTTACATTCTTTTGCGCTCACTTAAAAATTCACTAGAAGCGGTGAGGTTTTTCGTTAATCATGGCTTCAGACAATGAAAAAACGTCACAACAAGTTTACTCAACATAAATAACCACGTTCAATAGGAACATGATTTAGTCTAAACTTATAAAAGATAAGACAATTAAAGACACCAAAGTTTCCAGATAGCTGTATTCTTAATTCAAAACTAAAAGAACTTCTGTTTAATCCCTGATAAGCTGCTTAATCTCATCCTGGTATTTCTTATTCTGTTTTCTGATCTTCATGACGAAATAGGAAAAGATACTTAGTATAAAAAGTCCCAAAAGAATTATCCCTGCAATAAAATAATTATATCTGGCGGTTACTCTTTCGCTTTTCTTTTCAGTTTCTATATTGTGAACATCAATAGCGTGATTGATAGAGCTCAATTCGCTCTGTTCTCTTTTAAATTTTGTTTCAAAGTATTTCCTGCTGTAAACCTGATAAAGATTAGGATTTCCCATCGCCAGATAATTATCTGCCATTTCTTTATAAATACCTTCATTAAGGGATAGATCTCCTGCTTCTTTGCCTAAGTTTTCTGCTTTTATTAACAGTTTCAATGCTTCCTGATTTTGATGTTTTTGCTTGTTCATCTCTGCCAGTCCTTTTAAAGCAAATGCTTCAAGGCTTTTAGCTTTGATTAAACCTGCCAGACTCATAGATTTCATGAAAGCTGTTCCGGCATTGTCCGGCTGATTGAGATTGAGATAACAATGACCTATATTGTAGTAAATGATACTCTGGTTAAAGTATGTTTTCTCTTTTTTTTCTTTGATTTTCTCAAAGTTTCTGATGGCAATTAAAAATTCCTGAAGGGCAATTTCCGGATTCGACTGGCTTTTATAGATCATCCCGCGCAGAGCAAAGCTTCTGGCTGTTTCAAAATGTTTCAGATAGGAATCTTCGGGCAGTTTTACCAAATATTCATCAGCTTCGTCCAATGTTTCTAAGCTTTTGCTGAAGAGCTCCATCTGCTGGTACTGCATAGCTGCTGCTATCAAAAAGCTGGTCTGAATCTTGGGATCATTCGTTTTCTGCACCAGTTCCCTTGCTTTCAGAATATATTGCAGAGATTCGTCAAAGTTTCTCTTGGCAATTCCTGCGGTGGACAAAATCAGATAGATTTTAATGGACTTATTGAGATCTTTTTCTTTTCGGAGCAGTCTCTTTCCAATGTTTATGGCATTGTCAGGATTGTTATAAATTTCCTGATTAGCAATCTTCATCAGGGAATCATCAGAAATTTTCTGCCCGGCAAGAGGTGCCTGAAAAAGCAGAAGACCCATCAAAACGATATGGATAAAGAGTTTCATCAGTTTTTATTTTTTATAATTTCCTGAATATAGGTATTCGGTGACATTCCTGTAATGGATTTGAAAACGTTCGTAAATGCACCATGAGATGAAAATCCAGCATATTCTGCCAGATAACTTACTTTATAATTCAGATAAGCCGGATCTGTTTTCAAAAGGCGCGCGATATGATCAATTCTCAGTTCATTAACATAGCCGTTAAAGTTCTTTCCTTTATTATTATTGATGACTTCAGACAGATATTTAGTATTTATTCCTATCTGGGCAGAAAGAATGGCCAGTGACATATTTTTATTCAGATAACTGTCAGATTTTTCCCAGTCTTTGAGTTTCTGTAGAATTTCTTCTTCTTTTTCTTTTGAAATTTTTGATGGATCCTTTTCCTGATTTTTAATCTCTTTTACCGCTTCATCTTTCAGTCTCTCAACCTCAACGATTGAAGATTCTTCTTTTATTTTCAGTTTTTCAAAGAAGTCAAGCTGTTTTTTAAGGTGTCTGCTTCTTGCTGATTCACTCAGGAGATACGCAATGATTCCTGCAATAAGAATTAAAATAATAATACCGACGGTTTTAAGCTGCTTCTCTTTATTCTGTTCCTGGAATTCAAGGTTTTTATGATGATATGTTTCAAGCAGTTTAACGACATACTGTATGCCTTCTTTTTTATTAGAATCCAGTTTTGCTTTTAAATCTGTGTATAAATTATTGTAATAATAGTATTTTTCATCATTATTAAGTGCCAGATAGCTCCGGGCAAACAATTCATAAAATATGATTTTCAGATCATTATAAGGAAGGTTTTCGATTTCCGAAAATCCTTTTTCCAGTTGTTTTACAGCTCCATTATAATCACCTTTCAGAAAGTAATAACGAGACATACTTTCATAGGCAAACGCAGAGATAAAAGCATTATTATCATGTTTTTCAATGTCCTGAATAACATCATCAAGTAATTTTTTTGATTCTCCCAGTTTATTCTGCCTCATCAGAAAAGTAGACCGGAAAATAATATTTTCCCATTTGATAATCCTGTTCTCTTCATTGTTATTATTAAGGTAGGAATCACTTTTATCAACATTCAGTAAAGCGGAATTATAGTTTCTGGAAATTCCGGCATTGATCGCCTGAAGCTGGAAAAGTTTAGCGAGCACCATCCGTTCTTTTGGGTTGCTGCTTTTTAAAAGTTCCGGATCTTTTAAAATACCTGCAATGATTTTTTTCGACTGTCCGTATAGTCCTAAGTTCTGATACTGATCTGCAAGGTTATAATCATCAAATAACTGGATAAAATGGGAAAGGGTCCCTTTTTTGTCATCGTCTTCTTTCTGATTGGAAATACTTACAGACTGTACATAGTTTCCCTGCAAGGCATAAGCCTGGGAAATAATATTCCGGAGAATCACTTTATGCTCAATGTTTTTGTCACTGATCAAAAGGCTCTGTGAATAGCTGATACATTCTTCGGGATTCTGATATAATTTCTGAAAAGCTTTATCGGTTAAAATACTAAAATCCGGAGCAGCCTGCCCATGTATAAAAACCGGGCACCACAGAATGAAAAACAATATTGATATATTATTTTTAAGTATTTTTTTGAACATAAGGATCATTTCCCCATTGTTTTTATCTGATATTTCTATCATTACTCCTTTTAAACTACACAAACACAAAGTATTGATTTACAATATTTTATTTTTTAAATTCTTGTAAATTCAACGAATTATGCAAGCTTATTTCTTGACGAAGGGCAAATATAACGCTAATATTGTTCAAACCTTTAAGTCGATTCAAAATATTAGACTTATTCTCAAATTTCAATGAACCCATCACATTTATTAAGCATTATCATTATAAAAAATTAAAGATAATCTTATAATCATCTAAGATATGATTTTTAAGATATAATTCAATGGATCATTACCCATTGATATAGAAAAAGAAATTAAAAAAGTATTACAACAATTAATTCTACCGCTCAAAAATCTGATAATAAAGCCGGTATATGTAACCCTAAAAAAATAGAAATAAAATGAGAAAACACTACTTATTATGGATGATTTTCCTCTTTTCGGCCCATCAACTGAATGCACAGACTTACTGTGTTCCTACAGCCGGAACTTCCAGCCAGGCTAATTATTTAAAAAATGCCATATTTTCAGATCAGGGAGCTTTATATTATACGGCTGCAACCTATCAGGCATACGTTGACAATTCTTCAAGCCAGACAGTAACTTCATATCCGGGAGGAACAGTGAATGTTCATCTGGATTTCGCGGGGTCTGCAACAAAATCTTATGTCTGGATCGATTGGAACAATGATGGCGATTTTGATGATTTTTATGAGAATCCCTTAGGGCCTTCAAGCTATTCGGTTATTGATGACCAGTTTTTTGTTCCACCTACTCAGGCAGCAGGAATATATAGAATCAGGGTACAAAGCGGAACTTCATTTCCGAATCCTGTAAACCCATGCGGTCCTAACAATTATGGTAATTTTGTAGATTTCAGCTTGAAGATAGATCCTTCTCCAACCTGTTTTGTTCCTGCAACACTTACTTCCTCCAATATTACCAACAATTCTGCAATGATTTCCTGGAGTGCTCCTGCAACAGCACCGGGAAGCTATGAATATTATTATACTTCTTCCACCACTATTCCGGATGCCTCTACTCCAATATCGGGAACCAGTAATACAATCTCAGCACCTGTCAGCGGACTTTCGTCTTTTACTACATACTATTATTATGTAAGATCAGTTTGCAGTACATCTAACAAAAGTGCATGGTCTTTGAGGGGGATATTTAAAACCAAGTGCGATGCTAAAACTTCAATGTTTGAAGATTTTGAAAGTACAGCAAACGGGGCAAATAACGCTGACTGCTGGGATAGAATTATTTTGGGATCAGGATATCAGAATATTGCTTCCAGTAGTGGTGTGAACAGTAGCAAAGCAATGTATCAAAGTGCCAATGGAGCTGCCAATACAGTGATTTCAGTACTCCCAATGTTCAGTAATGTAAATGCGGGAACTCACTGGCTGAGATTTAAAGCTAGAGTAAGCAGCACTGCAGGCGTATTAGACATAGGCTATGTTACTAATGATACGGATGCTTCTTCTTTTGTGAATATCCAGTCTGTGAATATCAGCAATACTGTTTATGATGGATTTGAATACAGTGTCGTGATTCCCAATACTGTTCCTGCCAACGCAAGACTAGCCGTAAGACATGGAGGTGTTCCTTCAGTAAATATCTACTGGGATAATGTATACTGGGAACCTAAACCTACCTGCCTTACTCCAACAAATATCGTTTTATCCAATGCAACCAGCGCAACAGCGAATATAGCATGGACAGCTCCTGCAGCTGCACCAGCAATGGGATATGACATCTATTACAGTACAAGCAATACTCCCCCAACCTCATCTACTGTACCTAATATAACAGGTGTAACCGCAAATCCTTATACCATTCAGGGATTAAACTCTGCAACAACCTATTATATATGGGTAAGATCAAGATGCAGCGCTTCTGATCAGAGTCTATGGAGCAATATTGCATCGGTGCTGACTCTTTGTGCACCTGCAGCAACACTATCAGAAAATTTTGATTCTTATGCTACAGGATTATTAACCAATGCTCCATGCTGGGGAAGACTTGTAACAGGGATAGCGAATGTAAACCTTAATGGAAACGGAGCTCTTTCCGGCACAAGACATATTTTACAACGCAGTATTTCTGCGGGAGATATATCAATTGCTGTATTGCCTGAATTTACCAATATCAATGCTGGTACTCATTCTTTGAAACTTAATGCTTATTGCAGTGTGAATACAGGAAAATTAGAGGTTGGATATATGACCAATCCTACTGATGCTTCTTCTTTTACACTGATCCAGCAATTAAATATTATCAATACCTCCTATACTCCAGCTACAGGAACTAGTGAATACACTGTTGCCATTCCAAATACTGTTCCAACAGGGGCAAGGCTAGCTATCCGAGATACGTATGCAACTTCAGGGAATGCACTCTACTATTGGGATAATATTTCATGGGCTCCTACACAAACCATGAACGTAAAGGACAGCGCAGTGAGATCAAAACCAAGCATTTACCCTAATCCTTTCACGGATATAATTACGATCACTGATAGTAAAAATCTACAATCAGTAACGGTTTATGATGATTCGGGTAAACTCATCACTGAGATCAGAAATCCTGACCATACTATTTCATTAAAAGACTTGACATCAGGAGTCTATTTAGTAAAAATGATTATGAAAGACGGTAGTTCTCATACCGTAAAAGCCATAAAGAAATAAATGTTGTCTCTGTCATCAAAAGCGGTGGGAACTCGTCCATCGCTTTTATGACAGTTTTATCCTCCTTAAACTTATTCAATGAAAGACTTTTACTTCGTTTATAAGCCTGCTTCCGAAACCGGAAAGCACTGGCTTCTATTGGTCAGAAAGCTTCTTTTTGCAGTGCTTATTTTATTTTTTGCAAGCAATATGCTTTTTTCCCAGAGAGATACGGAACATTGGTTTGCTCCTATAAAACAAGGCTTTACAGCTGACACCAACAAACAGGCATTGTTTCTATCTACAGACTCTACTACTCCCTTTCCTGTTACGATTTATAACAATAATACCGTCATTGGAACTGTTACCATCAGTAAGGGAAACCCTCAGTCTTTTGATATTCTTAAAGATTATATGATTACAGAATCCCAGTCACAGGTATTTACAACCACAACCCGTGGGCTTTATGTAAAAGGGGAGAAACCTTTTTTCTGTACTTTCAGATTTTCGATAGACAAACATGGAGAAATACTTACTTCTAAAGGAAAAGCAGGAATCGGAACAAAATTCTATGTCGCTCACGTCAACTTACCACAGCCTGATTCTACTTTTAATTTCACGTGTGGTATTTTAGCCACGGAAGATAATACCACGGTTACCGTATCAGGATATAATCCGGCTGTACAGTTCTCCAACGGAAATACAGGAACAACCACTCCTTCCATGACTATTACTTTAAATAAAGGACAATCTTATACCATTGACGGCAAAGGCTCTGCAGCAGGAAATCTTACTGGTTTCATTGGGGCTAAAATTGAGTCAAACAAACCGATCACAGTTACTAATGGTAATTTTAACGGACAGCAGACTCTTATTGGTAATGGCGCAGGGGGAAGCGATATATTTATGGATCAGTCAGTTCCTGTGGAGCGTCTGGGAGATGAGTTTGTATTAATGAAAGGAACAGCTCCTCTATCTTATGAACTTGAAGGAGCTATTGTTGTAGCTACTGAGAATAACACACAAGTCTACCTAAACGATGAAACAATTCCAAAAGCGACATTGAATGAGGGACAATTCTACAGAATAAGCTCAACGGGGTATATCAGCCAGAATTTCAGCGGGCATTACAATATGCGTATCCGCTCTACTAAAAAAATATATGTTTATCAGCTAATGTCCGGCGGTACTTCCGGAACATATTACAATACAGGTGGAGCTAATTACATTCCACCACTCAACTGTTTTTTACCCAAGAAAATTGATGAAATCGGGATGATTAATGTTCTTCCCTATTTCACACCCATGACTCCCACTGTAAGATTACAGATCATTACTGAATCCGGCGCAACCGTATCTGTAAATGGAAATACTTTATCCGGTGTTCAGGGGCCTTATCCCGTTACAGGAAATGCAAACTGGCAGACCTATTCTGTAGAAAACGTTACAGGCAATATCACCGTTCAATCTACCAAAGCTGTTACAGCAGGAATTGTAGCTGGATATGATGCTGTTGGTTACGGTGGTTATTTTGCCGGATTTTCTTCTGTCCCTGTTATTTCTAAGAAAAACGGAACCTGCATTCCGGGGATGACTCTGGAAGCAGATGACAGCTATGCAACTTATCAGTGGAATTTTAACGGAAGTGCTATTCCGGGAGCAAATACTAATACATATACGCCTACCCAACCAGGAAATTATACCGTTACCGTTTCTGTGGGAGGAAGCTGCCCTCCTGTCACAACACCAGTTTACAAGGCATTTTCCTGTTTAGCTCATACCACAAAAGCTTTAACATTATGTTCAACAGGAACTCCTGTAAACATAACTCCTGCTTTTACCAATTCATCCCAAACTCTGGTTCCGGGAACGGTACAAATCATCAGTCCGCCTGCCAACGGTACACTCACTGTAAACCCAACAACAGGAATACTTACTTATACAGCTAATACCGGAACTGCGGACACTTTCACCTATAAATTCTGCGGCAATGTTCCTGAATTTACAGATTGTGAAGAAGTAAAAGTAAATATTACAGTACAAACTGTCACAGTAACAAATACCTCTATTAAAGCCTGCAGCAATAATGGAAGCGGACTTTTTGATCTTACTTCTGCCAATGTAGGAGGTCCATCGGGAAGTATTAAAAAATATTATCCTACTTCTACAGATCTGGCTGCGGGAACCAATGAAATTATTCCGGCCAATGCTTATGTATCCTCTGTTCCTAAAGATATTTATGTAAAAGTATCAACCCTTGAAGGGTGTTTTGCTCAGGCAAAGATCACTCTTCTGTTCAGTTCTTCACCACAGGTTCGGAATGCATCTTTAACGTCTTGTTATATTGATTCAGCTCCGGATAAAGGAAGTTTTAACCTTACCCAGGCATCTGTTACCAGTGAAACCGGTATTACAAAAGAATATTATAAAACCCTACAGGATGCAGTATCCGGGATCAATGCTATTCTAAATCCTAATGTCTATCTTTCCTCCAGCGGAACAGTATATATTAAAGTAATCAATCCTACAGGATGTTATACTATTGCGACAGTAACTCTTACTGTCACGTTGCCTCATCCTTCCCCATTGCTTAAAGATCAATTCATATGTTTTAATTCTACAACAACATTAGATGCCGGACCTGGCTATGATTCTTATGAATGGAATACAGGAGATACCACTTCCTCTATCTCCAATGTAGGAGTGGGAAATTACTGGGTCATTTTAGGACATGATCATTGTTTTACCAAACAGAATATTACGGTAAAAGCAGCATCCAAACCTGTTATCAACAATATTGATATTGAAAACAACAAGGCCACTCTTACTGTAACCGGAGGGCAGCCACCCTATCTGTATTCTCTTGATGGGATCAACTGGCAGAGTTCTAATATATTCACAGGTCTTCCTAATGGGCAGAATAAGTTTTATGTAAAAGATTCTTACAACTGTGAACCGATAAAAGTAGAATTAACGGTCATCAATCTTATCAGCGCTATTACTCCCAACGGAGATAATATTAATGACACTATTTCCTACGCAGATTTTGCTTATAAAAAAGACTTGTCCTTTATGGTTTATGACCGATATGGGAACAATGTCTTTACAGGTACACGCTTTAATAATTACACATGGGATGGCTTATTCAGCAATAAAAAACTGTTTACCGGAACCTACTGGTACGTAATTACCTGGAAAGAGTCTGCTCTGCAAGATGCCATTATTAAATACACCGGATGGATCTTATTGAAAAATAAAGAGTAGTCCAAAGTTTACACAACAGCTGTTATACTCAAATTAATTTAATCTTCCCTAAAATCTATGAAAAGGATCTTATTCATTTTTATACTGTTAGTTCTTTCCTCTTCTGCATATGCACAACGGGATACGGATCACTGGTTTGCTCCTATGGTTGTGAGTTCTTCTAACGGTTCTCCCAAACAGGCTTTGTATCTTTCCACGGATAGTACTACTCCTTTCCCGGTTACGATTTACAATAATAATACGGTAATAGGAACAGTCACCATCAGCAAAGGAAGTCCACAGACATTTGATGTACCATGGAATCTGATGACCGGGCAAAATACTACTGATGCCATGAGTGTAAAAACCAGAGGACTTTACCTTCACGGTGATTTACCTTTCTTTGCGACTTACAGGTTTTCGGAAATCAACCATGGTGAAATTTTAACATCAAAGGGAAAAGCAGGAATTGGTACCAAGTTTTATGCGGTGTATGCTCCATTGATGAACAATCAGATAAGTCAGAATTTCACCTGTGGTATTCTGGCTACTGAGGATAATACTCAGATTAAGGTTTCCGGGTATGCCATGACTACCTGGTTTTATAATAATTTCAATGGGCTTACTCATCCCAGTATTACGATTACACTGAACAAAGGGCAGTCTTATATATTTGCAGGACTCGCCAACAAACCAGGAAACAAAGACGGTTTCATCGGTGCTAAAATAGAAGCAACGAAACCTGTATCTGTAACCAACGGAAATTATCATGGCCAGTTCGGGCTGGCACCTCCTTACAACGGCGAGGATATTATTATGGACCAGTCTGTTCCGGTTGAACGTCTGGGACAGGAATTTGTTATGATCAAAGGAAAAGGCAACCTTCTTCCTGAAATTGAAGGAGCGATTATTGTTGCGACTGAAAACAATACGGAGATCAGGCTTAACAACAACCCTACTCCTGTAGCAACCCTGAACGAAGGACAATACTATCGTGTAAGTGCCATGAACTATGTAGTCAATGGTCCTGCTCATCTCAATATGTATGTGAAGACCTCAAAAAATGTATATGTTTACCAGCTTCTTTCCGGCATTGAAGATAATGATGCTACAGAAGGATTCAATTATATTCCGCCTTTAAACTGTTTTCTTCCCACTGTTATTGATGAAATAGGGAAAATTGGGGAAATGCCTTATTATACAACATTCAACCCACCGCTTTTTGTAAAGCTTAATATTCTGACTCAGACAGGAGCCGGAGTAACAGTAAACGGAGTAGCTCCTACTGCAGCACAGGGACCTTTTCCTGTAACCGGAACTCCAAACTGGGTTTCTTACTCTATTCCTGATATTTCCGGAAATGTTACGGTAACTTCTACCAAAGCGGTCACCGCTGGTATTATTGGCGGCAGTGGAAATCTGGGCTATGGAGGATATTTTGCAGGCTTCAATTCTATTCCGGTGATCAGCAAATCTTCCGGAGAATGTATTCCGGGAATTGTTCTGCAGGTGGAAAGCGGTTTTGACCACTATCAATGGAATCTTAACGGGAATCCTATTCCTGGGGCTAACAACAATACCTACACTCCTACTCAGGCAGGAAATTATACGGTATCTATCACTAAAAGTACCTGTACTCCTCTTACAACTTATCCTTACAAAGTCTACACCTGTCTGGCGAATTCTGTAAAACCCATGAATGTCTGCAGTGCGGGTACTCCTACCGCTATCACTCCTGCCTTTACCAATTCTACACAGACTCCGGTACCGGGTACTGTACAGATTATTAGTCCTCCGGCCGGCGGAACATTAACGGTCAATCCTACAACAGGAATCCTTACTTATACGGCCAATACGGGAACAACTACTGATACTTTCACTTATAAATTCTGTGGAAATGATCCTGATTTTACGGATTGTGAGCAGGTAAAAGTAAATATCACCGTACAGCCTCTGATTTTAACAGATACTACTGTAAAAAGCTGTGAAATTAATGGTACTGGTATTTTTGATCTTACTACAGCTACTGTAGGAGGGCCAGCTACTGCCATCAGAAAATATTATCCTACTTTAGCAGATTTAAATGCAGGAACCAACGAAATTATTCCCGCCAATGCTTATCCGTCTGCAGCTAATGCTACGGTGTATGTAAAGGTAACAACAGTAGAAGGCTGTACAGCTAATGCAAAAATAACGCTCCAGTTTTATCCCAAGCCTAATGTACAGGATACTACACTTACAGGGTGTTTTATCCCAACCAATCCCAATACCGGAACCTTTAATCTAACGACAGCAATTGTCACAACTACCAATCCTGTGACCAAAAAATACTATCCGACACTGACTGATGCGACGAACGGAACAAATGAAATAACAACTCCAACTGCTTATACTTCTTCCAATACCATAGTATTCGTGAAAGTAATCACCGCTAACGGATGTTTTGATTTTGCTAAAATTACTTTAACCGTGATTCCTCCTAAACCCTCTCCTCTTTTGGTGGATCAGTATATTTGCCCTGATGCACGTATTACCCTGAATGCCGGACCTGGTTACACATCTTATCTATGGAGCACAGGAGCGACCTCTCCTTCTATTACCGCTTCTATAGGTAATTATTGGGTCATCCTGACTTCTAATGGCTGTGAAACAAAACAATTTGTAAAAGTACTGTCCGTTCCTGTTCCAAAAGTCAAGAAGATAGAAACTACAGGCAATACGGTAACCCTTACGGTAGAAGGCGGTACACCTCCCTATCAGTATTCAAGAGATGGAATGATCTGGCAGGATTCTAATGTCTTCACTGGTCTTCCGCGAGGTAAAAATATTTTCTATGTGAAAGATTCTAACAACTGCCGCCCTGTAGAGGTACAGATTCTGGTTCCGAATCTTATCAACGCTATCACCCCCAACAGTGACGGTATCAATGACACTCTGGATTATTCTGAACTGGCATTTCTAAAGGATCTGAAGTTTGGGATCTTCAACCGATATGGGCAGCTCATTCATTCTTCTGAAAAAAACAATAATTTCAGATGGGATGGAACTATTGGAGGCACTCCCGTGAACAGCGGCACTTACTGGTATGAAATAAAGTGGATGGATCCCGATACCCAGAAACTGGTTTCCTACACAGGATGGATCCTGGTAAAAAACAGAAATTAAATACAATATAACTTCCTCATCCGGATTTTAATACTTTTTGTTTAATGAAACTGTCTCATTTTTTTGAGACAGTTTTTATTTTTTTATATCCATCCGAGCTATATATTTCCCGGCACAAGGAAAAACAAGACGGATTGACATTATTCTTCTCCTGGCACTATTTTCGACTGAATGATAAATATTTTACACAAAAGGATCTTATTTTTTATTACATTTAAAACCAAATAAGAAAGTGAACAGGCATTTAGCAACTGTATAATTTTGAATGGATGAAAAAAATACTTTACACTTTTATAGTTTCTGTAATAGCAGTTTTAATCCTGAATAAAATTGTTTTTAAAAATATCCCTGAAAAAGAAACAGAGGAACTCCTGAGCGATATCCAGCGGTATAAACACCCTATAAAAAGTATTTCTATGGAATACCCGGATAACAGCGACCTAAAGGTTCTGGACTCTGTGCTTAAAGACAACAGGATCGTAATGCTAGGGGAAAACATCCATTACGATGGAGCTACAATGCAGGCCAAAAGCAGACTCATCAAATATCTCCACGAGAATCTGGGGTATAATGTTGTTTTATATGAGGCCGGGCAATATGATACCTGGATAATGAATGAAGAAATGAAAAACCACAGCCTTAAAGTTCCTTCTGCTTCTATAGCAGGACTGGGACTTTTTGATTTCTGGTGGGATAACAGGGAAAACCAGCCTCTGATCAGCTATTATCAGAAAACAAAAACTTCGGCTCATCCGATAGAACTGGGAGGGTTTGATATTCAATTTTCCGGAATAGAACTGTACGACAAACGCAGTAAGTTTTTGAAGGATTTTTTAAGCAAAAATTCGATTGATCTTAAACCATTTCCTCTTTTAAACAAAAACCTTAATCAGATCTCTAACTTTATGTACAAAGGCTTTGCCAGCAAAATTTTAACCGGAAATCAGAAAAAAGACTTTCTCAATGAGATCACCCGATTGGAACAAATGGTTTCAAAGCTTGAAAAGACCTCTGAAAACAGAATTTATACCCGGTATTTACATGATATGAGAAATTATTTCAATAAAACATGGAAGTATGATGCCGGATCTACGCAGAGTATGCAGTTCCGGGACTCTCTGATGGCTAAAAACCTTATTTATCAGATTGATTCTGTTTACCAGGGGCAAAAGATTATTGTATGGTGTTCGAACCTTCATACTTTTGCGAGCCGGTACAACAAAGATTATCTGCCTCTAGGGGCTTATATCAAAAGTAAATACGGAAAGACTTCTTATATGGTTGATTTTTCATCCTATGCCAAATACAATAAAACCGGAAAACTTATGGATAAGCCCGGAAAACTTGCCATCGAAAATACATTTCATGCAACGAAAACACCTTACTTTTTTATCAATCTTAGAAGTATCCCGGAAAGTTCTGTGTTGAAGAAAGAGTTTGTATCCACTATCAATCAGGGAACGGATCAGAAAAAGGTCTGGAGCCAGTTTTTTGACGGAATATTTTATATAGACACCAATACTTTTTTAACCTCTCACGAATAATGGAAAACATTACTACAAAAGACCTCAGTTATAGCATAGGTTCTAAAACCATTCTGAACAATATCAACCTCAATATTCCTGAAGGCAGCATCTATGGCTATCTGGGAAGAAACGGCGCGGGAAAATCAACTACGATCAAACTTCTTCTGGGACTTTTGGAATCATCAGCTGACAATATTTTCATTCAAAATAAAAGCTTACAGCATAACCGGACAGAGATTCTTGCCAGCACAGGAAATCTGATAGAATCGCCTTGCTTTTATACCAAACTCACTGTTTTTGAAAACCTTAAATACCTTGATATCATCTATGGCAAAGGGAACAAAAGGATTGATGAGGTGCTGGAACTGGTAGATCTGCATAACGAGAAGAAAAAAAAGGCAACAGCTCTATCAATGGGAATGAAGCAGCGTCTGGGAATTGCGATGGCTATTTTTCATGATCCGAAACTTTTGATTCTGGATGAACCTCTCAACGGGCTTGATCCTCAGGGAATCTTTGAAATGAGAAAACTCTTCCAGCATCTGAATGAACAGGGTAAAACCATTTTCCTTTCGAGCCATATTTTGAGCGAGCTTGAGAAAACGGCGACCCACATCGGCATTATAGAAGGCGGACAGATGATTTTTCAAGGAACAAAGAATGAACTTTTAAGCAAAGTAGAAAAAGAAGTCGTTTTAAAAATTAATCCTGTTGAAAAAGCATTATCTCTATTGCAAGACACTTTTTCTGCAACACTGAACAATACGAACAAAATTTCAGTAAAAATCAATGATGACAATGAATTCAATAAACTTCTCACCACACTGATCCAAAACGGAATTGACGTCTATGACATAGAGTCTCAAAGTACCAATCTTGAGCAGATCTTCATTAATTTAATTTCTAAAAGCCATGACTAATACCAATACTTTCTTAAAAGCTTTTTCATCCGAGCAATATAAACTATCGAAAAACAAAGAGATTTTCGGAATTCTGCTGGTTCCTGTTTTGATTATTTTCGCGGTTGATCTGTATATGGTTTATGATGTGCTCCGTTCCGGAATGGAAGCATCAGAAGGGACCGTAAATCCGTGGAAAGCTTCATTAGGGAGAACTGTATTTATGTTTTTCTATCTGTTGTTTCCTATACTCGTTTCTCTTTTTGTACATGCATGCTGTGATGTGGAATACCGGAATAATAATTATAAAATTCTGTTCACCCTTCCCGTTTCCAAGACCAAGATCTTTTTCTCGAAAGCTCTGTTTATCCAGATCACTGTTTTTTTCTCTGTGCTTTTCTCTTATCTGACCTTACTGTTAAGCGGATATTTGCTAAGTATTGCTTTTCCACAATTGGGTTTCCAGAATTATGATTTCAGGGAAGTGATATTTTATGTCTTTTTGAAGTTTTTCATTACTCTTTCTGCTATTGCCATGGTACAGCTGACATTGAGTCTTCTTTTTAAAAACTTCATTTATCCTATCGGTTTTGGGGTATTCATGCTGCTTTTCACAACGATTATCCATCAGAAAACATTTTCTGATTTTTTGATTTATACCGGAGGTTACAGATCAATGGAAAACTTCATGAACGAAAACACTGCATTTGAAAGAATGGATTACTGTAATATCGCTGCCCTATTTATCTTCATGGCTACGAGTTTTTATCTTTTTGTAAGGAAGAAAGGGGGATAGAAAAATTGCTGGAAGCGAGGAGTTTGAAGATGGAAGCTATTGTTGGGCATCTTAGTGAATACATATTAACTAACTTCATGCTTCATGCTTTCCAACAGAAGTTTATACTACACTCTTTGTTTTTGCCTCATTTTTAGCGGCCTCAATTTTTTTATTATTTCTAAGCTCACGCTTCATTTTCCGGTAATCCCAGGGAGCAACCGCATTCACATCCTGCCAGAGACCTACTTTTCTATATTGTGCATTTTCCTGAATCTTCCCTAAAGAAGCATCTTTGGAGTAAGAAAAATACCACCATCCCATTCCTGCTTTTATAAGCTCTTTGGAAAGGTATTTCCCGTCATCATAATAAACTCTTGCAATAGATCTCCCATAGCGGTCGGTCTTAGTTTCTACAAAGCTTACTGTTTTCCCAAATACCTGGGCAGAAGTGAACTGTTTAGCATTTTTCCCAAACGCTTGTCCATTTTCCGGACAATCGACTTCGGCCAGCCTGATTTTTTTCTGCTGATTGCCTTTTAACAGCAAAGTAATGGTATCTCCGTCTGAAATTTTAATCACTTTTCCGGTAGTCTGTGAGAATAAGAATACAGGGAAAAGTAAGTACAGCAGCATTAATCGTTTCATGGGGCAAATATAGGGATTAGTGGGTCTTGTTTAATTAAAAAAACCTCGCATTTTGCGAGGTTTTTTAATATTGAATTAAGTTATTTGATTTTTTTCACCTCAAAGTCGGGAGACTTTGCGGAGCGGGGATGAAACCCATAGATTTACTCTTCCTCAATATTACTTACATACGAAGATATATAATTACTACTTTACAAGAACAAAAACTTTGCAGATTGCAAAGTTTTTGTTGTTTTTACAGGCACGGATTACAAATTCGCGCTATCGGGTAAAGAGCCGGAAATTAGGAAGTTGACACTAACGTAAAATCTTCTATTTCCCAATAATTATCATGCAATCTTAGTTTAAATACAGCATTTCTCCCGTAATAATCTTTTTTTATACGATGGTCAACAAAAACTAATGCTCTTTTTTTAGAAGGATCAAATACAATCTCTGAAAAATATACTACTCCTATCTCACATTCATTTGTATGTTTATCATACTCTGCCAGATCTAGGACTTTTGCCGTACACAAATTAAATTGATTTGCTTTTATAGAACTTCGTGTACTTAATTTTTTAATAATATCTGTATTACTGGAAAATTCTTTTAAAAGCTCCTTCCTACTTTTTATGTCATTTATATGAGCTTCGGGATGACCTGTAATAAAGTTTTTACTACTTGTAGCAAAATATGTATTTTTACTTTTAGTAGAATCTATATACAAATTGCAAAATTTTTCAGGATGATTAAAAATTTCGTTGTGCGCTTTTGTCTTCTCTTCGATATATAAATCCTCATTATGAACTCTTAAACTATCAAAATATCTTTTTTCACCTAAATAATCTTCTCGAAAAAAATAAGGTATCAACTGATCTGTTAAATCATTATATAGTTTTACATTAGTATCGGTAGATTGACTTACACATTTTTTCATTTCCTCCTTACAATTCGTAAGTAATGAAGAGGATAATAAAATTATAACTATTTTAGTTTTAAAATTCATATTGTTTAGGGATTTTGGGTTAATAACATGGTCTTACTCGCAAATTATCTTTTGGTTTTTTATAATTATCTAAAATAGATGGCATTTTTTGTGATTTCAAGTCCCTGATTTCAATTTGTTGCCTAAAATTTTTTCTAAAATTATTCATCCTAAATCCATCAAACTTTTCAGTAATTATATCACGATCTGAAGCAGAAAATTGAGTATCTGTTCCAAAATAAGTAATTTCCCAATTATCTCCCGCATCACCTTTAACACCTTTTGATTTAAGACTCTTCTTAAAAAATGGGTCCTTTTCCATGGAAACATGGTCAATTGCATAGTCTGCCCAATGACCACCTTCATGAATTATTATTTCTGCTAAATTATCAATATACTTTTTATTTCCTTTATTTTTTGAAACCGTGTTTACAACGCCAGAATCTATTGTAATAACATTGGGATCATCTCGATCAAAATGCGCCAAATCAAGTAAACTTTCATTCATTATAACAGTGGGCCCATCTCCATCTCTGAGCATTGTCTGTATCATTTTATCATCTACACCAAATCTCTCTTTAAACGCTCCTCGAAATCCTGAATCTCGAAACACCGCTTTTATAGTTTTTATTGCCTCATTATATAATCTTCTTTGCTCTCTCGTAGCATTTGCTGGTAATCTAAAATTTCCATCAGGATCAATATAATTAATAGAGTTGTTTCCACAATATGCATACGGCGACCAACTTGGATACTTCTCCGCTAGCAGATCTACACCATACCAAATACTTGCTCTCGGATTATAATATCTCGCACCATAATAATACAGCCCTGTTTCTCTGTCAAGCTCTTTGGCATTGAACTTATATGGGTTATCATATACACCTGTTCTCTGTTCCAGCATCGTCTCTCCGAATGGTAAATTTAAGAAAAACTGAGACGTCTAATCAACCGTATTATGGTATAATTATCTGTTCTGACTTTGGCCAGCGTTATCTTTTTTTGCTGATTGCCTTTTAACAAAGTAGGTATCTCCGTCTGAAATTTTGATCACTTTTCCGGTAGTCCGTGAGAATAGGAATACGGGGGAAAGTATGTACAGAAGCATTAATCGTTTCATGGGGTAAATATAGGGATTAGTGGGTCTTTTTAATGAAAAAACCTCGCAAGATGCAAGGTTTTAATTACTTTGTATAGAAGTGATACAAGGAATAAATACATCTAAATCATTCGAAAGACCTATTTCTTAACTTATCTAAATATAGATATAACTTATTATCTCTTCTAATAAAATCATAATAATAGTATCTTTTATTTACTATAAAACAATAATTCTCAGTTCCTATTGATAACCTAACTATAGAATCTTTTTCCCCTTTAATAGAAAATAAATTAAAATTATGTTCATAATTTTCTTCTGTATCTATATATTTTTTTATTATTTCATTATTAAACTCTACCTTAACAGTATCTTTAATACCTGATCTAAATAAAAATTTATATTCCTGATGATCATATTCTTCTTTAGTATTGTAATGTAAAATGATCTCATTTGATCCGCATTCATTTTTTGTTATCATGGGTGCTTTAGCAGATCTGCATGAAAAAAATAATACAAAGAACATCAAAGAAAATATGATCTCTTTTTTCATTTTATTTATCTCCAAAATTAAATTTTTCAATTTTATCAGAATTTTTAATAACTATCTCTAAAGAACCTTTTGGTTTTAGTATTGAATCTCCAACAGAAATCTTATCCCACCAATCTCTATAAACCACTATACTATCTTTATTGCCATACACCAAGAATGATATATTGTGATTATCAGGATTAATATACTTTTTGCTAACTATTGATTTTATATTCTTATCTCTAATTTCATCTAAAAAACTGCCTTTGCTTTTTGACGAAAATATAAATTTATATAAAAAGACTAATGCAGCAACGATTAAAATCATTAATAAATTTTTATTTCTACTCATTTAAAAAATCAATTTTACATCCTTACAGAAACAATTTCTAACAGGTTATATTTCAACACCATCACCAGTTAAATGGCATCGCAACGTATGTATTTTCAAAAATATTTAAGGGCAAAACTTCGGTTATTTTTAAGCAGGCTTCTCCACTCTTCACAATACAGACTTTCAGTAATTCTCCACGATGATGATAGCCATTTAAGATCAATGCCTGAATACCATCAGTATCTAAAATCCTGACAAATGCTTTATATTGATCTACTTTATCTGATAATTCCAGAAAGCTTAAATCAATATCCGCAAAAGATATATTTTCTTCTGTCACAATCTGAACAAATCGCTGACCAACATTATATACTGTAAAGTTTTCAAACTTTTTATCAGCAGTTATAAAATCTGATTCCAGGCAATCCAGATATACTTTTCGCTCTCCTGACAGGTAATTTCGGGTATGCAGCTTAGCTTCCTGTAAGATCTCAATATCATTTCTCCTGAACGCTCTTTTCCACTCATCAATTTTTACTAAAATATCTTTATCTGCATACTCCCACAAAAACGAATAAACTTTTTGATCAGGAAAAAAATTCCCCATTTGAATTTCATCTTCGCGATTATAAAACAACCAGAAACTTTCGTACTTCAATTCACTATGTTCAAAAAAACTTGACAGGTAATAAGCAGTGGTATCTCTATATTTCTTCATAAAAATTTAATGGAATTTTTCGGCAAACCCTTTTGACAGCAATAATTATACTTCCCAATAACCAATATGTATGGACATTGATGAATGGGTCTTCATAAAATCATCATATTCAAAAGAGTGAAAGTAAAAATCTTCAATATTGATCTCAATTTTATCAATCTTAATTTCCTGATGTAAAAAAAATGTGAGAAATTCTTTTATAAAATCATTGATATTAATGTCAACACTCTCATCAGCATATAACCCACCATTTATCTGATTTTCAGAACAACCGCCTCCCCAAAACACTGATTTTTTTTCTATAAAATCAATAAAACTGTCTGCGATACGCTCTGACAGATTTTGAACTACAATTGTAAACTCAAATACATCCTTCATTATTATTTTAAATAGTATATAAAGTTGAAATATCAAAAGGAAACTTAATAGATCTGAGGTCCGAATTTCTTGTTTTCCTAAAAATAATATCTGAGCCAATGAATAATGATTCTGTATCTAATAAAAAAACATGATCATTTTTATTATTCTTTTCAAAGATTAGATTGATAATGTTCCAATCACTTTTAATCAATTTCTTTTTCGCTATTATATCTTGAATCTGTTGAGATGATATTTCATCTATTTTTACGCAATAATACGTTTTCTTTCCGTTGATAAACTGTCTTTGAATACAATTAAACAGATACAATTCATCATTTTCAAATGAAATAATTGAGGTTATAATATCATCATACCAATCCACTATATATAATTTAGTAATTGTCATTTCTATTTCATTTTATAAATTATTTTCTATCAGGCTATTTTCGTAAAACTTATAACTATGTGATGTGGAACAATAGTTTTTCAATCTAAATCATTTAAATAATCAAACCCTTCTAAACGACTGTCATATCCTACACTCAAAAGATCATTTTTGACCATTCTGAGAATGTTATCCCATTCATTGATAAAATTATTTTTGTTGATAATAACAACATCTGAAACTTCTCTCAGGTTCTCGACCCTTCTGTTCTCATAATGATAAGGAGCAATATCAGTCCATTCAGCTTTAATTTCTATCTCTTCATTTTTTATTGAAAAATACCAGACTGCTGTAAAACAACTGTCTAAAAAGCTAATCCAAAAGTCATGCTCACCTATTTTAAGAAACTCCAGCATGTCTACTACATCATTATAAATTTGAGACAGATAACTCCCATCCATAGGAATATGAAAACCATTCCAACAGATGAAAATCATAAAATCATAATCTGCTTTATAAATAGTATATATTGCTTCGCTGGTATCCTGATCTTCCGGATCATAACTTCCCAGCATTGCTTTCCCTTTGGTAATAATTTTAAACATCTTTTTATTAGAACTGAACTTCAATTTTTATAGACTTAAAGAAAGTTATCAAATGGTTTATATCATTAATAATGCTTTCAGATTCAAGCTGATTAAAATTTCTAAAAATAACAAGAGTCAACTTCTGTAGTCCTTTGGCACGTAACATTGAAATGCAGTCTTCAAACTGATAGAAACCTGAACCACAATATGCCCTTTCTCCAAACATTTCTCTCCCTAAATAATAAAATAAATCAATTTGTTCTTTTATCATTAGACAGTCAATTACTATTTCATAATTAATAAATTTGGAGGGAGTTTTTGACCAATAAAAACATGCTGATACGTATGAGTATTTAAAATCTGTGTCTATTTCATTCCAATTTACTTCTTTATTATGTTGCCACAAATTATAGATATCAATGACATCTTGTTGATAAAAAATATGTTTATCATGTGTCATTATTGATTTAATCTCAATATCATCGCCATCATTAATATCTCTTGTAAACATGTCAGAAAAAATCATGTACATATCAAACCAGTGAACCTCCTTTCGTTCTAGTTTTTGATTTTTATATGCTACACAAAAGTCATACTCTCCACTTAGTAAATTGACATCTTTATTAATTAATTTTATATTTTTAAAAATTACTGTTCGTAAAGAAGTCCTGGAATTAGAAACCAGTTGAATATAATTACATTTCAAAAACTCTTTATTATCAATTCTTACTATCACTTCTAATAGATCTTCCATAACACTTCATATTTATTTTCAACTTTGTAAAGAATGATGATAAAGCTTAGAAACGATAACTTCAATTTCATAGATTTTAATGCTTATGGATTAATTTTAATGGTTTTAAAGACTTTTAAGAACAACTCTTTATTCTCTTCACTCAGATCAGTAACAATAATTGCCATTTTATTTTTGTGGATATCTACACTGTCGAAATGAATACCGATAGATCCTTTATTCGCTTTTTTCGGCAACATAATCTGTGCTCTGTGTTTATTGATTGTATCATAGTAATAATAATTATCATTAAAAATACCATTTTTACTATCTGTTTCAGGATTTTTTGAGAAATAAGCTTTTAATTCTCTGCTTTTATATTTTTCATATAAATCTTTATCATCAGTAATGAAAAAAGAATTCTCTTCAAAAGCTTTATAATCACCATAACAAATATAACCTAGACACTTATCTCCGACATTTATACTAAACACTTGTGAATCTTCGGCCGGTTCTTTCTTAATGACAAATGATTCAGGCAAACTAATTAACACATTATCAATTTCATGCTTAATAAACTTCTGATTTTTACAGCAGGAAGATAATATGACCAAAAGACAAACTAACAGCAAAAAATTATATTCAACTTTCACCTGCAAATTTTTATATTTCATGATAATAAGATTCTGTTTCAATGAATTAAAAACTCTTTTTAATCTTAACCATTTCATCTATCAGTACAGTTTTATATAAATCAATTTTAATTCCTTGAACAGAAGAAAAGTTGTGAGATTTTGCATCAAAATAATAAGCAATGTTTTCAAGAAATATATCTTCATTTTCTTCCAGATATTGATCAATTTGACATAATACTTCATCATCAATATAATCCTCTGGAGATTTAACGTAAAACCCCAAGTTAATGGAATCATTCTGAAATGCTTTTTCCAGTGCGGGAATGTAAATTTTATAAAATTCTTCTTTTTTCATTTTCTATTATTTTAAAAACACAGTATGATGAACATAAAGTTTCAAATTTCAAAATGAAAAACACGAGTAAAAAATGGTAAAAAAATCAGCATTTTGGAAATAAGTTAAGTCTATGGTTATTAGTTCTGTAAAGGTAACAAAAAGTATTGATGAAAAATTAATCAAAAATTACCTTATAATTTATTTTTTTATTTAAAAAAGTATTGTACCTTTGCAACCGCAAAAACGAAGAAAAATCGTTTATAGGTGACCATCAATCGGGGCGTAGCGTAGTCCGGTCATCGCGCCTGGTTTGGGACCAGGAGGTCGCAGGTTCGAATCCTGCCGCCCCGACTGTTTTAGTAGTTTTCTCAAAACTACTTAATGGGTGCGTAGCTCAGCTGGATAGAGCATCTGCCTTCTAAGCAGACGGTCAAAGGTTCGAATCCTTTCGCGCTCACAAAATGGCTCACAATACCCTGTGGGTCTTTTTATTTCAAATCAAAAGTATGATGCTTTTGAAATCGCAAAAACGAAGCAATTCGTTATAGATGATCATTAATCGGGGCGTAGCGTAGTCCGGTCATCGCGCCTGGTTTGGGACCAGGAGGTCGCAGGTTCGAATCCTGCCGCCCCGACTGTTTTAGCAGTTTTCTCAAAACTACTTAATGGGTGCGTAGCTCAGCTGGATAGAGCATCTGCCTTCTAAGCAGACGGTCAAAGGTTCGAATCCTTTCGCGCTCACTTAAAGACTTACTATTTCTAGTAAGTCTTTTTTGTTTTTTATTTTACTTTCAAAATCATTCATACTGAAAATATTTGTCATAAAAATCAAATTGTCATAATTTTGCTTGACTCTATTCTAAATTCAATGAAAAATTTCACCTTCATTATCGCAAGCTGTCTTTTTGTTCTGACTACATCATGCCAGACAGCAACACGTGTATCAAAAACTGCTATTCAGGATACTCCTTATCGAAATCTTGGACTTCACGGAAAGATATACGGTGCATTTTATCAGCAGCGAGCAGCAGAATATGAGGCATTATGTCTTCAGGCATATAATATTGCAAAACTTCGTTTAGATGAAGCCCTTTCAAAGCAATCAGACAAACCATTGGCGATTGTTTCAGATATTGATGAGACTTTTTTAGACAACTCCTATTATGCCGTTGAGCGTTCAAAAATGGGAAAAGGCTATGATCAGGCAACCTGGGAAGAATGGACAGCAAAAGGAGCAGCAACACCCCTTACCGGTTCTCAGCAGTTCTATCAGTATGCAGCAAGCAAAGGCATTCAAGTCTTTTATGTAACCAACCGAAAGGAACAAGAACGTGCAGGAACACTTAACAATTTGAAAAAATATAATTTTCCTCTTCAAAGTGAATCCAATCTTATCCTGCGATCCAAGGAAAGCAGTAAGGAAAATCGAAGAAAAGATATTGCAAAAAATCATAATATTGTTTTATTATTAGGTGACAACCTTGCTGATTTTTCCAGCCTGTTTGATAGTAAATCAGAAAACGAACGATCTGCAGCAGTAAAAAACACAGCAGATGAATTTGGTAAAAAATTCATCATTATTCCAAACGTTGGATACGGAGATTGGGAGTCCTCATTTTATCATTATAAATATGATTACACAGAACAGCAGAAAGATTCAATGATGTATGATGCTGTAAAAACCAATCCTTAAAAGTTTTTTTTCTCCAAAACTCATCTATCGAGATTGCTTTTTAAACAATTTGACAAAATTTGTTTTTTTGTCGAAAATGTTATATTTTTGCATTCATATTTCAGACAATGTCATCTCACACAGAACAAGATCAGCTTTCACAACAAATCCTGGAAACCGCTTCAGGGTTGTATCTGAAGTATGGTTTAAAGAAAGTGACAATGGATGATATTTCAAAAGCAGTTGGTAAAAGCAGAACTTCCATCTATTACTATTATAAAAACCGGGAGGAGGTTTTCCAGGCGGTTTTAGACAACCTGATCAAAGAAGTTATTTCTGAGATTGATTCCAAGATGAGGAAGAAACGTACTTTCGAAGGAAAGATCCACGAATTTTGTCTTTCCAAAGTAAAGACATCGGAAGAAAGATCTTCATTTTTCAGAGCGATAGAATCCGGAATGGATAATGAAGAAAAATCTAAACATATTACCGATGCCCATAACCGAATGATGGAAGCAGAAAGAAATCTTTTGCTTAATTTATTTTCGGCGAATATTAACAATGGTTCAATTTCTAAAGTTGCCATTGAAGAGCAGGAAACCATCATCTTTATTCTACAGAGTAGTATCAGGGGAATAAGGCGTGAGATGGGTCTAAAAAATAATTTCGAAAATTTAAACAGTACAGCAAAGACACTGACCTCTATGGTTATTAAGCATATCGGTTAAAAATTTTTTATTCAAATTTTGACAATTTTACATTATTTGTCAAAAAGTCTATTTAAAACAAATGAACAAATTAAGTAATATCAGTACATTCCGGGCTTTCAGAAGCACCAATTATACATTGTATTTTTTTGGGCGCTCTGTCTCTCAATTCGGGACATGGATGCAGCGTACCGCAGTGGTATGGGTGGTATACAGTATGACCCAGTCTGCATTTATGCTGGGGCTAACTATTTTTGCCGAGCAGTTCCCTTCGTTTTTATTTTCAGCATTCGGCGGGGTTGCTGCAGACCGGTATAACAGGTATAAAATTATACAGATCACTCAGATTTTATCTTTAATACAGGCATCTTTACTGGCTTTCCTTGTAATGACAGGGCATCAAAACATCTGGAGTTTCATTATACTCAGTATTTTTCTTGGTATTATCAATGCTTATGATATTCCGGCAAGGCAGGCCATGATTAATGAAGTGGTAACAGATGACGAAGATCTTCCAAGCGCTCTTTCACTGAGTGCAGCCATGGCAAGCATCGCCAAATTAGCAGGTCCTGCCCTTTCAGGAATCATTCTGCAAAAATTCGGAGCGGGAACCTGTTTTCTGATTAATGCAGCAAGCTTTGCAGCAGTAATGGGCTCAATTTCCATGATGAAAATAAAAATTATTCCTAAAAAATTAACGAAAAAGGGAACTTTTACAGAATTAGCTGAAGGTTTCAGGTATCTGAGAAAAGAACCTTCCATCAGTCTGGTCATTATTATGCTGAGTATTACAGGTTTATTGATCTTGCCCTATGATACTTTAATTCCTGTATATGCAAAAGAAATTTTTAAAGGTGATGCTAAAACATTCGGTTATATATCTAGTTTCATTGGGATTGGAGCTGTTCTTGGAACTGTATTTCTGGCTTCAATGAAGAAAGGAGCCTCTATGAGGAACATTCTTATCTTGAGTACAGCTATCCTGAGTATTGGATTGATCTGTTTTTCGTACGCCACCAATTTCTACTGGTCTATGTTTTTTGCAGCGCTAACCGGATTGGGAGGTGTTGCACAGTTTACCACCTGTAACATTATTGTGCAGTCTGAAGTGATTCCCGAAATGCGGTCAAGAGCAATCAGTATTTTGTTGACTGCCATATTCGGGATGCTGCCTGTGGGAAGTGTACTTATCGGATTTGTTTCGGAGAAAATAGGAGCCCCAAAAACTTTGTTGATAGAAGGAATTGCAGGTGTTTTAATTGCCGTTGTCTTCAGACATTTATTGTTCAAAAAGAATAAGACCAAAGCTGTCAACAGCCAACTTTTAGAAGAATCAGAAGAACAATTTATAAATAAAGTATAACTAAAAATGGAAAACAAAAAAACAGCATTACTGGTGATGGATATGCAATCATCAATACTAAGTAATTTATCGGACACACAAGAATTGGTATCTAATGTCAAAGAGACTATCAAAAATGCAAGAAAGCATCAAATTCCGGTTATCTATATTACAGTAGGGTTCAGACAGGGAATGCCGGAAATAAGCGCCAGCAATAAAATATTTTCAGGATTAAAGCAACATATGGGAGATGTCAATATGAAAGAATGGGCAACTATTCATCCTGACCTTAGTCCCGATGAAAAAGATATCATAATTACAAAAAAAAGGATCAGCGCTTTTACCGGAAGTGATCTTGAGGTTGTCTTACGAGGACTGGATATTCAGCATCTGGTACTGACCGGAGTATCTACCAGCGGAGTTGTTTTATCGACTTTAAGGGAAGCTTCGGATAAAGATTACAGACTCACTGTGATTGAAGACTGCTGTAAAGACGGGGATGAAGAGGTACATAACCTCCTCATGAATAAAGTTTTCCCAAGACAGGCTGATGTTATTATAGCCAATGATTGGCTGCCATCAACAGAGAAAATATAAAACAGATTTTCTTGCATTCGTTTCATAACATTAAAATACCGTTTCACTTACTTATTTTGCAGCATCAGTTTAAATTTTGCTCAGAGAGGAACAATTACATCCTAATTTTACACCCTAAACTTAGCGAGAGGCACTTAGTTAGCTTAATTAGCATTAAGGAAACATTGATTAAGGATCAATAAAAATCTTTTTGTGCACTTTAATTCTCTGTAGCCTTTATGGCTCAATTATACACTTAATCATGTTTGGTAGGATTGGTTTGTTTCAATCCTATTTTTTGGCATTTATACAATAAAAAAACCGCTGTGGTTACAACGGTTTAATTTATTTTAAGAATATTATTTTAACTTATAAGAACTTCCATTCCAAAGATAGGTCTTAGAAGAATGCTTTTTCTTCTCTCTGTCTTTTTCATCCACTTCCATATCTTCTACTTTAAGGATAAATGTATTGGAAATCCCTCCTTTATCATTGGGAAAAACAAATGATTCACTGTGATAAAAAGCTCCTGCGTCACCTACGTTCATCAGCTGTGGAAGGACAATCAATTTTTTATCCTTAAAAAGAACATATTGATCATAGCTTGCTATTCCACAGGCATCACCGGAAACCATTGCTTTCAGGGTTAACTCAACATTCTGCAGTTTGTGGTTGCTTTCTATATTGAAGGACGCAGAATTTAGCTCTTCCCCTTTTCCTGTATCAAAATATACCTCATCAATGAGGATAGCTCCTTCCATTACTTTTATTCCGGCAATGTTCTTCTTTTCAATCTCATTGTATTCTTTATTCTTCCTGTCAATTGTTTTAGAAAGCCCGAAAAGGAAATCATACCCGTTTTTGTTACGGTATCCTACACAAAGATTACCACCCCAGACATATCCTTCCAGTGTATTTTCTCCTTTCTGATAAGAGATTTTGTACCAATTGGCAGCTCTTTCGCCCAACTTCAGGACAGTTTCTTCTTTTTTAAGAATAATCACCTGCTGATTGGCCTGCAATGAGTCTACAATCTGAGTATTCACTCCGGGATCCAGTCTTACACGAGTCCAATCTGTAAAAATCTTCTGTGTTTTATTTTCTTCAAAACCAAAGATACCATCTGCATACACTTCATTTTCCTGTGCTGAAAAAAATTGCAGCATCAGTATTAATAAAGCCGTCCATAAAGTTTTCATATTCGTATTTTGTTTTTGGTGTGTTATTTTTCAAGCAGAAGACTTACCCATTCTTCACGCTGTAACTGCTTTTTCAGTTCAAGACCGCTTTCTTTACATACTTCAAGAATATCATCTACGTCAAAGAAACACAGTCCTGAAAGCAACAATTTCCCACCGTCATTCAATACCGAAACATAAGTCGGAATATCTGAAATCAAAATATTTCTGTTGATATTGGCTAAAATAACATCAAAACTCTCTTTTCCTAAGTTTTCAGCAGTTCCCTGTTCAATATCCAATTCTACACTGTTTCTTACTGCATTTTCTTTTGAGTTTTCTACTGACCATTCGTCAATATCGATGGCTTTTGTATCTCCTGCTCCCTGCTGTTTTGCATAGATTGCCAATACGGAAGTTCCGCATCCCATATCCAATACCTTTTTACCATTGAAGTCGATGTCCATCATTTGCTGAATCATCAGGTGGGTGGTAGGGTGATGTCCTGTTCCGAAAGACATTTTAGGCTGAATAATAATTTCATGCATTCCAGGTACGGATTCATGGAACTCAGCTCGGATCAATACTTTATCATCAATATTGATTGGAGAGAAATTCTTTTCCCATTCTTCATTCCAGTTGATATTCGGCATTTCTTCGAAAGTGTATTCGATTTTTACATTTTCGTTTTCAAAAAGCGGAAGTGCTTTCAACTGCTCTTCATGAAACAATTCAGTCTGGATATATCCTAAAATTCCGTCAATTTCTTCTGTAAAGCTGTCAAAACCTATTTCTATAAGCTCTGCCATTAAAATCTCATTCCAAGGCTGCAATGGAGAAATTTTGAAATTGAATTCTAAATAATTTTGCATGTGATTAATTTGCTGCAAAAATACTAATGTTATTATTGTTAAAAAAATGATGGAGCAAGTTTTGGCTGAAACCAGGGATTTTTGTGTTTTTTTTGAATGAATGTGGCAGGAAAGTTTATTTGTAACATTTTTTATCCCACGGATTTCACAGATGACACAGATTTTTTAGTGCGGAAGATTTTAAGTTTCGGCTAGAGCCATACAGAAAGTGTAAAAAGATAAAGCGGGCTAAAGCCCGCTCATATTGAATCTTATTGTTCAGGACAGATTAACAGTTCTTTGCTGACAACCTTAAACCCTGAACTTTAAATTTTAAAACTCTTATGGATTTGTAGAGAAAATAGAACCGTTTGCAATCAACGCTCTTCTGTTCATTTTCAGGATGTCTCTTACCCATTCTGCAAAGTCTTCCGGCTGTAATACTTTATCAGGATTTCCATCTGTAAGTCCGCCCTGAATGCTCATATCTGAAGCAATAGTACTTGGAGTTAAAGTGATTACACGGATATTTTGTTTTCTCCACTCTGCCATCATCGATTGTGATAGAGATACAACCGCTGCTTTTGAAGCGGCGTATGCAGACATATTTGGACCTCCTTTCAAACCAGCTGTAGACGCTACGTTGACGATATCTCCTTCTCCTTTAGCTTTCATAAATGGATGCGCAGCTTTAGAAGCATAGTACACTCCAAAAAGATTGGTTTTAATGACTTGTTCCCATGTTTCAGAAGGCATTTCTTCAATTGTTCCAAAGTCTCCGATCCCGGCATTGTTGATCAGAATATCGATACCTCCCAATTGTTCTGCTAAAGATTCTATTCCAGCTTTTACCTGAATTTCATTGTCTACAGAAAAAACTGCGTATGCGGAATTTACTCCCAGTTTTTTGATTTCTTCAACCGTCATTTTCAGGTTTTCCTCGTTTCTTCCTGTAATGGCAACGTTTACTCCTTCATTGGCTAAAGCTAATGCTACAGCTTTCCCTAATCCTCTTCCACCACCTGTTACGATGGCATTTTTTCCGTTTATATTCATAGTAATGATACTTTTCTTACTACAAAGTTACAAAAGAACATTTTTACGAAGCGGTGAAATCGTGGATTTAATAGTTTTTTAATGGTTGGGGTGAGCAATTGAAACTTATATTTTCTTAAACCACAAAAGTCACAAAAGTTTTTAAACACTTAAGTCTTTTAAGCTATAAGCTTTAAGTATGAGAAGTACATTTAAGTTTTAAAAATCTACGATTTTAATTTTATATAAACTTGTATGCAAAATCATTACACCTTAAAATATTCTAACCATTAATAATATTTGTGACTTCCAAGAACCTCAACAAAAATAGAAGCCGGTCCAAAAGACCGACTTCAAAATCTAAAAAAGGTATAGTAAAAAAAATAAAATCTTAAGGAATCTGAATTGAATTCTGTACTTCAAACTCTTCTGAAGCTATAAATTCATTTCCGTACATGTCAACAGCTTTCACCTCCACTTTATGCTTTCCTAATGCTAATTTTTTAGGAAAATCGGCTTCCCAGATGTGCTTTGACATTTCAGGATTGGAAGGTCTTCTTCCCGGGAAAATCTTCTCTGTAGCATCCCATTTGAAAACTGAAAGGGCAAAATTCGGGTCTATGGTTTCATCGTATTCCATTTCTTCCCATTTTCCTCCATCTATTCTGTATTCTACTTTGTCTTTTTTGCTTCCCATGAAGAAATTAGCCAGTACTTTTGCAGAGGTTCTTGAAGAAGGAATCACTTTCGGAATATATAATTTGATCTGATAATCCTCCGGTTTTCCGGCTGTTTTGTATTTCACTTTATACTGATTGTCAGCAAAGCTGATAAATGAATATCCTTTTGCTGTTCCATCTCTCATGGTAGAAGTAGGAAGTCCGGCATCATCCGGTGTTCCTGAGTACCAGTCGCCACAAGTCGTTCCAACGTTATATTCGTGGAGTTCTTTTATTCCGTTCCAGCCTGCTTTTTTTCCATAGAAAATCTGCTGTTGAATATGGGTGTGTGCTGATAGAAGCAATACATTCTGGAAAGGATTTAAGAAATCAAATAATTTCTGACGGTCCGCATTTCTGAAGCTGTCTTCATTGTTATGCTCTAACGGAATATGGAAAGATATCACAATCAGTTTATTCTTATCAACCAATTTCAGATCGTTTTCGATAAACTGAAGCTGATCTTCACGGAATCCACCCCAATATCCTTTGCCATCTCTCGGATCCGGATAAAGAATATCATCCAGAATAATGAAATGTACGTTACCATAGTTGAAAGAGTAATTGGCAGGACCAAAATTTGATTCAAATGTTTCATCGGAAAGATGATCTTCTTTAGCATCATAGTTCATGTCATGATTTCCCATCACATTATACCAAGGCAGCCCCACTTCTTTCATTACGTCTGCATAAGGTTTCTGAAGACTTAGATTATCGCCTACCAAATCTCCCAGACTGATTCCCAATACTGCATTTTTCTTCGTATTCTTCACTTCATTTACGATTCCTCTTTTGAAGTAATCCAGTTCTTTTTCTGTGTAAGGCTGTGGATCACCGAAAACAAGAATGTCAAAGTTTTTATTTTCGTTTTGCTTATAAAGCGGGAAGTTCAGCTCTTTTGGAAGATCTCCTGTAGCAGCAACTCCTTTGTATTTGAAATCTGCCGGAGATCCTTTTGGTTTATGATGGTAATAGAACTGTGGAAGGTTGTTTGCGTTTAAAGCAGTTTGATATCCTGAAGGTTTGATGACAAAAATAGTCTGATCTTCCTGAACCGGAAGACTGTATCGTCCGTTTTTATCGGTAAGAACTACCTGAACGCCATTAGAAACGGCTACGCCTTCAATTCCTTTTTCGCGGTTTTCTTTCTTTTGATTTTTGCTGCTGTCTTCGTATACATATCCTGAAACAGAAGTTTGCGAGAATGCCATTGTTGAAACCAACAGGCATGGCACTAAAAATTTTATATTGATACTCATCATATTTTACTCTTTAAATTATTTTCAATTTTTAAATTCAGTTTATTATTTATTCCACCACATTTTTACATTGATATTGTCTCCTCCCATCGATTGTACGGCTGCATTATAATTATCGGTATTCATCACTTTTGTGGCTGTAGGATACATGAACCTTACAGGCATCTGCCCTCCGTTCTGAAGTCCTCCGTTATTGGGTAATACAGGCAGTTTTGTACGTCTGTACTCATACCATTGTTGATGGTCTACAAAAAACAGGGAAATGTATTTCTGAAGCATCAGTTTTTGCAAAGAACCGTCATAGGCCACATTATTATTAGTGAAATAATTGGCAGGAACTGTTGCTCCCCATTGTTCAATAATAGATTTCACTCCCGTTTCGTAGTAGCTTTGCTGGTTTCCTGCGATAATTCCTTTGTTGACCAATTCTGCCAGGATAAACTGAACCTCAGAATAGGTCATGATTAAAATCTTCAGTGGTGCTTTTGCCAGGTTTTGGTTAAGGTTAGAAGGCTGATAATTGAAGGCTGTTCCCAAAGCATATCCGGAAGGAGCTCCTTTATATCCAAGATCTTCTCCTGAAGCTGCTTTAGCTTTCGTAAAAAACAGACTCATCCTTGGATCATTATTATCTTTCATAGCATTTACAAAAAACTCGCCTGCTGATCTGTATGCCGTAAAATCCTGAGGACGGGCAATCGGCGGTAAGTATGGAGACACTCCTGAAAGCGGAAGCACTGCACTGTCTGTATTATTTTGAAAAACAGGATATTGTGAAGGATTGTTGATGATTTCCTGAATTCTTTCATGCACGTTTACTTCACCATTTCTGCTTAAAATCCTTGTTAATAGTCTTAATGAAAGAGAGTTACAGAATTTCTTCCATCCTAAAATACCGGTCTGGCTGTTGTTATTGGCATTATAAAACAAATCTGTTTCTGCTAATGTCTGGTTTGCATTGAATAGTGAATTAGCCGTCTTCAGGTCATTTAACAGCTGTATGTAGATGTCTTTCTGCTTGTCATATTTTGGCTTTAAAATATTTTCTTCAATCTTCACTGCTTCAGATAAAGGCACATCTCCGAAAGCATCGGTAAGATTGGAAGCAATCCAGGCATTCAGAACCATTGATATAGCCAGATAATTATTATTCTGTTCTTTGACTGCGTATTTTCTAAGATCACTTACCTGCTTAAGCCATCGGTAGGAAGTATTCCAGTAACCGTTGCCACTTTTTTCGTCCATATAATATCTGCTGTAGGAATTTCCTTCATTCGGAAAGTCTAAAGCGATCTGCATGATATCAAAAGTGAAATCATCAGCTCTGTTATAGCCATAACTTCCCATTTCATATTGAATAGGAGCAAGAAGACTTCCCACAGAAGGGTCTTTTATTTTGCTGGTATCTGTATTGATTTCTTCAAATGTTCTGTCACAGGACTGAAGCATGAAAACAGAAGCGGCTAATGTCAGATTTATGATTATTTTTTTCATTTTTAAGATTTTAGAATTTAAGATTTAACTGAAAACCAACTGTTCTTGCCGTTGGAAGCTGTCCCATCTCTACTCCTGGAGTAATGGTTGCATTGTCCAGCGTAGCGACTTCAGGATCAAACAATGGGAATTTCGTCCACATCCACAGGTTCTTTCCGAAAATGGCAATCGTAAGATCATCCAGACCAATTGATTTTATGGTTTCTTTCGGGAAAGAATAAGCAATTCTGGCATCTCTCAGCTTAATAAAATCTGTGCTGAAGCTGTTGGTTTCCACATTGGCTCTTCTATAATAATCTCCGTAATAGGAAGATACCAGTACGCCTTTTGTATTCGGGGTGAAAGATCCGTCTGGGTTCTGTACAACACCATCTCCTACAATCATTCCGCCAGGATTATCTCTTCCGGGAAGAGTAGATTTCAGTTTTCCCTGTTCAGACATTTTATGATGTGACTGTGAATAAGCAATACCACCATACTGACCGTCAAATGAGAAGCTTATTGTAAAGTTTTTGATCTTGAAGTCATTCTGAAGACCTGCTCGCCATTTCGGAAATGCATTGCCTACTTTTTCAATATCGGCCGGTCTTCCCGGAAGTCCGTTATCCCCGTAAATTACTTTTCCGTCCGGGGTTCTTAATAATTTAAATCCATACATGTCTCCAAGAGAACCTCCCACTTCCATTTTATAGAATACCACATCTCCTACATTGGAAACGATTCCGTCAAATCCTTCGGGCAAAGTCATCACCCTGTTTTCGTTGGTAGACCAGTTCCCTCCTACTTTCCATGAGAAGTCTTTTCCTTTTACAGCTAAAATATCGGCTGAAAGTTCAAGCCCTCTGTTTCTGATTTTCCCGGCATTGATTATCCTTTTGGAATATCCGCTTTCGGGAGGCAGTGAAACAGGAATAATCTGGTTTTCACTGACGTTCTGATAAGCGGTAAGATTTAGATTCAACCTATTTTTGAAAAAACTGAAATCCATACCAGCTTCAATATTGGTATTTTTTTCAGGTTTAAGAGAAGGATTATTAAAAGTTGTAGGCGCTATTACGCTTCCTGTAATATTACTTCCTGTATAATAATTATCCAGAAGATAAGGATCACTGTCTATCCCTACTTTCGCCCATGAAGCTCTCAGTTTCCATAAGTTCAGATTATTGCTTTTCAGGTTAAAAATATCTGATAGAATGAAGCTGGTACTTACTGAAGGATAGAAGAAAGATCTGTTTTGCTTCGGAAGTGTAGAACTCCAATCATTTCTTCCGGTAACGTCTACAAATATTTTATTGTCATATCCCAATGTAAGCAATCCATAAACACTGTCTACATGCTTGTCTCTTGGTGCAGGATATTTAACCGGAATATTGAGAGCGTTGGTAAGGCTGTATTCCCCTGCTGTTTTCAATCCGATAGCCTGATAATCAGTCATCAGGTATTCATTATAACGGATACTTCCCCCTGCAGAGGCGGAAACACTGAATTTATTCCAATCTGCTTTGTAAGAGAATAAAAGGTCATTATTATATTCCTGATTTTTGATAAACTGTTCTCTGTAGAAACCTTTCAGATAGTTTGCAGAGCTCCATGGTCTTTTGGTGGTTCTTTTTTCATTCAGAATTTCAATACCCGACCTCAGCATCAGACTGAAATTTTTATTAAACTGATAATCTGCCGTAATGTTTCCTGTAATGGTCTTTTTTCTGACCCCATTCACCATTTCGTAAGCGATCATATAAGGATTGTCAATAAAGGAGCTGAAAGGATGGATTTGGTCAACCTGTTCCTGACCCGGCTTCCAGATCGGCTTATACCATTCCAGATCCACATTGGGATTTTGGAAGATCATGAAATAAGAGATCGACTGGTTGTTGTATCCTGTCGCAGGAAGGTTGTCACTGGTAGTAGTGTTATAAGCAAATTTTGTTGAGATTTTTAATTTTTGGGTAAGCTGATGGGCAAAAGATAAGGCAAAATTGAACCTGTCAAAGCCTGTATTCGGCATCATCCACTCATTATTAAGGTACGTAAGTGAAGATCTGAAACTTGTTTTCTCGTTGGAACTTTCTACGGAAATACTGTTGGAGTAGGTAGAACCTGTCTGCCAGAAACTTTTGATGTTATTTTCATAAGGTCTCCACAGTTGTCTTTCCTTGCTTTGTCCCATTACATTGGGGTCATATTGGAAGTAATACTGTCCGGCGAATTTAGGACCGAAAGCACTACTTGTACCTCCTGTACTTGGCCCATCTGCAGAAAGGCCATACGAGTAGTAGAAGTTTCCAGCATTTGTTGCCAATGTTCCCTGTCCGTATTCATACTGGTAGTCCGGCCATTTCAATACAGAATCAAAGCTTGAAGAAGAATTAAAGGCTACTCTCAGTTTTCCGTTTTTCGTTTTTCCGGATTTTGTAGTGATCATTAGTGCTCCGTTAGCGGCACGCGATCCGTATAATGCGGCTGCAGAAGCTCCTTTCAATACGGTTACAGATTCAATATCGTCCGGATTGATGCTGTTTAATCCGTTTCCAAGGTCGATCGGAACATCACCTCCAGAACCTGCTCCATAGGCTGCCGTACCGGAACCTGTGGTAGAATTTCCCAATGGAACGCCATCCACTACAATAAGAGCATAGTTATGATCCATCATAATGGATTTTTCTCCTCTCAACGTAATTCTGGAGGTTCCAAGCGGTCCTGCTCCAGCCGTCTGAACTTTAAGCCCTGCCACTTTCCCTTCCATTGATTGTGCCCAGTTGTTGTTCTGGGTTTCTTCAAATGTTTTGGCTTCTACTTTTTCTGCAACATATCCTAAGCCCCTGTCATGTCTCTTGATCCCCAAAGCGGTTACTACTACTTCGTCAAGTCCTTTAACCGTGTCTTTTTTAGCTTTCTGCTGGGCCGCCAGATTAACGCTGACGAATCCTAACAGTGACAAAACCAACAGTTTTTGTGTCTCTTTACGCATTTACTTTTTGTTTGCGCAAAATTAGAACGACATTACAAGGATGATCTTAACACAGTTTTAACGTTTCTTAAAAATTTATTAAACCATATATTAATCCAGCCTTAATAACATTACATAAATACTTAAACAACAAACAATTAAGCAATTAAGTATTTTTAATACCAGTCTACAGCTGTATTTATGTATCTTTATTGTCTTTACTTGAGATAATACCACATGAAATATACAAATTATTGATTTACAACACCATAAACTAATTCCAATTATACTATTTTCTTGTGATCACTTAAAATAAGGGCCTAACCCCTTACAAAGAAACAGTCTGCCCCTTTATAAAAGGCAGACTGTGTAAATTGTTGGCTTGGTTGAGAAGTGTTGTAAACCACCTCGTCAAAAATTCTTTGAATTTTCGCCACCCCGCTGGAGGAGGGGAGTATTTCGTTTTCAGTTGTACTCTTTGAGAGAAATTTTCAACTGTTATTTATTCTTCAACTGGTCAGGAATATTGGTTGTTACAAACCCAATTCCCTGCTTTTTCAATTCATCGTAGACGGCAACGTCATTTACGGTCCATGAGTTGGTAATTAATCCTAATGCTTTAGCTTCAGCAATCCAGGTAGGGTTTTTCTGGAAAACGCTGTAATGGTAATCCATACCGTCCAATCCCTCTTTTTTAATCTGCTCAGGAGAAAGTTCTCCGTTCAGATACTGCACTTTAAAGGAAGGAGCTTGCTTTTTGATCTCTTTACAGATATTAAGGCTGAAAGAAATAAATTCGCTCTGAGATTCCAGCTTCATATCCTTGATCATTTTGATTGTTTTCTCAGTAATTTCATTTTCAATTTCCGGAGTCTTGGCAGGCTTGATCTCAACGATCAGTTTTAAAGATTTATCTTTTTTTCCCTGTTTTAAATAATCTTTTAAGATCGGGAATTTTTCTCCATTGGATAATTTCAATGCTTCCAATTCTTTGAATGTAGCTTCAGAAATTTCCATTTTACCATGATGTTCATCGTGATTGATCACCAATACACCATCTTTTGTCATTCTTACATCAAATTCAGACCCATATATTTTTAATTTCTGGGCATTTTCCAATGATTGAATCGAGTTCTCCGTTGTAGGAGGCTGAGCCTGGAAGTATCCTCTATGGGCAATAATCTGGGTTTGTGCTTTCATCATAACTGTACTTAAAACTGCTAACCCTAAGATAAAATTTTTCATAATATAATTTAGATAATTAAAAAAAGTCCTGAAACTTTCTGATAAAGGTAGTTATTAAAATATGGAAACCACAAAGACATAAAAGATTTTAAACTGATATTAATCGTAGTTCTTTACATTTCTTTTATGTCTTCAGTGATTAAAAAGATAATTATTAGAAGGAATACTTTGCACCAATCTGGATCTGGTATGGATTTCCTGTCATTGGAACCAGACCTCCTCCACTTACGTTTTTGGTATATTCATACTGCATGGTATCCTTATTAAATCTGGTTACTTTATACAGAGAGGTATTTCCATATGAGTTGTTTACACCCCATTCTTTATTAAGCAGGTTCGCCACATTGAAGATATCTACAGAAAGTTCGAAAGCACCTACTTTATCGAATTTAATTTTTTTGGCAACACGGACATCCCAAACTCCGTAGAATCCGTTTTTACCACCATTACGTTCTGCGATTTTTCCGTTGTATTCGTTGATATAATCTTTCAGAGCCTGTCCCACCTGTGGATCATCTAAAACGGATTGGGTAAGATTCGGGAAGATAAAGGCAAGGTCATTGGAATCTACGAAGTCTCCATTGATATTTCCTCCTGTTGTTGCTGAGAAACGTGTTCCTCCAATTCCTGAATATCTGATCCCTAAAGTAAATCCGGCAACGGTTGGAGAGTTACCATAGATTACCACTTTATTACGGAACTGGTTGTCAGAATAAGTCATTCTCAAATCTCTCGGATCGCTCTGAATCATGGTAGATAATGTTGCAGAGTTTGCTACGTTTCCGTTGTAAGAGGTATTGTCTTTAATATCAGACCATGTATAACTTGCAGTGATTTCCCCATCTTTCCAGTAACGGTAACTTGTATCGATAACGAATGAGAACTGGTTTACTTTACCGTCACTCACCAATTCCAGTACTCTTCCAAAGTTTTTGTTGATTCTTCCCTGTTTCCAGTCGAAGCTTACACTATTATTGGCATTATTGGTAATAGCACCTGTAGGGATAAATACTCCTCTTCCCCCTTCATTAGCCAATGTAAAGAACGGATTGGCCACCATGTTTCTGTCATAGTAATAATAATTATTTCTACCTAAAGCCATATATCCTGCGATTCCCGCTCTGAATCTTTCATTGAAGAAATGGGTATAAGAGATATTCGCTTTATAAACGATTGGAATTTTTGCATCTTTACCCGTATAGTTAATGGTTGGAATCTGATACTGGGAAAGAGAAGGAGCAGAGTTATAATCATTTCGGTAACTGTTGAAGTCCGGGAACGGAACATCTTTACCCGTTACATCCACTGTAGCCAGATGCTTTCCATCGAATACAAGGTTGTTAATGATCATATAGTTGTTGATATCTGAAGAGAAAATTCCGGCTCCGAATTTCAGGAAGTCTTTATTTCCTTCATTGATATTCCAATCAAACTGGAATCTTGGCTGGATCACAAATGATTTGATCTGATTATCAGTTCTGATTCCCATTTCATCAAACAGCTTCTGATTGAATTCTGCTTTCGGATAACCTCCGTAATCTAATCTTAAACCAGCCATTAAATCAAGACCTTTAGCCACTTTGGTCTGGAATTGTCCATAGATACCAATGTTCCAGATATTTGATCTTACAGACGGATCTTCCATCAAAGGAACTTCTCTGTAGAATCGGTAAGGAGTCATTGCATCAAAATTACTCATTCCCTGGAAATGGAATCTTCCGTTCACCTCACTTCCGTACACAGATTTTGCTGATGTATACATAAGGTCAGCTCCAAATGTATATTTTACCTTATCTGTGTTGTAATATAGGTTATCTACAATTTGAAACACATTATTTGTAAAACCTTCCTGGGCAAAACGGTGCCCTCCGAACTGAATATTCGTAGATCCTGCACTGGAAGCTACTCCTTCAACAATAGCTCTCGGAACAGGTTTTCCTAATTGATTATTTTGATAACTGTCCTGGAAAGTATAAAGATACTGAGCCTTTAATTCATTGGTTAAATTAGGCTGCAAATTCGATCTTAGAGTTAATAACAAACTGTTGTCAAGGTTTTTATCATTTCCGTAAGATTCAAAGAAATTGATATTGGTATTATCCCCAAGACCGTTTTTATTAAGGTCGTAAGTAAAGTTATTTCTAAGCGTTAATAAGTTCTTTTCATTGATCTGCCAGTCAAGACGTAAGAAGGCAGCATCAGAGTTTCTCACTTTATCAAAAGTTCCGAATTGTGGTGTATTTCCTACCCCGTATTTTGCTCTTGCAATATCCAGAAACTGATTAAGAGTCTGCGTCGTAGTATTGAATCTCTTCTCATCATCCGGAGATTTGATATCTGCAATCACCAAAGGTCTTGAATCAAGCTGGTGGTCCCATGCTACGAAGAAATGTAATTTGTTTTTAATAATGGGTCCTCCCAATGAAAAACCGAACTGAGAAGTAGAGAAATCATTATCTCTTTTGTTTCCTCTGATGTCATAGGGGCTGGAAAGCCAGTTTGTTCTTAAATATTCCCATGCACTTCCAGAAAATTTATTGGTTCCTGATTTGGTAACAGCACTTACGGTTCCACCTCCACTTCTTCCCAAAGTCACATCGTATTGGTTGGTTGTGATTTTGAATTCACGTACTGCTTCAATAGAAATTGAGAAAGGGGCACCGCTTCGGCTGGTAGTAGATCCTGCAGAAGTTGGATTTTTTGCAGTCATCCCGTCAATCGTAAAATTGGTGGAAGATCCTAACTGACCTGAAAGGTTTCCTCCTTTTCCACTTAATGGTGAAAGTTCAGCGAGGTTGGTAAAGTTTCGGCCGTTCACAGGCAGCATACTGATGTTTTTAGCAGAAATTGCTGTAGCTGCTCCAAGGTTTCCGATCTTGTTTTTAAGGTTTCCGGTAATTTTTACTTCCTCAATAGTCTTTTCATTCCCCAGATCCATATTTACAGTAACCTGATCTCCGAAGTTCACATTGTAACCTTCTTTTTTATCCTCGTTTACAATCACTGTATAAGGCCCTCCAAGAGGTATTTCCTTAAAAATATACTCCCCTTTTGAGTTTGTTTCCGTTTCCGTTTTGAATCCTGTAGACTCGTTCACGATCGTTACTTTCACTTTTTCCTGAGCCGCATTTCCCGGTCCGATAACTTTCCCTACAATAGAAGCCTGCGTGGTTTGTGCATACGCCATTGTCCCAAGCCCTAAAAACAATAATCCCAATACAATCTTTACTTTTTTCATTTCTTCCGAAGATCTTTATGATTAATTTTTTGATGTTCGCCAGGAAACCTCTTTGATTTTCATGTTAATAGATCATGTTGAGGTTTCTTTCAATCAGATGTGCAAAGGTATTTTGACTTTAAGAGCGGGGTGTTTAAGAAAGTTTTAACATTTTTTTAATTAAATCAGAACGTTATGTTAAATTACTTTAAACAAATACTTTATTCCATACAAAACCAGTCTGTTAAGACATATTACGTATTTTTAATTTTCCTGTACTATTTAATTCTGTTATTTTTTAAATGCAATTACTTTAGTTATTTTTGCTCAAAAGATAGAAACCCAATGTCTGAAAACATTCAACAAAAGATAGAACAGCTCCGCAAAGAGCTTCACCAGCATAACGACAACTATTACCAACTGGATACTCCTACCATTACGGATTTTGAATTCGACATGCTTCTGCAGGAACTTCAGGATCTGGAGGCAAAGTACCCGGAATTTTATGATGAGAACTCGCCTACGGTACGTGTAGGTGGTGGTGTTACTAAGGTTTTTCCTACCATTCAGCATAAATTCAGAATGTACTCACTGGATAATTCCTATGATTTTGACGACCTGGAAGACTGGGAAAAGAGAATCATCAAAACCATTGAAGATCCGGTAGAATTTGTTGCTGAACTGAAGTATGACGGTGCTTCCATTTCTATTCTTTATGAAAATGGAAAGCTGTCACAGGCTGTTACCCGTGGTGACGGTTTTCAGGGGGATGAAATCACTCCGAATGTACGTACCATTTCAGATATTCCTCTGACGTTAAAAGGTGATTTTCCAACACCGTTTTTTATGCGTGGAGAAATTTATCTGACCAGAAAAAACTTTGATAAGCTCAATGTACTACGTGAGGAAGAGGGGCTGGATCCCTTCATGAATCCAAGAAATACAGCCAGCGGAAGTTTGAAAATGCAGGACAGTGCTGAGGTAAGAAAACGCGGGCTTTCTTCTGTGTTATACCAGTTTATTTCTGAAGATATTCCTGCAGAAACCCATTGGGAACTGCTTCAGAAAGCGCAGAGCTGGGGCTTTAAGACTTCTCAGCAGGCAAAATTATGTAAAACCATGGCTGAGGTACAGGAATTTATCACTTTCTGGGATACGGAGCGTCATAATCTTCCTTTTGAAATTGATGGTATCGTTTTAAAAGTGAATTCATTACAGCAGCAGAGACAGCTTGGCTATACAGCTAAATCTCCGCGTTGGGCAATGGCTTATAAATTTAAAGCAGAAAAGGTAGAGACAGAACTTCAGAGTGTGTCTTATCAGGTGGGAAGAACGGGTGCCATTACTCCGGTTGCTAATCTTAAACCTGTTTTACTGGCCGGAACTATCGTTAAAAGAGCATCTCTCCATAATGAAGATATCATTAAGAAACTGGATCTTCATGAGCATGATTTTGTGTATGTAGAAAAAGGGGGTGAAATTATTCCAAAAATTGTAGGCGTAAACACAGATAAAAGAACGGAAGAGAGCACGGAAATTGAATATATCAAACACTGTCCAGAATGTGGCACCGAGCTTGTAAAAGTTGAAGATCAGGCCATTCATTTCTGTCCGAACGAACTTCACTGCCCGCCACAGGTAGTGGGAAGAATGATTCATTATGTTTCCAGAAAAGCATTGAATATTGATAATCTGGGAAGTGAAACGATTGAGCAGCTGTACAGAGAAAAACTGGTTGAAAATCCTGCTGATTTTTATGTTTTGACAAAAGAACAGCTTCTTCCGCTGGAAAGAATGGCTGAGAAATCTGCTCAGAATATCATCTCAGGAATTGAGAAATCCAAAGAAATTGCTTTTGAGAAAGTATTGTATGGAATCGGAATCAAGCATGTGGGAGAGACGGTTGCCAAGAAACTGGTCAAAAACTTCCCAACCATTGAAGAATTAAAGAATGCTACTGTTGAGGAGCTTTGCCAGGTAGAAGATATTGGAGTTAAGATTGCTATAAGCATCGTTGATTTCTTCCAGAATTCTGAAAACGTGTTGATGATCGAACGTTTAAAATCTTACGGAGTACAGCTTGTAAAAGGAGAAAGTACCAATGAAGTTTTATCCAATGTTCTGGAAGGAAAAACTTTCCTTTTCACCGGAAAATTATCATTATTCACCAGAGAATCTGCTGAGGAAATGGTAGAAAAGCATGGTGGAAAAAATATTTCTGCCGTTTCAAAAAACCTCAACTATCTTGTGGTAGGTGAAAAAGCAGGAAGTAAGCTGAAAAAAGCTCAGGATATCGGAACAATTACGATTCTGGATGAGCAGCAGTTTTTGGATTTGATTGAAAAGCAATAAAGGACAATTATTTGATTATTAAATAAAAAAAGGCTGTGATAAATTTCACAGCCTTTTTTGTTATCAATTTCTTAGCTCTTACAAATAATAGCTCTTCTACAATTCAATTCTTCCAACAAAGCATTTGTTTTCACATTCAACAGGTCTGTATTTATAATATTTCCTTTTCTATCAAAAGGATCATCTTTTATGGTAATACAAATAGACTCACTTGTTTTTATTCCCCGAAATGTTGTATTTGAAATATAAAATGACAAAATAGCTTCAAAATTGATCGTTGTGGGCTTTCTCAATAAGCTATAAATGATAATCTGCTTATCAGTAATTGTTAATAATGGCTTTGTCCCAAATAACAGCAGTATTGAATAAACAAATCCAAATGAGAAAAGTAAAAACCCCAGATAAAAAATGATTATTATTCCTAATCCCTCATTTTCCAAATCTTTATTAAAAAAAATAAAAATGAAAAGAGATGAAATAATAAACATTATAAGACTTTTTATCTTATTGGAATAAAAATGAACCTCTGCCATACTTATTAAATTTACTTGAAAACAATAATAGTATATGGAGAACTTTCTCCGGTCTTTGGCAGAATCAGTCTGATATGCTCTTTATTCCTGTAGTAATCCACGTATGGTTCTTTGGTAATAATCTTTCCTTTTTCTGTTTCCTTATATTGATCTGCCAATATCAGTTTCAGATACTGATTATATTCTTTTTTATCTTTAAATTCAAATTCAATCCTGTCTTCTGATTTTTCTTCAGTATACTCAAACTTCCCTATTTTCGAGGTGTAGTCTGGGGAATCATATTCAATGACAACGAAGCTTAAGCCTTCAGTTCTGTCATAAAATTTGAACTTCAACTGTTTCATTTCCTTTTTAAACCCATCCATAGTAAGTTTGTTGAAACCTTTAAGCTGTTCTAATGTGAATGTCTGAGCAGAGATCTGGATGCTTAGTAAAACTGAAAATAATAAGAGCCCTAACGTTTTTCTCATTTTTTATTTTAGCGTAAATATAAGAATATAGGTTTATGCTTCTTTAAGCAAAGCTTTCCTGAACAGTAAAATTTCTTCTTGTTTCAATCCATTTAATGAGATTGTCCGTTTTGTATTGGGCATCCAGTCAGGATAAAGAATCAGTTCAACATAATTGTCGTGAATATGAAATTCTCTCAGAACTTCCGGTTTTCTTGTATTTCTGCGATCTGATCCAAATCTGAGATTAACACAATTTCTGGGAATGATATAAAAATCTTTTGGAAACAAAAACATAGAATTCTGATTCATAAAAATTTCAAAACTACACCATTGAAACCTCGTACTATTTTTAAGACTGCCCTTAGTTACTGTAGTAATAGTCCCGCGGATATTTTTTAACCCAACTGCATCCGGCTGTTTATACTTTTCGATAATTTTTTTGTTCCGTATAAAAAAGAAAACACTTGAAATGATAAAAAATGTTATACCTGCCAATGGCAAATAGAAAAAAGGATCCATGAATTTAAAAGAATAAAATTACAAGTTTTAATTAAGAAAATCAGTTATTTTTCTTATTCAAAGATATAACAATAATCCTTATGAAACCGGCAGTCTGAAATAAAACGTACTTCCATTGTTCAGGGAACTTTTCACTCCTATTTCTCCGTGTTGTTTTTCAATAAAATTCTTTGAAATTGCTAATCCAAGCCCTGTTCCATTCTGATGTTCTCCGGGAACCTGGAAATAACGGTCAAAGATCTGACGGTGGTATTTTTCGTCAATTCCGCTTCCGGTATCAATAATACTGAACTGAATGAACGAGTTCTGTTTTTCTACTATAATCTGAATATTTTCATCCTGAAAAGAATGCTTCACAGCATTGGTAAGGAAGTTATTCATTACCCAAACTGTTTTATCAAAATCTGCAGTTACAGCGTCGCTTTCTTCCAAATGATATTCTGTACTAATCGAGATATTTTTCTGCTCGGCAAGTTTTTCAACATTTTTCACAGCAGTCTGTACAATTTCTTTAGGAGAGCATTTCTCTACGGTCAGTCTGATATTTCCAGATTCTACCTGAGAAAGGTTAAGCAATTCACCCGTGATATCCAATAAACGCTGTCCATCTTCATTAATGCTTTTCAACAATTCCTGCTGCTGTTCGTTCAGTTCTCCGAATTTCTGATTTCCAAGAAGCTGTACCCCCATTTTGATTGCTGAAATAGGTGTTTTCAGTTCATGGGAAATTGTTGCAATGAAGTTGGTTTTGGCAAAATCAAGTTCTTTAAAAGGAGTAATATTTCTTAATAAAATTACCTTTCCGATATATTTCTTTTCCTTTTCTCCTGTTTTTACAATATTGATGGGAATAATATCCTGCTCGAAATAATTTTCCTTGTTATCCCGAACAATCTTGATAGGATCTTTTACAGGATGATCTATATTTTTCAGCAGTTCACGCATCAAATCGTTGTTAATAGCAACTTCATGAGCCGTTTTTCCAATAATTTCTTCTTTATGGAGGTTGGTGATCTTCAGAGCTTCATCATTGATCATGTAGATAAAATGATTTTCATCCAGACCAATCACCGCATCATGCATATTATTGACCAATGTTTCGATCCGTTTTTTATCCATCAATTGCTTAGAGAGTGTGCTGCTTTCGTACTCCTGAAGTTTCTCTGCCATGCTGTTGAAGGAGTCTGCCAGACTGCTAAACTCTTCACTTCCTTTAAAATGAACCCTTTCATTATAATTTTTATCAGCAATCTGTTTGATACTGAATGTCAATTGATTGATAGGCTCGGCAATCGTTTGTGGTAAATTGAAAAGCAATATAAAAGCTATCAGAAAACATACGGTTCCTAAACTTACGATCCAGAAAGTGGCATTTTCTGCTGTAATGATGGCGATATCACTTTTCCGTTCTATGCCTTTCATATTCAGAGACATGATTTTCGCAAGATCTTCACGGATCAGTTTTTCTTTATTGATATCGGGAGCTTTCAGATAACTGTTAAAATGAAGATTCAGGTTCTGGGTGGCTTCTTTTTCACCAAATTCCGTAAGGTTTTTTTCCTGCAGCTTGTTATTTTTCTGGAAATCTGCTACTGCAACGGTACTGTCTGTACTGATATGATCCAGGGCCAGAAGCATATTTTTAGAAAACTCAAGACTGTTGTAATTGGCAGTAAGAATTTTTTCAGTATCAGATTTTAATTTATTGATGTATACAGAACCTATCACTGAAAGCAGAACAATCAGCAGAAATAAAAGGCCAACGCCTAAGGTAAGTTTCGTTTTAAGTTTCATTACTTTTTAAGATAAAATAATAATATCTATCTGTCTTTCATTCAGCCTGTTCATAAGGGTATAAATCCAGCTGTATCCCAACAGCCGCTGCCAGAAACTGGCATGAGGCTTTCCAATGCAGACCGTTGTGATATTATGGGCTATCACATATTCCAGAATTCCGTTGTGAACACTATTTTCTTTGACCCGGACTACTTTGGCGCCTAATTCCTGTGCTAAATTAAAATTATTAATCAAATACCGCTGTTTATCAAGCGCTATTTTTTCAGGATTTTCGGATGGTTTCTGAATGTATATAACAGTCCATGGACTGTTATAATAGCTGGCTAATCTTGCCGTTTTCCGGATAATTGTTTTGGCAATTTTCTCATTACTGCTGATACAGGCTAAGAATTTTATCGGTTTAAAGTTTTCTGTTTTAATCTCTGTTTCTACCTTTCTCTCTACGTGGGTGGCTACTTCTTTCAAAGCCAGCTCACGAAGCTGCAGAATATGTCCGCTTTGGAAAAAATTGCTCAGCGCTGTCTGAATTTTTTCTTTTTTATAGATCTTTCCTTCTTTCAAGCGGGTCAGCAGTTCATCTGCGGTAAGGTCTATATTCACCACTTCATCTGCGAGTGCCAGTATTTTATCCGGAACCCGCTCTGTCACTTCCACTCCGGTGATTTTCTTTACTTCTTCATTTAAACTTTCAATGTGCTGAATGTTCATGGCACTGATGACGTTGATTCCGTTATCAAGGATTTCCAGTACATCCTGCCATCTTTTTTTATTTTTGGAGCCTTCTACATTGGTATGAGCCAGCTCATCTACTAAAACTACTTCAGGATGTTCATTAATAATGGCCTGAAGATCCATTTCTTCAAGGTTCTTTCCTTTATAAAAAACCGATTTCCTTTCAATTTCAGGGAGACCTTCAGCAAGAGCTACCGTTTCTTCTCTGCCGTGAGTTTCAATATAGCCAATCTTTACATCAATGCCATTTCGCAAAAGAGAATGCGCTTCCTGAAGCATACGGAAGCTCTTCCCTACACCTGCACTCATCCCGATATAAATTTTGAATTTTCCTTTACGGGACTTTTGAATCAGTTCTAAAAAATCTTTTGCTGATGACATTGATTTTATTCTTTTTAATTTTACTTTAAACACGTTCAACTGTGGTTAAGCTGATTCCTAAAACCATGCTGCGAGACTTGTTGTAATGAAGAAATTACCTTTTTTAAATTCATCATTTTTCGCAAAAATGGCATCTTTAGCAGTAAAACCTCTTGCCTCCGTACGGAAAACAATATTTTTAAAGATAGCATAATCTACATTGAGAGAATATCCAAAGGTCTGAAATCCATTTGAAGTTCCGGTATTGATAATTACTCCGTTTTTATCATTGTAATATTCTAATCTTCCTGCCAGCGCCCATTTGTTATCCAATTGATATTTCATCTGAACATTCGGGCTGTACCACATATTATACTGCTCACTTCCTTTTGATTTCTGCTCTGCACCGATATCAAATCCCAATACCGCAGAAAACTGATCTGTCAGCTGAAAGTTTCCATACAAATCATGAAAATAGCGCATCCTTTTGTCTTCTTTTGCTTTATCATTTCCTATGAATGAACTGCTGTTCAGGGTAATTTTATCATTAGGTTTATAAGTCACCTGATGTCCAAAAGAAATACTCTGGTTTCCTTCCGGCTTGGCAATACGCTGCCATCCGTTCAAGACCAATCCGCTTACAAACCATTTTCCGTTATCTGAGGTGTAGGAAATTTTTGCTCCGGTTTCAAAATAGGGAGAGTTTTCAGCGGCTATACTTCTTGTCAGATTGACATTATCCTTTCCTATAGCACTTTCCCAACCGATATGCGAAGGCATGATCCCTGCATCAATCCACAAATTCTTGTTTTTGGAAATTTTGATTCCTATATTGGCTTCGTTTACATAGCGCAGTGCATTTTGTTCAGCAGCCATATTATCCTGAGCATACGTTCCCGCCATTAAAGCAACATTGGCACGTAGATTTTCACTCTGATAGTTGGCTTTAACCAATCCCAGATTAAGATTCATTTCATTATGTCTGTTATATGAGTATAAAAAGTTTTGACGCATATGATTGCCCGGCTCATTAAAATCATAGGTATAAAAAAGTTCTGCATAAGCGGAAAAAGTAACTTTATTACCTGTTTTCAATGAGTCTGATGATTGTGCTTTGGCTAAAAACAGCCCTGATAGTGCACATATAGCTAGATATTTTTTCACGTTAGTTTTAAGGTGTATTCATCATGTCAAGGTTTAAAACCTTGACATGATTGATTATTAAATTTATTATTTTAATTGGTCTAAAGCAATATTAAGCTTCAGTACATTGAGTTTTGATGGTCCGAAAAGTCCTAAAAACGGTTTTTCAGTTTGATGATTAATTAAGCTTTTGATCTGCTCTTCTGAAAGGTTTCTTGCCTGTGCAATTCTCTTTGCCTGATACAAAGCTCCTTCCTGAGAGATATCCGGATCCAGCCCGCTTCCACTTGCCGTAACCAATTCTACGGGAACTTTCGCATTTCCCATTTCAGGGTTTTTCATTTTTAAAGTATCTATTCTTTTCTGAACTGTTTCCAGATATTCTTCATTACTTGGACCTTTGTTGCTCCCACCACTTCCTGCTGCATTATAATTGACTGAAGAAGGACGGCCGTGGAAGTATTTTTCAGATTTGAATTCCTGTCCGATATTGGCATAGAACTTCTGTCCTTTATTGTACACAATTTCTCCGTTTCCTTTGTTGGGAAGTATTTTAGAACCTCCATATACAACGCCCAGATAAATTCCCGTAACCACCAGCATTACAAGAGTTAATCTGAATGCTGAAACAATATGATTTTTCATTTTTAAAATTTTAATAGAATAAACTGATTACCAGATCAATGATTTTGATTCCAATGAATGGAACGATTACCCCGCCCAGACCGTAGATCAAAAGGTTTCTTCTCAATAATGCACTTGCACCGATCGGCTTATAAGCCACTCCTTTCAACGCCAGCGGAATCAGAAACGGAATAATAACCGCATTGAAAATAACCGCTGATAATATAGCTGTTTCAGGGCTGTGAAGATTCATAATATTTAGCTTCTGAAGGGAAGGAATAAAAGTGATAAAGAGTGCAGGAATAATGGCAAAATACTTCGCCACGTCATTTGCAATACTGAAAGTTGTCAAAGTCCCTCTTGTCATCAGCAGCTGCTTCCCGATTTCCACAATTTCGATCAGTTTTGTTGGATCGTTATCAAGATCTACCATGTTTCCGGCTTCTTTCGCTGCTTGTGTTCCGCTGTTCATTGCTACACCTACATCTGCCTGAGCCAGCGCCGGAGCATCGTTTGTACCGTCTCCCATCATGGCTACGAGCTTACCTTCCTGTTGTTCCTTTTTGATGTAATTCATCTTATCTTCAGGCTTGGCTTCGGCAATAAAGTCATCTACCCCAGCCTTTTCAGCAATAAACTTGGCGGTTAAAGGGTTATCTCCGGTTACCATGACCGTTTTCACTCCCATTTTTCTCAGTCTCTGGAAACGTTCCTGAATTCCGGTTTTGATGATATCCTGAAGCTCAATAACGCCCCATACTTTTTCATTCACAGAAACTACCAGAGGAGTTCCTCCGTTTTCAGAAATTTTGGTCACCGCTTCCTGGGTTTCCTGTGGGAAGATATTCCCGGCTTTTTCAGTCAGTTTTTTTATTGTATCATAAGCTCCTTTACGGATTCTTGTCTCATCAAAATCAATCCCCGAAGTTCTGGTTTCAGCTGTAAAATCGATATAGGTAGGATTTGCAACCAACAAATCTTCGGATTTCAAAGCACTTAATTCAATGATTGATTTCCCTTCCGGTGTTTCATCGGCTACAGAACTTAATGCTGAAGCTTTAATGAATTCGTCAAGCTGGATTCCGTTAGAAGGATGGAAATGGGTTGCTTTACGGTTTCCAATTGTGATTGTTCCTGTTTTATCTAGCAGTAGGACATCAATATCTCCTGCCGTTTCTACAGCTTTTCCACTTTTGGTAATAACATTCGCTCTCAACGCTCTGTCCATCCCTGCAATTCCGATTGCAGAAAGCAGACCACCAATTGTTGTCGGAATAAGACAAACGAAAAGAGATATAAATGCCGCAATAGTAATTGGTGTCTGCGCATAGTCAGCAAATGGCTTTAAAGTGAGGGTAACAATGATAAATGTAAGGGTAAATCCTGCCAGAAGTATAGTTAATGCGATTTCGTTAGGTGTTTTCTGTCTTGATGCTCCTTCTACAAGAGCAATCATTTTATCAAGGAAGGATTCTCCCGGTTTTGTTGTTACTTTTACTTTAATTCTGTCTGAAAGAACTTTTGTACCTCCTGTTACAGAACTTTTATCTCCTCCAGATTCACGGATTACAGGTGCACTTTCTCCGGTAATTGCTGATTCATCAATGGTTGCAAGACCTTCAATAATCTCACCATCCATCGGAATCTGATCTCCCGCTTCACACAGGAAAATATCGCCTAATGTCATTTCAGCAGACATTTTCAGCACTGTTTCTACCTGAAATCCGGGTTTGTTATCAATCACCAATTTAGCTGGTGTTTCTTCCCTTGTTTTTCTAAGGGTATCAGCCTGTGCTTTTCCTCTTGCTTCTGCAATAGCTTCTGCAAAATTGGCAAAAAGTACCGTGAAAAATAAGATAATAAATACTAAAAAGTTATAGGAAAAGCTTCCCTGGGTTTTATCACCAGTCAGGCTGAACATGCTTACGATAAACATGACAACGGTTCCGATCTCCACCAGGAACATGACTGGATTTTTAAACATAATTTTCGGATTCAGCTTTACGAAGGACTGTTTTATAGCTTCGTTTACCAAATCTCTTTGAAACAATGTTTGTGACTGATTTTTCATTTTTTTGAAAGAGTTTATATCATTATAAATCAATAGTAACCATCAAGGTCTGCCAAATGCTGAGAATAGATATGGATAATATTAGGTGAACGTTTCAGTAAGTGTCAGACTAGCTGTCTCTAACTTTTCGGCTTCCTTAATGGTTGAATATTGATTTTAATTTTTAATGTTCACATTTTTATTTTGAGAAATACTGAATCTGCTCTGCAATAGGACCTAATGTCAATGCAGGGAAGAAAGACAGCGCTGCAATCAGTAAAATCACCGCCAGGGTCATAAAACCGAAAGTTGCTGTATCTGTTTTCAGTGTTCCTGAACTTTCCGGGATATATTTTTTCTGTGCTAATAGTCCTGCAATAGCGATAGGGCCTATAATCGGGATGAATCTTGATAGCAGCAGTACAATTCCCGTTGAAATATTCCACCATGGTGTATTATCTCCCAGTCCCTCAAATCCGGATCCATTATTCGCTGCAGAAGAAGTAAATTCGTACAGCATTTCACTGAAACCATGGAAGCCGGGATTATTCAATGTTTTTGCTCCGAACTCCGGTAAGTAAGCCGTTAAAGCTGTTCCCGCAAGAATTAAGAAAGGATGGAATAAAGCCACAATCATAGCAATCTTCATCTCTTTGGCCTCAATCTTTTTCCCCATAAATTCTGGGGTTCGTCCTACCATCAGACCACTGATAAACACAGCCAGAATGATAAAGATGAAATAGTTCAGGATTCCAACCCCGCAGCCTCCATAGAAACAGTTGATCATCATAGCAAGCAGCTCGTTCATCCCCGAAAGAGGCATTGTACTGTCATGCATAGAGTTCACAGATCCTGTGGAAATAACTGTAGTTGCGATACTCCAATAGCCGGATGAAGCACTTCCAAAGCGTATTTCTTTACCTTCCATTGCTCCCAGACTGCTGTCTGTTCCCATTTGTGTAATCAGAGGGTTTCCGCCTGTTTCATTCACAACATTCGGAATGGTAAGCGCTAGAAAACCGACTGTCATTACGGTAAAAATCACCCATGAAAGTTTTCTTTTTTTCAGGTAAAAGCCCAGGGCAAATACCAATGCAAACGGAATGATCATCTGAGTAACCATCTCAGTTATATTGGTAATATAATTAGGATTTTCAAGGGGATGAGCCGAATTTGCTCCAAAAAATCCACCTCCATTGGTTCCTAAGTGCTTGATTGCTACAAATGCAGATACAGGCCCTCTGGAAACATCCGCCTTCTGGCCTTCTAATGTGATGATATGATCTTTTCCTTCGAAGGTCATTGGACTTCCGTTCATAGAAAGGATTAAAGCAACAATTACACTGATCGGAACCAGGATTCTGATCATTGATTTTGTGAAAAAATCATAGAAATTACCTAATTCTGTGCTCGTTTTTTCTTTAAAAGCCTTGAAAAGAACAGCCATTGCCGCCATCCCTGTTGCTGCCGTTACAAACTGTAAAAACATCAGATAAAGCTGACTCAGATAGCTCACTCCCGTTTCTCCCGAATAGTGCTGTAAATTACAGTTGACTAAGAACGAAATGGTTGTATTAAAGGCCAGATCGGGTGACATATTCGGGTTTCCATCAGGATTTAAAGGAAGCCAGGCCTGATTCAGTAAAAGAAGAAATCCAATAATGAACCATACAAGGTTGATCGTCAGCATGGCGTACATATTCTGTTTCCAATTCATCTGACGGGCAGGATTAATTCCCGATAATTTATAAATAAGCTTTTCAATTGGTTCGAAAACCGGATCAAGAAAAGTCTTTTTATATCCATAAACATTAGCAATGTATTTTCCTAAAAAAATTCCGATAACTAATGTGATAGCAAACATTGCTATAATGCCTAAAATTTCTGTACTCATGACCAATTAAAATTTTTCAGGTTTAATTAAAACATAACAGATATACACAAAGGCAAGTATTGAGAGGAAAAATAAACTCCACATAATTTATATTCTATCAAAAAATTCAACTGATTTATATAAAAGCCAAAACAATACTGCAAAAAGCAGCATTAAACTTATAAGCATCATATCTTAATCATTAGGGTTAAAAGAGTCAGTAATACGTACGATACAATCAGCTGACTAAAAGTAGAATGCTCCCGTTTTTTAAACGTTTTTCTTGAAATTGTCATTTTTAAATATTTTATTCAGAGACTATATGCCAAAAGAAAGTCCATTTTGAAAAACAAGCATTCAACAAACTGAATAACAGTATTTTACAACATAAAACCAAACTATATAAAAACAGAAAAGCCTATCAAAATGATAGGCTCTTTATTAAAATGATAAAAGATTTATTTCAATCCGTATTCTTCAAGTTTTCTGTACAGCGTAGCAATACCGATCTCCAGTAAACGGGCTGCTTCTGCTTTATTCCCTTTTGTATATTGTAAAACTTTCTGTATATGTATTTTTTCCAGCGTACGCATACTTAAAGAATCACTTTCCGGAACCACTTTTTCAGAATAATGTGGAAGGCTGCCAGCATCAAGGATATTATTATCCATTAAAATCAAACTCCTCTCCACGGCATTTCTCAATTCCCGAATGTTTCCTTTCCAGTCATTCACTTCCAGCGCTTTATAATAGTCCGGACTCACCTGAACAGATGACAGGTGAAGTTTGTGAGAAAAAAGATCAATAAAGTTCTTCGCAAGTACCTTCAAATCTTCTTTTCTATTGCGCAAAGAAGGGAGGTTAATTTCAAATACATTCAGTCTGAAATAGAGGTCTTCTCTAAAGTTTCCCTGTTTTATTTCGACTTCCAGATCTCTGTTGGTCGCTGCAATTAATCTAAAATCAGATTTTGAAACTTTCGTTTCTCCCATTTTGATAAATTCTCTGGTTTCTAAAACCCTGAGCAGCTTAGCCTGAAGTTCTATGGGCATCTCACCAATTTCATCCAAGAACAAAGTTCCTCCATTGGCTTCTTCAATCAACCCTTTTTTATCCTTTATCGCCCCTGTAAAAGCCCCTTGCTTGTGGCCGAAAAGCTCACTTTCCAGAATCTCTTTACTAAATGCTGAACAGTTGATTGCCACAAAGCTGTTTTTCTTTCTGTCACTCCCTTCATGAATGGCACTGGCAAAAACTTCTTTACCTGTGCCTGTTTCCCCTGTAAGAAGAACAGCAGCATCCGTTAAAGCTACTTTTTCAGCTAGCTTCTTAGCCTGCAGAATTAAAGGTGATTTACCAATAATCTGGTCAAATCCTTTGATCACAACTTGTTGAACAACTCTTGATTTATTATCTTTTACCTTATCGAGCGCTTTATATACCAACGGGATGATTTTCTCGTTGTCATCGCCTTTTACAAGATAATCATAAGCACCATTCTTCATCGCCTGTACTGCATCCGTAATATTTCCAAATGCGGTCATCAGAATAATTTCCAACTGAGGATATTTGCTTTTAATAGACTTTATCAATTCTACTCCAAAAGCATCAGGGAGACGGACATCGCTTAAAACAACATCAAAATCATATTGCTCCAGCATTGTCATTGCTGAACGTGCCGTAGAAGCTTCTTTTACATTAAAATTTTCTTGGGAGAGGATTATTCCCAGTAACTTAAGGAGTTTGATCTCATCATCGATGATCAGAATGTTTCCTGACATTATAATTATTTTTGGAAAACTGATACAAACTTATTGAATTTATTCGAGTAAAACAGGTTTATATAAGGAAATAGTTTAGTGAATAACAGCTGGTATTTCAGGAGCTTTCTCCCGCTATCCATTCATACTCCTCACGCCTGGCTTTCCTTCGCTCAAACCCATCGGCTCTCCTACTTAAGTTGCGGGGTAACCATTACTATCGGGGCTAGGAGGGAGACGAATAATAAATGATAAGTTATGAATGATAAATGATTCGGGATCCGGGTTGCGGGGCTAGGAGTTGTAAGTATTTACATTCTAAGATCTACTATCCCAATTATGTCATTTCGTAGGAATCCAGCCACATTGATCAGAGTATAAAGGATTCTAAGGAATACTACAGAAGTTTTTTAATACTTAAGTGATTTGATAATCTTAGATATACTTGATGATAGAATAGAATAATGTATTTGTTTAGACTCCTACGAGTGACAAGGAAGGAGATATGATAAATGATCAATGATGATTGATGAGTGATGAATGATCAATGTAAAGCGTTTGATACTGGTAGCAATAGGAACAGTTATTCATTAATGATTACTTATTATTTATTGCTTATTACTGATGTTTGGGATTGTATGTTTGTGCTTGCTTTGGAGTTAGGTTTCAGTTGGGTATGGTATAGG
>NZ_WJHU01000009.1:0-160370 GCF_033712365.1 Chryseobacterium sp. JV558
ATGGTCAAACATATTATAAAAAATGAAAAATACTTTAATAATTTTCTCTTGTCTATTTCTATTTAGTTGTAATTCTAAATTCAAAATTGGACGATATGAGAATAAGTGCTACTCTACAGACGCTCCTTTAAATATACTTTTAGTTGAAAAAAACAATAGATTTATTTTAATATATCCTAGTTCTGTAGAGCAATTATCTGGAATTTGGGTAGTTAAAAATGATACTTTAGGTTTAATTTCACAATATACTAGTTCACTAAAAGGAAAGGATAGTGTTGCTCATAAAGAAAAAAAGGACTTTATCATTAAAGGAAAAAAATTAATAAATCCTCAAAATCGAAACTGTTACTTAATTTTTAAAAACTAATTCTTCCTCGAATTTTTCGTGTATTAGATAATAAGTACAACGGAAAAGAGCTTCAGGAAACAGTTTTTTTTGATTACGGAGCCAGAATGTATATGCCGGATTTGGGTAGATGGGGTGTTGTAGATCCCTTGGCTGACCAAATGAGAAGATGGTCACCCTATAATTATGTTTTTAATAATCCAATTCGCTTTATTGATCCTGATGGTAGAGGGCCATCAGTGGGACCTGGAGATGGAACAGATGGAAAAACCTATAATATAGAAGAAATTGTAATTACTGTAAGGCGAAAAACGAATAATTTTTTTACTAGGCTTTGGAATGAGATTAAAGGAGGGTTTGTAAATCAATTCAGCTCTAAAACAAATACAGATAAATATGGAGGATTAAATTCTTATCGTCAATGGCAAGCAAGTCCATTCTATAATCAAGGGGAAACAAAAATGGATAGGATTTTCCGATTAATAGGAAATAGCAAACGAGAAGAAATGTTAGATTTTGGCGGTGGGGGCTATAATATGTTTGGGGGGTATGGAAGAGCAACTAAAGCTGCAAATGTAGTAGAAACTGCAGTAGAAGTGGAGTCAAAGAATTCTACAATCCTAGGTTTTAGTATTGAAGAGATAGGAGATGAATTTGCTATTTTTTCATTTGAAGGAAAAGGTGATGCCCCAGACATGACTATATACACCAATTTAGAGCCACAAGGGACTCATGTAAATGTTAAAGTTGATATAATACCAACGGAGATATTTAGGGAAGGAACCAAATTAGAAGAAACTTATGCAAAATACGCTGGTAAAATCGGGATAAAAGATTATAGGAATAGTATTGAAGCTTGGGCGAAAAGTAAGGGATATAAATCAATTAGTTATTATGGAGAAAGAGCAACTGGGAAAGCAACTGGGAGAGTTCAAAGTTCAAAAAAATTCGATATTAAATAATGAAACATTTAGAAATTATAGAAGAAATCAAAAAGGATAAAAACCTAACTTTAGAAAATATAGTTACCATTTTTTATAAAAAAAGAATACCGAGGAATGCATCATTTCATTTAATTAAGATCAATTTTAATTATGATGATTTTGATATAATAAAATATTTAGATCTTATTTATGTGAATGAGCCAACAAATCCTTTTAACAGAGATTTTATGGATGAATTAAATTCTTCAGACTCTTAAATTAGAAAGAGGTACAATATGTTATAATATCCCCGCTGACGTGAACGTCCGTGAATAAAACAAAAACCACTGCAAAAAGCAGTGGTTTTTATTTATAAAAGCCCTTTTACATCCTTATCAAAATACTATGAACCACTTCTATAGCCACTTAGAAAGTACCTCTGACCACTGTAGTAATTCTCTCGAGTCCCTTTATCAAGTAGGTGGAGGATGTTCCGAAGGGGCTCCACCTACTTCATTAACGGCCTCCAGACCGTTCATAAGTCCTTTTACCCCCTTACTCAAGGGGGTAGAGGGGGTGGTAAAGGGGTAGAAGGATATTAAAGTACCTGATAATACACGAATTTTAGGAATTAAAACAAATCATATCAGAATATTTTAATTTCCTAACTTTGTAGTTCTCAATAACAATCAAAATAAAACTATGTCAATTACCACCGAAGATCAGATGATCGGAATGCAAAAAGTAAGTGAAGCTGTTGCCTATACTTTGAAAAAGATGATGGAGTATGCTGAACCAGGCATGACCACAAAAGATCTTGATGAATATGGAGCCAAGATACTGGAAGGTTTCGGGGCAAAGTCAGCGCCTTATCTGACGTATGGATTTCCAGGCTGGACTTGCATCAGCGTGGATAATGAATTCTGCCATGGTATTCCGACTGATCAAAGGATTTTGAAAGAAGGAGATCTGATCAATATTGATGTGTCTGCCGAACTGGACGGATATTGGGCCGATAACGGTAGCTCTTTTGTCATCGGAAAAGATATTCATGGGCATCAGAAACTCGTGGAAGCTTCCAAAGATATTTTAAAGAAAGCCATTGACAATATAAAAGGTGGAGTGAAAATCGCGGACATAGGGCATTTAATGGAAACGGAGGCGAAGAAAAGAGGGCTTAAGGTTATTAAAAATCTTGCCGGACATGGAGTAGGCAGAAGTTTACATGAACAACCCGATGAATTACTGAACTACAAAAACCGTTTTGATTCCAGACGTTTTAAGAAAAACTCTGTGGTGGCCATTGAAACATTCATTTCCACTGATTCCAATCTTGCAGTAGAATTGAAAGACGGATGGACAATGGTAGGAAATAAAGGCGGTTATATGGCTCAACACGAACATACCATTGTAATCACTGATGGGAAACCTATCATTCTAACCCACATGAACGAAATTTTGAATTAAAAACTAAAGGTTATTTATTTCAGGATTGGTAAGCAGCAAAGGCGTCAAGAGAGTATAATAAAATTTTTCAGGTTTTATCATACTCTCTTTGCTGAAAATCTTTGATTTTCTTGCGCCTTAAAATATACATCAGGATAAAAAAACTTTGCGCCTTTGCGTTAAAAAACAAATAATAATCATTATTTGAAATCGCAAAGCTTCATCCAATCAACTTGTTAATTCCTTCTTCGCTCCCTTATATTCAGTATTAACAATAAAAAACTTTGCGTTTAAAAAAATCTTCTTTTAAGAGATTTGTGGCTAGAATCAAAAATCTTTCAGAATACTTCCATAATCGGCTGTAAAACCACTCTCCATAGTCCCTTCAATACGATACGTTTCCACATCAGTAATTCCTGTATAACTTCTAAAAACGTCTTTGATATACGCAGAAATATAATCCGGAGCACCCTCAGCACTTCTGCCACCGGAAGCCACCGCGAGATATACTTTTTTACCCTTAAACTGACCAACACGATTCCACTGTTCATCAAAAATATAAGTAACTCCCGCCCGGATCAGCTGATCCAGCCATGCTTTTAAAGGAGTGGAAATTCCCAGGTTAAACACAGGAGTTCCAATCACAATAATATCTGCTTGGTGCACTTCATCCACAATCGTATTGGCATATGAAAGAAGCTGTTGACTTTGTTCATCATATAATCCCGGATGCTTATAAAACTCATGAATAGATACTTCATCTGCATGAGGTGGAGTTTCCTTAACCAGATCCCGTACTGTAATCTTGTTGATATTACCTTGTTGTAAAAGTTTTTCTAAGATGAAAGAACTCAATTTATTACTATAAGACAGTTCTCCTCTTGCGCTGGAAATAATGTGCAGAATATTCTTCATACTTTTATTTTTTTATTCTTATGACGATCTGATTTTCATAATGGGGACAGGTGTATGTACTTTTTATCAGTTTAAAATTTGAAAAAACAGCATTCAATAGTTTTTGAGACTGAAAAAGCCGGCTTTAAATTGTTAAACCATAAATACTTTGCTATATTTATAGGATTAAACCACCTCGCAAAACTTATCTGCTATGAAAAAAGTCCTTTTAATCCTTCTGGGAATCATTGTCATTCTGGCCGCTGTTGTCTTGATTAAAACGTATACCTATCCGTTTAAAAAAAATAATACAGGAGCAGGCGAAGGCTGGAAACCCATAAAAAATGATTCTGCAGTGATGAGGCTGTCGGGAGGAATAAAGGTTCCCACCGTTTCTACAGGAAGTTTGGGTGAATTCGATTATGCACCCTTTGATCAGTTCAAAACTTATCTAAAAACCTCGTATCCATTAGTATATCAGAATACGGAAAACGTTGAGGTGAATCAGTACGGATTGGTGTTCAGACTTAAAGGAAGCAATCCTGCTTTGGAGCCCATCTTATTTCTTTCCCATATGGACGTTGTTCCTCCGGGAGATGCCGATATAAAAAATAATGAAGAAAATATATTCCGTCCGGATGATAAACCGGCAGAACCTGTTGCAAAAGTAGCAGAAGACTGGGATTTTGCTCCCTTCTCCGGAGCTGTAGCGAATGGAAGGATCTATGGAAGAGGAGCAATAGACATGAAAGGAATGCTATTTTCCTTAATGGAATCAATGAATTCTATGATTAAAAATAAACAGATTCCACAACGTGATATTTATCTGGCGTTTGGTTTTGATGAAGAAGTTGGCGGGCAAAAAGGTGCCATCCAGATTGCAGATTATTTTAAGAAAAAAGGCTTGAAGTTCGATGCCGTTTATGACGAAGGCGGATTAATTATGAGAAAAGGAAATGTGGCAGGGATAGATACAGATGTTGCTGTTGTAGGATGTGCTGAAAAAGGCTTTCTTTCCGCAAAAATAAAAGTAAAAGGACTTGGCGGACATTCTTCTATGCCTCCCATGGAAAGTGCTATCGGAAAAGCAGCTGTTATCATGCAGCGTTTGGAAGACAACCAAATGAAACCTGTGATCACTCCCTTAATCAAAGAGTTTTTTAATAATATAGGAGGTGAAATGCCTTTTACAACAAGAATAGCACTCGCCAATCAGTGGCTTTTAAAACCGGTATTAATTTCACAACTTACTAAAAATAATACAACCAACGCATTGGTAAGAACAACGACTGCCCTGACGATGATGAAAGGGAGTGATGGTACCAATGTGCTTTCTCCTGAAGTAGAATTTGTTGTTAATTTCAGATTACTTCCTGGAAATTCAGTAAAGGATGTAAGGGATCATATTGCTAAAGCAACTGAAGGTTTCGATGTTGAGGTAGAAGAAATTGACAATACAAGAGAAGCTTCTGCAATTTCTCCGACCAATACAAAAGCTTTTAAAATGATAGAAGCCGGAGTCAAGGAAATACATCCCGGAGCTATTGTCACTCCATACCTTACGATGGCAGGAACTGATGCAGGAAAATATGAGATTGTAAGTAAAAATGTTTACAGATTCATGCCGATTAAGATCAACAGTGCAGAACAGCAAAGTATTCACAGCACCAATGAATATCTCAGTATTGAAAACTACCTGAAAATGATTCACTACTTTGAGTATGTGATGAAGAATTATGATAAGTAGTTCGGGGTACGGGATCTAGGGATAATGCATACTATTAAACGCAGAGTTCGCGAATTTTTCTATACTATCTTATTATTTTTTCGATCGCAAAGGCGTTTCACTCAGCAAAGAAAAAGTAGGTCTCTCTGCTAAATGAAATGCCTTTGAGAACCAATAAGCTTTATCTATTAATAAACCTTGCGATCCTTAGCGTTAAAATCATATTCACTATTGACTTTGCGAAACAAAATTGACTCCTGACCAAAAAATATTTTACGAAAAATATATTACGTCAAGTTTTGTCGCATTACGGATATAGCTTTGTCATATCAAAATTACAGAGCTATGGAATTGCCATTTTACTTAAACTTTAACGACTTTGAAAGTAATTATTACGATAACCTTGAAAAATGGTTTGAAGAATATCATAATACCAGCGAAACAGACTATCTGAAAGCTCTTGCTGAACTTTACAGTCCATATGTCTATTATAATTTTACAGATGATATACTAAAGCCGGATGCTTCTATTGAAGTCAAAGACTGCTTTTTTCCTTATCATGAAAAAATCGGGATCTCATTCTGTATCGATTGTGAAAACGGAAATTCTCCATCCAATGGAATGAACCAGGTTTTTGAATTTAAAAATATTTCCATGATGGAGTATGCCCAGCATATTCTGGATAAGATCAATAAGTTTTGTTCTACAAATGCCAATGCTTTGGATGGTACCAAAAATATTCAGGATTATATTAATCATTATGCTGTTATTACCTCTATGGAAGGAGTAGGATATTGTATCAGTTACAATCGTCATCAGAAAGCCATTCCTTTTTTGAAAGCTTACCTGCCATACTATGGTCAGACGGTGAGTATGGCGGTATACAGAGACTTTCTTTTTTCTGTTGTCCAGATTGCAGAATTCATAGATCAGAAACTAAAGACGGTACATGCTTTTAAACAAACTATTTATGCCCGTTCAAGAGCTGAAGCCAAATTCAATGTCCAATTGAGCCGCCAGTTTCTGACATTGTGCAACTAAAATTTTACACCAAACATTCATACTTAATTATATTGCAGAGAAACTTATGTTTCAAACAAAAATCCCGGTCAGCGATGACTGGGATTTTGTATGTGATGGTATAGAATTATTCTTTTTACTATTTCTTTCTGTAAGGAATATTCCAGATCAGGTCTGCCGCCAGGTAATGCACTCCTCCATGATGAATACTTCTGCTGTCTCTGATCAGATCATCCATATATCCTATATCTACGGTAAAAGGAGAGTTGGGGATCGTAAACATATAGTAAGCTGCAATTCGCATTTCACGATACCCGAAAGAACCCCATTGCGGATCAGGTTCATTGAGATGGCTGATGGAAAATAGTGCTTCTGCGCTCAATGCAAGTTTTTGATTGTTTTTAGGAGATAAATTATAGGTTAATTGGCTCTTGATACGCGTTCTGAATTGAAAATCTTCCTCTACTTGATGAAAGTCTGCATCAAAAAACTTCCTGAACTCCTGACGCACCATATTTTTTAGTTTCCATTTCTTTCCAAAGTCAAAAGTATAGGCATATCTTCCGTAAACTCTGAATTCCTGTTCTGTATTTTCCCTATCATAAGGTGCTGTACTTTCATACTGTGGCTGCCGGCGGTAGCTCAAAGCATAGCTATACTGCTGGTGTGGTGCAAAAGAATGATACACTTCGTGATTTAAGACAATGATTGCCTGTTTTGAAAATAAATTATGATTATCCGGACTGCTTTTTCTTCCGATAGCAACATAACTTAACGCTTGCTTCTTTCCCAAAGAATCCAGCTGTCGTTTGACTCCGAAGGCAGACCAGAATGCATTATTGGCATCTCCCAATCCGGGTGGACTGATCTGTGCTTTTAAGGTTGAGCCTGCACAGCCCATTAAAAATAATCCTGCAAAGATTTTCTTTATGCTCAACATCATGGATAACTGCTTTTTTGTTAGTTTTAAATGACTGCGATACCATGAGGTGGGTAAAAATACCATTGATACGCAGAGAGAATACTTCAAGATCTCAAAATTAGAGGCTTTACTCATAAAATGTTTATTCAAAAACTTTTATTACTGTTTAAAAACAAGACAAAATAAAAGCTTGATTTGGGATAGATTTAGGAATGAATTTTCTGAATCAAAATAATGATTGTGGATAAAATGTGAATAACTTGTGGAAAAGTGGATAACTCATGAATTGAGATAAATCCAACTTCCTTGTAATCGGCTGTATGCTATTGTTTTAATACTTTAATTTTCAGAACGAAATAATATCATTTAAAATTTATTTAGAATAGTTAAATTAATTTTGTGAGAGAATTTGTTAATCCTTTATTTTGCACCTTTATTTATAATTATTTTAAATAAGGCTGGAAAAATGATACAATCAAATGAATGTGTGCTCTTATCAGGGCATATGAATCATTCTGGAACTACTCCCCAAAATGATATACCTACCCATCACAACATACAATGGTCTAAGCAGCTGTTCATCCTTTTCTTTTCGCTTCTGAGCTTTGCAACGCTGTATGCACAGGACTTGCATGGAGGAATAACCGGGAAAGTGAGTATGGTGGACGGACAGCCGCTGAGAGCAATATCAGTCTCATTACTTGAAACAGATCGACAAACCCTGACAGATGATGAAGGGAATTATCATTTTGAAAACCTTAATGCGGGTTCTTATACCCTAAAATTACAAATTCTGGGAAGTAAAGAAATCCGTCTTCCTGTTGAGGTTAAAACAGGAGAAGATACAAAACTGGATTATCAGCTTACCAAGGAAAATATTCAGGCGATACAGGAGGTGGTTATCATGAAAAATACCAACAGGTTTTCCAAAAAAGAAAGCGGATTTGTAGCAAGATTACCCTTAAAAAACTTAGAAAATCCACAAGTATACAATACCGTTACAAAAGAACTTTTTCAGGAACAGGTTGCTGTAGATCTGGGAAGTATTTCTAAAAATGTACCGGGAGCAGGAGTGCCTATGATTGCCAACCAGGGAAGGGTGACATTCCGCTCAAGAGGATTCGAAACAGAACCTAATGCAAGAAATGGAGTGGCAGGAGCCGCATTTTCAGTGATTGACCCCGTAAACCTTGAACGTATAGAGGCTATCAAGGGACCGTCAGCTACATTATTCGGGAAAAGTGTAGCCAGCAGCTACGGTGGAGTCTACAACAGAGTGACGAAAAAACCTTATAATAAATTTGGCGGTGAAGTTGGCTATGTGGGAGGAAGCTGGAGCTATAACCGATTGACAGTAGATGTGAATACTCCTGTTAACAAAGATAGAACTGCTCTTTTTCGTCTTAACGCAGCTGGAACTTTTGAAAAGAGTTTTCAGGATCTTGGGTTTACCAATTCTTTAGCGATTGCACCTAGTTTCTCTTATCAGATCAACGATCGTATGTCGCTTCTTCTTGACGTAGAGTTTAATCAGGCAAAAGGGACATCCGTTGTTCGTTTTAATCCTTATACAGGAAGTAACAAAACTCAGTCTATTGCAGATATGAAGTTTCCGTATTATAAAAAATTCTTAGGAGATGATCTGGCGTATGAAACGCAGATGATGAATGTTTTTGCCCAGCTGAACTATAAAGTTTCAGAAAACTGGACTTCCCAGACCATCTTATCGCGTGCAAGATCAACAATTAAAGGGTATATTTCTGCGATTAACGGAAAGACAGACTCTACAGCAACTGCTCAGGTAATGGTAGGAACAACTTCATTTATTGCCACGAACATCCAGCAGAACTTCATCGGAGATTTCCATATCGGACGTTTCAGAAACAGAATGGTTGTAGGATTGGATTATTATAACAATTCCAATCACTTCGACCGTTACCATACCAATACCAAAGTATTCAATTTTGTTCACCCTTCAGCGGATTTCAGAGTGAATCAGAATATCATTGATGCTCTTACAGCAACTTCTGCTTTCAGAAAAGAAAACAATAGCGATAATACCTATGCTGCGTATGTATCGAATGTATTCAATATCACAGACCAGCTTATGGTGATGGCTAGTTTGAGAGTAGACAGGTTTCAGTTTAAAGGAGTCTATGATATCACCACAGGGGAAATTAAAGGAGGTTTAAGCAATAGTGGAACCCAGTCAGGTCCCTATGGACAGACCGCTTTTTCACCTAAGATGGGAATCGTTTACGAAATACTGAAAAATAAAGTTTCCTTGTTTGGAAATTATATGAATGGTTTCAATAATGTAAGCGGTGTTGATATCAATGGAAATACATTCAGACCGGAATATGCCAATCAATTGGAATTTGGAGTGAAGGCGGATATTTTCAATCACAGACTGGTAGGAACCTTAAGCTATTATAACATTCGTGTAGATAATATTTTGCGAACCAACCCTGATGATGTCAACTATTCAATACAGGACGGAACGCAGCTAAGCAAAGGAATAGAAGCCGAAATTACTGCCAATCCGTTTGATGGGTTCAATATTGTGGCAGGATATGCTTATAATGACAGTAAATATACCAATGCTAATCCTTCTGTTGACGGGTTAAGACCTGCATTGTCAGGTCCTGCTAATATGTATAACTTCTGGATCAGCTACCGGATCTCTGAAGGAAAATTAAAAGGCCTTGGAATAGGTGGAGGAGGAAATATGGGTTCATCTTCTTATCAAACCAATACACAAACAGCTAAAGTGATCATTCCATCTTATAAAATGTTTGATCTTGGGATTTTCTATGATCAGCCAAAATATAGAGTAGGATTGAAATTCGATAATATAACCAATGAAAAAGCATGGTCTGTACGTTTGACACCACAGGCTCCGGCACGTTTTCTTGGAAGTGTTTCTTTAAAGTTTTAAATAATTATTATAATTGAAAAAATCCCGAGCATATGTTCGGGATTTTTATTTTTTATGATTAAGATAAGATCAGTTGATCCAAAGGCAGTAATTATTCCGGTAACGTATTTTTCCATAAGAATTCCCCTGAAAAGTTCCGGGAGTATTATCATTCCAGTCCTGTCGGATTACATAGAGCCCTGAAAGAGTGGGTTTAAACACTGCCTGATGATTTTCATCAACAGAAATGTTTTTCTCCCAGTTTTCGGGGTTAAATATCCTGATGGCCGTTCCTTTTTCAACAGGTTTCCTATTTCTGTACGGAGAAATAGTATAAATGCCATTTTTTTCCTGAAGAAGAATATCCATGAACTGAGCAGGCGATACCATTTCCGAAGGTTTCCCTACATGATAAGCACCACATATAAAATCAATAGGACGTACATTTTCGTCAGGATTCTTAGAACGAAGAAGAACAGGAAGTTGGTCATTCATGCCTAAAATCCGGTAAGTTCCCTCGTTGTCAGGTGTGAAAGTTCCTTCCCAGTGATCTTCTTTCATTTGCAATTCAAGTGTTGATTTTTCTCCCTTGGTATTAAGTATAAAAAAGCGGAAGTTTTTGATTTCATTAAATTCCGGTCCAGTGGTTCGGTGGCGCTCACTAAGATCATCAATAAAACCATAAAAAACCTGAACTTTTACAGGGTCTTTTAATTTTCCCGATCCGTGAATTTCTATCCAGTAGGCACTGGCTTTCGCCAATTGCGGGAATAGAAAGAACGTTGAAAATAATAGCAAAGAGAATATTGTTCTGAATTTATACATATTGAAAAGTCCTGTTTGAATAAGCGAATGTAGTGAAAAAGGGAATAAACAAATTTCTGGATTCAATAGTTTTCTCATCATCCAGCATAAAAAAAATGTTTTAATACGCTTCTGTCCGGAGAATAGTAAATTGCCACAGTATGCAAAATACTGTGGCAATCTGGTTTATGGACTGGTTTATTTATAGTTTAGTTTTGCCCTGTCTTACACATGGCATCCCATGTCGTCCAAAAATGGGCATTAATAGCGCCGATAGGAGGGTTGGTGCTGTCAGCAACAATACCTACCATCGAAGCACAGTTAGAATTACAGCCTATTTCATTATGACTTCCGTTCTGAGGTGGAATCTGGCGCCATGTACCGGTAGATCCGCTTAGTAATTCTACCTTAATCTCAAAGATCCCGGAAAGATTGGGAGTCTGAATTTGTTTGGTTGGATTTTCACTGGAAATGGTATCGCTCCAATTTCCCTGTGAGAATGTTACACGCCATGTAGAGATCATTCTGGCGGTGTCGTTTTGAGGTGAAAGATATACCCAAAACTGAGCTCCGTTTCCAAGTACGAGTTGACCTGAAGAATTTGCATTTACACTTGTTGATGTCATATTGATCTGGATTTTAGTTGATTAGATTGTAGTTCAAAGTAACGAAGAACAAGGCAGATGTTGTATAGTATAAATTACCAATTATGATTTTGAGTATAAATACTTATGAGGTAGAGAATTGAATACGAGTAAAGAATTTTAACCAAAAAATAAGCCTGTGCTTCATTAGCACAGGCTTTAATTTTCTTGCAGAGAGGAAGGGATTCGAACCCTCGATACAGTTACCCGTATACTACCTTTCCAGGGTAGCTCCTTCAACCACTCGGACACCTCTCTTTTTGAGATTGCAAAAATAGTGTAATTTCTTTAATATCCAAATTATTCTTGCAATTTAATCTGTAATTTCACCACAAAGGCTTCTGGTGAAATTATCTGCAAAGCTTCCCGGGTAGCTTGGGTTGTCAATAAGGTGCATTGCTTTGGTAATAGCTGTTTCCGCAGTCATGTCCCTTCCGCTGATCGCTCCGATTCTGGAAAAAATATTACTGTTTTCATACTTCCCGAATGAGATACCTCCTGAGATACACTGGCTTACCACTACGATTTCCGTTCCGTTATTTCTGATTTCCTGAAGTGTTTCCTGAGTTTTTTCACTACTGAAAATAGTTCCCGAACCAAAAACCTGAAGAATAAGAACCTTCATTTTAGGAATTTCTCTGAAATGACTTAAGTGCATTCCCGGAAAAATTCTCCAGAATAAAATATCTTCAGAAATATGTTCATCCACATGGAATTCTACCGCCGGGTCACAACGAAACAGATTGTCTTTAAGAATATTCAAATGAACTCCGGACTGTCCCAGAATAGGGTAATTGGGACTTGCATAAGCATCGAAGTACTCGGCAGAATATTTCAATGTTCTGTTTCCTCTTAATAATTTATATTCAAAATAGATGGCAACCTCCTGAATGACTGCTTCATCATTCTCATAAAGGCTGGCATAATAAAGGCTGGTCAGAAGATTTTCCTTAGCATCTGTCCTCAGATCACCAATCGGAAGTTGAGAACCGGTCATGATCACGGGCTTTCTTAATCCTTTTAACATGAAACTTAATGCTGATGCCGTATAAGACATCGTGTCTGTTCCGTGAAGAATCAGGAATCCGTCGTAGTCATTATAATTTTTAAGAATATAATTGGCGATGATCTTCCATTCCTCAGGTCCCATATCTGATGAGTCCAGTGGTTTGGCGAAAGGATGAACAAAGACTTCACATTCCATGAGCTTCATTTCAGGCATCTTTTCAAATATATTACCAAAATCAAAGGCACGGAGACTTCCGGTTTCATAATCTTTTTCCATTCCGATGGTTCCACCGGTATAGATGAGCAGGACTTTTCGCTTCATGTACTATTTTTAATTAAGAATTGGAGCCCGATTAGGGTTCATAGGTCAAAATTACGTTAATTTGCAAAGATTTGAAAATGAATGGAACGCTTAGATCAAAATTTTACAAAAATAAGATGGTAATTGTAGGTGTTACATTGGGCTATTGGAAAAAATAACTAAATGCAGATGAGTGATTTAGCACAGACTTATGAATATTTAAAACAGTTTTTAACCGAAGAAAGACTGGCTAAAATTGAACATTTTTCGCAGGAAAGTTCAGACTTTGTACTTCCGGTTGTAGAAGATGTCTATCAGTTTAGAAATGCAGCAGCAATTGTACGCTCTGTGGAGGCTTGCGGCTTTCATAAAGTAGTCGCTTTGCAGGAAGAATACAGTTTTGAGCCCAACCTTCGGGTGACAAAAGGCGCAGATACCTGGGTTGAAGTAGAAAAACTTCCCCGAAATATGGAATCCTTCCAGAGTATTAAAGACAGAGGATATAAAATTGTGGTGGTTTCATTGGAAAATAATGCTAAAATGCTTCCTGAGTATGAAATCACGGAACCCATTGCTTTAGTTTTTGGAACGGAGATGGAAGGGGTTTCTCAGGAGATCCTAGACTTTGCAGATGAAACACTGGCAATTCCGATGTATGGTTTTACAAGGAGTTTTAATGTTTCCGTAGCAGCTTCAATCTGTATGTATGAACTGAAACAAAAGCTGATCAAATCTGATATTGATTACAAACTAGACGAAGAAAAGCTTTTAAGAATGAAAATCCTCTGGACGGTAAATTCAATCAGAAGCGGACAGCAGATCTTTGATAAATTTCTGAAAGAAAATAATATTGATTGGAAATAATTAATACAGGAATAAAAAAAGAGAAGGTTTACGAACCTCCTCTTTTTTTATGAATAGTTGAGAAAATTATAGTTTCTCAGTTGTGTGTCTATATCATATTATAATAATTCCACGCTGCTACAAAAACCCCTGCAGTTTCCGTTCTCAGTCTTTGATTTCCAAGAGAGACAGCTTTTATTCTATTTTCTGCCAGAAATGCAATTTCCTTTTCAGAAAAATCACCTTCAGGACCTATTAAAAAGGTAAGCTGTTTCAGCTGAGGAATATTTTTAAGATCAATTCTTTCCAAATTCTCATGACAGTGTGCTACAAACGTATCTTCTGTGTCAATATTTTTCAGAAAGTCTGTGAGTTTTATCGCATCATTGATGACTGGAAAATGAAATCTCAGACTCTGCTTTGATGCAGCAACAGCCTGTTTTCGGATTTTATCAATATTAATATTTTTACGCTCCGTTTTCTCGGTTACAATAATACTGATCTCCGAAATACCCATTTCCACCGCTTTTTCCACAAAGAACTCAATCCTGTCAATATTCTTGGTGGGAGCAATCGCAATATGAAGTTTGGGGATAAATTCCGGGAGATTTTCTTTGATCTCAGAAACTATGATACCTGCTTTTTTACCTTCTATAAACAGTTTTCCGGAAGCCAGTTTTCCTTTTCCATCCGTCACATGAATCTCTTCACCATCTCTCATACGAAGTACTTTCACAATATGCTGCTGTTCTTCGTCATTGATGATGATCTGGTCACCTGTTATTTCTCCGTAAAATAGTTTCATATATCCTGAGTTAAGAATGCAACTCCTGTTTTTATAGTCGTGTAAATATCTGTATCACAATCACGGTAAGAACACATGTATATTTCTTCAATCCAGATGTTGTTAATAAAAATCAGATTTAAATATTCCTGCTTTCTCAAATTATTTTTGATCGATAAATAATCTCCTTCCTTTGGAGTATATGGAAAACTGAAAAGATGCTCAGAATTTATTTTTTTTATAATTTCCTCTTTTATATCCTGAATATATCCTGTCTCAGAACTTGATGGAAAGTAATCTAAAGCGTTTTCCGCATCTTCATTTTTTCCTGTAACCGTTTCTAATACCCAATAATATTTTGAGTTCTTTTTAGAATGCGTTCCCAGTATTTTTTCTTCTAAGAGTATTTTCATAAATCGTATTTTGCTGTTGCAGAAGTTCTCAAATCTGTAAATTCACCTCTTTCAAACTTCAGTTTCGCTACCATGGCGATCATCGCAGCATTGTCTGTTGTATACTCAAACTTAGGAATGAAAATACTCCAGCCCAGCTTTTCTTTGTTATCTTCCATTGCTTTTCTGAGCGCAGAATTGGCCGATACACCACCTGCAATAGCAACTTTATTGACGTTAAGATCTTGGGCTGCTTTTTCAAGTTTGTTCATCAGGATTTCAATGATAGACTTCTGTACAGATGCACATAGATCATTGAGATTTTCCTTAATGAATTCCGGATTTTTTCTGACTTCTTTCTGAATGAAGTACAATACCGAAGTTTTAATACCGCTGAAGGAATAATCATAATTCTCCAGCTTCGGTTTGTTGAATTTAAAAGCATCAGGATTCCCTTCCTTGGCAAGTCTGTCGATAATTGGTCCGGCTGGGTAGTCGAGGTCAAAAATCTTTCCGATTTTGTCAAATGCTTCTCCTGCGGCATCATCGATGGTTTTTCCGATGATTTCCATATCAAAATAGTCTTTTACCAACACAATCATCGTATGTCCGCCACTTACTGTAAGGCATAAGAATGGAAAGGTAGGCGGCACAGGATTTGCATCTTCGATGAAATGGGCCAGAATATGGGCTTGAAGGTGATTTACTTCAATTAATGGAACGTTGAGACTCATAGCCAAAGACTTGGCAAATGATGTTCCTACAAGAAGAGATCCTAAAAGTCCGGGTCCTCGTGTAAATCCTATAGCTGAGATTGCATTTTGTTGTATATTTGCTTTGGAAAAAGATTTTTCAACAACGGGAATAATATTTTGCTGATGGGCCCGTGAAGCCAATTCAGGGACAACACCACCATATTCTTTGTGGATGGCCTGGTTCGCGGCAATGTTTGAAAGAATAGAATTTCCCTTGATGATAGCTGCTGAGGTGTCGTCGCAGGACGATTCAATACCTAAAATTATAGAGTCGCTCATAATAATGGCAAAGTTAGAGAATAATAACGAGAATGAGAATAAAAAATCGGTAGCTGAAAACCTAGGTGATCAGGTACAGAAGACTGTCGAAAATGTAGAAGAAAAAGTTCGGGAGACAGTAAAAGAAGCATCTGAGCTGGCTTCAGATGCCATACATCATCCTGTGGAAACGGCTGAAGAGTTTGGGAAACAGGCGATGAAAGATGTTACCAGCTATACCTGGTGGGCAAAACTTCTCTTGATTCTCTTTTGGCTGGGTTTGTTTCTGGTAGGAGGTATATTGGTTGTTATCAATCTTCCGGTGACGAAGCAATGGGCAGCAGATCAGGCTCTTCAAATCGTAAATAAAGACTTCAAATCAGGGTTTTCTACCGAAAGTGTAGATGTTAACTACTTTGGAGATGTAACGATAAAAGGCTTAAAAGTAAAAGACTATAAAGGGTTTGATTTTATTAAAGCCCGTGAATTCCGTGCAGATTCGGACTGGATATCTCTGGCTGTGAATGCGATTTCAGGCAAAAGCAATTCTCTAAGCTTCAATTCCCTAACCCTCGTAAATGCCGAAGTAAGAGTAATCACCTATAAAGGAGACAGTATATCCAATTTTGTCAGATTTACAGAACTCTTTGATGACGGAAAGAAAAGAGATCCCAAGAAACCTCCTTTTCAACTGAATTCAAGAGTACAAATTATTGATTCTAAAGTTTCTATTGTCAACGAAAATTCTCCTGGAGAACAGGGTAAATGGCTTACAGCGACAAAATTCAACTTAAAAGCACCGAATGTAAAAGTCAACGGACCGAATGTTTCGGCTTTGATCAATAATATGTCATTTGTGACCACAAGATGGGGAAAATCCCATATTGTGGATACTTTTTCAACAGAACTGTCTTTAACGAAACAGTTTTTATCATTAAAAGATCTTACACTGAATACAGATCATACTTTACTTCAGGGAGATATTAAATTTAATCTTCATGACGGATCATGGTCAGATTTTGCTGACAGGGTACGATGGGATATGAACATTCAGCAGGGAAGCCAGATCAGTGGTTATGATATCAGGTATTTTGTGACCAACTGGGATAATATCAAGCCGTTCAATCTTTCTGGAACAATGACGGGGCCTTTAAATAAGTTCCATCTGGAGAATTTCCTGATTAGAAATCCCGATGTCAATATTGCAACCAAAACAATGAAGGTGGATAACCTGTTGAAAGGACATTTTGCTATTGAAACAAAAGACCTTTCCACAGATTTTACTTACAAGGATTTAAAAGCAATGATGCCTTCCTTTATCTCTAAAAAGATGAAAAACTTTGCTGATGATTTCGGGAAATTAAAGTACAACGGGACAGCAAGAGTAAATCCGGATCAGATCTATGTAGATAGCGGAAACTTAATGACAGGAATAGGACAGGCTAAAATTTCCAAACTGACTTTGTCCGGTTACAGTACCGCAATGCCTAAATATTCCGGTTATCTTGATGTGAAGGACCTTAATACATCTGTTATTACAAAGAATAAGACAGTAGGTTTGATATCTGGTAAATTCGATCTTAACGGACAGAGCTTTGATGTCAATACGATGCGCCTGACAACCAAATCTCAGATTGCTAGCATTGAAATTATGGATAAAACGATCAATAATCTGTATCTGGACGGATTATTGGATCATAAAAAATACAACGGACTTATTACCGTTAATGATGAGCAGGCAAAAGCTACAATCAAAGGATTAATAGACTTCAGTACTTCAAGAGTGTCTATGAATGTTAATGCGGATGTTACCTATCTGAACATGAACTATTTTACCAATAAACCTGGCAGCCAGGTGGTAAGTGGTCAGGTTGAAGGTAAGATGGCGATGTCTTCCATTAATGACCTTACTTTAGATGTGGATGCCAATAATCTGCACTTTGCTACAGCAACTCAGAAATATACTATTCCAAATGCCAAATTAAAAACCTTTGTAGAAGCAGGAGGCCGAGTGATAGATGTAGATGCTCCGGGAGCTGCTACTGGTAAAATATCAGGAAGGTACAACCTGGCAGATCTTGCAGGAATGGTAGAAAACGGAGTGGGAAAAATATTGGTGGGACCACCGCCTAGAAAATTATACCGCGGACAGAATTTTGCACTGAAGTTTGACGTTCAGCAGGGATTAGTCAACTACTTTTTACCGGAACTTAAATTACCGCAGGGAGCTGTTGTAGATGGAGAGTATGATGGAAATTCAAACAACCTGATTCTGAATCTGGATGCCGCTTCTTTGAAATATATGATGACAAAGGAGGAAGAAATTACAGATGCTGATCAAGCGCTGGCGGCTTCCAATCCTGATTATAAAGTGAATGACCGGAAAAATATCAACAGAGACAGTGCGATGGTGGATAGTGTTAAAGTAAGAATTAACACGGCAGATCTTAACCAGCAATTGTATGCTAAGATCAACAGGGTTGTTTATAATAAAAATGTAATCAAAGATTTTGAGCTTAAAGGGAATAATGAGAATGGAAATACGCTTCATTTAGCGACCGTATTTAAGCATGGAAGTCCTGATGATGAAATTAATGAAAAGCTTAAAGAATACACTATTAATGTAGATCAGTCTACAGATGCGGCCGGTGATTATGTATTCAGATTTGAGCCAACCGAAGTAAAATTCAATGAAGTGACTTGGGCTATAGATACAAGTCCTGAACTGAATCACTCTATTACTTATAGAAGAAATACCGGGGATTTTGATATCAGAAACCTGAGGGTTTATTCTGATAAAAGTGCTCTGTTTATTAAAGAAGCGCAATTTAAATCAGCAAAAGATTTTTATGTAGATGCTGATATCAATGACTTTTCTGTAGAAAAACTTCTGGAAATGCAGTCCGGAGGAAATACAATGGATATCAAAGGTCTTGCCAACGGAAGTGTCAAGATCAAGATGGATAAAAGTACGCTTCAGCCACTGGTAGATCTTACCATTGATGATATTAAGATGAATGGTAACGATATGGGGGATATCTCTATTTCCGCTACCAATGGTTTCTCACTGAACGTTTATGATATAGATGTGAAAGTTCACTCTGCAGGAGTACTTGGAAATAACAGCCTTAATCTGACAGGAACAGTCAATAATAATACTTCTTCTCCGATCATTGATCTTACGGCAGAAATGCGTGATTTTGACCTGTCATTTACACAGCAGTTTGTACAGACTGTTTTCGCAAACCTCAGAGGGAAAGCAACCGGAGACCTTAAAATCAATGGAAAGCTCAGCAACCTGGACTATAACGGTGATATTGCTTTAAAAGATTTCGGATTAAAGCTTTTGTTTACTGGAGTAGATTATTCATTTGATGACACTGTGATTCAGCTGACCAAAGGGCTTGCTATCCTCAACAATATAGAGGTACATGATGGAAGAACCAATTCTAAAGGGAATGTTTCCGGGGCGATCCAGTTTGAGACCCTTTCTTCCATGGGGGTTTCCCTTGTAATGAGAGCAGACAATCTGTTGATGCTTAATACTACCCAAAAAGATTTTGACCTGTTCTGGGGAAGAGTTTACGGACAGGGAGATCTTTACGTGGATGGACCAGTTTCAGGATTAAGTATTACAACTCCTAATATGAAGGCGCTTAATGGAAGTACCTTTACCTTTAATTCAAGTTCTACATCCAATGTGGAAGAATTTAAAATGCTGAGGTTCCTGAAAGAAGGAAAAGATGGTCTGATTACCCTGGAAGAAAAGAAGAAAACTGGAGCCAATATGAATATTGATTTCAATCTGGCTGTAGATAAAGGAACTACTGTAAATGTACTGGTGGGTGATGATGTAGGAAATATTACCGTAAAAGGTTCTGCCGATCCGTTGAGGTTCCATATGAACAGGCAGGGGAATATTGCCATGAGCGGTACCTATAAAGTAGATAACGGAACATTTGTATCTAAGGCAATTCTTAATAAAACATTCCAGATTGAACGGAACAGTAGTATCAGATGGGATGGTGATGCCATGAAGCCTGCATTAGATATTAATGCCAACTATATAAGAATGGTTTCCAATGCTGGAGAATATCTGAGTATGGGGAAACTTCAGCCTATCAGTATTTTGCTGCAGGCCCATATTACCCAGTCGTTGGTAGATCCTAATATTGACCTTAATGTTACCGCTATGGATGTGTCCAGTCAGGTAAGAGAAACGCTTGCTGCCAAGATGAGCCAGGAGGGAGAGAAAGTACTCCAATTCGGTTCTGTTCTTTTGCTGAGTACCTTTAATGTGTCCAACAGTGGTGGAGTAGAAGTGAATGTAGGAAACGTTGCAGAATCACAAGGGTATAATATGCTTCTTAAACAGTTGGGATCTGTTCTTAATACCATGAGTAACGAATTCCAGATTGACCTGAATTATGTAAAAGGTGACCAGAATTCAAACTTTGGAGATAGAGCCAATGCGGGATTAAGTGTAGCGCTTTCCCCAAGAGTTAATATAAAAACTGGGTTGGGTATTCCGTTATCGAAAACAGATGGTGCCCAAAACAACTATTTGTCTACAGAAGGGTCTGTAGAGTATGATTTATCTAAAAAGAACGACGGTACGCTGGTTATACGTGCTTATTCTAAGCCTACGAACATCGGGATGGTGAGTACAAACGGTTCTGCAAATCAAGCCTATGGAGGAGGAGTTGTGTGGAGTAAAAGCTTCAATTCTTTGTTTAAAAAGAAGAAAAAAGACAAAAAAACTTCAGATGCAAAAGGTGAAATAAAAACAGATTCTATAAAATCGAATGCCAAATAATTAGAATATTTTAATGATTTTTATCATCTGTGTTAATTATTGTTAATGTTTGATATATATTTTTTAGTTAAATTATTTTTCGTAAATTTGCAAAAAATACATAGATTTTTTAAAGAAATTGTAATTTAACTAATATGAACTATCAACTGGACGAAATAGACAAGAAAATTCTTGATTTCTTAGTAGAAAACACAAGAATGCCTTTTACAGAAATTGCAAAGCAGATGGATGTTTCTGCTGGAACAATTCACGTAAGAGTGAAAAAGATGGAAGATGCAGGTATTATTTTGGGATCATCTCTTAATATCGATTATGGTAAGCTTGATTATCATTTTACAGCTTTCATAGGTATCCTTTTGACAAAATCAAACCGTACTCAGGAAGTATTGAAAGAATTGTCAGTGTTACCGAACGTAATTGAAGCTAGCGTTATTTCAGGAAAATATAATATTTTCTGTAAAGTAAGAGCTAAGAATACGGAAGATGCTAAAAGAATTATCTATCAGATCGATGACATTCAGGACGTAATGAGAACTGAAAGTATGATTTCTATGGAAGAATTCCTAAGTGACAAAAATAGATTGATCAACGCTATCTCTATATAAGTCAAATTTTAAACGAATAATTATAAAAGAACTTATGAAATTTCTCATAAGTTCTTTATTTTTGTAGGTATGGAAGAATACAGTTATTTTGACGAAGATCCGAAGAAAGGATGGGGATTTGTACTGGCATTTGCCGCCTTAATGTTGTTTACCATAATGGGGCTTGGAATAGATGTGGATGAATATCTGCAGCATGAATATCTGGAGATCCCAAGGTGGTATTTCTATGTTATTTTTTCAATTGATGTATTGATGATGCTTGGGCTGGTACTGATGTTCTTCTACAGAAAAATAGGAATCATCATGTTCCCGGCTTTATTGGTGATGCACTTCTTTATGCACAATTATTACCTGTCTACATTCTTGTATACAGATGTTACCAACCTTTTCCTGTTTACAGGATTCGGAATGCTTGCCATTATCCCGAAATGGAAGTTTTTCAAATAAGAACATAATCACTTTACAATAAAATAACAAACGGCTTTTAAATAGAATTTAAAAGCCGTTTTTGAATATAAGGGGATGAGAAATACTAACTGATTGCTAACGAATGAAAAATTTTTTGCTTTAAAGGATTTTTTGTCCAATCTTCCCAGGTTCCTGTATAGGGATTATAGCCGCATTTTAGAGGTTTTGATACAATGACACCATCTTTGGCTTTTTCTGCATTTTCGGTATACGCCCTGCAGTCTGTGCAGACATATCGGAACTCACAGTCTTTGCAGATTTTTATCTTGTCTTTTGTCAGATTCCAATATTTTTTGAAATCAGGCTGGGCAATTGCTTCTTCAAGGCTGTGTTTATGGAGATTTCCAAAGCTTTCAGTCATCAGCGGACAGTTTTTAATAGTACCGTTTCTGTCAATGCCTATCTTTTTATACAGGCAGGAGTTGTGGTTCATAGCTTCTATGACTTTAGAAATATTGGTATTGAAATATTTCAGTTCCACTTTTCCACAGGCAGAGAGTTTCAGGTCATCTTTAAGAAAATGGAGCGAGAATCTATATTCATCTTTAGCTTTGAAAGGAGGTTTCGAACAATTGTAGAAAATGAGACTGTATATTCTGACTGTATTTTTTTGAAGAGCCTGTATAAAAGATAGATTGGTATCCTGATGATACGGAGAAAAGATTTCTATTCCTGACAGCACTGAAGTTTTAAAAGTATCATCAATTTCTATGAATTCATTTATTGTTAATGGTTTTAAACTGTAAATAACCAAATGTTTAATTCCCAGGTTTTCTATAGACGGTTTTATTTTTTTCAGCAGCTCTATATCTTCCATTTCTATAAAGACATTTGTAATAATACTGGGCTCGTGATGCTCGTAAGAAAGAGGAGGGAAATTTCTATCCCAATCATTCTCCGTGATAAACCCATATTCTTTTTCCAGCAGGAGATTGATGTATTCCTGAACAATTACTTTGGATTCTTTATCGTAATCCTTCAATATATCCTCAATAGAGTGGCTTTTCAGATCTTCAATAATCTCATGCAATTCTAAAGGATAGAGTTCAGATACATTTCTATGCAGATCCGAAATAAGAATTCTGCTGGCTCCTTTGGTGATGAGGATCGTTGAGAATAGATTAAAGTATTTCATAAGTTAGGTAAAGATATTTTTTCAATATTTTGGCAAATGATCAGTATCAATTTTTATTTTTCATTTTCTTTTGAAAATCTTTGGTGATATTTGAAGATTGTTTTAGGCTTGGAAATCCAATTGCTCTTCGGTTTTTGTTTATCCGTGCTGAGTCTGATGCACTAAAATCAGGTGTGGAATAATGAATGAATATCCCATAAATAGTTTCAAGATGATTAATATATTGATGTTTATCTACCATGTCAATGTATTCTCTAGGGGTACATTCACCAGACTTTACATATTCCAATAACTTCACCTTAAAATACTCATAATTCTGAGATCCTGCTATATGATTGAGCAGTACACCCATAGGCATAAATTTGTTATCGTTGCCTGTCAGGCCAATTTTTTGCTTGGATGGGAAACCATAATTTTTAAATGTCCATAAGAGAAGATTGGTATTTTTTCTATCATTAATTTCTACTATTGATCCAGTTCGTTCATTGTATTGATCTCTTTCAAATGCAACATTGAAAGAATCAATTAATGTTTTATTTAACCCTTTTTTCCATTGATCAATCTTTTGTTCTACTGCTATACTATCAATTCCATATTTTTTATAAAGCTTAAAAAAAGTGGAATCTTCTCTTTTATATTTCCAGTAAGGTGCTACCTGTGTTATCAGTTTGTCTAAACCTCGATGTCCTCCGAAGTTTTTATTATATCGATCAGAATATTTAATATAATTTTCGTATTCTTCTATTCTGTCATTTTGTGATGGTGGGTATTTTTTAAATAATTTTTTATATTGTTTGATGGTAGCAAGAGTATCTTTATTTATTCTAAGTGTACTATCAATGGCATATACTTTATTATAATAATCAATATAATTTCGATTTTTGCAGGCGGAAAGAAATAAGCAAAGAATCAAAGAAGTTATATACGTTAAATTAATGTCTTTATTTTGTGTTTTTATATTAAAATACCTCATAATAGGCGGTTCAGTGATTTTATTGGTTTTTCTCTGATATAGAAGTTAGTCTGATATTTTTCACAGTCTAAAACATAAATAATATCATTGTTTTTTTTGAGCTTCTGATCATTGAATTTTTCAATATATTGGAAAGTAAGCGGAAGCTTATTTTTTTCTTTAACTTTAATTTTCATAAGTAGTCAGCTATTTCTTTGTCCAACGAATAGTTGCAGGTATGAGACAATCCAAGGAATTGTCCGATAGTATTGACTTCTAAAAAATAGAATTTTCCATCCTTTCCTTTGATAAAATCCAGTGATCCGCAATTAAGATCTAATGTCTTCATTAGAAGATGAATTTTTTTCTCAATGTCAATCCTAAGTTTGTAAGGGATGTTTCTATTAGGTTTTTCTAAATTATACTTTCTGAAATCTGTCTTGGTTTGCTCATCATTTTGAGAAAAAATAGCCATCGAATAGCACTTTCCATTGAGATAAAATGTTCTTATTTCAAATTCTTTATCAATCTTATCCTGAAAGAATGTGGTAAAGAACTTCATCTTTTCTCTCTTATGTACCGTTGAGGTATACATGATACCATTTAAATCCATATCAATATCATCCAATATTGGGTTTCCTCCAATCGTTTTTATAATGGTTGTATTCAAAGAAACCTGATCAGTATTGTCAGTCAAAAAATATTCCGGAACGTCTAACCCTGCTTTTGTAGCTTCTTCCAGTACCAATAACTTGTTAATATCACTGTTACTTTCTTTATTGATATGTTTCTTGGACTCCAGTTTGGTTCTTACATAATCTTCAAGCCAGTGCTGTACTTCATTCATATGGGCATTCACAGCACCATTGTCATATCTCAGACGTTTAATCTTTAATCTGCCTCTTCTGTACCATACGCTGGTAATTTCATCCAAAAAAAAGGAATTTCTGCTACTTTCTAAAAAGATTTTTTTGTTTTCAGTTTTAATTTCAAAAACTTCATCCTCATGGATGCGTATAAATTTCTTTTTCGCGGCAAGGAGCCATTTGATGATTATCATGGTCGTCCTTTCATTGTTGTTGGAAATAATGAGGATCATTTCACAACTTGTTTTTGATTTTAGATACATATCTTAAAGGAGGTAGTCCTATGGTTTTCCTGTTTCGGTTTACTTTTACAGTATCAATGATAGATTTATAGCTTGGATAAGAACCATATAGCATCTCTTTTTTATCAATTTGGAGATCATGTCTGTCTACCATATTTGCGTAATCTCTTGGAATGCAATCTCCGGATTTTACATACTCCAGCATTTTCATTTTGAAATAATTATACTCTTTTGATTCTATCATATGGCTGAATAAGGGGTGCATTGGCATAAATATATCATCATTTCCAATAAGTCCTATTTTTTGTATTGAAGGATAACCATAGTTTTCAAAAGTCCATTTTATCAGCTCTGTATTTATTCTGTCATTCTTTTCCATGAGCTGAGGATCTTTTCGCCCTTCAGCCTGATCACGGGTAAAAGCAATACTAAAAGAATCTACCAATCGTCTATTCAAACCTTTTTTCCAGTCTGTAATTCTTTGTTTTACTTCAGTACTATCTATCCCATATTTTTGAAACAATGCAAAATACTTTTCATGAGAGCCTTCATAAGGAGCAATCAGGGGGATAAGCTTGTAAAGACTTCTCTTTCCTCCGAAATCTTTTTGATGTTCATCAGCCAGTTTAATATACGTCTCATATTCTTCAATATGATCTTGATTTCTCGGATTATATTTCCGGAATAATTTCCGGTATTGTTGTATTGCCTTTTCTGGATGATTGGCGATTCTATAGATGCTGTCAATTTCATTTACTTTATTGTAATACAAAATATAATTATTGCTTTTACTTTTACAGGAAATGAATATAAAAGGAATAATGAACAATGGTCCTATATATTTCAAAATCAAATTTTGTCTCATTTTATAATCCGTTTTTATTGATTCAATACAGTGTGCTTATTTGTAAAAGGAGGAAATAATTCCTCCCTTACAATGTATGATAGATAAGGACAAATTTATCCTACTTCTAAAGTTGATGAAAGTTTATGATCTACCCAGGTTTCTTTGTCATATACTTCTCCCTTATTTGTAGAAACATAGTTGATTGCAGTATCTCCACCTTTGATAGACTGTAGGTTTTTCATTTTTTTGTTTTCTAAAGAAGAGTAATTACTCTTCATACCAATTAACTTTTTCATGTTGATCATTTTTTGTTGTGTTGTGTAAATCATTTGTGTCATATAAACCCTGACATTGGGATAAATAATTCACATATTTTCATGTACTGTACACATACAATGTAAACATGCAGAATGTATTTCGTCAACGTTGATGTTTTCAAAACTAAAAATTATCACATCACTTCAAAGGGATATAATGTGTATGTGACTTGTTTTTTTTATGTACACAAATACACATGAAATTGGGGATAAATCGGAAGGTTTGGTGAAATATTTGAAATTTGGAAAAGAATAAAGGGAGGTTTGTTCCCGTGATGAAAATCTCAAAAGAAAAAAGGCTATTTTCAAGTAATATATTCTTTTGTACAATATGGAGGAGTAGGTGAGATTGATGCTGGAAATCAAAGGTTAAATAGTTTATTTGAAAGGTATTTGCATGTTTTTAATGATGTTACTCGGGGAAAATCAGCGGTTTTTGAATGAAAAATGATCAGAAATCCATTTAAAATTTTACAAAAAAGTTCTGATTTTATGTTCATTCGTATTTGTGAAGCTTTGGATTATCATAAAATTCTAAAAATAGAATAGCTATAATCATGAATTTGGCTCTACTTATAAAGAATATAATGTGCTGATTTGACAGGATAAAGGTAATTTTACCGCCCATTTTAAAAAAGAAAAGAAGTATGGATTTTGAAATTTTGAAACAGCAGATAGAAGATGCTGCCAGGAAGGCTTTTTTAGAAGTGTATGAAAAGCATGGATCAGAAGAGATTTACAGCTTTGCACTATACAGTGATGAAGGAGCAATGACGGTATGCCCTGCAACCAATACCATGAAAGTACTGAAAGCTGCAGATGAGGATGATGCTCTTTATTATAAATATGAACCAGCAGAATGGACCTATGAAATGAAAGGAGCCGATGAGGAGTTCAATGAGATCTGTACTCAGCTTAGAGCAGAATTGGATAAACATGATGACGATGATCAATGGTTTGAAGGTTTTCAGACTAAGTTATATTCCACCTGCATTGAAGTGCTGGAAAAGCTTAAGAATGAAAACTTTTTCACAAAGATCACGGGCAAAGATATTTTCCTGATTTTCACGGTCTCAGATTATGAGTTTGAGAGCGAAGAATTAAAAGATCTTATTGTAAGACTTAATGATAACGAATATAAAAGTGAATATCTGAATTGGATGGCTACCTGGGGCAATTAAAAGAATGCGAATTAAAAAAACACTTTAAATATATAATACATATGAAGACTGATAAAATAATTGTCTCAGAAGCCTCTTATCAATCACTACCTCTATAATATCAGAAAGAAACCAACATTTAAACAACAATTATATTAATTATGAACAATTACAAATTTTATAAACAAGAAGGAAATCAATATATTTTTAAAAACCAGCCAGTATTTGTAATGGTACTTTGTATTTTCTTTCTGATCGTAGCAGGATTACTTTTTAATAGTGTCAGAACTCTTAGCTATGTTCTTATTGCAGTGGTAGCACTTATTCTGGTTAATTTTTTCACCAAGAAATTCATTATTGATATGGATCGTATGACGATTACAGGGAAGCATACCATTTTTGTCCCGGCCAGAACCTATCCATTAGAGAATTTCAGAAACTTCCATGTGCTGGCAACAAAGTATATGGGTTTTATCACTACCAATGTGATCCTGTCTGTGTATTTTGAAGTTGATGGTAAAGAAAAGAAGCTTACAATAGGCCAGGCTCTTACACAAAAGGGAATACAGAAGATGGTGAATGAAACAGAAGATATTATGAACATTAATAATCCTGAGAATGGACATCCTAGACCGTTATAAGTTTCAGGAAAACGGAAGTGAAATAAGCTTTATGCCCAACTATAATTTCCTGCGTACTTTGGTATGGTGGCTGGGATTGGGTGTGACTGTTCTTCCTGCAGTTATTTATTACTTTAAGGATAAGATGTCCCTGGACCAGTTTAACATTGCATTGGGGATATGGGTAATTTATATGCTGTACTTTCTCTTTGATCTTTTTTTCAGAGTTCCTGTGAAATATATTTTTAATAAATCAGAGAAGTGTGTCTATAGAAGACTTTTTTTGTCTAAAAAGCTCATGAATTTTGATGAAATGACCTATTTTGTCAATAATGAAAGCGGAACTCATTATTATTCAATTGGGAAAAAAAGAAATCAGTTTGTGAAAAACTACAGAATCAGTAATTATTTCTCAGGTTCAAAAGCTTCAGACAGAAGAGAAGATGATTACATCAGAGAAATATTATGCCCTGTTCTGATTGCCGTGGGAATTCCGATGAATCAGCCGGAACAATAATAATGGAGGATAAAAACTAATACAATGAGAAATGGAAGTATAACCATTTCCTTCCTTTTGGGGGTAAAATTCAAAGAATTTTTGACGGGGTGGTTATATACATTTACAATCAAATTTTCACAAATCAACCAATAAAAAGATCCGGCGGTTTCGAAGAAACCGCCGGATTTTGTCTATATAAAAATAGCTTATCTTAAGCTAAAATTCTCTTTACAGCTTCTTTCACTGCAGCAGCATCAATTTTATACTTCTTCATCAGTTCTGCAGGGGTTGCAGACTCTCCGAAAGTATCATTTACCGCTACAAATTCTTGTCTTGTTGGTCTTTTTCTTGCAAGCATACCTGCAACAGATTCTCCTAAACCACCAAGGTAGTTGTGCTCCTCAGCCGTTACAATCTTACCTGTTTTTTCAACAGATTTTAAAATGATCTCTTCATCAAGAGGCTTAATAGTGTGGATGTTGATTACCTCACAAGAAATACCTTCTTTCTCAAGCTCATCAGCCGCTAAAAGAGATTCCCATACCAGGTGTCCTGTTGCAACAATCGTTACATCAGTACCTTCCTGAAGCATAATTCCTTTTCCGATTTCGAAAGGCATATCTTCTGGAATAAATACAGGAACTACCGGTCTTCCGAATCTTAAATATACAGGACCTTCAAAATCTGCAATCGCTAAAGTAGCAGCTTTAGTCTGGTTGTAGTCACAAGTATTGATAACCGTCATTCCAGGAAGCATCTTCATCATACCGATATCTTCAAGAACCTGGTGAGTAGCTCCATCTTCTCCTAAAGTAAGACCTGCGTGAGATGCACAGATTTTCACATTTTTGTTAGAATAAGCGATAGACTGACGAATCTGGTCATATACTCTTGAAGTAGAAAAGTTAGCGAAAGTTCCTGTGAAAGGAATTTTTCCTGTAATGCTAAGACCTGCAGCAATTCCCATCATGTTAGCTTCTGCAATCCCTATCTGGAAAAATCTTTCCGGAGCCTTTTCAATGAATTTCTCCATTTTCAAAGAACCGATAAGGTCTGCGCAAAGTGCTACAACATTAGGATTTTTATCAGCTAATTCAGCTAATCCTGCTCCGAATCCTGAACGAGTATCCTTTTTTTCTGTATATGTATATTTCATTTTACTAAAGTTTTTGATAATTGATAAATAGTGATGACAGATTAATAATAGTATAAAGTTCTAGAGGCATCATTTATCAATAATAATTTATCATTTATAATTAATAATCAGCCGGAGCTTCTAGGTACAATTGCTTGAATGCTGTTTCCAACTGCTCATCATTAGGAGCTTTACCATGCCAAGCATGAGATCCCATCATATAATCAACCCCATAACCCATTTCTGTATGAAGAATGATTGATACCGGTTTCCCTTTTCCTGTTTCTGTTTTTGCTTTCTCAAGGATTGCAATTACAGCTTCAAGATCATTACCGTTCTTTTCTTCCAAAACAATCCATCCGAATGCTTCAAGTTTAGCATGAAGATTTCCTAAGCTTAATACATCATCTGTATCTCCATCAATCTGACGACCGTTATAGTCGATAGTAGAGATGATATTATCTACTTTCTTAGCAGCAGCATACATCAATGCTTCCCAAACCTGACCTTCCTGAAGTTCACCATCTCCGTGAAGAGTGTAAACAAGAGATTGATCACCATCTAATTTTTTACCCTGAGCCACACCAAGAGCTACAGAAAGTCCTTGTCCAAGAGAACCTGATGCTATTCTGATTCCTGGAAGTCCCTCATGAGTAGTTGGGTGCCCCTGTAATCTTGAATCTAATTTTCTGAAAGTGCTCAGCTCTTCAACAGGGAAGAAACCGAATCTTGCCAATGTAGAGTAGAATACCGGAGAAATGTGTCCGTTTGATAGATAAAAATGATCTTCATTTTTGCCTTCCATTGTGAAAGGAAGTTTATAGTTCATCACTTTTCCATAAAGGGCTGTGAAGTATTCTGTACAACCTAAACTTCCGCCCGGGTGTCCTGAATTTACAGCGTGAACCATTCTTAAAATGTCTCTTCTGATCTGCGTAGTAAGAGATTTTAGCTCTTCAATACTTTTACTCATTATGTCTGATTTATTTGCACGCGAATTTACAATTTTTTACCGGCTTATGGAAATGCAAAAATCCGGATTTTTAGATCCGGATTTTAATTTATTTGAATATTTTCCCGCTTTTAGCAGCCTTCATTGAGGTAAACGGAAATTTCTGTAACAATATTATTAACAAATTTAAAGCTTAACAACGTTCCTGCCTGACTGTCTTCAATATTAAAATAACCGGAATCTTTGATAGGTTTGCTATTGTCATCCCAATCCGGACGTACACTGAAGTTGGAATAATTTCTATAAGCATTGATAAGGTCATCTCTGGTGCTTCCAACTCCAATTCCACTTTTGGTCTTAAATTTTTTACTCGTTGTTGTCATGTAAGTAATAGAAGGAACACTCGGATTGGCTTCATTAATATAATTGTCGAAAAGATCAATCTGGATGGTCTCTCCATTATACTTTACAAGGTTTTTTTTCTCCCCATTAGAGTTGGTAAGTTTTGTTCCTGCAATTTTTTCAGCTTCAACTTTGGGCATAAAGACTTTAAACGGGCCGATTCTTAATGTTGATACTTCAAAATTTTCCTGGGCACTCATACATACAAATGTTAATGAAAACATGAGGATTGAGATAATTTTTTTCATATTTTTTTGATTTCTGTTTCTTTTTATTTTGTTAAATTTTTGAATGTATTTATGTCATTCGGATCAAATATAATTAAAATACAAAAGTCTATAAAATTAGTTATTGTAATAAAGAAAATTTAAGTATTGAGTTGAATGCTTTGTGGTAGCTTGATTGTTGCTTTTTTGCTACTAAATGTCATTTTTTTTTGAATTTTAATATATACTATTTGAATAAATTTAACTATTTTTATAATTCAATATTATTTGAATTATGAACCTTTAACTGATTATTCTTTAGTTTTTGGTCTTGTTAGTTGAAGTAATAAAAATTACAAACCATTATATATGAAAATTAAACAATTATTTTATTTGGGGATATTTGTCATATCCATTTCCTCAGGGAAAGCGCAGGACTTTTTTACAGTAATCAGTGAGAGGTCCATTAAAGCAGATCCTAAAAACAGAACCGTACAACCGGAAAAGTCACTGACCTATACATTGGATGTGGCTGGAATGAAAAGTTATTTTAATTCTGTTCCGGAATTGAAAGACAGCGATCGTAAAAATAATGCACCAATTATTGTTCTGCCAATGCCGGACGGTACGAAAGCGAAATTCAGGATTTGGAAATCTTCAGTGATGGCTCCTGGATTGGCAAGTCAGTTTCCACAGATTGTTACTTTTACAGGACAGGGAATTGATGATAAGTACGCTACTATAAAACTTGATTTTACCGAACTGGGATTCCATGCGCAGATAAAATCTGTGGTAGCAGGTGATACTTATATTGATCCTTATGCAAAATTGGATGTCAACAATTATATCATTTATAAGAAAAGTGATCTGATTGATAAAAATCCAAGATCTTGTGGAGTAAAAGATGAGGATGAAACTTCATTAGGAAAAAAAAACGCTCAAAAAACAACAGCTCCAAGCGTAGGAACTCAAATTAGAGTTTTTAGATTGGCTGTTGCTTGTACAGGGGAATATGCGGTAGCTGCAACAGGTTCTGCGACACCTACTGTTGCACAGACACTTTCAGCCATTGTAACCTCTGTAAACAGAGTAAACGGAGTGTATGAGCAGGAAGTTGCTTCAAGATTGGTATTGGTGGATAATGAAGCCAATGTTGTTTTTACCAATGCTGCTACAGATCCCTTTAACGGAAATAATGCCGCAGGTACATTAATTAATGAAAGCCAGACTCAGATTGATTTACTGATAGGAAATGCTAATTATGACATCGGCCATACTTTCAGTACAGGTGGTGGTGGATTGGCAGGATTAGGAGTAATCTGTAATGCAACCAATAAAGGGAGAGGGATCACCGGTTCTCCAAACCCTGTTGGTGATCCTTACGATATTGATTATGTAGCTCATGAAGTAGGACACCAGTTTGGAGGGCCACATACTTTCAATGCAACCACAGGAAGTTGTGGAGGAGGTAACCGTAGTGCAGCCAATGCTGTAGAACCCGGAAGTGGAGTTACCATTATGGCCTACGCAGGAATTTGTGGAAGTACAAATAATTTAGCTCCGAACAGTATTCCTACTTTCCATACCAAATCATTCCAGTCTATTACAGCGAAAGTTCAGTCTACATCATGTCAGGTAACAAGTTCTTCTAACAATTTTCCTCCTTCTGTAAATGCCGGAGGTGATTATACCATACCTAAGAGTACACCGTTTAGATTAGAAGGATCTGCTTCAGATATAGACAACAATCCACTTACTTACAGCTGGGAACAGAATGATGTAGGCCCGGCAAGTGACTGGAATGCACCAACATTAAATGCAGCTATATTCAGATCATATGTACCTGTAACCGTTCCTTACAGATATTTCCCGAAACTTTCAGATGTGATCAGCGGTACAGTATCCAAAGGAGAATTTAAACCATCCTATGCAAGAACCATGGAGTTCAGACTGACTGTAAGAGATAATAACGCAGGGTGTGCAGGAGTTACTAATGATGATGCTATTATTACTGTTGATGGAAATTCAGGGCCGTTCAATGTAACTGCACCTACTACAGCTGTCAACTGGGCAGGTAATTCTACTCAGACCATAACGTGGGATGTAGCGAACACAACTGCCTTCCCTGTAAATTGTGCTACTGTAAATATTTTCCTTTCTACAGATGGAGGTCTTACGTATCCTACACTTATCTTAGGCTCCACTGCAAATGATGGCTCCGAGACCGTTACCATTCCTAATATAACAACTACGCAGGCCAGAATTATGGTGGCAGCAGAGACGAATGTATTTTACAATATAAACCCTATTAACTTTACGATCACACAGACATTGGGAGTGAGCGAAACAGCTTCAAATAAAGATGTATTCGTAGTGTATCCTAATCCAAGTAAAGGACTTCTGAATATTAAATTTACCAATTCAAATGAAGTGTATGATATGACAGTATATGATGTAAGCGGGAAATTAGTATTCACTCAGGCTAATAATAAATTGAATCATGATAAAGTTGGTACTTTTGACTTGTCTCAATTGGTTAAAGGTGATTATCTGGTTAAAGTTAAATCTAAGAACTTAGAGAAAACAGTTAAATGGATTAAAGAATAAAGAATCCATTCACCAAAATAAAAAAGGCTGTCTTCAATTGAGGACAGCCTTTTTATTTTTTTATAAAGATTAAACGACTCTTAAATGTTGTTTATTTTTTACCAGCCACAGGCCAATAAAGGTCAGAAGTCCGTTAAGAACAATCAGTTCCACACCAATTTTGTAATCAGTATACGTGGTAACAGCCATATTGATCAGATAGGTAAGTACAGGTGCCAAAATAGTTACCGCAAGAATGGAGTATTTTCTGGAAATCTGAAACTTCGTGAAAATTCCAAAGGCAAAAAGGCCTAAAAGTGGTCCGTAAGTATATCCTGCAATCTCCATGATCAAATAAACAATAGATTTGTCATTCATTGCTTTGAAAACCATAATCAGGATAAAGAAAACTACCGTAAAAATCAAATGTACTTTCATACGAAGACGTTTCTTCTCTTTTTCTGTTTTGGTTTTATCTTCATTAAGATTTAATAAATCTACACAATACGAACTTGTTACAGCTGTTAAAGCACCATCAGCAGAAGGGAATAACGCTGAGATCAATCCAATAATGAAAATAACGGAAATCGTCATTGGGAAGTACCCCTGAAGTGATAAAGCCGGGAAAAGGTCATCTCCCATTACATTTTTAATATTTCCTGCAGTATCTTTAAATCCGAAAATATTCGTCACAGTTTCAGATTTCAGAGTTCCATATTCAGCTCCGTGCTGTAATGCAAAAAGATAAAGTAATCCTCCCAGGAATAAGAAGGCAAGGTTCACGATAAGAAGTGTTCCGGCAAAGGTCAGCATGTTTTTCTTGGAGTTCTTAAGATTATCTACAGAGATATTTTTCTGCATCATTTCCTGATCCAGCCCTGTCATCGCAATGGTAATAAAAATTCCGCCCAGAATAGTTTTAAGGAAAAAGGTCTTGGAATTAGGATCAAAATTGATGAAATGAGTATAGTTTTTCTGCTCCAGAATAGTATATGCTTCTCCAAATGATAAATTAAGGTTTGATAAAATATAAACGATACATGCTACAAGGCTGATAATCATAAAAGAAGTCTGCAGTGTATCTGTAATAACAATCGTCTTTACACCCCCTTCAAAAGTGTACAGAAGTACCATCAGCAAAAGGACAAGAGAAGTTACCCAAAATGGAACTCCCAACCCTTGAAGTAAGAATATTTGTAAAACGTTGACTACCAGATATAATCTTGCGGTAGCACCAATAGCTCTTGAAATAATAAAAAAGATAGAGCCTATTTTATGAGCTTCCACATTGAATCTTTTCCCCAGATACGTATAAATAGATGTCAGATTCATCTTATAATAAAGTGGAAGCAGTATGGCTGCAACGATAAAATATCCGATGAAAAACCCGATCACCATCATATAGTACTCAAAACCTCCGTAAATATATTCGGAGCCTGTCATTTTTCCTACAGTTCCCGGAACAGAAATAAAAGTAACCCCGCTTAAGCTGGTTCCTATCATCCCAAATGCAACGAGCCACCATTTACTCTTTTTGTTACCGATAAAAAATGACTGGTTATCAGAATTCCGGCTGGTGAAATAGGAAATCACCAAAAGGCCAATAAAATAGATGAAAACAAATAGCAAAAGGATAGTTCCTGGATTCATGCTTGATTTTTAAATTTTAGCAAATATATAAAAAAGATCAGTCGTGAATCATGAATTTGAAATACTGTTGATTTCAAAACAAATTGTGATGAGTATTTTGCTTTACAGTCTGTATTTTACATAAATAAAAAACCTTCCAGAGAATCTCTCTGAAAGGTTTGTATTGTAAGGGTGGAAAACAGTGGCTAGTTCACTAAAACATCCTGAAGTTCCTCACTTTTCTGGAAACTTGCCTTAGCAAAAGGGCAGAGGGGAATGATCTTCTTCTCGTTTTTTCTGGCAAAATCCACTGCAGCCAGAAGCATTTCTTTGCCTACACCTTTTCCGTTGTAAGCTTCTTCCACCTCAGTGTGGTCTATAATAAATCTTTCTTCTCCCGCCCAGGTATACGTCATCATTCCTGCGCGACTTCCATCTATGAAAGCTTCAAAACTTCCGTGTTTATCGTCGTTGTTTTGTTTTACTTCGATCATGTTATGAGAATTTAGTTAGTATTTCTATATCGTTGGTTAATATTTTATGAACAGGGCATGCATCAGCAATGGTGTGCAGTCTTTTCAGCTGCTCATCATCCAGAATACCTTCAAAGCTGATGTCTCTTTTGAAAACAGCTCTTTTTGTTAATGGGAAATTTTCAAGCTCTACTTCCACATTGATGTTTTCTACATCCCATTCTTTTCTTTCAATATACATCCTCAATGTAGCAGCTGTACAGCTTGCCAGTGACGTCGCCAGAATTTCCATGGGATTAAAACCTTTGTTCTGTCCGCCTTTATCAATCGGTTCATCAGTGATGATCTGATTTTCGCCAGCCGTTACTTCTGTATAATATTTTGTTTTTCCTAAACTTGCTTTTACCGTTACCGCCATTATTTTTCTGTATTGAATTTATAACTTAATGCTCCTGAAGGGCATTGATCTATCTGTGTTCTAAGTTCTTCCGGGCTTGCATTTTCTGCTTTTATCCAAGGTCTTTCTTTAGGGTTGTAGACTTTTGGAAGTAATTTTACACATACAGCCGAGTGGATACACTTTTGAGGCTGCCAGATAACGGTGATATTACCGTTGGGATATTCGTGTGTTTCCATATCAATTTTCTTTTAATGATTTTTCGATTCTTCTGTCTGGAATCAGCCATATAAGAGCCACTAGATAATAAAAACCTATGGCAATATAAGGATAAAAAAATGAAGTAGCGATGCCAAGAACATAAAAAATAATAGAGATATATTCTTTATATTTCGAATGGATCGCCTCTTTCAGCTTGGAGTCTTCTCCCTCGCACCGGATGATGACATGCTCCAGAATAGTATAGGCAATTGCCGCCATAATGAGCCCGATACCATACACTGCAACAGGATTTTTAGCAAAACCGGTAGTTCCGATCCATTCCGTAGCAACAGGCATCAGAGAAAGCCAGAACAAAAGGTGAAGATTGGCCCAAAGAATGCTTCCATTTACTTTTTTTACCGTCTGAAACAAATGATGATGGTTGTTCCAGTAGATTCCTATATAAATAAAACTGAAAATATAAGCCAAAAACTTGGGAAGAAGAGGAGTGAGGCTGGCCCAGCTATTTCCCTCAGGTACTTTAAGTTCAAGTACCATAATGGTGATAATAATAGCAAGGACACCATCACTGAATGCCTCCAGTCTTCCTTTAGTCATTCGCTTTAACCTGATTTTTAAAGTTTTGTATTTTATTCTTCAGATCATTCAGCATATCCGGATTGATGACTCCGCTTTCCATGTCAAAGTTTTCATAAAACTTAGGCAATGAAAAAGTATCCTTGATGTCTGCTGCAAACTGAGGAAAAAATGTCTTTGCCGTATTCATCACATTTCCTCCGCCATAACCTCCGGGAGAAGTACTCATCAGAAGCATCGGTTTGTTCTGAAATACTTTTACATTAATCCTTGAAGACCAGTCAAAAACATTTTTAAAGGCTGAACTGTAAGAACGGTTGTGCTCCGCAAGAGAGCAGATGATCACATCACATTCTTCAATAGCTTTTAAAAAACCATGGGCTTCATCCGGAAACCCTTTCTTTTCAAGATCCACAGAGAAAACGGGCATGGTGAAATCGTTGAGGTCAATCAAATTGATTTCCTCATCCTGAAAATCTTTCAGAACAAACTTTACCAGTTCCCTATTGATAGAAGTGGAAGATGTACTTCCTGCAAATGCTAATATTTTCATGGTCTGAACTGAAATTATTTTCTGTTTAAAATAGCCTTAGGAAGCGGAACATATTCATTTTCGTCGCCTGGAACCAAAGGAAATGCCTCATGATTCTGATCATTCCAGTTTACTTTCGCCTGGTCAAGTAATTCTTTATCAGAGTTGACAAAATTCCAGAATATAAAACGTTCTTCATCGAATGGCTCACCACCGAAAAGATAAACCGTTCCGTTTTCGCTCATATCAAACTCACAAAGCTGGGTTTCTTTAGCGATCATCAGCTGTTTTGAACCATAAGTATTTCCATCAGTGGTAACCGTTCCGTCCAGAACATACATCGCTGCTTCTCCGTAAAGATCTTTTCCGATGCTTATTTTCTTGGCATCTTTTGTTTTTATTTCGATAAAAAATAACTTGCTGTGTACAGGAACGGGAGATGTTTTGCCAAATGCTTCTCCTGCAATTAGTTTATACTGAATACCATCTTCTTCCCAAACCGGAATCTCATCAGCTTCAATATGATGAAAAGTTGGCTCAGACTGTTCAAGATGCTTCGGAAGTCCTACCCAGATCTGGAATCCGTGGAGTCTTTTATCTGTGTGTCTTAAATATTCAGGAGTTCTTTCTGAATGTACAACTCCTTTTCCGGCAGTCATCCAGTTAACAGCACCCGGTTTTATTTCAAGAGCACTTCCAATACTGTCTCTGTGGAAAATAGAACCTTCCAGCAGATACGTTAATGTAGATAATCCGATATGCGGATGAGGGGGAACATCAAGATTCTGATAATCCTTTAATTCCGAAGGGCCCATATGATCGATAAAAACGAAAGGTCCAACAGCTCTTTTTTCACGGAAAGGTAGAAGTCTTCCTACCAGAAAATTTCCGATATCTGCTGCTTTTTCTTCAATGATAAGTCCAATATTTGACATGATGTAATACTTTTTAAAATGTTAATTAAATAAATTGTGGCTTTACAGGAAATTTAAAGTTTATCATATCCTTCAAATTTCTCATCCACGATACGTTTCCATTCAGGATGTTTCTTAATAAAAGCGAAAACGAAAGGACAGAAGGGAAGAAGCTTTTTTCCGCTTTCTTCAATATAATTCAGCGTTTTTTCTACTACGGCAGCCGCGGCACCTGTTCCTGCCAGTTCAGGATCTGCTTCAGTATGTACCAAAGCAATCTGGTGTGTGGTCTCACGATAATCGATGAATGCGTAATGCCCGTTGAATTCTATTTCAAATCTTTTTTCTGCTTTTACAAGAGGTATATTTTCAAATTCTGGTTTCATATTTTTTTGAATTAAAAGGGCCTGCTCCTGTAATAGAGCAAAGCTTATTGATTGCAATAACTAAACCTTATAGGTTTTCAAAACCTATAAGGTTTGCCATTATATAAAGTTAATAAAAAAGGAATTATCTAAGATTAAGATAAACTTAATTCTTTTAATCTTCAAGATATCCGAATTTTCCGGTATTGAAATCCTCAAAAGCCTGCATGATTTCCTCTCTGGAATTCATTACAAAAGGACCGTGAGGAAAGATAGGTTCACTGATAGGTTCACCGCTGATGATCAAAACAACAGCATCTTCTTTTGCTTCAGTTGTGAAAGTTTCACCTTCATTTTTAAATAAGGCAAAATGATCAGCTTTCACTGTTTCTTCACCATTGATGATAATGCTTCCTTCAATAACCAAAGCTGCAGTATTGAAATGAGCCGGGAAATTAAAATCTGCTTTTCCACCTGCTTTAAGTTTGGCATTCATCATATGAACCGGAGTAAAGGTACTTGCAGGACCTTTATGACCGTCATATTCACCAGCAATGACTTCCACTAAACCATTTTCACCTAAATCTACTCTTTCCATTGAAGAGTTTTCAATAGCCTGATATTTCGGGCAGCTCATTTTATCTTTTGCCGGAAGATTCACCCAAAGCTGAACCATCTGAAAAATTCCTCCTTCTTTTGCCCATGCTGTTTCATGGTACTCTTTATGAAGAACTCCTTTTGCTGCGGTCATCCATTGAACATCACCTTCTCCGATAACGCCGCCGCCGCCAGCACTGTCATGGTGTTCTACTCTTCCGCTATACGCTATTGTTACTGTTTCAAAACCCCTGTGTGGATGAACTCCCACACCTCTTGGTCTGTCAGAACCATTGAAATGAAATTTTGAATTGTAATCAAGCATAATAAACGGGTCCATTCTTTTCATTTCTAATCCAGGTACTCCCGGAATAAAATTGTGAACCCTGAATCCATCGCCTACAAAGTGTGCAGGTCTTGGAGATACTACGATTTCTATTTTTTTAGTTGCCATCACATTGTTGATTATGTTAACAAAATTACCATAGTTATGTGCGAAAAGCATTGATCTGTGTTAAGTTCGTAGGAAGGGTAGAATGGCAAAATGTAAAGAGTGAATTGTAAATCCTCCCTTTTAAGTTCTATTCTTTACTCTTCCTTCGACTTCATATTCTTTCCATCCGAAATGTGCAGTCTTCTGAAAACAAATCCTGATAAAATAGTCAATATTCCTACCGTGAGAAATGTGAGTCGAAAGGCATTATGAATTTCACCATTAATAAGATCTGTATTTTCAAACAGTTTTAAAACAATCAATCCGAATGCAATTCCGAAACCGATGGCCAGCTGTTGATTCACCGAAATTAAAGAGTTTCCGCTACTGGTCTGGAAATTCCGAAGGTCAGCAATAGAAATAGTATTCATAGAGGTGAATTGTATAGAATTGAAGAACCCTAACACCGCAATAATAGGAATAAACCAATACAAGGAAGTGTGTATATCAGGTATGGCGAGCAGACATATCAGTGTTCCAATGATGAACGTATTGATCATCAAAGTCTGGCGATAGCCATATTTATCCAGAATTTTAATCACAGATGATTTCCCAAAGATAGCCGTTAAAGCCATGGGAGCAATGATCCAGCCTGAAGTTACTGCAGACTGTTTATAGGCAATCTGAATCATCAGCGGAAGCAATAATGGAACAGAACTGATTCCTAATCTGGTAGCCAGATTTCCCACAATACCTACCCGGAAAGTTCTCACCTGAAAAAGGTTTAGTGGGAAGATAGGATTTCCTCCTCTTTTTGCATGTTTGTAATAATAATACAGGAACAGGAAGCCCATAATAAATACCAGCAAAACAGGGGTTATATTCTGCATATCCCCAAAAAGTTCCAGTGAAACGGAAAGCAGGAGGGATGCTGCGGCAAAAATTAAAAAGCCTTTTAAATCAAAATCTACATCATCAGACTTATAATTGGGCATGAATTTTAATCCTAAAATAATTCCTAAAACACCAATCGGAATATTGATAAGAAATATCCAGTGCCATGAAAGATAATCTACCATATAACCACCTACTAACGGCCCGAGTACAGGACCAATAAGCGCTGGAATAATGGCAAAATTCATCGCTTTAAGTAGTTCACTTTTATCAAACGTTTTAATGAGTGCTAGCTTTCCGACAGGAGTCATTAAACTTCCTCCAACTCCCTGGATAACCCTTGAAATAACCAAATGGGTAAGATTTTGAGACAAAGAACAAAACAAAGAACCTAAGCTGAACAATATCAACGAGAAGATGAATATTTTTTTTGTCCCGAAACGGTCTGCCAGAAATCCGCTGGCGGGCATGAAAACAGCCAATGTCAGAACATAACTGATAATGGCGTTCTGCATATTAAGCGGAGACTCATGCAGATCTTTTGCAATGGAAGGCAGGGAAGTGTTCAGGATGGTTGAATCCAGCATCTGCATAAAAATAGCAGTGGCCAGAATTAAGGGAAGTATTTTTTTTATGGATGTCTGTGGTGTACTTGCTTCTGTCATTTTGTATAGGCTGGGCTGTTAAAAAAACGTCCAGACTTATTTTGTTTGAAAAACCTGCCTGCTTTAAGCGGGTTGATCTTTAGATAAAGAAATCCATATAAAATTAAAAAAGTCCTGCGAGATTTCACAGGACTTTTTGATTTATTTTCTAGGTTTTTCTACTCCTTTCCATTCGTCACCAGCTTTTCTATACTGGCTTAAAGTGAAAGTTTTGAAATCCTTTGTTTTGTATTCGATGTTATCGGTATTCTGCTCAAATGGCATGATGTAATAATACTCGATGTCTGTCTTATCAGATTTGTTTCCTTTTTTTACAGTAGGAACATATTTTGAAAACTTATAGCTTGGAAGATATTGTTTCAGTCTTGCATAAAAAGCTTTGTCTTCTTTTTCGCTAGGAATGATATCCACGATATTCAAATCGTCTTTTTTCTTATCAATCCAAAGGTAATACGTTTTCTCTTCTCCCATATTTCTGTTGAAAGAGTTGAAAGCAAACAATTCTTTCGGTACAAGCTCCTTGATTTTCTCAGGATCAACCTTTGTATAGTATTGCCCTTTTGAAGGATCTACATACGTTTCAAGGTTATACATTAAAACAGAATTGTTTTCAAATTTTTTATTTTTAAAATATTGATTTAATGATAATTCTGCTGTTGCTCTCAATTCTTTCCCTCTGTCGTCCAGCTTTTTGGTTGGATTCTGAGGGTTTACATATTTTACAAATTCATATAAAACAACAGGTTTTATATCTTTAAGGTGAGGATACGTTTTTAGCTGCTCTGCTTTTACAAGCCAGTAGAATTGTTGGTAGTAATCATCTTTATCTTGATCTTTCACACTCTTATAAGCCAAAGCAAGCTTCTTTGAATTCAGATATTTGCCATATTTTCCTTGTCCAAAAGCAAAACTTATGGCTAATAAGGCAAATAAAACAGTTAGGTTTCTTCTCATTTTTTTATAATTGATATTTTCGTTTTCCAAATATAATTATTTATTAGATATTATTTTGGATTGTCAGTTAAATTATGCCATATTGTTATTGTTAATTCAAAAGAAAATCCTGTATTGCTACAGGATTGATAAATTATAACTGAGGAAGTTAGGTGTTTAAGCGATGAAATGAAATATCAATAGTGAATTTTTGCTTTGCAAAGTAAATGATGAATAATTAACCATCAATTAGAAAATGCTTCTATATTTATGGTTCGTAACTTCGAATCTCACAACCCACAATAAATTCACAAGCGCAGAGTATTGACCATTGACGATTCACAAATTTACCTCTCTAATACGAAGTTTCATGCACCTTCACCGCTCTTCCGCTCGGATCGTTCATTTTTTTGAATGCTTCATCCCATTCTAAAGCGATAGGAGTGGAGCATGCTACAGATGGAACAGATGGAACAGTAGCGGCTGCCGTTTCACTTGGAAAATGTTCTTCAAAAATAGTTCTGTATCGGTATTCTTCTTTGTTCTGAGGAGTGTTTAACGGGAATCGGAATCTTGCGTTAACCATCATTTCATCCGTTACTTCTTTTTCAGCAACCTCTTTTAAAGTATCGATCCATGAATAACCTACGCCATCTGAGAACTGTTCTTTCTGTCTCCAGACAATAGAATCAGGAAGAAGGTCTTCAAAGGCTTTTCTCAGTACCCATTTTTCGATTTTTCCTTCAGTGGTATTGATCATTTTATCTTTCGGGTTAAGAGTCATGGCAATATCCATGAATTCTTTGTCAAGGAAAGGTACTCTGCCTTCAATTCCCCAGCTCATCAATGCTTTATTGGCTCTTAAACAGTCGTACAGGTGAAGTTTACCCAGTTTTCTTACTGTTTCATCGTGGAATTCTCTTGCGTTGGGAGCTTTATGGAAATACAAATAACCCCCGAATAATTCATCAGAACCCTCTCCTGAAAGTACCATTTTTATCCCCATAGATTTAATGACCCTTGCCAGAAGATACATTGGGGTGGATGCCCTGATGGTTGTTACATCATAGGTTTCCAGGTGGTAAATTACGTCACGTATAGCATCCAGTCCTTCCTGAACGGTAAAGTTAACTTCATGGTGAACAGATCCAATATGTTTTGCAGCAGTTTGTGCAGCAGCCAGGTCGGGAGAACCCACAAGTCCTACAGCAAAACTATGAAGTCTTGGATACCAGGCTTCCTGTGTATCTCTGCTTTCGATTCTCTGGCGGGCAAATTTGGCAGTGATCGCTGAAATAACTGAAGAATCTAAACCTCCCGAAAGAAGTACTCCATAAGGAACATCACTCATCAGCTGTCTGTGAACAGCATCCTCAAGACCTTTTCTTAATTTTGCGATATCTGTTTCGTTTTCTTTCACATGATCAAAGCTGTCCCAGTCTCTTGAGTACCATTGCTGAAGCTCAGTGCCGTCCTGACTGTAAACGAAATGTCCCGGTAAAAATGTCTCGATTTTTTTACATACACCTTCAAGAGCTTTTAATTCAGAAGCTACATAATAGTTTCCGTTTTTATCCCAACCTTGATAAAGAGGGCAGATTCCCATGTGGTCACGGGCAATAAGATAGACCTCATTTTCAGTGTCATATAACGCGAAGGCAAAAATTCCGTTCAGTTTTTCAACAAAATTTTTCCCATATTTTTTGTAAAGAGCTAGAATAACCTCACAGTCAGACTGAGTCTGAAACTCATAATCAGGAAATTCTTCTTTTAATTCTCTATGGTTGTAGATTTCACCGTTCACAGCTAATACTACTTTTCCGTCTTTTGTAAATAAAGGTTGTTTTCCAGAAGTAGGATCTACTATGGCAAGTCTTTCATGAGAGAAAATTACTTTTTCATCCTGAAAAACTCCGCTCCAATCCGGTCCTCTGTGACGGATTTTTTTTGACATTTCCAAAACCTGAGATCTTAATCCTTCAGTTTTTTGCTTGGCATCAAATAAACATACAATTCCACACATAATTTCTATTATTTATGAAACAAAAGTAAAGGTGATGTTTATAAATAGCAATAAAAAATGTTTGAAACGGAATATTTTTAATTAATTAGGATTTTAAAGTTAAAAATATTAACTATTTATTGAATTTTATATGTTTTTGATTGATTTTTTTCGCCAGGCTAAATTTGTGACATCCCTATACAAAATAAAAATGACATATTTATTAATCTATGGTAATTAATTATATGAATTTTAACCCTTACTTTGTGGCTCGAAATAATTTTTTTTCATCATTTGTGTTTTTACCTTCTTGCAATTCTCATGCAAGAAGGTTTTGTTTTTATTGTACTCCGAGTAAAGTTCCCGAAACATTCCATGCACTGAAACTTGTGCCTTCGGAAGCTCCCTGAGGAATTTTCACCTGAATTGTATGTTTTCCTGCTTTCAAATCTCCCAGAGGAATGAAGTTGGGATTGGTAACCGTTCCCGGGCACCAGTTTGATCTGCTGAGATCTGATGATGAAAGACCGTCCTGGAAATTTCCTGATGCGGGATTGTACAAACGGTACGAACCACAGTCTGTTCTCCACGGAACGAATGAAAATACAGGATTTCCATCAACAAAAATAGAATTGGCTTTAGGGACAAATTCATCACCGTTTTCCCAGCCTCCGTGTCCCGTGGTGGTATATCTTAGCTGAGCGTTTTTTAAATCTTTATTTAAAGTGAAATTAACAAGGAGTCCTTTATCCTGATTGAACATCGTAGAGTAGTCCTGTCCGGCCATTTCCATAATATTTAAAGTATTGAATAATGGAATCGCGGTATTGTTTTTATAAATATTCTGATCACTTTTATGAATGGTAATATCAAGGCTTACTTTATGGCCTCCTTTATCATAGTTACCAATAAATGTGCCTACCCAAAGCTCTTTTCCTGATAATGCAGGTTTCAATTCTGTAATATCCTGTCGGTAAGGGCTGATGGTCTGCCAGGTTTTTCCTTTAAGCTGAATATGATTGAACTTCTGGATTCCAAAAGCGGTAAAGAATCTCATCATTTCCATAGCAGGATTATAATTGTCGGTAGTTGTTATACCATAATATTGCTTTCCGTTTCCGTTTTCGTAGACAGGAAGTGTTTTTGCTCCCTTTTCCAATCCATCAAAAAAAGACTTTTCTTTATCCTGCGGAATGAAAAATACGGTTCCGGTTCTGTCATAGGCATCGCCGTTCGACTGTTGTTTCAGTTCTACAAAAATATTTTCCCCTTCTGTAATAGCAGGGAATTTTATCTTTTTAAGAATGATAGTACCGTTGGCGTATCTTTTTACCTGATCATCTGATTTGGAAGCATCAGAAAAATTGATGGTTTCGTTTTCAAAAACATTCAGCGTGGTAAATCTGCTTTTCCAAAGTAAATCTTTATATCCTAATTGATCTGTCGTCTGGATGTTTCCTTTTACAATACTTTCAATTCCTGTATTCTTGATTTTTTTGATCGAGCTTGCCGTAATTAAGGAGTTTTTATTTCTTTCAACTTCCAGAACCAGCCCTAAATTCTGTCCCAAAACAGAAGGTCCGCCTTTCAGTTTCAAATCATTCGTATACCAGACTTCAATGGTGTTTGAATTGACTTTGGTAACTGCTTTTTTACAGTTGTATCCTAAAATCTTTTTAGTTTCATGGGTAAGTTCAAAATCCTGTTTCCCCACAGACTCAGCATCTGATGTTGAAATAATGGATTCAGGTTTTAAGAAAGCATAAGAAACAATTGTGTTTGATGGTTTTTCTACCTTAGTGATTTCATAAGGGAAGCTGCTTTTTTGTTCTTTGATAGTGCTGTTGAGAATGAAATTTTCTTTCTCATTAACCCAAACGATGGTGGAGGGCTGGTCAGCAGTTGTTTTTCCGTTATATGAGCTGGTATATTGAATTTCATAGGTCTGTGCAGAAAACAGACCATATAAGAAAATTACCAGAAAATTGAAAACAGTTCTTGTATGCATAGATAAAATGAGTTTGCTGCAAAGTTATTCTAAAGTTTCTACAGCATCAAAACGGATTATTCTATACAGTTAGTAGACAGTGTACTTTAAATGTTACAAAAAATGTTACATTTTTTTTGGAAAGATTTTTAAATAAAAAAAACTACTCCAGAAAATAGAGTAGTTTTATATATTGTTATTGGGTTTAGATTAAGAAATTCTCTCAATCAAAGCCATATAGAATCCGTCATAGCCTTCGCTAGGCATTACTTTTTCATCCTTAATCATTTTGAATCCAGGATTGTTTTTGATGAATTCATCTACCTGCAGATTATTTTCAGATGGAAGGATAGAACATGTAGCATATACCATTTTTCCTCCTTTTTTAAGCATTTTAGAATAGTCCTGAAGGATTTGCTGCTGTTCTTTTTTAATTCTGTCAATAAAAGCCTGATCAATTTTCCACTTACTGTCCGGGTTTCTTTTTAAAACTCCAAGACCTGAACATGGTGCATCAATCAAAAGTCGGTCTACTTTATCATGAAGACGTTTGATGACCTTATTGTCGGAAATCATACGGGTTTCAATGTTGTGAGCTCCAGCTCTTTTTGCACGACGCTTTAATTCTGCTAATTTCCATTCGAAAATATCCAGGGCTACAATCTGACCTTTATTTTTCATGATGGCTGCTAAGTGAAGTGTTTTTCCTCCCGCACCAGCACATGCATCCACTACTCTCTGTCCTTCTTTTACATCAAGAAAATAACCGATCTTTTGAGAAGAGGCGTCCTGAACTTCAAATAATCCTTCTTTGAAAGCTGTGGTCAGGAAAACGTTTTTCTTTTCTTCCAGCTGAACAGCATCAGGATAATTTTTAATAGAGAAAGCTGTTACTCCTTCATCAGAAAGATCCGAAATAAGCTCCTTAGGTGTTGTTCTTAAAGAGTTGGCTCTTAAAACTGTAGGAGCCTGCTCATTCAAAGCAGTCATTTCTCTTTCCCAGTTGGCTCCAAGTTCTTTTTCAAGAGTTTCAGCCAGCCATTCAGGAATAGAATGTTCTATTGCTTTTGTAGGAACTGTATTCTTTTTAAGTTTCGTAAGAATATCGGCAATTTTGATTCCGTCAAATTCTTCGAATTTTTTATAATTGGTTTTACTCCAAAGTAAATAGGCGATAATAAGCTTGTAAATATTGTTGGGTTTTACACCTTCCCCCATATAATATTCAATACGTTTTTTCCAACGGATGATATTGTAGAAGATCTCAGAAACAACAGCTCTGTCCTGGCTTCCCCATTTTCTGTTTGCTTTCAGAAGTCTTTCAATAACCTTATCGGCATATTTGTTTTTCTCGAAAAATGTCTCCTGTAGGGCATCGTGAATTCCGATGGCCAAGTTTCTGTGAATAAGTTCCATAAATTTGCTTCGCTGTTTGAATCTGCAAAAATACGACTTTTAATTGAGAGTTTGGAATTTGGGATGGAGGAGATGATGAATGAGGCTGTAAATGGTGAATAGTTAATGGTCAATCCACTGCGCTTGTGAATTTTTTCGGGATAAGAGATTCGAGATTCGGGTTTGGGTACTTTGGTTTGAGATTGAGGTTGGGAATTCACCATTCACTTTGCGAAGTAAAAATTGACTTATTGATGGTCCCATTATTCCCTCTTGACTTCAACCTCCAAAAAGCTCTACCTTTGCAAAAAATTAAAAATATGAGTGATACAGTACTTTGTCCGAAATGCAGCTCTGAGTTTACCTATCCAAGTGATAATATGATGGTATGCTCCCAGTGTTTCTACGAATGGGATCCTGCAGAAGTGGCTGCAGAAGCGTCTAATGAAGGAAAGATATTGGATTCAAACGGAAATGAACTTCAGGATGGAGATTCTGTAGTTGTGGTAAAAGATCTTCCTGTAAAAGGAGCACCAAAACCGGTAAAAGCTGGAACTAAAGTGAAAAATATCCGTTTAAGACCAGGAAGTGATCATAATATTGACTGCAAAATTGATGGTTTTGGAGCTATGGCTCTTAAATCTGAATTTGTAAAGAAAGCGTAAGAAAGCTTTGTTTTTTTATGCTATAAAAATAAGAAAGGAAAAGATTGGACAGTGTAATCTTTCTAAGACTTAATTGCAAGATTGCTAATGTCCGTCTGGAAGGCAGAAAGAGAAGTAACCAAAAATTTCCTTATGCTTTAGAGATACAAATGTAAGAAAAAGTTTGATATACGGATTCTTATGTTTGTATTTTTTTTATGGATAAGTGTAAGTAAATGTTGGTGTTATGTGATGTGTAATGAAAAGATAAATCTTAAAATAAGAATCAGGTTAATAAGCAAATTGAGAAATTCGTCCTTTATTTTACATGAACGAAATAGTAATTCGCCCCTCTGATTTTTCATCCGTATAAACCACCATTTCTTTATTCTTTGCTTTAATTTTATTCCAATAATAGTTTCCTGCAAATCTGCTTTCAATAACTTCGGCTTCGAGACCGGTTTCAGTGATTTTTATTTCTTTAGGATAATAGGATAATTTTGAAAGCTGGAAGTCTTCAGCTTCAGTTTCGTTGAAAATATTCACCTCTCCGAATAATTTTGCAACATAAGAGTTGTAAGGATGTCTGTAGGTTTCTTCCGGACTGTCATTCTGAATAAGTCTTCCATCCTGTAAAATGACAATCTGATCCAGCCAAGGCATAATATCCTGAAGTTCGTGAGTAGAAATGATCAAAGAAACGCCATGCTGTTTTACGTATCTGAACAGTCTTTCTCTTAGTTCAATTTTTCTCGGAAAATCCAGATTACTGAATGGTTCATCTAAAATAAGGAGTTTGGGAAGTACAGACAATGCTCTGGCAATGGCCACTCTTTGCTGCTGCCCGCCACTTAAATATTTGGGAAGTACATTGGCAAATTCCTGAAGACCTACTACCTCAAGAAGTTCTGTTACAGTTTCTTTTTTTTGTTTTAAATTGATATTTGAAATAAACTTTCCTACATTTTCTGCAACCGTAGCGTAAGGCATAAGGTCAAAATTCTGTGCTACAAATTTCATTTCCGGTTCTCCGGGAACAAGATTTCCTTTTGGTCCTAAAAGCCGGTTTCCGTTAAAAATAATTTCTCCGCTTTCCCAATCAAGAAGACCATAAATAAGGTTGAGAAGAGTAGATTTTCCGCATCCGCTTTCTCCGGCAAGAGCTATAATTCTGTTTTCTTCAAACCTTAGGTTAAGGTTCTGAAACAGGGGATTTTCTTTGTTATGAGAGAAAAATAAATTGTTTATTTCTAATAGCATATTACAAATGTAAGGTTTTTATGAAAACATAATTTTTTTTATTATATTAGCGGGACTAATAAAAATAAATCAAAAATGAGAAAAAAACTGTTTTCGATAGCGATTCCTGCTTTATTCGTTGCTGCTGTAATGGTTTCTTGTAAAAAAGATAAACCGCTTACCAGTGAGAGTAATGAGGTGACGACTACTAAAGAAGGTAGCCAGTTCACTTTGGATACGCTAAACAGTAAAGTTGAATGGAAGGGATATAAAGTATTTAAATCTGAAAATACGAGCCATTTTGGAACGATCAGATTTGAAAGCGGAGATGTGACGGTGAAAGACGGAAAACTGGAAAGCGGAAAATTCGTTGCTGATATGAGCTCATTAACTTCTGTAGACTTGAAAGACAGCCCGGAAGATATGGGGAAATTAAATGGCCACCTGAAGAGCGGTGATTTCTTTGAAGTTGAAAAATTTCCAACTGCTTCTTATGAAATTACAAAGGTTACTCCAGCTACAGAAGGTGATTACAATACTCTTTTGGATGGTAATTTAACGATTAAAGGAATTACCAAGCCTGTTCAGTTTAAAGCTAATGTTTCTGTGAAAGATGGAGTGGTGAGTGTAGCTACTGAACCGAAAGATATTAAGAGAGAAGAGTTTGGGGTGAAGTTCCAGGCTCCTGCTGAAAACGGAGTGATTAAAGACGAGGTGACTCTTCAGATCAACGTTAAAGCTTTAGAAAAGAAATAATTTTTTTATTTAAGTGAAATAAGTGATTGAAGTCTGCCTCCCGAAAAAGAGGCAGATTTTTTTATGACGGACTTAATATTAAACTTAAAAGTCGTATTTTTGCAAAACATTTTGAAAGGGTAAAATAATGATTGAAAAGATAGAAGAACTACTGATCGAAGTAAACGGCTTCAATGCTACCTCTAGGGAAGATATCGAAAGCTTCCGAATCAAGTACAACGGTAAAAAAGGGGTTCTTAATGATTTTTACGAAACATTAAAAGAAGTTCCTAACGACCAGAAGAAAGATTTCGGACAGAAGATCAATACTTTGAAACAGGCAGTTGCCGGAAAATTGGAAGATTTGAAAAATTCTTCTGAATCTTCTGTTGTCGTAGAAAAAGAAGATCTTACAAGACCTGAATTTCCTTTGGAATTGGGGTCAAGACACCCAATTAATCTGGTAAAAAACAGAATTATTGAAATCTTCAAATCTATTGGTTTTGCAGTTGCAGACGGACCTGAGATTGAAGATGACTGGCATAACTTTACGGCGCTTAATCTTCCGGAATACCACCCGGCAAGAGATATGCAGGATACGTTCTTTATTGAGCAGAATCCGGATATTCTATTGAGAACACATACTTCTTCCGTACAGACTCGTTTTATGGAAGAAAATCAGCCGCCAATCAGGATTTTATCTCCGGGAAGAGTTTTCAGAAATGAAGCGATTTCTTCACGTTCTCACTGTATTTTCCACCAGATTGAGGGATTATATATTGATGAGAATGTAAGTTTTGCTGACTTAAAGCAGACAATACAGTTCTTTACTACTGAGCTTTTCGGAAAATCTAAAATCAGAATGAGACCTTCATTCTTCCCGTTCACTGAGCCAAGTGCTGAGATTGATGTGTATTGGGGATTGAACTCTGAAACAGATTACAGAATCACGAAAGGAACAGGATGGCTGGAAATTATGGGATGCGGAATGGTAGACCCTGCCGTACTGAAAAATGTGAATATTGATTCTGAGAAATATTCAGGATATGCATTCGGAATGGGAATTGAAAGAATTACAATGCTTCTTTACCAGATGAGTGACATCAGAATGTTCTTTGAAAACGATATCAGAACACTGGAACAGTTCAAAACACTATAAAAAATCAAACCTCCGGAGCTCCGGAGGTTTTTGTTTTTAATTACTGACCTAAGAAACAAAACGTAATTAAAAACTGATCTTATTGAAAAATTTACACGTGTCTGTTTCTTATGCCCATACTTCGGTTCGAATCCGCTAGGTACCTCAAAGGAAGTATTGACATGCTGCAGCTCTTTGTCTGCCTCTATAATAAAGACAACCAGTATTAAGAATGTATTACATTGGAAATAAAAAAAGCCTGTAAAATTTTACAGGCATTATATTCAAAAATTAAATTTTCTTTAATTACTAAACTTTAAAGGGTATTTAACATTTTTATAATCATCAATACTGGCTTTTAATGAACCTACTGCAAGTTCAGCTTTCAACAACATAGGCACGTGGTTGGCATCATTGGAAACCCACATCGTAACGCCTTCTTTTTCTTTAAATACTCTTCCGCTTTTTACAGATGGAATAATCTTTAAACAATTGATAGTCCCGAATTTGGTCTTTAAATTTTCTGTTCCTGTCACTTTTAGCTGAAAAGGAAACATTTCATCATCAATCCATACATTCATATTGATGATGGTTCCCACTTTCAGTTCATCCGGGCTTTTACTTCTTAAGTAGTAAAAACATGAAAGCATATCCTGAACTCCTTTTACTGATTTTAAAACCTTAGAACCATTGGCCGGAGTCTTTTTATCTGTTAAAATTAATGTATTGTTATCGTGATTAAAAACCGTTTCAAAATGCTGGCGGTAGCTTCCTTCACGTACATTTCTGACATAGAAACTTGGTAATCCTGTCTGTGTATTGATAAAACTTTCATATAAATCTTCCACTTTGAAGAATGCTTTTACGGCGCCGGTAGTCTGCCCTGTACCTTTTACGTACAGATGGGGTATCCCTTTGTAATTGGTCTGTTTTGTAGTAAGGTTCGCTGTTCCTGCGTTAAGGAAGCCGTAGTGTATTCTGAGAGTGATAGATTCGCCGTCCGCGATGTTATCAATCTGGGCCGAGCCTAAAAAGAATATAAATACTGCAAAAAGGTTTAAAATTTTCTTCATAACAAGACATTTACAAAAACATTGCCAAATTTAAAATCTTAAATGATAGATATTTGACAAATCTCAGGTTTTTATTTAGAATCAATTAAATATGCTTCGCATTAAAATTAGTAAATTTGCAGTTACATGTATAATTAAATTATCTTAAATATTATGATAACCACTGATATATTGATCATAGGTGCGGGACCTACAGGACTTTTTGCAGTTTTTGAAGCTGGTTTATTAAAAATGAAGTGCCATATTATTGATGCGCTTCCACAGCCGGGAGGGCAGCTGGCGGAGCTTTATCCTAAAAAACCTATCTTCGATATTCCAGGTTATCCTTCAGTGAATGCTGGAGAATTGGTGGATAATTTGATGGAGCAGATCAAGCAGTTTCAGCCTGGATTTACTTTGGGAGAAACCGCTGTTTCTTATACTAAAGTAGATGATGAATGGTTTGAAGTGATTACTAACAAAGGGACTGTTCACAGATGTAAAGCAATTGCCATTGCCGGTGGATTAGGTACTTTCGAGCCTAGAAAACCTACTATGGAGAATATTGCAGACTATGAAGAAAAAGGTCTTGAATATTTCGTGAAAGAACCTGAGCATTTCAGAAACAAAAAAGTAGTGATTGCCGGAGGTGGTGATTCTGCTCTTGACTGGAGTGTTTTCTTATCAAATGTAGCAAGTGAAGTTACATTGATCCACAGAAGAAATGAGTTCAGAGGAGCTTTGGATTCTGTAGAAAAAGTTCAGGATCTTAAAAATAAAGGAAAAATTAAACTAATCACTCCTGCTGAAGTTACAGCGATTAAAGGTGACGGAAAAGTAGAAGCGATTACGGTACAGGTTGACGGTGAGGAAGCTTATGACATTGAAACTGATTACTTTATTCCATTATTTGGATTGACTCCAAAATTAGGAGAGATCGGAAACTGGGGATTAAATATCGAAAAAAATGCCATCGTTGTAAACAATGCTTTAGATTATCAGACAAATATTGACGGAATCTACGCAATCGGAGATATCAACACCTATCCTGGAAAACTGAAGTTGATTCTTTGTGGTTTCCACGAAGCTACTTTGATGTGCCAGAGTGTTTATAACAGACTTAATCCTGGTAAAAAATTCGTTCTAAAATATACAACCGTAAGTGGTGTAGACGGATTTGACGGAAGCCGTAAAGAAGCAGAGAAGGCAGTTGTGAAAAAAATTGACTAATTTTGCAGAATTATGTCAGATGTTAATATTAAAATCACCGACAGAGAAGGGGTAACCCACGATGTCGTAGCGCCTACGGATATGTCCATGAACTTAATGGAAATTATCCGTTCTTATGAATTGGCAGAAGAAGGTACTATTGGTGTATGCGGAGGAATGGCGATGTGTGCTTCATGCCAGGTATATGTCATCAATGATCCTGGTCTGGAACCAATGGGAGATGAAGAAGACGCTATGTTGGGTGAGGCTTTCCATGTGAAAGAAAACAGCAGATTAGGATGTCAGTTACATATTGCCGATGCCATGGAAGGGCTCGAAGTGGCAATTGCTCCTTATCCTTAGAAAATATTTTTTAATCTTAATAAAAACCCGTCCGAATTTTTTGGACGGGTTTTGTTTTCTATGTTAAATTTCCTCCTTACAAATCCACTTTCCAACTGTAGGAGCCTGATAATTTTTCATCTTTTCCAGCAGATCATTAATGGTGTCGCTGATCAGCAGCATATCTCTGTTTACCTGCTTTAAAAATCCTTTATCTACCATAGTCTGAACCAGTTTGATCAGATCATCATAGAAGCCGCCAATATTCAGAATTCCGATAGGTTTTTTGTGAAGGCCAAGCTGTGCCCACGTGATCATCTCGAAAAATTCTTCCAAAGTTCCGTAACCACCGGGAAGAACGATAACCCCATCGCAAAGCTCGTTCATTTTCGTCTTTCTTTCATGCATGGTTTCCACAATGATAAGTTCGGTCAGATTTTTATGAGCAATTTCTTTAGATTGCAGAAAGTGGGGAAGGATTCCAATGACTTTGCCTTTTTCACTCAATGCTCCGTCAGCAATCGTTCCCATCAGGCCAACATCTGCACCGCCATAAATGAGCTGTATATCTTGTTTAGCTAAGGTTTTTCCGAGTAATAATGCCTGTTCTTTGTAAATGTCATGCGACCCGAAACTTGAGCCGCAGAATACGGTGATACTTTTCATTGTAGAAGGTTTTTTTATGGTTTGGATGCTTCGACAGGCTCAGCATGACACAGCTAAAAATTAATCTCTAAAAAACGATTAGTATTAGAGATGTCATGCTGAGCCTGTCGAAGCATTTTTTATTTCAATTAAAACTAAAAATATCCAAAATCTTAAGATTTTGGATATTCAATATAATAATTTTAATGTTCTATTTCTGAGGAATATTTGCTAAAATATCTTTCAGGAAGCTCCAGAATTTCTGAGTAGAAGGAATGTTTGCTTTTTCATCAGGTGAGTGAGCTCCTCTGATGGTTGGTCCGAAGCTTACCATTTCCATTTCAGGATAGTTGGCTCCAATGATACCACATTCAAGACCTGCGTGACAAGCTACTACATGAGGCTTTTCACTAAACTTCTCAGTGTAAAGTTTCTCCATCAACTGTACGATCTCCGAACCTGGTTTTGGTTTCCACCCTGGGTATGAACCACTGAATTCAACGTTCATTCCAGCTAATTCTGCTACAGATTTTAATTGCTCTGCCACTGAATATTTAGAAGAATCTACAGAAGATCTTGTAAGATTTAAGATTTTAAGTTCTCCACCCTTCAATTCTACTCTAGCTACGTTGTTGGAAGCTTCTACAAGATCAGCTACATCCGGGCTCATTCTGTATACCCCGTTGTGAAGAGCTTTTAAAGTAAAGATCACTTTTTTAGAATCTCCTTCTGAAATTGCTTTGTCAGAAGACGTAGAGTTCTCAATGTTGATTTGAATTCCAGGTTCTACTGTAGCAAACTCTTCTAAGATATCTTTCTTAAGAATCGTAACATTTTCTATATATTCCTGAGCATTTCTCACAGAAATAATGGCAACACCTTCTCTTGGAATAGCATTTCTTAAACCTCCGCTGTCGATAGAAACCAATTCAATATTCTGGTTTTCCAATCCACTGTAAAGAAGTCTTCCCAAAATAATATTTGCGTTTCCGAAACCTTTATGAATATCCATTCCGGAGTGTCCTCCCTGAAGTCCTTTTACTTCAATTCTTACAATTTGTCCTTTTGGAGCTTCTGCAGCATAGTTTTGAGTGATGGTTACATCAACTCCACCTGCACAGCCGATATCAATCTCATCATCCTCTTCAGTATCAAGATTCAATAAAATTTCACCTGTCAGTTGTCCTGGCTTTAGTCCTAAAGCACCTGTCATTCCTGTTTCTTCATCAATGGTGAAAAGAGCTTCCAATGCAGGGTGTGGAATATCTGAGCTTTCAAGGATAGACATAATGGTTGCTACTCCCAAACCGTTGTCAGCTCCTAGAGTAGTTCCTTTTGCCTTTACCCAGTCACCGTCAATTTCCATTTTGATTCCTTCTGTTTCAAAATCAAAATTAACATCGTTGTTTTTCTGGCAAACCATATCAAGGTGCGATTGAAGTACGATCGATTTACGGTTTTCCATTCCTGCAGTGGCCGGTTTTTTAATGATAACATTTCCTACTTCATCTACGGTAGTTTCCAGTCCGAGATCTTCACCAAATCCTTTGATGAAAGCGATTACTTTTTCCTCTTTTTTTGAAGGCCTTGGAACAGCATTTAATTTGGAAAAGTTTTTCCAGATAATCTGCGGTTCTATATTAGATAATTCCATTGAATTTTATTTTTCTCAAATTTACGAAATAAAAAATGCTTCCGTGGGATACAGAAGCATTTTTTATCATTGGCGAAAGGTGAAAATAGGAAGAGGTGAAATCAAAAAATCTGTTTATTTACCTTCTCTGTTCCGTCTTTTGCTGTTTTGCGATTTTGTCTTTATTAACATCCACATTCTCCATAGATCGGAGTGGTGAAGCTGGTACCGTCCGGTTTTTCAATTGTCAAAGTACCTTCAAACAGTAAAGCTTCCTCGCCTTTTATTTTTTTACCTTTCACAGAAATTTTGTAATTATCATTTTCTATTTCCTTGGTAAGAAGTTCATCTACTTCCATATCACTTGATGAGATAAGATTTAGAGCCAGTCTTTTGCCGTCCAGCATCATATAAGCTGTTTTCCCGGCATCATCTGCGTAGATGTATTTTTCATTTTCAAAATCAGCTTTGTTTACAGCAAAATAGCAGGAGCATTCTTTGATTTCTTTTGGAAAAGGAATGGTGCCCACCAGAATATTTCCTGAAGACTGACCTGTTGAAGCAGAATCTTTAGCGATATGTAAAGAATCGGCAGAAGCAGAACCTGAAACAGTTTCTTTTTCCTTTTTGCAGGCTACCAATAGAAATGCGGAAAATAAAATGATAAAATATTTCATGTGTTTGTGGTTTTATTATTTGTTTATCCTCTTGCTCTTTCAAGAAGCGTCATCATTAGTAAAGAAAGGATTACCAAACTTTCTTCCTCATCATCAATATCGATCAGTCTGTCCAGTTGAAATCTTCTTCCGAAGAATGAAGGCATTTTTTTTAATTTAAAATAAGCTTTTCCGTCAATACCAGTTACCGTATAAGATGGATTAAGGAAATACCCTGTGAACATACCAATGATAGGAAGTTCTCCTACAAAGCTGTCCCAGAATCTTACCCATGCACTGTCTTCCTGAATTTTAAACTTAGGCTGATCCTGAGCATCCAGAACATCATAGCTTGCTTTCCAGATAGAACGCATTCCTTTTCTGGCTAATCTACCAAAGTTTTTATTATCAATAAGATCATTCAAAGAATACGAAGCATTGAAATCAATCCATTGATTCGCTTTGATTCTGAAAAGTTCCTTAGACTTGCTCTCATCATTGAAAACGATAACATCTTCTTTCAACTTAAACATTTTCTGACGAACATACGCTACATAATTTCCGTTTCTGTCAGTAATATTGAAGTCACTTGCTAAAGTAGTGATTTTGAATTTGAAATCCAGAGGATAGTTAAGATTGTTAAGTACCATGTCAGTTTATTTTTTTCATATTTAATTTAAGCCGCAAATATAAAGGTTTTTTTAGAGTTCTCGGATATGGGAGAAAATTTAAAATATCATTTTGGGACATTGTTTTGACAGAAATTTATAAGAGGATTTTTGTGAAAAATAAAATTAAACGCTGAGTTCGCAAGGTTTGTTTGCTATTTTTATATATTTTGTTCGCAAAGACACTTCGTTCAGCTGAGATATAAGTTTTTCTTATTGCTGAGTGAAACGCCTTTGCGATCATTTTTTTAACCTTTAGACATCTTAGCGTACTCAGCGTTAAAAATTTATTATACTTTATAAAAATTCACAAGCGAAGCGAACTGACGATTCATTATTCACTATTAATTATCAACTTTAATCCTTATTTTTGTACCTATGGATTACCCAAGTAAAGTATTAGCCAAGGCGGTAGATGAGATTTCGGGATTGCCTGGGATTGGAAGAAAAACGGCTTTGAGGTTAGCACTACATTTATTGAAGCAGCCCAATTCCAGAGCGGTAAGTCTTGGAAATTCGCTGATTAATCTTGTTAACGAAATAAAATACTGTAAAGAATGTCATAATTTTTCGGATTTTGACATTTGTGAAATATGCAGCAGTGAAAAGAGAAATAGCGAACTGATCTGCATTGTTGAAGATGTAAGGGATGTGATTGCTATTGAAAATACCGGGAAATACACTGGGAAATATCTGATCCTTGGAGGGAAAATTTCCCCAATGGAGGGAGTAGGACCCAACCAGCTAAATATTCCAAGTATTGAAAGGAAACTTAATGATGGTAAAGTGAAGGAATTTATTTTTGCATTGAGTGCGACCATGGAAGGAGATACAACAGCGTATTACATTTACAAGAAATTTAAAAGTTCCCATGTGAATTTTTCCAGCATTGCAAGAGGAATTTCAGTAGGAGATGAATTGGAATATGCTGATGAAATTTCTTTAGGAAGATCTATTATCAACAGGCTGCCATACAACGAAAAGGATTAATATGAAGCTGTCCGTTATTATTGTTAATTATAATGTTACCCAACTGCTCAGAAGCTGTCTTTTGTCACTTCAGAAATACATACAAGAGATAGACTATGAAGTGGTTGTTATTGATAATGCTTCTACAGATACTTCCTGGGGAGATCTTATTCCTGAATTTCCGGACGTCCACTTTATATCTTCTGAAATAAACGGCGGTTTTTCAAAAGCGAATAACCAGGCAATTCAGACGGCAAAAGGAGAATATATATTGTTATTGAATCCTGATACAGAATTTGAAGGATTTTATATGAAAGAACTTCTTGATTTTGCAGATTCTCAGCCTTCTTTCGGATGTCTGGGAGTAAGAATGCATGACGCAGAAGGTAATTTCCTGCCTGAAAGCAAGCGCTCAGTACCGGATATGTTTAATTCTTTTGAAAAGCTGTTTACGAATTTTAAAAAGAATAACTCGAAGTCTTATTACAGAAATGATATTGAAGAAAATGCGGTTGCTGAAATAGAAGTGATGACAGGTGCATTTTTGTTGGCTAAAAAAGATGTCTACGAAAAAATAGGAGGGCTGGATGAAGCTTATTTTATGTATGGAGAAGATATTGATCTGTGCTATACGTTCTTAAGAAACGGGTATAAAAACTTCTATTATGGTAAAGTTTCAATTCTTCATCACAAAGGGGAGAGTACAATCAGGAATGAAGTATATCTTAAGAGGTTTTATGGAGCCATGCAGATCTTTATTGATAAATACTATAAAGAATCAAAGCCTGTACAGTATTCATTTTTAAAAGCAGGATTGAAGCTCCGGCATCAGATTGAAAAGATCAAGCTAAAATAAAAAAGCAACTCAATTTGAGTTGCTTTTGTTTTATATAAGATGATATTCTTCTTATTTTGCCGGTGCTACAGGAGTTTTTGCCGGAGTTGTTGTAGAAGAAGCAGGAGCTGACTGTTTTGCAGGAGCTTCTTTCTTCACGGGTTGTTTCTGTGTAGGAGCTACCTGAGAAGGCTTACCTGTGATGACAACGCTTAAAAGGATAAGAACGATGATAGTTCCGCCTAGAGTCCATGTTGCTTTTTCCATGAAATCATTGGTTCTCTGTACTCCAAACTGTGCAGATGATGCACCTCCGAATGTACTAGAAAGGCCTCCTCCTTTTGGGTTTTGTGCCATAACGATAATTACCAATAAAACGCTGGCAACCATAACAAGAACCATCAATAGTGTAAATATAGTATCCATTAATTCTGATATCTTTTTGAATGGGCAAATTTAATCTTTTTTTACTGAATGACAAAAAAAGATGTCGCCAAATGTTGATAAAAATAAAAACGGCAACAATTGTTACCGTTTTTTATATAAAAATAAGGTGTTTTTATTTGAAATCAGAATCTTTAGCCTGGTTGATAAGGTAAGATTTTACCGCCAGGTTAATATCCATTCCGCCCATATTCTGGATGATGGTAAACGGAAGTTTTACTCCGGAGACATCTTTGTAGTCTGCATAGCTTGTAGGAATAGATCCTCCTTCTCCAACTTTCACTTCACCTGTCTTAAGGCCTGTTTTTACGCTGTAATAGTAAGTGTCTTTAGTTCCTTTTACGACATAAGAATCTTCATTGTTGTACTTTTCGATTCCTGCCAGTTTATATTCTGCACTTTTAGCAAAAATAAGTTCCGGGAAAAGTTCCGGATCTGACATTTCTGCTTTCTGTTTTTCATTAAGTGGCATTTTTTGTCCCTGAGCTTCCATATATCCGTCCTTACCATCAAAAATGATTTTTTGTACAGTATTCCCCATCATCTTCATATCCATTGACATTTTTCCTCCTTTAGCCTGAATAAGTTTCATAGACATATCCATTCCCTGTACTTTTGTAGTAGCATCGGTAGTGATAGAAGTTACTTTCTGAACAGCAGCAAGACCTCCAATTGCATTGATGTATTTATCAGCAATAGATCCGATGGTAACGCTTGCATCTACTTTCTGTGCTGCAGGTTTTGAAACCGGATTAGCCTCTTTATCGAAATATTTTACAGGATATCCTAATTTTTCCAATCCTTCAGCAATATCAGATGCTTTACCTGCAATGAAAATTCTGCTTTGGTTTGGTAGAATCGTAGTCTTTACAGCATTTGCAACATCAGCAGCCGTTACTTTATCAATAGATTTTAAGTAATTGGTATAGAAGTCAGCCGGTAAATCCTGTACTTTTTGGTTTAGTGCAAATCTTGCAATAGTTGCAGGCTGTTCTAAAGACATGATGAAAGATCCTTTCAGCTTAGCTTTAGCATTTGCCAATTCCTCCGGTTTTACAGTTGAAATAGCGTTAAGTTCATTCATGAATTCTTTAACCGCTTTGTCTGTTACCTCATTTCTTACGCTTGCACTTGCAGAGAACTGTGGCGAATATTTGCTTGCCACCATACTTGAATAGGCACCATACGTAAATCCATTCTTTTCTCTAAGGTTCATGAAAAGCCTTGCTTCACCACCACCTCCAAGGATGTAGTTAGCTATTGTTGCAGGGAAGTAATTGGCATCTTTCATTTTCAGCGTGTTCAGGTTGTTTAATGAAACAACAGACTGTACTGCAGAAGGAACATCCACTACGTTAATCTCTGTTTTAGCAACATTAGAGGCTGGTTCTAATTGAGCAATAGGAGTGTTTGCTTTTTTCCAGCTATTGAAAGCTTTCTCGATCAATGGTTTCACCTGGTCAAATTTTACGTCTCCAACGATTACTAAATAAGCGTTATCCGGAGCGTAGTATTTTTTATAGGTATTTTGTACATCAGACAGCTGGATTTTGTTGATAGATTCTACCGTTTGAAATTCACCTCTTGAAGTATTTTTTCCATACATCAAGGCTTTAGAAACTTTTTCCGCGATGGAAGATGCATTTTTTTCTTCAGATTTTAATCCTTCCACAGCTCTTTCTTTAGAGTTTTGAATTTCTTCAGCGGAGAATTTAGGATTAATAATTGCATCGGCCATCAAGTGTAAAACTTCAGGGAAATATTTTGAAAGAGAGTTGGCAGAAGCGCCACCTGCGGAGAAATTAAGAATCGCTCCAAGATAATCCACTTTTTTGTTGAAATCATCTTTGCTGATGTTGGTTGTTCCGTTTTCAAACTGTTCAGCCATGATTTCGCTTACCCCTGTTACTGTTCCTTCATTGTAAGGAGGTCTGTCCATAGAAAGGCTGGCGCTTACTCTTGGCAGTTTGTTGTTCTCAACCACCATTACTGTAAGACCGTTGCTTAGCTGGAAAGTTTTTGGTTTGGCAATGTTAATCGCAGGAGTAGGTCCTGGTTTCGGCATTGCATTAATATCTATTTTTTGTGCTGAAACCATTCCTGTAAAGAAAAATGCTGCAGCTATATATGTTAATTGCTTTTTCATTTGTAAAAATTTAATTTTAAATAATCATAATTTAACCTGAGAAGTTGAAATGATTATTTTTTTTCAGGTACGTAGTTAATGATTATTCTTTGGTTAGAATTAAGATACTTTTTAGCTGCATTTTGAAGATCCTGTCTTGTTATAGATCTGTAAATGTCAATTTCTTTGTTGATCAAATTCGTGTTACCCATCAATACATGGTTGGTTGCCAATGAAGCAGCAATTCCCTGAATACTGGAGTTGGCATTTACAAACTGGTTCTCGTACTGGTTTTGAAGTTTTTGATAATCCTCTTCAGAGATTAATGTCATCTGAAGCTTTTTGATTTCAGCATCAATGTCAGTCTGTAAAGCCTGTTTAGTAGTCTGTCCCATCGGAATCGCGAAGAATGCGAAAATACTGTAATCTTCAAGACCCTGGTTGAAAGCGGCTACCTGAAGCGCTTTTTTGTCCTGATCTACTAATTTTTTATATAAAACTGAAGATTTTCCACTACTTAAATAAGAAGAAAGCATATCTAAAACATAAGCATCTTTCTCTTTATTAGCAGGAGTTCTGTATGCAAAAACATAAGCCGGAAGCTGAATGTTCGGGTCTGTAGCGGTTACTTCTTTTTCCTGAGTGATAGGAGCATCTTTAGGGAAATCTTTTGGATATAAAGTTCCTTTTGGAATTCCTCCATAGTAGGTTTCAATCCATTTTTTGGTTTGTTCAGGTTTGATATCTCCTGCAACTACCAGAGTAGCATTATTTGGAACATAAAACTTTTTATAAAATGCCTGGAATTCTTCTAATTTAGCAGAATTCAAATCTTCCATAGAACCAATTGTTGGCCAGTTGTACGGGTGATTTGTAAATAAATTTTTCTGAATAGTTGTGAAAAGATTTCCGTAAGGCTGGTTATCCATTCTCAATCTTTTTTCTTCTTTTACAACCTCTCTCTGTGTATCCACACCAATCTGGTTGATGACAGCATTACGCATTCTTTCAGCCTCCATCCAAAGTCCAAGCTGTTCGTTATTGGAAGGGAAAGTTTCGTAGTAGTACGTTCTGTCATTGGTAGTGTTGGCATTATTTTGTCCTCCGTTTGAAGAAACAATCTTGAACCAGTCTCCTCTTTTGATATTAGGAGTTCCTTCGAATAAAAGGTGTTCAAAGAAGTGAGCAAAACCTGTTCTGCCTTTTACTTCATCCTTTGCACCTACGTGGTACATTACACCTGTTGTTACAACCGGAGCAGAATTATCCTGATGAAGAATTACGTGAAGACCATTGGGAAGGTCATACTCTTCGAATTTGATTTGCTGTGCATTCAGCATTAGCCCGAAGAAAGCTACGGCAGCAGCAGAAAGAAGTCGCTTTTTCATAAAATTTAGAAATTGTTTATCAATTAGTGTGAAAAGTGAATTAAATGTTACAAACTGTATAGAAATAGATATATAAATGTGAGTAAAGTGATTGGTGAATTCGCTTCGCTTGTCAATTTTTACAGGTTTCGAGGTACATGTTTCGGGGTGATGAATATAAAATTCTTTTTGGACAAATTTTGAATGTATAATCAACTTATCCACCTTTCATCTGTGAAAGAAATTGACCATTCACTATTCACTTGCGAAGCAAAATTTCTAACTTCTCTACGAAAGTTTGAATTCTCCTCTGAATACATTAATTTTGTATTCCCAAATTTTTTTTGCTGTATGGACTATTTGAAAGGACTTAATGAATCACAATATGAAGCCGTTACCTCTTTACAAGGACCTCTGATGGTGCTTGCAGGAGCTGGTTCCGGGAAAACGCGTGTACTTACCATGCGTATTGCCCATTTAATTTACAATGGAATAGACCCTTTCAATATCCTTGCACTTACTTTTACCAATAAAGCAGCACGTGAAATGAAAGACCGTATTGCAAAGGTCGTAGGAGACAGCAATGCAAGAAGCCTTTGGATGGGAACTTTTCACTCTGTTTTTGCACGAATTTTAAGAATTGAGGGACATTACCTTGGGTATCCTTCCAATTTTACCATTTATGATCAGCAGGATGCACTGAATGTGATCAGAAAAGTCCTGAAGGATATGAATATTGATGCAGATCTTTATAAACCTAAAAAAGTTCAGGCAAGAATTTCAACCTATAAAAATAACCTGATTACAGTAAAAGCTTATTTCAACAATCCGGAACTTATGGAAGCGGATGAAAAAGCAAATATGAAGTTCATCGGGCAGATTTATCAGAAATATGTCGATCAGTGTTTCAGAAACGGCGCTATGGATTTTGATGACCTGTTGTTGAAGACCAATGAGCTGCTGACCCGTTTCCCTGAAGTGCTTGCAAAATACCAGGATAGGTTCAGATATATCATGGTAGATGAGTACCAGGATACCAACCACTCTCAGTATCTGATTGTAAAAGCATTAGCTTCAAAATTTGAGAATATCTGTGTGGTAGGGGATGATGCCCAGTCTATCTATTCCTTCCGTGGGGCTAATATCTATAACATCTTAAACTTTAAAAAAGACTATACAGATGCTAAGACAGTATCTCTGGAGCAGAATTACCGTTCTACACAGAATATTGTAAATGCTGCCAATGTAGTTATTTCAAAAAACTTACAGCAGTTTAAGAAAAATGTATTCAGTGATAATGAAGAAGGGGATAAGATCAAAATATACAGATCTCTTTCCGATGCAGATGAAGCCAATTTTGTTGCCGGAAATATCTGGGAATTGCGTAACCGCGACCAGAGAAAGTACAGTGATTTTGCCATTTTATACAGAACAAACTCACAGACGCGTGCCTTTGAAGATGCGCTGAGACGTAAAAATATTCCGTATAAAGTATATGGTGGGCTTTCTTTCTACCAAAGAAAAGAGGTAAAAGACCTTATTGGTTATCTGCGTCTTCTGATCAATGAAAATGATTCTGAAGCGTTGATGAGGATTATCAATTATCCTACAAGAGGTATCGGAGAAACAACGCAGAATAAATTAATCGTTTTTGCAGACGCTCATAATATTGCGGTTTCAAAAATTTTGGATAATCTTCCGATGTATGCACCACAATTAGGTTTGAACAACGGAGTTTTAAACAAACTGAATGACTTCTGGTCTATGATAAAAGCTTTTCAGGTATTGCTGAAAACAGAAACGGCTTACAGTGTTGCTATGGAAGTGGCAAAACGAAGCGGCTTGATTAAGTTTTTAAAAGATGACCAGACTCCTGAAGGGATTTCCAGAGTAGAAAACGTTCAGGAATTGATGAACTCTATGCAAGGGTTCATTGAAGAACAGATACAGCTGGAAGACGGAGATCCGAGCCTCTCCAATTTCCTTGAAAATATTGCGCTTTCTGCAGATACTCAGGATAAAACTCTGGAAGAGGATATGGTTTCATTGATGACCATTCACCTTTCAAAAGGATTGGAATTTCCAGTAGTTCATTTGGTAGGGCTTGAAGAAAATCTTTTCCCAAGCTTTATGAGTTCTGCTACCAGAGAAGATTTGGAAGAAGAGAGAAGACTATTTTATGTAGCATTGACGAGAGCGGAGAAACAGGTCTTCTTCTCTTATGCTGTTTCCCGTTTCCAATGGGGGAAAATTACGGATGCGGAGCCGTCAAGATTCTTAAGTGAAATTGATGATGAATATATTGAATTCCTTAATCCGGCTTTGGAAAAAAGATTTATCAATAATTCAGGGGTAAGATCCAATATTTTTGATGAACATCCTTCTGAAATGAAATCTTTCAAAAAAGTTGAAAAGAAGACCATCGACAAAGGTGATGCCTCGAAACCGGCTCAGGAAGTAAGAAAACTAAAACCTGTAAGCACTGCTAAAATTATCAACCCAAGCGGAGCTTCTTCGCAGGATATTGAAGTAGGAGATAAAGTGAGACATGACCGTTTCGGAATTGGAGAAGTTAGTTTCCTGGATGGAACAGATCCTCAGAATATCAAAGCAAAGGTTATTTTCATCCATGAAGGAGAGAAAAACCTGATCCTGAAATATGCTAAACTGACTAAGATTTAAATCAGAATAATATAAGATCAAGTAAACGGATTCAAAATTTGGATCCGTTTTTTTTTATTTTTTAAACACAAAGTTCGCAATGTAAATATCACGTTGTGTTTATTTTTTCGATCGCAAAGGTGTTTTACTTAGCGCGAAATTTTCTCTGCTGAACGAAGTGCCCTTGCGAACGTAAGAATAATAAGCTTGCAAATTACCTTTGCGATCATTGCGTTTTCCACATCCATTTTAAATTTCCACTTCTATAAAACAATGATTTTTATGGGAATGTTCTTAAATTATCATAACTTTAAATAGGGATAGAAAGAAACGATAACCATTTTTTATAAAAACAAAGTCTATTGATTTTGTAGACTAATAAATATATTTTACATTTGCAGCTTGTAAAAACATAAATGTTCAATCAAATTAAACTATATGAGAAATAAAAAAACTATTCTTTCGGCCTCTGTTTTATTTTTTCTTGGAGTATACACTTACGGACAGGAAAAAGACAGCATAAAAACAAATAAAGACAGCATAAAAACCAATAATGTAGAAGAAGTCGTGGTACTGGGTTCAAGAGCTGGAGCCAGATCTAAGACAGACAGCCCGGTTCCTGTAGATGTATTTAATGTGAAAGAATCTTCATTAATTCTTCCACAAACAAATATTGGACAAATCCTGAATGCAGTAGCACCTTCATTTACTTCTACCGTTCAGACCAATTCAGATGGAACAGACCATTTGGATCCTGCTCAGCTGAGAGGTCTAGGGCCAGATCAGGTACTGGTTTTGGTTAATGGAAAAAGAAGACATACTTCAGCATTAGTTAATGTAAACGGAACACCCGGAAGAGGGACTGTAGGAACGGATTTAAATGCTATTCCTTCTTTTGCATTAAACAGAATTGAAGTATTAAGAGACGGAGCTGCTGCACAATATGGATCTGATGCCATTGCCGGAGTCATCAATCTTGATCTGAAAAGAGACACAGGAAAACTGGCAGGACAAATCAGCTATGGGGGGAATTTAACACCAACGGCTAATGACCATACCGGAGATTTTGACGGACAGAATATTCAGCTGGATCTGAACTATGGTAATAAAATAGGAACCAAAGGAGGTTTCTTCAATATCACCTGGTCTTCACAGTTTAGAAATCCTACTTACAGAGCAGGAACAGAAAGCGGTACGCTTTATAATGCTTACAATGCTATTGAACAAAGAGCTCTGAATGATGGTGTAAATCTTTCCTCTTTGTTTACCAATATCAATAATACTCCAAATTCACAGCAGATTGTAAACTATATCCATCAATACGCCCAGGGAGTAAATTATTTTAACAACAGCCAGCTGGCAGCTATTCAGGGAGCTTCTACCATTCAGGATATTAAAGATTCTCAGGGAAATGTACTCCAAAAAGGTCTTCAATCCTTATTAAATTTCGATGTTACGGATCCGGAATTGGCTTACAGAGGACAAAGCAGAAAAGACTTCAATATGCAGGTAGGGCAGTCTAAACTTAATAATCACCAGCTTTTTGTAAATGCTGAGGTTCCAATAAATGATGACTGGAAGGTATATACTTTCGGAGGGTATAGCTTAAGACATGGGACTTCCGGAGGATTTTACAGAAGACCAAGAGAAAGCAGAACTTTTACAGGATTATACTCTAGTGGTTATCTTCCACAGATTGGAACGGATATTCAGGATATCTCATTGGCTGCAGGAATCAAAGGAAAATGGGAAGGCTGGAATATTGATTTCAGTAATACCTACGGGCAGAATTCGTTTACCTATAATATTCAAAACACGGGAAATACTTCCTTACGTTTTGCTTCACCTAGGGAATTTAATGCCGGAGGACTGCGCTTTTCTCAAAACACTATTAATTTAGATTTCTCTAAAAAATATGATGCGTGGGAAGGGATCAATGTCGCTTTTGGAGCAGAACACCGCTATGAGAATTTTAAAATTACTCAGGGTGAAGAAGCTTCCTATGCAACTTATGATGTTTCCGGAAATGTATGGAACGGAAATTCTGTAAGACCTACAGATTTCTTCGGGGCATTACTTCCTGGAGGATCACAGGTATTCAACGGGTTTAAGCCTGAGAATGCTGTGGATAAAAACAGACAGTCGGTAGCAGCTTATGCAGATGTAGAATTTAATTTCACCAACTGGTTATTGGTAGAAGCGGCGGCGAGATATGAAAATTATTCCGATTTCGGATCTACATTCAATTATAAATTAGCTTCAAGAATCAAGGTAGCCCCTAATTTCAATGTGAGATTGGCAGGTTCTACAGGATTCAGAGCACCTTCTATCCACCAGATTTATTATAATGTAACGTCTACATTATTTACGAATAATCAACTTTTGGAAGTAGGAACTTTCAGCAATGATTCCCAGCTGGCAGGACTGCTGGATATGCCAAAACTGAAGCAGGAAACTTCCAAATCAGCAAGTGTAGGATTTACTTACAGAATCCCTTCAGTAGGGCTTAGCTTTACAGCAGACGGATATTTTACGAGAATTGATAATCGTATCATCCTTACAGACCAGTTTTTAAGAAAAGATGTGCCTTCAGATGCACAAAAAGAATATGATAAATTAAATGTGAATGGTGCCCAGTTCTTCACAAATGCCATCGATACAGAAACAAAAGGATTGGATGTGGTGATTTCCCATAATGCAAGATTTTCAGGATTTAAGCTTGATAATAGCTTTGCCATTAATCTTAATAGAACCAAACAGGTTGGAGATATTCACTCTGCAGGACTTTTACAGTCACCGCAGTTGGAGAAAGTATATTTTTCTGAAAAATCAAGAGTGTATCTGGAAGAAGCTGTGCCTAGAGTGAAAGCCAGCCTTTCGCATACCCTTTCCTGGAAGGATGCTACGTTCTATCTGAGAAATACCTATTTCGGAAAAGTAACAGGTGCTGATATTATTGATGTGAACGGAGACGGGATCATAGATTTTAATGAACACCAGCAGATTGGAGATAAAATCATTACCGATATATCCGCTGCTTACCAGTTTACAAAAAATGTAGGATTGACATTAGGTGTGAACAATTTGTTTGATATTTATCCAACGAAAAACCTTGCTGCCTCTACGAATAACGACCAGTTTATCTATTCACGTTCCACCTCACAGTTTGGACAGAATGGAAGGTATGTTTTCGCAAGACTTAATTTCAATTTTTAAATAAAACAAAAGATAATGCTTATAAAAAAAACAGTTCAGAATTTCTGAACTGTTTTTATGAACTTTTATTTTTGAACCATTAAGATTTAATAAGAGTTTAAGAGTATTAAGATAAGCTTAGCTTTAAGCTTAAAAATCAGAATGATTCATCTTAATTATATTTTATTTCTTAAATCCATTCTTAATGGTTTTAAATTTATAGAATGTGAATTTTATCTTTCTACCAGTTCCTTCACAGGTTCTCCATAATGATCAATCACTGTTTTGTTGATCTGAAGCAGTTGATACCATTTTCTGAAAGCTCCTATAAATACAATAAGCATCAGAATCATTGCTGTTGCCGCTAATGCCGCCAGTAAGTACTGTCCTTTTGGAATATAGATGGCAGTCACCTGAATATATCCGGCCCAGAAGGTAATGATGGCCATGAAAACTCCGGGAATGGCCGAGCATAAAGCATATTTTCCCCTGTTCATCCTTATCAGCATTGTTGTACAGACAATAAGTCCGCAGGCAGCCAGCAGCTGATTACTGATCCCAAATAACGGCCAGATGCTGTTTACATTTCCGGTATACACCAGATATCCCCAGGCAAAAGTGAAAAGAAGACTGCTGATAATAATTCCCGGAATCCAGTTTTTATCATTGAATTTTGGAACTACGGAACCCAGCATTTCCTGCAAGAAAAAACGTCCCACTCTTGTTCCTGCATCAATGGCAGTAAGAATAAATACCGCTTCAAACATAATCGCAAAATTATACCAATAAGCCGTCAGCTGATCCATATAAGGAATTTTGTTGAAGATATGAGCCATCCCTACAGCCAGAGATACGGCACCTCCGGTTCTGCCATAGAGATCAATCCCTATTTTCTGTGAATAATAATCTATATCTACACCATGTAAAGAAGGGTGGGTTGCTAAAAATGAATCATAAGCTTCCTTAGGGGTGTTGATGGCAAAATAATCACCCGGCATCAATGTACATGCTGCAATAAGTGCCATCAATGCTACAAAACCTTCTACAAGCATTGCCCCATATCCAACGAAAAGAATTTCTCTTTCTTTATTAAGCATTTTCGGAGTTGTTCCCGTAGCAATTACAGCATGGAAACCCGAAATAGCTCCACAGGCAATCACGATAAAAATAAAAGGAAGCACTGGGCCACCAATGATAGGCCCTCCACCATTGACAAAAGCTGTGATAGCAGGCATCTGTATGGTAGGGTGAATCACAATGACCCCGATAGCCAGCATGATAATAGTTCCTATCTTTAAATAAGTAGAAAGATAATCTCTTGGAACCAAAAGCAACCAAACCGGTAATACAGAAGCAATAAAGCCATACAAAGGAATCGCGATAGAAATTGTTTTAATATCCCAGGAAAACAAATTATTCATGGTAGGATTCTGCATAAGACTGTGACCTCCGATGATCCCGGCAATCAAAAGGATTCCGCCTAAAATACTTGCAAACAAAACACTGTTCTTTTTATAACGCATAATCAGTCCCATGATGATGGCAATGGGCATGGTAATGATTACGGTAAAAAGAGACCATGAAGCTTCATGCATCGCATTGATACACGCCAGTGATAAACCTGCCAGCGTAAGAATCAGAATAAAAAGGATGGCAAAACCTGCCACAGTTCCGGTAGCTTTTCCGATTTCTTTTGAAGCAATGGTCGCGAGACTTTGACCTTTGTGTCTCACAGAAGCAAAGAGTACAACCATGTCATGAACTCCGCCTCCCAATACACAGCCAATCAGAATCCATAATGCGCCCGGAAGATATCCAAACTGAGCAGCAAGAACAGGTCCTACTAATGGCCCGGCAGCCGCAATTGCAGCAAAATGATGTCCGAAAAGTACATTTTTATTAGTAGCGACATAATCTTTACCATCTGCAAATTCTACTGCAGGGGTCATATTCTGGTCATTAAGCCTGAGAACTTTATTGGCAATAAAAATACCATAAACACGGTAAGCTATCGCAAAAATAAGAACAGATGCAAATATGAGCGTCAGCGCATTAATATTATTCAAAGAATCCATATTGTGTATTTTTTTTAATGAATGATTAATTTATTGACTGTTTTGTTAAAAATAATTTAAACAATAGCCAAGGTAATTAATTTTCACTTCAAAAATATTGATATGTATATCAATCTAGCATATTTGTTCGATGTATTTTATTTATATTGTTGATTTTAAATTATTTAAATTTATTTTAATCAGAAGTATGTATATTATTTCCTCTGAGAAATAATAAAGTCCACCATTTGATCGGTCATCTGATCTAACACAGTTTTATCTGTAGTCCCAAAGCCATGTACTCCGCCATCAATCACAACCAAAGAATTCTGCACTTTTGCTCTGTTGAGTTTTCTGTGAAGTTGTTTAGATTGGCTCATAGGAACTACTTTATCCTTATCTCCCTGTACAATAAGAGTGGGAACTCCGCCTGAAACAAAATTAACCGGTGAAATGGTTTTAAAATACTGGATGATTCTCTCCTGGTCTTTATTGATATCATATCCGGAAAGTCCTTTTACAAGATTCTGCTGAAGACTGATGATCTTTTTTGAGATCAGACCGATCATAAAAACAGGAATAGTGCCTGCTTTAGTATGAAACAGAGAATTAAGATCAGCTGGGCCATAATGGTCAATCACATAATTTACTTTAGAAGAATACGATGACAGTTCAGGATTTCCGATAAATGTATTGTCTTCAGTGTATGCTGCCAATAAAGAAAGATGTGCGCCAGCAGAGGCTCCAAACAACCCGATATTATTGGTGTCAAGTTTATATTGGTCAGCATTTTTTCTGACCCATCTTACAGCGTCTTTGGTGTCCTCCAGCGGCAGTGGGAAATGAGTGCTGTCGTTCAGAAGGGTGTAATCAATACTGATGACGGCATATTGCTTTGCTATTAGTTTTACAATGGTTGTTTCCAGATAATTGTCTGCGTGTACTGTTTTATCACCTTCTACCCATCCGCCTCCATGAACGTAAATCAATACCGGGAGTTTTTCTGTTGTTGCATTTTTAGGAGTGTACAGATCCAGAGCAAGAGGTTTTCCTTTTCTGTTGGTCTTGTAGATTATGTTTTCAGAAACTGTTGCAATTTCGGGGAGTAAGGTACTTTTTACAGGTTCTTTTTTTATTGGCTCTTGTGAAAAACCTAAAGTAAAAAGACTTAAAAATAAAACAAAAAACAGGTTTGTGAAAAACCTGTTGATTGATATGTTGTTTATGGATGATTTCATAATAAATTTTTTAGAGGGTGTGTTATTTTACTAACTCCTCAAAAAGTTTACCAAAAGTACTGTTTAAGTCTCTGGATTTTCCCGGATGAGGTCTGGAAGTCTGTACTACCGCACTCCTTACAGCCGTCAGCCAGCGGAAACGCTCAGGAATATCAAGCAGTGCAATAGGGCCGCCGTCTTTATCACCATTCGCAATTTTCTGGAAACTTTCAAGATTCTGGATAATATCTTCATAGTCCAGTTTACTGTGCATGAGCTCAAATTTATTTGGACACAGATAGAATTCTACTCTGATGAATTTTTCCCTTTTGGAAAACATCACCAGCCCGATATTGAAAAATTCTTCTCTTTCAACTTTAGGTACCAAGCGTATTACCGCATATTCATATATTTTATCCTCTTGCATTTTTCGCTTCGTTTATAAAGATTTGAGAATTTTCTAATCTGGTTTTCAGAAACTGAAAATAGATCTCACGGATTTCGTCAGGCGTTTCATCAGCATCATTCCAGTGCAGCCAGTCTTCAGGAATGGTATTAACAATCTCCCTGAAAAGAGTATCATTCAGTACTTCATGGGCAAACTGATCCGCTTCGTCAAGCATTTTTGCTTTAGGAAGAAGTACATGGTCTTTCACATACTTAAAAGGTGTTTTTGCTGCTGCATCAAAATTCTGCCATGAGTGGTGGAAGTAGAACGAAGCACCATTATCGATGATCCAAAGCTCTTTATTCCACATCAGCATATTTGTATTCCTGAAAGTACGGTCAATATTGGTAATGAAGGCATCCAGCCATACTATTTTTGAAGCCAGAAGAGGATCAACACTTACCCCTGGATCATAAGTAATAGACCCCGAAAGATAATGCAGACCAAGATTCAGACCTTCAGAAAATTTCAGAAGATCCTGTATTTCTTCATCGGCTTCCGTTCTTCCGAAATCGGCATCAACATTGATAAAAACAAGTTCAGGAATTTTTAATCCCAATGCTTCGGTAATCCTTCCACCTAAAAGTTCAGAGATCAGCATTTTTACTCCATGGCCCGCGCCCCGGAATTTTAATACATATTTGAAATCATCATCAGCCTCTGCCAGAGCAGGAAGAGATCCTCCTTCTCTCAATGGCAGAATGTAACGCGTCACGGTTACCGTTCTTAAATTCTGCATGAAGCAAAAATAAGGTTATTTTTTTATAATCTTTTTAGTGAATTCCTTTTCACCTGCTTTATATTGTAAAAAATAAACTCCGCTGGTTAAATGCTGAAGAGGTATGGTATATCCTGAATCTGTTGTATTCAAATGAAAATGAACTCTTCTTCCGGAAGCATCTGTAAGGGAAAGTATTTCAATTTTCTTTTTAGAACTAATGCTGATAAGATGTTGAGCAGGATTCGGATAGATCTGAACTGAGGTGTCAATAGCAGTTTCTGCTGTATTTAATGTGCTTACGACAATCAGTTTGGTTTTGGTGGTAGTGGCTCCGCAGGCATTTGTTGTCAGCTTTACATTATAACTTCCACCTGCAGAGTAGGTGTGTGCCGGATTTTCCAGAGTAGAGATCGTACCGTCACCAAAATTCCATGAATAGGTGGCCGCATTCTGTGTTGTATTGGTAAACTGAACTGTTCCCGCTCCGGTAAGCTGGTAGGTGAATCTGCTGTGAACATCATTGTTCGTTACAAACCATTTATCCGGCTGATTATAAACTTCTGTTTTAACAATATCTTTGATCAGCTGAGCCTGCGCCAGACTAAGATTGCCATTAAAAGGAATCTGTGTAGGATCTTTCTTGAATAAAATAGTGTAAAAGGTATACGCAGCAGCCATAGACCCAATATAACTCGGATGTGATTCATCCTGATCATATAAATCAATAGCAGGGTTTTGCTCTCTGATTGTTCTCCATACTTTACCTACAGGTGAAACAATACCTTCATTTGTCGCGGCCATTTCCATATAGCGGTTATAAATCTGAGTGTCCATTCCCTGATAGGTACACACTGTAGGAAGTCCCGGACAATTCGCTGCATCTCCGTTTTTACGGCCCCAGGTCATGTAGAAAAGTACATTTCCACAGGGATTTGACGCCTTAATCAGATTTGAAAGCTGAAGTGCATAAGGATATACCTGATTTTGAACCTGAGAATCCGGAAATGACGGAAGCTGGCTTTGTTCCTGTAATACAACGTAATCCCAGTTTCCCTGGTTAATGGTAGAAATCACATCCGGATTGCTGGAATGATCCTGAAGCGTGGAACCTCCTGGCGTATGGCTGTGATGTTCCAGTACATCACCGTTAGAAGCAGCAATACTTTGGATGAGGTTAGGCAAATCATTAACGTAAGTATAACTGTTCCCAATAAAGAATACCCTTTTGGTCGTCTGGCTCAGGATAAAAGAAAAAGTAATTAAAAATAAAAGAAGTAGAGTTTTTTTCATAAATTTCAATTTAAATTGATCCCATAAATATAAATAATATTAAATAAAAACCCATTTATTTTATGAATTTGATTAGTGAAAAGAATATATATTTAGAAAATAAAGAAACAAAAGGTTTTCTTGCTGATATTTTTTATAAAGACACCGAAAAAAAACTTCCACTGGTAGTGTTTGTTCATGGATATAAAGGCTATAAAGATTGGGGAGCGTGGAATCTGATGGCAGAAAAGTTTGCTGAAGCAGGTTTTTTCTTTGTGAAATTTAATTTTTCCCATAACGGAACTACTGCAGATGATCCATACAACTTTGGAGATCTTGAAGCTTTTGGGCATAATAATTACTCCAAAGAGCTTTCTGACCTTGGAGTGGTAATAGATCACTTTAGTAAAGATCCGCGTGTAGATAATGAAAAGATTGTTTTGGTAGGTCACAGCAGGGGAGGAGGAATCTCAATTATTAAAACTTTTGAAGATGAAAGAATTAATGGTCTGATCACTTTGGCCAGTGTGGATACTTTAGACCGTTTTCCCACAGGAGAAGCTTTTGAGAACTGGAAAAATAACGGAGTTTATTATGCTCTGAACGGGCGGACCCAACAGGAAATGCCACACTATTATCAGTTTTATGAGAATTATGAGGAGAATGTTCATCGTTTTGATGTAGAACGGGCAACGGAAATGGCAAAAGCTCATATGCTTATTATTCATGGGACGGAAGATGAAGCGGTAGAAGTAAAGCAAGCCGAGCATCTTCATATCCTTCACCCCAATTCTGAACTTTTCCTGATTGAAAATGCCAATCATACTTTTGGAGCAAAGGAGCCCTGGACAGAAACAAATCTACCCCAAGATCTGAATACAGTAACGGAAAAATGTATTGATTTTATAAAAGAAAAATTGAAATAAAACGTTTAAAACTGCGTTATTATAAATTAACCACCTTATCAGTATAATTATGAAAAAAATTATTGCAGGCGCATTCGCGCTCTCATTATTCGTCGTTTCATGTAAAAAAGAAAACAAAACAGAATCTTCACCAAGCACAGATACTTTGGCTACAGTAATGCCTAAAGATTCTGTAATTACAAAAAATGATTCTGTAGCATCACCACCTCCTTCTGCTCCGGCTCCGGATAATATTATCACCAAAAATGTTGGTAAATATCCTCATGATATTAAATTCTTTGAAGATAAAGGCATCACAGAAAGACTGAAAAAGCTTGCAGGAGCTCAATATGATGAAATGGTAAAGAATTTCAATGTAGAAAGTCCTATCACATCAGAAAACGGCATTTATAAACTGTCAGGATGTAAGCAGCATGACTGTCCGGGATACGCAACTCATATTTACTATGATGCCAAGAATGATAATCTGAATGTTTCTATTGATAAAAACGGAAAGATGACAGACTTTTCTGAAAAAGGAAAAATTACGGTTTCAGAAACGTTGAAAGCAAAATAAGGAGAAAAATTTTCCTGCATACCATAAAAAAAGCCTGAGATCTCAGGCTTTTTCTTTTATTTAATTGTCAAAATGGTCCATGCTTCTTCAACTTTGCTTTCCAGAAGCAGTTTCTGGGCTGTAAGATGAATGTTGTCATCCGCATGGAAGTCACCTGCAGGTAATATTTCTGTATTGGCAAGCATTCCAAGGTCATTCCCTGTAAATACTTTACTGTACTTAATGGAATCAGGCAGCTGATCAAAGCCGATTCCTTTTGTTACCAAAGGTTTTGGAACTTCAAAAAGGCTGTTCTCATTGCTTCTGGAATACCAGTTACTGCCTAATCGGGCTACCATATCCAGTTTTTTCTGGTCCAGATTTCCAGCTTCATTCAGATATTCTTCTCTGATATGGATTTTCTGAACTTCACAGATTACAAGATTCCCGGCGCCACCCTGATCTCCCAGTGATTTTACCTCTAAAACTTTACATTCAAAGTTAACAGGACATTCTTCAATCAATTTAGGCTGTACAAGATCGGCCTCTTTCATGGTAAGACCAGACTTGATAAACTCATTGACTCCGGTTTCATATTCTGTAGAAGCTAAAGAAATCTGCTGTACAATCGGAAAATTGACTGTTCCAATAACGACTTCCGGCACTTCAAGAACATTTTCCAGTGTATGTTTCGTTGTATTATCACGTACTCTCCTTGATGGTGAAAAAATTAAAATCGGAGGAACTGTACTGAACATATTAAAAAAACTGAATGGAGATAAGTTAATCGTACCATCTTTATCCACTGTAGAAGCCAAAGCAATCGGGCGTGGTGAAACAGCCGTCTGCATGATGGTCTGAAGTTGTACGGAGGTTATCTCGGAGGGGATTACTGTTTTCATATTTTTATTGTAACACTTAATTCAACTTAAGTATTCAAATTATGTTAAAAAAGATGCTTCGACTCTGCTTACATGACCAATCAAATATTAACTGTTTTTGCAGTATACTTTTAAAAATGTCATGCTGAGCGCAGTCGAAGCATCTGATAATAAATTCTTATTTTAAAGTGTTGGAATAATTTTACCGGAAACTTCACCGAAACCTACTCTTACACCGTCTTTTTCAGCCCAAGCCTTCATCGTAACGGTATCATTATCTTCAATGAATTTTCTTTCTTCACCGTTGCTTAATGATAGAGGATTTTCTCCTCTCCATGTCAATTCAAGCATAGAACCGAAAGATTTTGGATCGCTTCCTGAAATGGTACCGCTGGCATATAGATCACCCACTTCCACATTACACCCGTTTACTGTGTGATGTGCCAGTTGCTGGGTCATATTCCAGTACATATGTTTGTAGTTGCTTTCAGAGACAAGGTTTTGGTCTCCGTTTTCAGGCTGGATATAGACTTCAAGGTTGATATCATAGTTTTGATCACCTTCAAATTTTAAATAATCTAAAACTTCAGGATCCTGTATTGGAGAAGCTGTTCTGAAAGGTTCTAAAGCTTCAAGAGTAACTACCCACGGAGAAATAGATGAACCAAAGTTTTTCGCAAGGAATGGCCCTAGCGGAACATATTCCCAAGATTGAATATCTCTTGCAGACCAGTCGTTGAAAATCACCATTCCGAAGATAGCATCTTCTGCTTCTTTAGTAGAAATACTTTCTCCCATGTCCGTATTTTTGTTGAGGATGAAAGCCATTTCCAGTTCAAAATCCAATTGTTTACACGGTCCGAAAACAGGTTTATCTGCCTCTGCAGGTTTCATCTGACCTTTCGGACGGTTAATATCTGTACCTGAAACTACGATAGAGGATGCTCTTCCGTGGTAACCTACCGGTAAATGTTTCCAGTTAGGCAATAAAGCATTGGCAGGATCGCGGAACATTTTTCCAACATTGGTAGCATGTTCTATGCTGCTGTAAAAGTCTGTATAATTCGGGATGTGAACGGGCATCATCATTTTTACTTTATCCAGATCATAGAACGCTTCTTCTATTGTTTTCTGATCTTTTGATAAAGTTGATCCTTCCTGTAATAATGTCTGGATCTTAGTACGAACGGCATTGGTAACCGGTTTACCCAGTTCAATAAATTCGTTGATGGTGTAAGCTTCAAAAACATTGTCGTCTAATCCTTCAATATCTTCAAAATAACCAAGATCATACAAGGTAGCAAGATCAATTACCTGATCTCCGATTCTTGTACAGCATCCGATATATTCTTTGTTAAAAACTGCGACTCCGAAAGGAATATTGTGTATAGAAAAATCCGAGTTTGAGGAATAGTCTACAAATGATTTCATAAGTTTAGATTTTAGTTAGATTAAAATATTGCTGAGTGTTTCCTCAGGACATTTATTTTGCCTTTTTTGTGTAAGATGCTTCATCTATCCATCTGTCTCTGGTATTGACATCAATGAGATATAGAATATTATCCTGCTGGGTCAACAGTAACGTTTTCGTCACAGGCATTGGTATTTTTTTATTTTCAAGCATATCTGCTCTTAAAGAAATAATATTTTTTTTCCTGACGATATCACCGGTGAAAACATTAGAACTGCTTTCTCCTGTAGCTTTATCATCGAAAACTTCTACATAAGTGGCATTGTTCCCTTTGATAATAATAAAATCCCGTTCCGTATGATCAGCTTCATCTTTGATGAAAATGAATTTTTTGTTGTCAATATTTACATTTTCAAGATGCTGATTAATGCCTTTTCTTTGTTCAAGACGGTTAAGGATTTCATTCAAAGAACCATACTGAGCTTTAAGCCCCAATGTTCCTAAAAGGGAAATCCCAATTAAAAGTTTTCTCATATGCTGTGTTTTATAAAAAAAGTTTTGCCAGAATATTGTATCCTGACAAAACCTATATTTTTAATGTAAAATTAAAGATTACCTCTTCTTTCCTGCTCTCTTTCTAATGCTTCGAATAAAGCTTTGAAATTTCCGGCACCAAAACTCTGTGCACCGTGTCTTTCAATAATTTCGAAGAATAGAGTAGGACGGTCTTCTACAGGCTTGGTAAAGATCTGTAATAAGTACCCTTCTTCATCATGATCAATAAGTATACCTAAATCCTGAAGTTTTTTAAGATCTTCATCAATATGACCTACTCTTTCAGGAACCATGTCATAATAAGCCTCTGGTGGAGCAGAAAGAAACTCTACACCACGTTTTTTCAATTCAGTTACGGTGTGGATGATATCTTTTGTAGCAACAGCGATGTGCTGTACGCCTTCTCCTTCGTAGAAATCAAGATATTCTTCTACCTGAGATTTCTTTTTACCTTCTGCAGGTTCGTTGATAGGGAATTTTGCAAATCCGTTTCCGTTGGACATTACTTTAGACATCAATGCAGAATATTCTGTGTTGATCTGCTTGTCGTCAAAAGAAAGGATATTGACAAACCCCATTACCTTTTCATACCATTCTACTGTTGGGATCATTCTGTTCCAGTCAACATTTCCTACACAGTGGTCTACATATAATAAACCTGCTTCTTCAGGCTTATAATTACTTTCCCACTTTTCATATCCAGGCATGAAAGCTCCGTTGTAATTTTTTCTTTCTACAAACATGTGGATGGTTTCTCCATATGTGTAGATTCCTGACATTCTTACCTCACCATGCTCATCAGTTAACGTTACAGGCTCTAAATATGGTTTTCCACCTCTTTTAGTTGTTTCTTCGAAAGCTGCATAAGCGTCATCTACCCAAAGTGCCAAAACTTTTACTCCGTCACCATGTTTTTTTACGTGCTCGCTGATAAGAGAGTCAGACTTCAGTCCGGTCGTTAATACCAATCTGATCTTTCCCTGTTGAAGCACATAAGATGCGCGGTCTCTTACTCCTGTTTCAGGACCCGCATAAGCTACAGACTGAAAACCGAAAGCGGTTTTGTAATAATGGGCAGCCTGTTTTGCATTTCCTACATAAAACTCAATATAATCTGTACCATTGATTGGTAAGAAATTTTCTGCTTGAGCTATTTTCTCGGCAAATGTAAGTGTTGACATATTTTCTCTTTTACTTTTATTTTATTGGTATGCAAATTACAAAATTCTTAGACATTGCGAAAATATTCCCTTGGATTCATTGAATATATTTAACATAAAGTTAAAGAAGAGTTTACTTAAGTATATTTAAGTTTCTTACGTTTGAAATCGGCTACTTACATTTGTATTACAAAAGACAAATGAAAAAAAATATTTCGAATCATGAAAGCCGTAGAGACTCTCTACGGCTTTCTTTCTATATTGTTTCAATCTTTCTGTTTAACATTCCGGCATCGGGATTATAATTATCCCATATCTTCCAGGTATTATTTATTTTCCGAATGAAGTAGATCTGTGTACTCAGCTGATTGACAAAGTGCTCTTCTCCTGTTTCGCCCACTTTGAACAGGAGATTCCAGAATTCCTGAGACTCCAGTATTTTCTTGTCCGGTTCATCTGTAACGATGTGAATATCAAAAACTTCATAATTGGACCGGTTGTTTTTAGTAACCAGATGAAAATCTTTATCACACAGTTCTTTGCTGAATTGTGATGCTCTTTCCAGGAAAGGAGAATCATCGAATACCAGATCTTTTAGCAATTCAGTGTTGTGAGTAGGAAACAGTTTATAAAATTCAAAAGCGGCTGCACAATAGTCGTAAACCATCTGTGTGAGATATGACTCATTATCTGCTGCCTGATTGCCCTGTTTCTTATATCTTATGGATAGAATATAATCGTTAAGATCTTTGTGTCCTAAGAAAATACAGATCTTATCTAACGTTTTTAGAAACCTGAGATCATTGTGGGTTTTATCCTGGTAATCATTTTCAAAAAAACGCTGCAGGGTAACATGTGAAATGGTATTTCCAATTTCAAATTTCTTTCCTCCTTTCAGTTCTTCAGCTTCAGAGAGCTCGTCTTTAATAATTTCGGAAAGAATAATATAATGGCTTCTCTTCCATTCATTCACATTCCCCAAAACAGAATTCCTTACCTTAGAATGCTTTACAACTTCTTCTCGTATCGAATTATATATAGTTTTCAATTTCCTTGTTTTTGAGTGAGTTTTATCAAAAATACTGCCAAAAGATTAGCGCTTTTTTATGATTTTATAGAGATGGGTTCAAAATATGTTTTACTATTTTAGAAAAAAAACAATTTGGAAATCCTTATCATTTGATTATCAGTGTTTAAATCTGTCGAAAGCGGCTCTCTCCAACATTTCTCTGTCGTCCGGATGGGCAATGCTGATGAGTTCCTGTGCTCTCTGTCGAAGGTTTTTTCCATACAGGTAAGCTGTTCCGTATTCAGTAACGACGTAATGAATATGACCTCTTGTTGTAACCACACCAGCTCCCTGTTTAAGAAAAGGAACGATTCTGGAAATTCCTTTTTTCGTTCTTGCAGTAATGGCTATGATAGGTTTTCCGTCATCACTTAATGCGGCACCACGCATAAAGTCCATCTGTCCTCCGATTCCACTGTACTGCATTGTTCCGATAGAGTCGGCACATACCTGTCCTGTCAGATCTATTTCGATGGCGGAATTGATGGCTACCATTTTTTTGTTTCTCATGATGTTGATCGGGAAGTTGACTTCGCTCACATCTCTGAAAGCAAATACGGTATTGTCATCTACATAGTCATACAATTTTCGGGTTCCGAAGCAGAAACTTGTAATGGTTTTATTATCATTATACCCTTTGTATTTATTGTTGATGACATCATTCTGAATAAGGTCTATAACCCCGTCACTCAGCATCTCAGTATGAATTCCCAGGTCTTTGTGATTGGTGAGGCATTTCAAAACTGCATCAGGAATAGTCCCGATACCCATCTGAAGGGTAGATTTGTCTTCAATAAGTTCAGCCACATTTTTTCCTACAAGCATTTCTTCAGCGCCTACTTTTGAACCGTAATCTACCGTTGGAAGCTCCTCTTCATGCCAAACCAGTTTATGAATTCTGCTGATGTGGATCATTCCGTCTCCATGAGTTCTGGGCATTCTTGGATTGACAATAGCAACGATTATTTTTGCCGTATCCACCGCGGCTCGTGCGATATCTACAGAAGTTCCCAACGTGCAGAAACCATGTCTGTCCGGAGGAGAAACCGTAACAATGGCCACATCCAGAGGAAGGATATTTTTTCTGAATAAAATAGGAATTTCACTTAGAAAGACAGGTACAAAGTCTCCTCTGTCAGAATTTACTGCATCACGCACAGGAATGGAAACAAATAAAGAGTTGATGAAAAAACTGTCTTTGTATTCCGGTTTTGCAATTTCTACATTTCCCTGTTGAGTAATGGAAACCATTTCTACATTTTGCAATCGATTTGACTGTCTTGCCAGCTCATCAATCAGGTAGTTGGGAGTACATGCGCTGCCATGAAAAAATACTCGGTTGCCACTTTTTATCGTATATATCGCTTCTTCTGCACTGATGTAATTATTCATATTTTATCTTTTTAGTAGGGTGTTCATCGTATTTTTTACCTCATAAAATACCTCTCTTCTTTCAAAGATAATCTTTATAACCTTACCTATTTCAAATATTTTCAGGATATTGGAAAGACTTTTGTCATGTAGGATAGTTGGGGCTGTATCTAAAAAAGAAAGGACCAAATGCATTGGCATTCAGTCCTTTTTATTTATTGCTTTGTTGTGAAATTCTTAATTAGAAACTTCAGCCATTGTTTTCTGCTTCATACTTCCTGTTTCGGAGAATCTTAAATGCCAACTGAATGATTCTTCGAGTAAATGAGGAGTATGTCCGCCTCTTTCACAAGCTCTGTCAAAATAAGACTGTAATTCTTCTTTATAATCAGGGTGAACACAGTTGTCAATGATTTTCTGTGCTCTTTCTCTCGGTGCCAATCCTCGTAAGTCTGCTAATCCGATATCTGTCACCAGAATATCAACATCATGTTCCGTATGATCAGTATGAGAAACCATAGGAAGAACATGAGAAATATTATTTCCTTTTGAAGCGGCCTGAGTTACAAAAATACTTAAGTAAGCATTTCTTGCAAAGTCTCCGGAACCTCCGATTCCGTTCATGATCTTTGTTCCTCCAATATGAGTGGAATTTACGTTTCCATAGATATCGAACTCAATAGCCGTATTGATGGCAATTACCCCTAATCTTCGGATCAGTCCCGGAGTATTGGAGATATTCTGAGGTCTTAAAACAAATTTGTCTTTATATTTTGAAAGGTTTCCTAAGACTCTTTCATAGCATTCCTGAGAAACAGTAATGGATGATGCTGAAGCAAAACTCAATTTACCGGAATCTATCAGGTCAAATGTACTGTCCTGAAGCACTTCAGAAAACATCGTCAGGTCATAAAAATTACTGTCTTTGAATCCGGTTAGAACCGCATTGGCCACTTTGCCAATACCTGCCTGAAGGGGAAGTAATCTGTCTGTAAGACGTCCTAACAGAACCTCATTTTCAAAGAATGCAAGAAGATGTTTGGCTATAGCTGTTGTTTTTTCGTCCGGTTCTGCAATGTCTGCCGGGCTGTCTTTGCGGTTGGTAAAAACAATGGCTTCAATTTTTTCAGGGTCAACGGGAATGCTTTTTCTTCCGATTTTGTTCCATGGAGCTACAATTGGAATAACGTTTCTGTAAGGATAATCTTCAGCCTGGTAGATATCATGGATTCCATAGACTTCTTCGGGAACCTCGGTGTTGATTTCGATGATCACTTTTTTAGCCAAAGCAGCGAAGGTTACTGAATTACCCACAGAAGTGGTAGGAACAATGCTTCCATCTCTTTCAATATAAGCAGCTTCGATAATGGCTACATCTATGCTCTGAAGGTTTTTAGTGTGGAGAAGTTCGGCACTTTCACTTAAATGCTGGTCGATGAAGAGAATTTCACCATTGTTGATTTTGTTCCTTAAAATAGGATCTACCTGGAAGGGCATTCTTTTCTTTAAAACATTAGCTTCTGCCAATTTTCCATCGGTACCATGCCCTAGTGAAGCTCCGGTCATCAAAGTGACTTTAAGGTTTTCTGTTTTTCCTCTTTCCGCCAGTGCAGGCAAAATAGCTTTGCTGTCACCTGCTTTTGTAAAGCCGCTGGACCCAATGGTCATGCCGTCTTTAATGATTTTTACAGCATTTTCTGCCGTAGTTACTTTTTGGTGTAGACTTTCTAATCTGATTCTTTCTAACATGTAATATTGATTTTGGTTTAAACCACCATTACTTAGGATGCGTCATGAAAAATAATGATGGTAAATATGTTAACCATGCCTCACAAATTTACGAAAAAAGACGCTTTAAATAAAGAATTTAAAGCGTCTTTTGTATGTATTCAGTAATACTTTTTGATATGAACCAGATGGATTTTTTTAATGTAAAATAAATTTATTTGAATTTTTAACCACAAAAGTCACAAAGAATTATATTTAAGCACTTTAGTTTTCTTAAGAAAGTGTTCAATAATACCGTATAAAGTGCACATTAGAAGAAAATCTTCGATTTTCAAAACTTTAGTGTTCTTTATAATCAAAGATTCACTTATAAATCTTTAGTGTTTATCTTTTGTGACTTTTGTGGTTGATATTAAAACTCAAAAGCTGTTTTAATTTTACTGTTTTATTCTAACCATGAAGTTTTGTAAGAAGGATCTTCTACTTTTAAAGCTTCTTCGGTAATTTTTAAAGGACGGAATGGATCTACCATAACGGCATATTCTTCCGTAAATTTTTTACCAATACTTCTTTCCATTGCACCTGGATGAGGTCCATGTACAATACCTCCTGGGTGTAGCGTGAAGTCCATCAGGTCAATGTGATTACGGCTCATGAAATCACCTTCTGTATAGAATAATACCTCATCAGAATCAATATTGGAGTGATTGTAAGGTGCCGGAATAGCCTGTGGATGGTAATCATACATTCTTGCACAGAATGAGCATACTACGAAATTGTGACCTTCAAAATTCTGGTGAACCGGTGGCGGTTGGTGAATTCTTCCGGTAATCGGCTCGAAATTTTTAATATTGAATTTATAAGGATAAAAATATCCGTCCCAGCCTACTACATCAAACGGATGTGTTGCATAGATGAAGTCAGTGATCTGGTTTTCTTTTTTTACTTTAATCAGGAATTCTCCTTTTTCGTCAACAGGTTCTTTGAAAACAGGAGCAATCATATCTCTTTCGCAGAACGGAGAGTGCTCCAAAAGCTGGCCGAATTCATTTCTGTATCTTTTTGGAGTATAAATTGGAGAGTGGCTTTCTAATACAAAAAATACAGTATCATCAGACTTCAGTTCTACCTGATAAATAGTTCCTCTTGGAATAATAAGATAATCTCCTGCTACAAACTCAAGATCTCCTACAAAAGTTTTTAAAATTCCGGTTCCCTGATGAACATATAAAAGTTCATCGCATTCCGCATTTTTGTAGAAATAGTCCATCGATTTTCTTGGCTTAGCCAACCCCATTTTCAAATCATTGTTCATCAAAAGGATTTTTCGGCTGTCCATGAAATCGTCTTCAGGAGTGACATTCATTCCCTTAAACATTCTTGGAGCGATGTTTTTTTCCACAGCTATTTTGGGAGTGACATCTTTCGGCTCACCGATAGATTTGATCTGCGTAGGGCGGTGGATATGATATAACAGAGAAGAAATACCATGGAAGCCTTCTGTACCGAAAAGCTGTTCATAGTAAAATTTATCTTCCGGAGACTTAAAGATCGTATGCCTTTTTGGTGGGATATTTCCCGCTAGATGATATCTCATTTTACTTTCGTATGTAGTTTCTCAAATTTAATCATTTTTCATGAATTGGCTTAATCTATATTTTTTCAGATAAGTTTTGTATTTAAAAAATAATTGTTAGATTTGTCTAACAATTTTAATTTCATGAAGCGAATACTATTTTCTATCACTTTTTTATCAACCTATTGTTTTGCACAGGAGACAGACAGTTTAAGTTTGCAGCCCAATAAAAATCTGGATTCTGCCAGAGTTACCAAAAAAGAAATCAAGACGAGTACTATAGAGGATGTAGTGGTTACCGGAACTATAAAACCGATGAGCAGATCAAAAAGCCCTGTGGCAGTAGAGATCTACAGCCAGAAGTTCTTTCAGAAAAACCCAACTCCCAGTATTTTTGAAGCTATTGCCATGGTGAATGGCGTAAAACCTCAGCTGAATTGTTCTGTGTGTAATACGGGAGATATCCACATCAATGGACTGGAAGGACCTTATACCATGATTCTGATTGACGGAATGCCGATTGTAAGTTCACTTTCCACCGTATACGGATTGAGTGGGATACCTAATAGTCTGGTGGATAGGATAGAAGTAGTAAAAGGTCCCGCATCATCCATTTATGGTTCTGAAGCGATGGGAGGGGTAATTAATATTATTACGAAAAATGCCTTGACAGCTCCTAAGCTAAGTGTAGATATGATGACAAGTACATGGAGTGAAAATAATCTTGACCTTTCAACCAAGTTCAACGTAGGAAAGAATGCCGCTTCATTATTAAGTTTAAATTATTTCAGCTTTAAAGAAAGAATAGACCAAAACAAAGATAATTTTACAGATGCTACTTTACAGAGCAGAATTTCAGTTTTTAACAAGTGGAATTTTAAAAGAAAGGAAAACAGGCAGGCAAGTTTTGCGCTGAGATACCTGTATGAAGACCGTTTTGGGGGAGAAATGCAGTGGAACAAATCTTACCGCGGCAGTGATCAGGTTTATGGAGAAAGTATTTATACCAACAGGGCAGAGGTTTTCGGGTTGTATGAATGGCCAATGAAGGAACATATTGTGACTCAGTTTTCTTATAATTATCACGATCAGAACTCATTTTACGGATCCAACCCTTTCAATGCTACACAAAAAGTAGCTTTTATGCAGACCTATTGGGACAGAAGCTTTGGGAAACATGATATTACGGCCGGATTCACTTTTAAAAGAACTTTTTACGACGACAATACACCAGGAACATTAGCATCAGACGGAATCACGAATGCTCCGATGAAATCTCCAATCTGGGGAGCTTTTATCCAGGATCAGTGGGAGATTAATGATAAAAACACCTTGTTGCTTGGGTACCGATATGACTATGACAAAGTACATCATTCTGTGCATTCACCGAGGTTAGCCTGGAAATTTTCACCCAATCCGTACCATACCCTGCGTTTCAATTTTGGGACAGGCTTCAGAGTGGTAAATTTATTTACAGAAGATCACGCTGCACTGACAGGTTCAAGGGAAGTGGTGGTAAAATCAGATCTTAAGCCGGAAAGATCGGTGAACGGAAATCTGAATTATATCTGGAAAATCCCTGTGGGAAACCGCTTGGTAAATCTTGATGCTTCCGCATTCTATACTTACTTCAGTAATAAAATTGTGGGAGATTTTGATTCTGATCCTAATAAAATTATTTATGATAATCTTCACGGATATGGAATTTCAAGAGGAGCTTCTCTGAACATTGATTTTGCGTTTCAGTTTCCACTGAGTGTCAATTTAGGAGTAACTTATCTGGATGTATACCAGAAATTTGACAATGAAAATCAGAAAACACAGCAGCTGCATGCTCCAAAATGGAGTGGAACGTACAATCTAACTTATAAGTTCCCAAGTAATCTGACCATAGATTTTACAGGACAGTTTTATGGACCGATGAGGCTTCCTGTTCTGCAGAATGATTATCGTCCTGAATATTCACCATTCTATTCTTTGGCCAATATTCAGGTATCAAAGAGTTTCAAATCAGGATTTGAAGTGTATTGCGGAATTAAAAACTTATTCAATTTTACCCCTAAAGATCCTTTGATGAGACCGTTTGACCCATTTGATAAACATGTTGATGATCCTGTCAACAATCCTAATCATTACACTTTTGATACAGCATATGGCTATGCTCCAATGCAGGGTATCAGAGGTTTTCTGGGAGTAAAATATACTTTGAAATGAAAAAAATAACTTTATTTTTAATGTTAGTGCCCTGTTTTTATCTGTCTCAGATGAAGACAGGCACTTTTTCTGAATGGGAGGTTCTGCAAAAAAAAGAATCCAGACCTGTGGTGATCCATCTTTATACAGATTGGTGTGCGGTCTGTAAAATTGAGTCTTACCGTCTGAGTAAAGATAAAGAGCTGACTGGCATGATGAATGACCATTTTTATTTCATCAATTTTGAAGCGGAAAAAACAAAGGAGACGATCCATTTTCAGAATCAGGAATTTGCATATCTGCAGAATGGAAATTCCGGAATTCATGAATTGGCACTGGCTTTGTCAAAAAATAAAAATCAGCCTGTTTATCCTTTATGGGTATTCCTGGATAAGTATCAGAATCTGGTCTATTATCAGGAAGGGCAGATGACACCTGAGAAAATGAAGCAGAAATTGCTGGAGATTTCTGCTTTGTAATCGGATGGTTTTTGTTGGAAAAACGCAAAGGCGCAAAGTTTTTTCTTTTATTATGCTGTAAGACGCAATGATTTTATCTGTGATAAAATTGTATGTTCCTAATACTATATGCATTAATCCCTGCTGAAAATCTCTGATTTTCTTGCGCCTTAAACAGCATCATATTTATTTCTTTGCGCCTTTGCGTTTACTCAACTTTAAAAGGTCTTCTTTTTATTTCCCGCAGATCATACAGAACACACAGATTTTTGTTTGTTGAATTTTTAAAATCTGTGAGAACTATCCAATCTTTAAATTTTTTAAATAATTAAATCTTTTAATTTTCCCCATCCGCATCAATCAAAACTGCCAGCTGAATACAAGGTTCATCAGAGCGATTGCTCCACGCATGATTCGTTCCTCTTTGAATAACGATATCGCCCGGTTTCAAAAGAGTTTCCCCTTCTTCCATGATGAGGTAAAGTTCACCGGAAAGGATAATGATATAATCCAGTGTCGGAGTTTGATGCATCATCGGATGGGGTTCATTCTTTTTCCATTCAACCCCTAAATCTTTATCAGGAGGAACAACTACATACCGAAAGTAAGTACCATTTTTAGGAGTCTGTGGAAATCCGGTGTTAGGAATTCTGGTTTCAAATTCCAGGCTTGCTGGCGTTGTCTGCGTATTCCATACATCAGAAATTATTAATCCCGGAAAATGTTCTACTGCGTTTTCTACCTGCTGGTCTTCTATGATGATGGATTTTCCTTCTTTTATTCCTGTTACGATTCGTCTTGGTATTTTGTTCATAGATTAGTGTTTCATGATCAGTTTATGGCCGTGGGTCTGATTGTTTTTTAAAATAGAATGTGCTTTCAAAACGGTTTCCAAAGAAAGATTTCCTATGAGTTTATGCTGAGGTGGAAGAATAGTTCCGGTTTCGATGAGTTTTTTTATTTCAAGTAAGCTGTTTTTATAATACTCATACTTTTTAGCCATTCCGTAAGTATAATTGGAGATATTCATGATCAGGCTTCCTTTATTGAAAAGCATTTCATGAGCATCCTTTGTGACTAAAGCTGTTACATCTACGTAAGTTCCATTAATTTTTAAAACCTTTGCAGTGACTTCTGACATATAATTTCCTACGAGATCAACTCCAAACTCAAAGGGTTGATCATTATTGGCTTTTAAAATATTTTCAATAAGATTTTCTTCCCTGTAATTAACGATCTGATGGCTTTTTAATCCTAAATTCAAAAGCATCTGCCTGTTTTCTTCACTGCCAACGGTTGCTGTGATCTGTCGAATGTTATGGGCAAGTAAAAGTTTAATCAAAAATGAACCAACACCTCCAGCTGCGCCAGTGACAAGGAGTGTATTTTCCGGATGTAATTTCAGACGGTTAAAGATCTGCAACGACGTAAGTCCAACTGAAGGAATGGAGGCTGCCTGTTCAAACGAGATATTTTTTGGTTTAAAAGACACAATAGCTTCAGGTATGGCAATATATTCTGCGTAAGTACCGTTGCTTCCCATAGAACCGCTGCCACAATAGACTTCGTCACCAATATTGAACTGTGTAACTTCTGGACCTTTGCCGACAATGATTCCTGATAGCTCTCTTCCTAATATGGGTGAACTGACTAGTTTTCTTTCCAGTTCGTTTTCCAGCATCTGATAATCGATGGGATTGAAACCACTGGCTTTAATCTGGATTAAAACTTCATTGTTTTTAGGTTTTGGCTGTTCTGTAAAACCATCCTCTAATTTTCCATTTTTATTTAAAATAACTGCTTTCATACTTTAAAATTTGATACACAAATGTAAAGAGGGAATAGTTTATATTTGCTACTAGTTAACTAATGGTAACTAGTTACCTTCATGAAACTATTATGGCAAAAATTACTGAAAACGGTATCGAAAGAGAAGCTAGCTGTACAGAAGAATTGTTCGCAATGCGTGACAGTCTGGATGTTTTAGGAGGGAAATGGAAACTGATGATTTTACGGTATCTGACGAACAGACCTGATCAGATGATTCATTTTAAAAAGCTGGAACGCAGTATCGAAGGAATTTCTGCAAAAATGCTGAGCAAGGAATTAAAAGAACTGGAAACAAATCTTCTGATCACCAGAACCATTCAGGATACGAAACCTATCACGGTAACGTACGCAGTAACAGAATACGGGAAGTCTGTATTTCCGGTGACAGAAACATTGGTAAACTGGGGAATACTTCATCGGGAGAAAATCAAAGAATCAATGGGATAGTTATGAGATATTGGAAAACGCAAAGACGCAAAAATTTTCCTTTAAATATGTCTTAAGGCGCAAGGATTTTATCTTTGATACAATTTAATTCTGTTGAATTTTAACTGAAACAAGCTTGCTGAAAATCTTTGATTTTCTTGCGCCTTAAAGCAGTATGTTATTAAATTTCTTTGCGCCTTTGCGATTACTAATACATATTGCTTCATAGAGAAAAGATTAAATAATTTATGTCGATGAAAAAATCCTCAGACCTGAATCAGGTTGAGGATTTTAATACTATCAAATTGTATCGCTATATTAATTTTTATCCAGCCATAAATTTACCAGTTCAGCATGTTCTTCCACCCACTTTTTTGCGGTGGCTTCTTTGTTTTTACTGTCTTCCATTTTGGTTAAAAGATCAGCCATATTTTCATCATCAAAATGGATTTTAGAAAAGAATTTTGCCAATTCCGGATGATCTTTGCCAAAGCTTTTTCTGGAATAGGTTTTAATCTGTTCTGCTTCTCCATATATTTTTTTTGGATCCTCAATAAACTTAAGCTTCATTTTACCAAACATCCAGTGAGGCTGCCATCCGGTTACCACAATCCATTCTTTTCGTTGTATGGCATTCTGTAATTCAGTGATCATGGCAATGGTAGAGGAGTTGATCTGCTGATAATCCAGTTTATAATCAATAATTGCTTTATCAGTTCCGGTGGTTAATCCTGCTCCTTTTTCAATTCCTATAATTCTGTGATTGAATTGATCTTTATGCTGATTGAGCTCTTCAATAGAGTTAACGGGAACATATTCAGGTACGACCAATCCTATACGGCCGTTGTCATAATTGGTTCCAAGATGAGTTAATCCCGGAAATTTGGCAAGCTTTTTAGCATGGGTGTAGGGAAGCCAGACTCCCATGAAAAGGTCTGTATCTTCATTATTCATCGAAGCCAGAATCATATCCGTTGAGGCTTTTTGAATAATAACGTGATATCCTTGCTCATCCAGAATGGCTTTTGCAACGTGTGTCATGGCCACATCTTCCGCCCAGCCATCTACCATTCCGATGGTGATATATTTAGAGTTTTTTATATTTTCACACGAATATAATGCAGCAAAGACCACTATTAAAATCGGAAAAAATAGATATTTTAATTGTTTCATCTTATTGTTTTTTCTTTACAAATCCCTGGGTAATCCTGTCAAGAATAATGGCTAAAATCACAACGGATAATCCACTTTCAAATCCTAATCCAATATCCAGGTTATTAATTCCTTCCAATACTTTCTCTCCTAAACCACCTGCAGCAATCATTCCTGCGATCACCACCATGGATAAGGATAACAATATGGTTTGATTGATCCCTGTTAAGATCGTTTTCATTGCTAAAGGAAGCTCTACTTTAAACAGAATCTGACGGTTGGTTGCCCCAAAAGCTCTGGCGGCTTCCACAATGTCTTTCGGAACGGCTTCAATTCCCAATGCTGTTAATCGTACCGCTGGTGGCATTGCAAAAATGATCGTTGCAAAAGCTCCGGGTACTTTACCGATACTGAAAAATAGTACAGCTGGAATCAGATAGACAAATGCAGGCATTGTCTGCATTAAATCCAGTAAAGGACGAATGATTTTGTCAGCTATTTTACTTTTTGCAGCTAAAATTCCCAGCGGAATAGAAAGGATAAGGGCAGTAATGGTGGACACAAAAATAAGAGCCAGCGTTTCCATCGTTTCTTTCCATAATCCCATTAAAAATATTAAACTCAGTCCGGCTGCGGTTACTACGGCAATACCTTTTCCAGCTTTCCATAATGCCAGCAGCGTAAAAAAGAGAATGATTACATAAAAAGGAGTGTTTGTTAATACCCATTCAATCCCCATTATAGAGGAGTTTCCTACATGTTTTATGACATCAAATACAGGTTTTCCATTTTCTGTGAGCCAATTGATTGCAGTTTCTACATATTGACCTATATCTATAGTTTTATTCATCTTATTGGTTGTTTGCGATTTCTTTTAATTCAATAATTTCTTCTTCGTTAAACTTGGTCGCTTCTATGACAAGAGATAACTGGGTGACAAGACCTAAAAATTTGTTGTCTTCATCAATTACTGCAATGGCTGACTTACTTCCGGAAATTAATGGCAGCATTTCTTCCACAGTTACCTCAGGATAAACTGAAGGAACATTACTGTTGATAATTGATTCTACCGTTGGTTCTTTCTTTCTGGCAATGCGGACTACATCATTAAGGGTCACAAAACCCAGAAATTTATTTTGAAAATCTACCACAGGTAAGTTTTCTAATCCTGTGGCTCTCATTTTTCTTAAAGCTCCTTCCGGACCGTCTTTTCTGAAACGTACCACCGTAGCCTTATCGAACATCAGAGATCTGGCAGTGATAATTGTTTTACGGTCTACTTTCTCTACGAAAGCTTTTACATAGTCGCTGGCAGGATTGGTTAAAATATCTTCTGCTGTTCCTATCTGTTCTATCACACCATCTTTCATAATGACGATACGGTCTCCGATTTTAATGGCTTCGTCCAGATCATGCGTAATAAAGACAATGGTTTTTTGTAAAGTATTCTGCAGTTCAAGCATCTGATCCTGCATTTCAGATTTTATTAATGGATCCAGTGCAGAAAAGGCTTCATCCATAAGTAATACTTCAGGATCGTTGGCCAAAGCTCTTGCTAATCCTACTCTCTGCTGCATTCCTCCTGAAAGTTGGGAAGGATACTGATTTTCAAAGCCATTCAATCCTACAATATCCAGTGCTTTCTGTGCTTTTTCATCGCGGGAAGCTTTGCTTTCTCCTCTGATTTCCAGCCCGAAACCTGCATTATCTAAGATAGTATGATGAGGCAGCAATCCGAATTTCTGGAATACCATACTCATTTCCGTTCTTCTTACTTCCAGAAGTTCTTTGTTGTTTTTGCTCGTAATATCATCGTCATTGATATATACTTTCCCTGAGGTGGGCTCATTCAGCCTGTTTAGGCAGCGCAGTAACGTAGATTTACCACTTCCTGATAATCCCATGATAACAAAGAATTCTCCTTCATAGATCTCAAAACTTGCTTTGTTGATTCCTATGGTACAGCCTGTTTTTTCAAGAATTTCCTTTTTGGAAAAGCCTTTGTCTAAAAGTTCCTGTGCTTTTTCTTTGTTTTTGCCAAAAATAATAGTCAGATCTTCAACTTTAAGTTTTACTTTTCTACTGTTTTCATTTTTTTCCATATTCAGAATTTTTGAATTAATAAATGATATAAAAAATTGTACACCAATTTATTATATACGTTTAGCTTTAGTTGTTCTGCTGATGAGGATAGGATAAAATAATTTGCTAAGCTTTTAATGATAAAAGCTTTTAACAAAAAAATAATGCATAAGAACCATGAGGCCTTATGTTTATTTTAAATATTTCAATAGATTATACTCTAGAAAAAGAGTGCATTTATGTAAAAAGAAATTAATCTTTTACATAGATTCTACAATTAAATTACTGATGAGGTAATTACAGATATGTGTACTGAACAACTTGAACGCCTACTTTGCATCAAAATGCAGGCCAGCATAAAAAAACTGTGTATCAATTTTTTATGACGATGCAAATTTACGAATTTTATATTAAATGGATTTTTACGACTGTAATGTATTGATTTTCAATAGCGTTTTTGAATTGAGATTTCATGAAAATTTTTCTCTTACTACTAAAGCTAAGAGAAGATTGACATTGTTGGTATGATCCGGAAAATTATTTCAATAAAACGGCAATGATTGCCAGTATGGCAGGAAGTGCCTGTACAAAGAATATTTTTTTTGTGGCAGAAATAGCCCCATAAATTCCAGCCACAGCTACACATCCTAAGAAGAATAAAGCAACATTGGTCTGCCATTGCGGATCTTTAATCAAAAATGACCAGATGAGTCCGGCAGCAAGGAAACCATTGTAAAGTCCCTGATTAGCAGCCAGCCCTTTGGTGGGTTTAAACATTTCTGCAGGTAAAGCAGCTTTAAAAACTTCTTTTCCTTTTGTTTCCCATGCAAACATTTCCATCCACAGAATGTAGAGATGTTCTATTGCGACTAAGGCGATCAAAATTTTTGCAACGATGTCCATGATTTATTGTTTTTTGGAATTGTAAAACTAAAAAAATAAAGTTAAGTTTGATTACTAAATATTACAATGGAAACTTTCAAGGCACATTTAGATAAATTTATTACAATCACCAATGAGGAATTTGCTTCTATCATTTCTTTTTTTCAGGTTTTAAAAGTGAAAAAGAAAGAAAATCTGATGCTTGAAGGTGATATCTGTAAATTTAAATATTTCGTTGTGGAAGGTTGTCTGAGAAAGTTTTTTGTCAACGAAAAAGGAGTAGAACAAACCACAGAATTTGCTATAGAAACCTGGTGGATGTCGGATACTTTTGCTTTTGAAAAACAAGTGAAGTCAGGCTTTAATATTCAGGCCGTGGAAAATTCCAGCATTTTAACCATTGACTTTCAGTCTCAGGAACTTTTACTGGAAAAGCACCCCGTTATGGAACGTTATTTCAGAATGGTGTACCAGACGGCTTATGCTGCTGCCGAAAAAAGAATCCGTTATATTTATGAGATGACCAAAGAAGAATATTATGTGCACTTCAGTACGTTGTATCCTTGGTTTATACAGAGAATTCCACAATATTTAATTGCTTCCTTTTTAGGGTTTACTCCAGAATATCTGAGTGAAATCAGGGCCAAGTTACGATCTTAAACCAGTTTAAGATTTTTACGGTTCAGAAACCGGAAATTTGTCATGTTATTAAAAGCCAATACAATGACAGATACCCAAAATCAATTTCCGCAGTTATTTTTAAGACTCGCTCTTGCTGTAACCATGCTTTCTGCTGTGGCAGATCGGTTTGGATTATGGAGCAAAGAAAATTCGGCATGGGGAAATATGGCGAGCTTTGAAGAATATACCAGACAGCTGACATTTTTTCTTCCGGAAACAATGAGTACGTTTTCAGCATATGCTGCTACTTTCTTCGAGATCCTTTTTCCATTAATGTTGATTGCTGGGTTTAAAACCAAAATTGCCGCGTATGGAAGCAGTATTCTGCTGTTGATTTTTGCCATATCCATGACCATTGCTTCAGGACCTAAAGCTCCACTGAACTATTCTGTTTGGGTGGCAAGTGCTGCGGCTCTTTTATTGGCCGTTCAACAACAATATTCTTTAAGTATAGATCAATTAACCAAAAAATAATAATATAATGAGCGCAAGATTAAATATTGCAACAGTAGACTCAGCAGCTTATAAAGCGATGCTTGGATTGGAAGGATACCTACAAACAATTTCATTGACACACATTCAGAAGGAACTGATTAAGATCAGAGCTTCACAGATCAATAAATGTGCTTTTTGTCTTGATATGCATACAAAAGATGCTATCAAATATGGTGAAACCACTCAAAGAATTTTTATTCTGAACGGATGGACAGAAGCCAAAGAATTCTTTACAGAAGAAGAGCAGGTACTTTTGTTGATGACAGAGGAAATTACATTGATAAGCGACAAAGGATTAACTGAAGAGACCTATCAAAAAGCAAAATCTTTTTTTGATGATAACCAGATCGCTCAGATCATCATGGCTATCGTAACGATCAATGCATGGAACAGAATTGCAGTGAGTACTCATCTTCCGGTTGGAAAATAAGGAAGATTGCATTATTTACGGATATTTACTTTATTTAACAAAATGGCCTTTCAAAACTGAAAGGCCATTTTAATGCAAGAAGCAAAGGGACAATGTAATTCTGTTTTAAGTATTAATTCTAAAAATAAATCTTAAAGGTTAGTTTTATTTTTTCAAAACAGGCATTACTTTGTCTCTCTGCTTTTTATAGTATGTTATAGGTTTTAAACAATCCTTCATTTTAGTAAATAGCGACAGGATTCACGTTCACCTGAGTAGAGCCTACATATAAAGGCTGTCCCAGAACGAATAAAAATTCCCACACTTTTTGCTTTACCAGAGAACGGCTGTCAATAAGCTCCAGGTTATAAATTCCTTTTTTCGCCAGCATAAACTGGTTGATTGGGAATTCTTCTTTACTTTTTGGATTAGGATAGACTTCGGAAGCCCAAGTATCTCCGCCAAAAGCTACAATTCCCTGATCGGCAAGCCATTTCGCAGCATCCATTCCGATGCCCGGCTCTGTTTCCAGAAACTGTTTATTGTCTTTACCTATCAATTCCAGCCATCCTGTGTTGAAAAGAATGACGTCTCCCTTTCTTAAGGTAAGTCCCTGTTTCTTTAAAACAGATTTGATGTCTTCTACAGTAAATTCTGTTCCTCCAGGTACGATTGATTTCCCATAATGAGCGGCCATATCAAGAACTACACCACGGGTTACAAAAGGAGGTACTTTTTCCACACCCAGTTTTTTCACACCTTCTACTGTTACAAAGTCTGTAGCTTTGTTTCCATTGTAGTACGTGTTGTCAATACCGATGTGCCCAATACCATTAAGCTGTGTTCCCACTCCGGTCCATCCGTTGACAAGTTCATCATTGAACGTGAATTTATTGGGTCCTATACTTTTTCCTCCCTGTTCCCCAGGCTGAATATTGTATAAATTGAAACTTCTGTGTCTGAAAGCCGGAAGGTTTTTATCAATAGGAACGGCAAGAGCTAATGTTTTACCTTGTTTCACGAGCCCTAGTGCTTGTTTTACGACTTCGGGGGTCAATAAATTAGCGGCTCCGATTTCATCCTTTGCTCCGTAAGCAGAAGGATACCATGATTTGTCTTCGGGATTGACAAGTGTTTGAGCATTTAATGCAATGCTGTTGATAGTCAATAGCATTGCTAACCCGAATATTTTAATCAGATTATTTTTCATTTTTTATGATTTATGGATTGAAAAGAGAAAAGAAACCGGAGGGTGGAATAGGAGGTTGTTAATATGAATAAAATGACTGTAAGTAATCAGTAATGATGGTATCTACAGTATTCTTCTCCCGGCCTCCGGTTTTATATTAAATTTCGCTTAAAGCTGAATTGATGAAGGTCAATTCTTCCTGAGAAAGGTCAATAGACATTGCCTTTGCATTTTCGATGGCTTGCTGTGCATTTCTTGCTCCTGCCAATACAACTGTAATTGCCGGCTGCAGTGTAGTCCATCTTAACACCAGTTGAGAAAGACTGGCTCCTTTTTCCTGTGCAATAGGTTCAATTTTTTCTAAGAAAGTTTTCACTTTATTCAAATCAAACTGCGAGAAATATCCGTTTCTGTGATCGTTATCTTTTAATTGGGTTTCTTTGAAATATTTACCGGTTAAAAGACCTCTTTCCATTGGGCTGTATACGATAATTCCTGAATTGTTTTCTAAAGAATAAGGGACAAGATCATTTTCAATGGCACGGTTCAGCATACTGTAAGAAACCTGATTGCTGGCAAGCTTTAATGTTCTGTTAGCTTCTTCCATTTGAGCCACACTATAATTACTTACTCCTGCAGTACGGATTTTTCCTTGCTGAATTAATAACTCTACAGCTTCCATTGTTTCGCAGATAGGAGTGGTGCCGTCTGGCCAGTGAAGTTGTAAAAGGTCGATATAATCCGTTCCTAATCTTTGTAAACTTTCTTCAACTTCTTTGATGATGTTTTCTTTGGATGCTAATTTATATACCGGAATTGTTTTTCCTTCATCTTCAGCATCAAAGAAAAATTCTCCTTTTCCGTTGTTGCTTCCGTCCCATACCAATCCGAATTTTGTTAAAAGCTGAATTTTTGAACGGTCTTTTCCTTTAATGGCTTCCCCAATCATTTCCTCACTCAATCCGAAACCATAGAAAGGTGCTGTGTCGATAGAAGTTACTCCATGATCTAATGATGCATGAATAGAGTTGATAGAGTCTTGTTTTTCATTACCTCCCCACATATTTCCTCCGATAGCAAAAGCTCCGTGTGTGATTGTTGATAATTCTAAATCTGTATTTCCTAATTTTCTGTATTCCATTTTGTTTTAAAATTTTTATATGTAAGTCACCCCGTCAAAAATTCTTTGAATTTTCGCCACCCCTCCAGTGGAGGGGAATTCTCGTCATTTCAATGGTGACACTTTTAAGAGCTTTTTGGATTTTAAAGAACTTAAAACCTTTTGTGACTTTTGTGGTTAAAATTATTTGTTATTTATTTAATTCTTTTAAAATAGCTTCTCCAACACTCTTTGCAGATTGAGGATTCTGTCCTGTGATCACTCTCTGATCTGCAACTACATGATTCAGCCAAAGCCCTGATTTTTCAAATTGTGCTCCTCTTTCTTTCAGTTTGTTTTCTAATAAGAAAGGAACAACATCTGTTAATTTTACTTCAGCTTCCTCTTCATTGGTAAAAGCATTGATTTTCTTTCCGTCTACAAGATATTTCCCGTTATTCAGCTTGATATTCACCAATCCTGCCGGGCCGTGGCATACAGCTGCTACAATACCTCCGTTTTCGTAGATTTTTGAGGCAATATCAGACAGTTCTTTATTGTCTGCAAAATCCCACATGGCTCCGTGTCCTCCTGCATAAAAAATGGTTGAATATTCTTTCGGGTTCACCTGTGACGGTGTCATAGAATGATCAATCTTGTTTTTGTATTCTTTGTTTTCCCAGAATTCTTTGTTTACCGGATCTTTCAAATCGAAGCCATCTACCGGAGGAGTTCCGCCTTTAGGACTTACAAAGTCAATTTCATATCCTGCTTTGTGAATAACTTCCCATGGGTGAGAAACTTCTCCTAAATAATATCCTGTATCTTCACCAGTACTCCCTTTTTTATCATGGCTGGTTACAACGAATAAGATTTTCTTTTTCATATTTTTTGATTTTTTGGTTTGTGCCTGCACGAATCCTATCGTGAAGACGGCCAGCATTAGAAACGCTAATTTTTTCATGATTAAATGATATTGGTGATATAAATCTGTGGTTTTTCCTGAAGCTTTTCATCCACCAAAGCCCCGAAGGCCTGAATGTAAGGCTGCTGGTTGTGCTGATCCAGCCCTTCTTTACTTTTCCAGATTTCGTAGAAAACAAATTCGTTTTTGTCTTCAATTCCCTGATGAAGGCTGTAAAGCTCACATGCTTCTTCTTTTCTTGTTTCTTTTACCATATTCTGAAGAACTTCCAATACTTCTGCCTGGTGTTCTTCTTTGGCTTTTATAATTGCTGTAAGATGAATTTTCATATTAAATAAAATTTTCAATTGAGTTATAAATTGGTTTCCATTCCAGTTCTGCTCTGGCTTTTTCTGCACTGCATCTGCTGTTGGATGCAAAACCGAAATAGCCGCCTGCAGGCCCGAAACTGTCAACCGCATCTTGTATACTTAAAGATTGGGCCGGTTTCAGATTATATTTTTTGCTGATCACTTCTGCAATGTTTTTTAAAGAAGAAGAACCGTTTTCCGCATAATAGATGGAACCTCCTTTTGCTTTTTCAAGGGCCAGTACATATAAATCTGCTATATCTTCAATGTGTACATTGGACCAGATGTTTTCACCTTCTCCAAAATAAACACCGTGCCCTTTTTTCTGAGAAAAATTAACCAAAGCAGGAATCTGAATACTGTCTTTTTTTATTCCCAGACCTTCTCCGTATACCATGGTGGGAACAATAACGATACTTTTTATACCTTTCTGAACAGACTGAAGAACATAATCGTTAATAAGTACCCTTGATGCCATTTCCAGTCTTGGTGTTAAAGGAACATCTTCTGTAAAAACAAAATCACTCCTTTTACCATTTTCTTTACCACCGAAAATAGCAGATCCTGAAGTGAATATGAATGTTTTATGGCTTCCTTCCATTGCTTTGATAAAATTATCCACAGCATAAGCATCATCCGCAGAATCCGCATTATGAATGACTGCATCAACACTATCAACAGCAGTTTTTATAAGATCTTCATTGTGAATATTCCCGATAATCGTTTTGATTCCCAGTGATTCCAGTTCCTGTACCTGGGTTTCGTTACGAACCAGCCCGGTTACTTCATAATTTCTGTCAAGCATTTTTTTAGCGATACTACCTCCTATATAGCCGGTAATACCTGTGATCAGTACTTTTTTCATGATACTAATTCTTGTTTTAATTCTTTTTCAAAAACGTTTCTTACATGTTCTCTGTAAAGCTTCATATCACGCTCTATATTGGCATTTTTCTCTACATCATGGAAGTGGAAACTTTCCATTTTCTCTAATGAGACAAAGGCATTCATTCTATGGAAACCAAATAATGGTCCATCATCTACACTTCTTTCACTGAAAAATTCTCCGGGAAGCGTGAAGGCAGTTGCAGGAGCATTCCAGCTTGTCGTCAGCATATATTTTCTGCCGCCAAGCATTCCTCCTGTACCATAGTTGATTTCAGGATTCTCAGCCTTTCTTCCGTCACTCATATAAATTCCTTTTGCATGACCTGCTGTGAACACCTCATCAATATATTTTTTTAATCCGTTCGGAAGCTGAAACCACCAGATCGGAGTATGGTAAATAATGTAATCTGCCCAGACAAACTTTTGCACTTCTTCATGTTTATCATAATTTTCACTTACATTCGTTATCTTTACTTCTACGTTGTCAAATTCTTTAAGAGCTGCTAATGTATTTTCTGCAATAGTCTGATTATATTTTCCTCCGGAATGTCCGAAATTCTGTCCTCCGTTGATGATTAATACTTTTTTCATTTTTTTATGATTGTTTAAATTTTACTCTGCAAAGTTAGGATGGATCTTTGTATAATAAAAATAATATAAATTATAGGGAAGTATTATAATAGTGATGGGTGTTAAAATCGCATGTATTTGGTTGACTTTATCAACCAAATATATATATTTGCTTTATGGAAAATGAGATTCAACAGATAAGAAGTTTTAACAGATTCTACACTTCACATATCGGAATGCTGAAAAATAATTTTCTCGACAGTCCTTATTCATTAGCTGAAGTACGGCTTTTGTATGAAATTGGAGAATATAAAAACATTACTTCTCAGCAATTAACCGAACTTCTATATCTGGATAAAGGATATGTAAGTCGGGTTGTCAAAATGTTTTTAAAGGATAATATTATTGAGAAGATACAGTCTGAGGAAGATAAAAGAGCATATTTCATTATATTAACGGAAAAAGGCAACAACCTCTTAAAAGTTTTGCAGTCAAAATCTGATGAACAGATTGAGGAGATCGTTCAGCCTTTATATGCTGATGAAAAAGAGCTTCTAATCAATTCTATGAGTAGTATTAAAAGCTTATTGGCGCCAGATTATGACAAAATAAAGCTTGCCCAAAATGTGAAATTCAGAGAAGGATTGAAGCCGGGAGATATCGGTTATTTAATTTATCTTCATGGAAAACTTTATACTCAGGAATCGGGTTATGATAAGGATTTTGAAAAATATGTCATCAAAACCTTTTCAGAATTTCTGGAAAACTATTCACTTGAAAACGACAAGATTTGGCTGGCGGAATATAATCAGCAGATTGTCGGATGTGTCGCAATTCTACATCGTTCTGATGAAGAAGCCCAGCTAAGATGGTTTTTGACGCTGCCTTTATTCAGAGGAACGGGAATTGGGAAAAAACTTTTGAATACCGCCTTAGATTATTGTAAAGAAAAAAAGTATAAAAATCTTTATTTATTAACGACCAGCGTACAGGAAAAAGCCATTGCAATGTATGAAAAAGCAGGATTTGTAAAAACGGAATCTGTGGAATCTGTGCAATGGGGACAGACTCTTGTGGAAGAACGTTATGATTTGAGATTAATTTAAAGATGATATTTAGTGTTAAAAGTCATATTCAATTTCCAAAGAAATAATTTTTTGTCTCCTACATTTGTTTGATTAAAATAAAGAGTAATGATACAAATTGCTGTTTTTGGTGATGTACATGGAAATCTTCCTGCCCTGGAAGTAGTGTTGAAAGATATTGAGAAGCGAGGAATCACGCAAAAATTCTGTCTGGGAGATCTTGTAGATTTTGCCCCTTGGGGTAATGAAGTCATTGAGAGAATGCAAGAACTAAATATTCCTTGTTTACTGGGAAATCACGATGAAAGAATTGCTTTTGATATTCCTGTTGTCCCTTTGTCTAAACACTCAGAAGAAGAGACGAATGCCAGGTTTATTGCAATAGATCATTCTAAAAAACATATTACAGAAGAGAACAAACAGTTTTTATCACAGCTGCCTTTTCATTTAAAATTAAATTATAAAGTGGGGAAGAAGCATTGGTCTATTCAATTGGTTCATTCCAGTCTGGAAAGTAATGATACGTATCTCTATGAATCAGAAAATGATGAGGTTTTTGAAAATATGCTAAAAGACTCCCAAGCTGATGTTGTGGTGATGGGGCATACTCATTTATCTTTTAAAAAACAGTTTGAAAATAAGGACTGGGCTGTCAATTGTGGCTCCGTAGGCCGTTCTAAAGAAGAAAACAGACTGGCTTCTTATGTTGTATTCACTTTAGACGAAGAAAAAATTACTCCCGAAATTGTACAATTATCATATCCTATTGATGAAACAGTCCGTGGAATTGAGGAAAGTGATATTCCGGATTATTACTCTGCTTTTCTAAAAAATGAAAAAGTATCATTATTTTGATGATTTTTATTGAAGCTCTATCCTAAAAACGAGATCCGTTTTAGACTTATTATGTACAAATAATTAAAAAAAATCTTTTCATACTTCGTTTTAAAAATTGACAAATTATATATTATTTAAATTTTAATAAATTGATTAATAGTTGTTTGTAATTACTCGAACTTTGATCTGTATGCATTCGGACTGATTTTATCATTAAAATCGGTTCGACTTCTTTTATTCGGACTTTTCTGAAAATTATCCGGAGCATATTTGTACCAGATTATTAAAGTCAACTTAAAATTTAGAAATCATGAAAAAAACAAACCTTCTTATTTTTTTACTATTATCAGTATTTTGCTTCGCACAATTACAAAAAGAAAAAATAGATACCCTTCTTACTCCTGAAATCGGAGGAATAAAACAAGCCATAGAAATTAAAACAGATGATTCTGACAAGCCGATACTTTTATTTTTATCAGGAGGACCCGGAAGTTCGATGAGAAAAAACGCAGATTCTTTTACAAATATTTTAAAAAATAAATTTACAATTGTTCAGTGGGATCAGAGGGACGCCGGTAAGACGCTGGAAATAAATCCTTCACCCATTCCGCCTTCAGTAGAGCTTATGGGAAAAGATACCTATCAGGTTATTAATTTTCTGAGAATGGAATTAAAACAGGAAAAAATATATCTGCTGGGAAGCTCATGGGGTAATGCTCTGGGGTTTTATATTGTAAGAAATCACCCTGAGCTTTTAAATGCTTATTTTGCCGTAAACCCTGTTGTAAGCCAGCTGGAGAGTGAGAAAGAATTGCTCAATATTTTAAAAGATCATTTTAAAGAAAATCCTGTTGCCCATAAAGAACTAGCAAGTGTACATATTCCGTTCAAAGTAGATGAAGACCTGTTTTATTTAAGAAAATGGCTTTTTTATAAAGACGGGAAACAGTATGTGACTGGTGATGATTTCAAAAAAGGTTTTCTTCAATGGTCAAAAACGTGGTCGCCAGCGTGGAATGAAGTTATGAATATTGATCTGCCAAAGACGCTAAAAAAAGTAGAATGCCCGATTTATTTTTTTGTGGGTAAAAATGATGTCCAAACCTCTACCAGAATTACAACTGAATATTTTAAGAAAGTAAAAGCTCCTAAGAAAGATCTGTTTTTATTTGAAAATTCCGGACACCAGATTCATAAAGATGAGTCAGAAAAATTTCAGACTACAATTATGCAGATTGTAAAATAGAATCAGAATTGAGTAATGATAGCGGAAATTCACTCGCATTAAATCTACATCAGTATTATAATTATTTTGTAACTTTGCATCAGAATATTAATAATTAAATCATGGTCAATTTAGAATGGTATCGCACTTTTAAGGCGATCTATAAAACCGGGACATTGACGGGTGCTGCGGATACTTTATTCATATCACAGCCGGGAGTGAGTCTGCATTTAAGTTCATTAGAAGCTTATGTAGGATACAAACTATTCGACAGAACCGGTAGAAAAATGATGCCAACAGAGCGTGGGAAGGTATTGTTTAATGCAGTTGCAGAGCCTATTACCAAGCTGGAAGATGTAGAAAAAAACTTTCAGAAGTCTACAGAGAAACATACTCCTACCATCAGTGTCGGAATGTGTTTTGAAACTTTCCAGACGACGTTGGAACAATATGTTTCTTCATTGCCTTTTAATCTGATTATCAGTTTTGGAGAATATCCGGAAATGCTTGATCAGCTGGATAAAGGAATTCTGGATCTTATTATTACTCCGAAAAAAGGATCTTCACCCAATATAGAACATGAAGCTTTCTCTTCTGAACAGATTATTCTGGTAGGGGGAAAAGATGTGGATGTGGCAGCTTTCAATAAGGTTTTAAAAACAAAAGATGCTGAGCAGATAGAAGAATGGTTGAAGAATGAAAAATGGTACGGAACTACCGGAGATATGGAGCATCTTTTCCAGTTCTGGACTCTTAATTTTGGTCATAAGCCGAATTTCCGTCCGAATTATATTGTTCCTAATCTGAATTCTATCATCCGTTGTCTGAAAGGAGGAACAGGATTAGCCGTTATTCCTGATTTTCTATGTAAAAAAGACCTCGAAAGCGGTGAAGTTCAGCTGATCTGGGAAGGGAAGAAGAAATTGGAAAACACACTGTATTTCGGATGTCGTAAAAAAACCAATTATCAAACTGAAATAGAGCATATTAAAGGTTTATTCCGTCAGGTGATGGCTTAGTATAACCATATCGCGCATTTGTAAACCGTTTTCATAAATGGGAACTGGATAATTTTCAATAAAAAAGTTTTTCAGAATCCCATTTTTGATAAAACCGTTTTTTTCATAAAATCTGATCTGTTGGAAGCCGGTATCCGAAGTTCCAACAGTCAGTGTTTTATACTGATTTTCTTTTGCAATTTCCTTTGCTTTATCCATCAGAATACTTCCGATACCTTTGCTCCTGTAGCTTTCAATCACAGCAACGTTTTTAATTTCCAATTCTGTATCACTGTTTTTGTAGAGAGCCATCACCGCAATATTTTCAATGCCGTCGTGTAAAAGATAGATCTCACAATTGAAAATATACTGATCAATAGCTTCTCTGGTTTCATCAGCCAACAACAGTAAGTGATAAGGAATTTCCGAATCTGGATTTACTATTTTAAAAGTGAAATTTTCCATTTACAGACTCATATGAATAAGTGGATAATCCTTTCCCGAACCGTCTTTTTCTGATCTTCCGATCTTTCTGAAACCCATTTTTTCATAAAATCCAATTGCTTGTGGATTCTGTTCATTCACATCTACTTTGGTCAATCCGGTCTTTTCTTTCATAAATTGATAAAGGGCTTTTCCATATCCTTTCCCACGGGCATCATCGTGAATGAAGAGCATTTCAAGATTCCCTTCTGCTACGGATGCAAAACCTTTAGCATCATTGTTATCCGTAATTAAATAAACTTCCAGATTAGGAAGATAATCTCTTGGGATAACTTCTTTAAAATAATTAAAATCCTCTTCTGCAAGAAAAGTATGAGTTGCTTTTACAGCCGATTCCCAGATTTGCATAATTCTCGGGTAATCTTCTGCAGCTGCCAGTCTGATATTTTGTGACATGATACTAAATTTAAACAAAAGTAGAGAAAATAGAGCTGGAATACCAACTAGAGGGTGGAAACTGAACGTTAGAAATGGAAATAGAGGTATTGAGCTGAGGCAACAGTAAAATTGGTAGGCAGGATTTTCGATTTTTTGTCGCAAATTTGTTTATCACTTTATATTAATAACTAAAATAAAGACTTATGCAAAAGAAAACCTATCCAGGACAGCCTGTGGTAACCTTAAATAACGGAGTGAATATTCCTGCTTTAGGCTTTGGAGTATGGCAGATGGAAGACCTTAAAGAATGTGAGAATGCGGTAATAAAAGCTATTCAGAGCGGATATAGAATGATTGATACTGCTGCTATTTATCAGAATGAAACAGCTGTAGGTGCTGGGGTAAAAAATAGCGGAGTAAACAGGGATGAGCTGTTTATCACTTCAAAAGTATGGGTTCAGGATCATGGATATGAAAAAGCTAAAAGTGCTTTTCAGAGAACATTAGACAGATTGCAGATGGATTACCTTGATATGTATCTTATCCATTGGCCTTATGGAGATTTCCTGGGAACGTGGAAGGCTTTGGAAGAGTTATACAAAGAAGGAAAGATCAAAGCTATAGGCGTATGTAATTTTACGATTGAGAAGCTGGAAGAATTAAAAGCTAATTCAACAGTGTTGCCAGTGATCAACCAGATTGAACTGCATCCGGTATTCCAGCAAAAAGAATTGCAGGTCTACAACAGAGAAAATAATATCATAACACAGCCATGGAGTCCGCTTGGAAATGGGAATGCCAACCTTTTAAGCAATCCTGATCTGAAAGCTATTGCTGAAAAATATGGTAAGACTGTGGCTCAGGTAATTCTGAGATGGCACCTTCAGGAAGGGTTTGTAGTGATTCCGAAATCTGTGACACCATCAAGAATTGAAGAAAACTTTAATGTATTTGATTTTGAACTGACAGAAGATGAAATGAATATTGTTCGTTCTTTAGATACAGGAAAAAGATTATTCTTTGATCCTAAAGATCCTGAATGGGAACAAAAAATGCTGAATTCCGTAGCAGATATTTAATCTTCAGATTAATAAAATAAAATAATTCCCGCAGTTTTCATGAATGTACAGATCAGGAATCTGAGCGATTGTGAAACCTGCGGGATTTTAAATTGATTAAAACCCATGACTGCAAAAGAATTCATAGAAACACTCTCGTTATTCAAAAATGAAAAAGAACTCGATAAAGTGGAGAAATTTTTCAAAGGAAATGATGGGATTACAAAGAGTTTCGGAGTGAAATTCGGAGATATTTTTACTATCGCTAAAGAGTTTTCTGCGATGCCTTTGGATGAGATCAACAAACTTCTTGACAGCGAGTTTTATGAAGTGAGGATGGGAGCCGTAAGTATCATGGATTTCCAGGCCAGAAGTAAAAAAACGACTGATGATCAGAAGAAAGACCTTTTTGATCTGTATCTGAACCGTCATGACCGTCTGAATAACTGGGATTTTGTAGACAGAGCGGCGTGTTATATTATCGGGGAATATCTTATTGACAAACCCAGAGATATTTTATACCAGCTTGCCCATTCCGAAAGTCCGTGGGAAAGAAGGACAGCTATTGTAAGTACTCATGCCTTTATCAGGAAAAATGAGGTTGGTGATACTTTTGACATTGCCGAAATTCTTATTCATGATACCCATGAACTGGTGAATAAGGCGGTAGGAAGCTGGGTAAGAGAGGCTGGTAAAAAAGATGAGAAGAAATTAAGCGATTTTCTTGATGCTTATGTGAAGACAATGCCTGCTGTCACATTTTCTTATGCCACAGAAAAGCTTGATGCAGAATCAAAGCTGTACTATAAAGAACTCAGGAAGGCAAAGTAAGTTTGTTCTGCATCATCTGTAAAAAATGTTGATCAATAACTTTAAAGCTTAAACCTTGAACTTCACTGAGTAATATCATGATATTGAATGACATTCATTGTTGCTTTCTTCGTAAATTTTAATAAAAATAATTCTTATGTTTTGGCCGGATACAATCAGTAAAAAACTAGGGATAAAATATCCTGTTATTCAGGCTCCGATGTTTGGAGTAAGTACAGTACAGATGGTTGCAGCTGCCGCAAAAGCAGATTGTCTGGGATCGCTGGCACTGGCAGATCTTTCCGCTGATCAGTCTATTGAATTGATCAGAGAAACGAAGAAAATTACGGATCAGCCTTTCGCTGCAAATATTTTTGTACATCATATTCCTGAAGTGACCGATGCTTTAAAAGAAAAGTTTGTCAAAACCAAGCAGTTTCTCGAGCAGCTGGCCAGAGAAAATACTATTGAAGTAGAGCTTCCGGATCTTGAGGCGATCAATATAACCACTTATCATGAGCAGGTAGAGGTCATTATTGAGGAAAACTGTAAAATATTGAGTTTTACATTCGGAAACCTGGATGATCAGAGTATTCAGAAATTAAAAGAAAACGGAGTTACTCTTATCGGAACCTGTACATCTGTGAATGAAGCTTTGCAGCTTGAAAAATCCGGTATTGATATTATTTGTGTTCAGGGAATAGAAGCGGGAGGCCACAGAGGAAGTTTTGAGGCGGAGAATATTCCGCAGATCGGAGGGTTGTCTTTGCTGTCACAGGTGTATGATCATGTGAATGTTCCTTTAATTTATGCAGGAGGAATTTACGGAGCCAAGACCTTAAAAGCTGTTAAAGATATAGGAGCACAGGGTTTCCAGGTGGGAAATCTTTTATTGGCTTCTCAGGAAAGTGCTTTACAGCCTTTTGAAAAGGAAAGACTGAAAAAAGTAAGAGAAGAAGAAATTGTTTTAACGAAGAGCTTTTCCGGAAGATATGCGAGAGGAGTTAAAAATCAATTTATAGAAACGGTTGAAAACTCAGAATATATTTTACCGTATCCTTACCAGAATAAACTGACCAATGCATTGCGCAAAGCTGCGAAATCTCTGCAAAATCCGGAATTTGTAGGAATCTGGATAGGGCAGTCTATCCATCCGTACAGCGAACTTTCTACAGAAGAAATTTTGAGAAATCTGATCAAAGAATGTGAAATATAGGTCAATATGTTTTCAATTTGCTGGTAATTTTCTATTTTCGTGAAATATAAAAACTAAAATCAACGAAAATAGAAATGAAATTTTCAGAGGGAATTCAGAGATCACTTCCGTTCGGCTACCTGTTTCTTGTCGTAATGGGGATATTAAAAGAAAGTGTCTATTACTACCAGATAGGCATTAATATTCTAAAATATTCAACAATCATGGACATCCTGATCAGTCCGATTGCTACTTTAACGTCTCATCCAGTCATATTGATTGCTCTTATTATCATCGTTGTATCTTCATTCGCCTTTCCATCCTATTTATCAAAGCAAAGCAATCAAAATAAAAAATGGGCTCTGAAAATGGCTTCCCTTAAAGACCATGAAAGTATGAGCAAAGAGGCTATCGAGAATCACTTTACCAATATGTTTGTAAGATTTATGGCTATGATGCTGCTATCTTTTTTCGTAGGAATAGGTTGGGGTGAAGGGATGACATTAACAAAAAGAATAAAGGAGAACAGGCTTAAATATGACTATACATTAAATTATGGTGATGGAAATTCTGAGCTGGTACATCTGATAGGATCAAACAGTATGTATTACATTTATCTGGCAAAAGGTAATAAAACAATAAAAATTGCACCGGTAGGATCCATCAAAACTGTAGAACTGACCAACAACAGGAAACTGAATGATTAGTAAATCATAAAAGAGTACTTTGTTGAGTCATAAAATAAGCATCTAACAAAAAAGCTTCAGATTATTTCTGAAGCTTTTTATTTATTTTGTTAAATCAAGACCGCCAAAATTTCCGGAACTCATCATTAAATAAACACCATCCGTTTTATCTAATGTATTCCAATAGGCATGAAGGTCTTCAGCGTTTGTAAAAACCTTTAAATTCTCATTCTTGAATTTTTCTTTAATAAACTCTGGAGATATAGGCTCCATTCTCTTAATCTTCAAAGCATCCTCAGAATAGAAAACGATAGCTTCATCCAGTCCGTCCATTGCATGGTCATACTGCTCAAGGAAAGCAGGATTTAAACTGGAATACGTGTGAAGTTCCAGAAATCCATATTTCTTATTATTTTTAAACTGTTCTATGAATGCCTTTACAGCAGCCTTTACCTTGCTTGGTGCATGGGCAAAATCTTTATAAAGTGTTCCTTTATCTTCTCTTTCTACTTTCTCAAGACGTTTGGACGCCCCTTTGAAGCTCATAATAGCCTCATAGAAGTCTTCATCCATAATACCAAGCTGTCTGCAGATATGTCTTGCTCCTTCCATGTTCAACAGGTTGTGGGCTCCAAAAACAGAAAGCGGAACATCTCCCATTTCAGTTTTTAAATATACCTTACCATTATTGATTTCGTATTCAGGAGTTTTGTAAGGGATTTTTCTGAAATAGTTTTCAGCATTTTCCACTACTTTCACCACTTCCGGATCCTCTTCATTGTATACCAGAACTCCTCCCGCTGTAATGCTTGCTACAAACTTTCTGAACTGATCAATATAATCATCAAACGTTTTGAAAACATTGATATGATCCCATGCAATACCACTCATCAAAGCAATATTCGGCTGATACAATAAAAATTTCGAGCGCAGATCAATAGGAGAAGAAAGGTATTCATCACCTTCCAAAACCATGAAATCATTATCCTGGGTAAGTTTTACCATACAGTCGAAACCTTCAAGCTGAGCTCCTACCATGAAATCCACATCTTTCTGATGGAAATTCAAAACGTGAAGAATCATTGAAGTAATGGTTGTTTTACCATGTGATCCGGCAATGACAACTCTCGTTTTATTTTTTGACTGTTCGTAGAGAAACTCAGGGTAAGAATATATTTTCAGACCCAGTTCTTTTGCTTTTGCCAGTTCAGGATTATCCTGATGGGCATGCATCCCAAGAATAACAGCATCAATATCCGGAGTGATCTTTTCTGGGAACCAGCCCATTTCCTGAGGCAGAATTCCTTTCTTTTCCAAACGGGATTTTGAAGGCTCAAAAATAGCGTCATCAGAACCTGTCACCTGATATCCTTTGTCTTTTAGTGCAATCGCAAGATTATGCATGGCGCTTCCGCCAATGGCAATGAAGTGGGTTTTCAATTGTATTTACTGTTTTTTAACATTAGTATTAATGATCTGCTGGAAAGCCTCAAGAATGTTTTTCCAGTTGGTCTGATAATTCGAAATGATCATGCTGGCATCCGATTTACTCCCTTCATTAGGACCTTTCTTGATATTGATAGAAGTTGAAATGTTGTCGTAGATTTTTTTACGGTCTTCCTGTATTCTTCTGAAATTGTTCTGAGAAAGCACCTGATCCAGTTTCTTTAGATCCTCATCAGAGATTTTAAAATCCTGCTTGTATTTCTTGCCCTGCCCTTCAAAAGAGTAGTGTACATTATTTCCTTTTATAAGCAGATTTTCATATACAGGAGCATAGCCTCCACTTTTCGAATAGCTGATATCAAAATCCGAATATACTTTTTGGCTGTTGCATGAAACTAATACTATGATTGCGAATAAGATTCCAAGTATTTTGTTCATAATTTTTAATTTACTTTAATTATTTGAGTCCTTTTGTTCTAATTTTTTAGCTTTAAGTTCTTCATCATAACTGTGTAATAGGTTGAAATCTTCTGTCTGCTCAATAGCAGTCATGATTTTCAGTAAAATTTCCGGTGCTTTTTCATTATCATAATCAATATCCAAAGGAGCTTTGAATTCCATCGTAGGTTTTACACCGGTTACCTTTACGCGGAGTCCTTTTTTATCAAAAGCTCTTCTGAATCCGTTTATTTTGATTGGAATTACAATAGGACGCTGATTCTTTACCAATTTGGCTGTTCCTCTTCGTCCCTGTGCAAAAGCAGAAGTAGTTCCTTGAGGGAAAGTTGCTACCCAGCCATTGTCCAATGCTTTCATAATATTATCTACCTCACTCATGTCTACCATTCTGTTGACATTTTTTCCTTCAGCTCTCCATGTTCTTTTTACCGTTACAGCTCCTGCGATTTTGAAGATCTTGGGAAGAATACCTTTATTCATGGTTTCTTCTGCTGCCACATAGTAAAAATCAATCTTGGGATTCAGTAGGTAGATCGGGTTTTTTATCGTGTTTAGATATCCGTTGTTCACAGCACAGAAGGCATGGTACATTGCTGCCACATCTGCAAAATAAGTCTGATGGTTGGATACAAAAAGTACGTTAGAATCCGGAAGATCCACCAGGTGCTCTGTCCCCGTTATCTTTAACTTATTAAATCCGTTGAATCTTCTGTATGATACAACTCCTAAAATAAAAATAATAAACCTTTTCAAAAAATAAGGTGTTCCGAATGCATCGGTGAAAATATTTTTCTTCGCCATTTCTCAATTAAACACGGTAGTGCAAAGTTACATTTTTTTCAGCAACTGACTGAATTCACTTAATATCATTGCTGTAGCACCCCAGATAATGTATCCGTTAAAATTGATAACAGGGACCTCATATCCGTTTGCGTTAGGCAGTGCCATGATTTCGGGGGTATCTGACAAATTTAGAAAAGAAGTGATGGGAAATTCTATCGTTTCCACAGCTTCTGTCTGCTGAAGAATGAAGGCTGGGTTCTTTTTCGTATAGGAAATATAAGGATATACATAAAAATTGCTCGGTGGAACATAAATAGGAGACATTTCTCTGATGATCCTTAGATAATGTTTGTCTATCCCGATTTCTTCGGAAGTTTCCCGAATTGCGGTTTCAGCAAAATCTCTGTCCATCTCTTCACGCTTTCCTCCAGGCAGTGAAATCTGCCCGCTGTGTCTGTCGTGCTCATTAATGGTTCTTTGAATCAATGGAAAATACCACTCGTTGTCTTTCAGATACAGTACGATATTAACAGCCGCAAATTTGGGATTCTTTGCCAATACTTCATCATACGTAAAAACGGGACGGGAGGGAGGTGAGAAGACCCCATGTGCATGTTCACCGGGAAGTTCTACTGTTTTTATTTTTCGTAATAAATCTTTTCCAAAATTTTCCATACCTCAAATTTAACAATATATCTTGAAGAAATAATGGCCTTAACATTAATTAACCTATGCGGATATCAGCATTAAAGATGAGTTGCCGTGAATTTTCCTTTGCAAGTGAATAATAAATAGTGGATGACGATAAATAGTTTAAAACCCAAAACTGTGAAGTTTCAATGTTTATGATAAACTTGGAATGATGAGTGATAATCATGACCTTGTAAAATTCAATATTCACCACTTACTGAGTTACTTACAGAGCTTAAAATGACTCCCGTGTTTTCCCGTAACTGAAAACAATGACCCCCATACAACGGCAAATAGTGACCCTTACACCTATAAACAGTGACTTTTGAAATTTACACTTTGATGGTGGTTTTTCACTTTGATGCAGAGGCTACCTTTGCCTTACTATTAACCAATTAATTTTTACTAAGATGAAAAATTTACTTACAGGTGTACTTACACTATTCGCCATGAGTTTCGGATTTGCACAATTTAATATTGATGTGACTACCCAAACAGGAAACTTAAATGTTGCTACTGTGGATCAGACTGGTCTTTTGAACATCAACTCTTTGACACAGACAGGGAATCGTAATACCGCAGACATTGATCAGGTAGGTATTTTGAACGTTAATACTGCACAAAGTATAGGAAACAGAAACTCTATAGATGTAGATCAGGTAGGTATTGGAAACTCAAATCAAGTAATGCAGATGGGAAACAGAAACTCTGCTTCCACATGGCAGCTTGGAGTTCTTAACTCTACAGAACAAACTCAGATCGGAAGAAGAAATGATGCTTCTTCGGTACAGGTAGGATTGGGTAACTCTGTCGTTCAATATCAGGACGGAAGAAGAAATGACGCTTCAGCTATTCAGTTAGGTAGTGGTAATGAAGCATATCAGGTTCAGCTGGGAAGAAGAAATGACGCCAGTGGAATTCAGATAGGAGCCAATAATGTCCTTGTTCAGTATCAGGATGGTAATGATAACAGTGCTACTCATGTACAAGCAGGAACAGGTAATATCGCAGCTTCAGTACAGATAGGAGATGATAATACCTCTGTGGGAGTACAGGCAGGTAATGCCAATCAACTTTATCAGTTCCAGTTAGGTGATTCCAACACAGCAATTGACCTTCAAATGGGTAACGGAAACTTTACCTGGGTAACTCAGACTGGTGACTCTCATATTCATGTAGGAACTCAGATGGGTAACGGAAACTCAATGATTGTGAATCAATCCAATTAAGCCCTATAACACATACTGTAAATCTTAGAAATTGTAAAGGAGAAACTACAGGGTTTCTCCTTTTTTACCTCCAATTTTCTTCGGTTAGCATCAGTATCTTTAACACACTATAGGCCATGTTTACTTTAAGATGGAGTGTTTTTGCTCTTTTCGCATTATTGCGATTGCAGGCACAGGAAATCGACTGGGATAAGATCAACAGTAATACAATCTTTAATCTTATAGCCAGGCAGCAGATTGATCAGACTTCATACGGTAGCAATATCATTCAAATAGGTGATTATAACAATGCCGAGCTTTCTCTGAATGCCAAAACTAATATTGCTGTAAAACAACTGGGAGACTTTAATACACTTTATTTTATCAATTCATTTACAGATAAAGAAACTAAAGCCGCAGTTACCGCACAAGGAAACAACAATATTATTGATGTCACGGGAAGCAATAGTATTTCGGATGGAATCCAGATCAACGTAAAGGGAGATAATAAAACAGTTTTCATGAGAAACTATTAAAATACAAATGATGAAACTTTTATATTCCCTTAGCCTGAGCACATTTTTTAGCTTCCTGTCTGTATGGACTTATGGGCAGGAAGATAAAAAAGTAAACGCAAGAATAGAAAGCAGCCTCCTTGAAAATCAGATTATACTGAAAGCAATTTTAATGAATAATACCACCGTTTACAAGGAACTGAATTACCTTTTGGTTTCTATCAAAAAAGGAAACGGAGGAAACCTTTCAAACAATCAGCAAAGTGGTAAATTTTCTGTTAATCCCAATGAAGTCAAAATACTGTCAGAGATCAGTGTCAATCTTGAATCAAAAGATGCCTTGAAAGCCTTTCTTTATATCAGAGACGAAGAAACCCAAAAACTAGTCGCCAAAGATAGTCTGGAGCTTAACAGTGATCTTTTTAAAAAGAAAACAGCAAAGGTAGAAGAAGATGCGGCTTATGAATTAAGAGGACTTACCATTGATGAAACCAAAACTAAAGTTGGAAAAGATTTTTATGATCTGTTTTACATGCAATACAGCCAGCTTCCGGATAAAAGCAGCAGTGCCGTCACCATTACAGAACTTCCCCTTCGTGGAACAAGCGGCCAGATCAATATTCAGATTGAGGATAAAATTATTTACAGTTTTATGACTAATCCTGCAGAAGATTATTTAAAAGAACAGCTGGTCTACAGCTTAAAATATATCAAAGAATTTAATGCTAAGAAAAACCTTATTAAAAATGAATTTATCTACTAAAAATGTCCGCCATGAAAACCTTTATCATTTTTTTGACCTTTATTGCGGGTATTTTCTACGGAAAATCTCAGCAGCTCGTCTACAAACCGGTCAATCCGGCTTTTGGAGGAGACACGTTTAATTATCAGTGGCTTTTGAGCTCTGCCAATGCACAAAACCAATTTGATGAAAAAAATGATTTCAGCGATCTGCTGGATCGTGTAAATTCTCTTGACAGCTTTACCCAGAGTCTCAACAGACAGATTCTCAGCGAACTTTCAAGAAAACTGTTTGATGAACAGTTTGGTGATGGAAATATAAAGCCTGGAAATTATCTTTTCGGATCGCTTTACTTACAGATTACCAATACTAATCAGGGACTTTTAATCAATATTTTGGATACCAGCAATGGCGATCAGTCCGAGATCGTAATTCCGAAATAGGAAATAACTAAAAATAAACTTACCATGACAACCTACACTTACACCAGAATCTTTTTCTGTAGTTTCCTGCTATGCATTCTGCAGGCTTGTAGTTCAATATTTGGTTTACCTTCGGATCCCGAAAAGCCAACTATGGGAGAGGTTACTTCCTCTACCGCAGAATTGAAAAATCTTCCCCTTCCCAAAGAAAAAATTGTAATAGGGGTCTACAAATTCAGGGATCAGACCGGCCAGTATAAACCTTCCGAAAACGGAAACAACTGGAGTACGGCAGTCCCTCAGGGAACCACCACCATTCTTATCAAAGCACTGGAAGACAGCCATTGGTTTATCCCTATTGAAAGGGAAAATATTGCCAATCTTCTGAATGAAAGACAAATCATCCGTTCCACAAGACAGGAATATATAAAGGATGCAGATAAAAACACTCAGGCACTTCCTCCTCTTTTGTATGCCGGAATTCTTCTTGAAGGCGGCGTAATCTCATATGACAGCAATATTCTCACCGGAGGACTTGGAGCAAGATATTTCGGTATCGGTGCTTCTACACAGTACCGCCAGGATAGAATTACTATTTACCTTCGTGCTGTCTCTACTCTTAACGGAGAAATTCTTAAAACAGTTTACACTTCTAAAACCATTCTTTCAACCAGCGTCAACGGAAGTTTTTTCAGATATATTGATACGGAAAGACTCCTGGAGGCTGAGGTAGGACTTACACAAAATGAGCCCGTTCAGCTTGCTGTCACCGAGGCTATTGAAAAAGCAGTAAAATCTCTTATTGTAGAAGGTATAAGAGATAAAATATGGGGGAAAGCAGTGGATACTAATGGAGGATACGAGACCTTAATCAATGAATATAACAGAGAACAGGAGCAAAATGATGGAAGAGCAGTAGGCGGCAAATATCCTGAGAACTACAGACAGAAAGTTTCTGTATTTGCCAATGTGGAAGGACAGAAGGTGAAAGATGATTATGTAGGGGCTAAAATGAACGTTGGAGGTAAAATAGGATTTAAATATTTTCTTACTCCTTACCTGAATGTAGAAATAAATGGAAGTTATTTTACTCTTGAAAATTCAAATATTGCAAAAAGAAACTATTTCGGTCCCGAAGTGAATCTGGAATATGTACTTTTTCCTAAATATAGATTCAGCCCATACATTTATGGTGGAGTAGGAGCTATGTATTCAAAATATAAACCTCAATATAAAGGACAGTTCGGAGGCGGATTGGAATATATGATCAGCCGGAATGTTTCACTGAGAGCTTCAGCTCAATATGACCTGGGCTTCAAAGACGACTGGGAAGGCCTTGTGAACGGAAAAAGAAAAGATCAGGCTTTTCGCTTTGGTATAGGAATCAACTTTTACTTCGGAAACAAATAAAAAACACGAATTATGAAAACTTTAATTAAAATACTCAGCATATTCATCTTTGCTTTTTGTCTGTTTTCATGCAATGAAGACCTTGTAGAACAGGCTCAAACAGGAATGTTAAAAGGAAAAGTCGTAAAAAGAGGCAGTAATGTGCCGCTTTCCAATGTGAAAATTTTTACCAATCCTACAACACAGACGGTTTTCAGTGGTACAGACGGTACTTTTGAAATCGCAGCCATGCCGGTAGGAAATTATTCTGTAAAAGCAGAACTTTCAGGATATATTACCAGCTTCCAGTCTGTCAATATACAGAATCAAAATCAAGTGGTAACGGCAGTTTTTGAGATGGATGATGATACATCATTGAATTCTCCTCCCGCTACACCACAGTTGCTAAGTCCGATAGATAACGCAGTAAATCAACCTTTGAGCGTCGAATTAACCTGGAGCGCAACGGATCCGGATACAGCGGATGTTTTAAAATACAGTTTGGCAATTAAAAATAATCTTGACACTAATGTGATTCAGGTTAATGATTTGACAGCTAATCATTATACGCTTTCAAATCTGAAGTTTGGTGTAAGTTACTTCTGGCAGGTGTCTGTTTCGGACGGCATTCACCAGCCAGTTTTAAGCTCTACCAGTAAATTCACCACCAATACGGTGCCGGCCAACAGGTATCATTATACCCAAAAACAGAATGGAAACTTTGTTATCATCTCCAGCGATGATCAGGGAAATAATTTCCAGTTTACCAATTCTTCCTACAACAGCTGGCGGCCACGTAAGAACAATAATGCAGGTCTTATTGCATTTCTTCGTACAGAAGGTGGAAGTACTCATATTTATACAGCCAATCCTGATGGCTCCAATCCTTTTAAAGTAACAACGGTGGCTGTAGCAGGTTTTAATAATTATGAAATGGATTTTGCCTGGAGCACCAATGGTAAGGAGCTTATTTATTCCAACTTTAATAAGCTGTACAGGATCAATAAAGACGGCAGCGGTCTGAGTCTGGTATATACCACTCCTGACGGAAGTATGATATCCGAATGCGACTGGAGCTATGACGGAAGTAAAATAGCTTTGAAAACCAATGATTATAATGGTTATAACACTAAAGTTTATGTTATCGATATGACGGGAAGCGTCCTAAAAACCGTATTGTCTGGTTCTGTAGGAGCCAGCGGTGGATTGAATTTCTCTGTAGACGGACAGCTTCTTCTCTTTACCCGTGATGTCTCAGGATATCTGGATGGAAGCGGAAATTACCGACAGCTGGATTCACATATTTTCATCTATAATCTGGTCACAGATGTCATAAGCGATATTTCTGCTGAAAGCGAAAAAGTGTTAGGTACCAATGATCTTGATCCAAGGTTCTCACCGAATAATGCGCAGATCATTTTTATGAATACTTCCAATGATAATATTTCGCAAAGAAATGTAATGGTCATTGATCTTAACAGCAGTATGACGGATCTTACCCGAACAGCACTTTTCAGCAACGGGGAGATGCCGGATTATGAATAAGATTCAAGGTTTAATGTTCTTAAGTTTAATGTTTAATCTTGTTTAGCTGCTTTTCATTATTCAATGACTGGCTTTGCAAAACACATTGTTTAATGATATTAAAAGTCCAGGGTTTTAAAGTTTAAAGTTCCAAGTGGTGAGCCGGAGATTAGAAATTTGGGTTGTTTGCAGATAAAACAATAAAGATAAAGTTATATAAGCTTTTTCATCGCTCAATTTCTGATCTCCAGGTTTCACTTCTCATCTTACAATGAAAAAGGATTAATAATAAATTGCGTCTGAATCTAGTATTAAGAATGAATTCAGACATAAAAAAAATTCCAGACTGTAAAGTTTGGAATTTTTCTGAGTTTTTCATGGGAGAATTTCAGTCGATAATATGATTCTCAATAGCATATTTTACAATTCCGACTGAGTTTTTCGCATTAAGTTTCAAAAGAATTCTTTTTCGGTGTGTTTCTACCGTATTGATACTGATAAAAAGTTTTTCAGAGATGTCTTTACTGCTGCATCCGTCGCAGATCAGTTTAAGGATTTCCATTTCACGACGGGTGAGTGGTTCTTTGATGTGGGGATTTTGTTTTCCCTGTTCGCTGCTGATGAAGTTCATCATTTTTTCCTTTGCATGATCACAGATATAAATCTCATTAAGGAGTAATATATTAATGGATTTCAGGAACTCGTCATAGGTACAGTTTTTGTCCAGATAACCTTTGATACCTTTGTTGAAGAGCTTCCGCATATCTATCACATCATAAGAGCTTCCTATGACAATGATTTTGGTATTTTTATGTTCAGAAATAATACTTTCTACCAACTTGCAGATATCTGTAAGCATGAGCATATTAGAACTCATGACAAGCATTTCAGAAGGTTCTTCTTTTAAGTGTTTGGAGAGGGTTTCCAAAGAATTACAAATGTCAATTGTACTGAAGATTTTGCTTTGTGTTAGCAGTCTTGATAATCCCTCTGTATACAGCATGGGTTCATCAAAAATGGTCAATCTTGGTTTCATCATGGTCTGTTTTATTTATATAAAAATAGTAAAAAAACTTTATATTTTGAATAAAATTGACAAATATTTTAAAATTATTGTGTTTTTATTGATGGTAAAACATTATTTTTGTTGATTTTTTATTAAATAATTCTCTTTAAGTGGAGTTTTTTAGAGTTATTACTGTTAAAGTATAATATTCATCAGTGTTTCCGGAATTTAATTTCAGATGTGGTACTATTTAACTAACGTGGTAGGGATATGCTTCACCGGAAAATTGACTGAGTTGGCGATGAAACAATATTCGTTGGCTTTATGATGAATTTGCTCCGCTTTTTCAATCATTGATTCTTCTGCAACTGTTACCTTGGGATGCAGGATTACTTCCGTAAAATGGCCGCTTCCGTTGGCTGTTTCTTCCATTGTGCCCGCTGCTTCATCAGTATATTCTGTTACAATAATACCGGCTTCAGAACAGAAGTGAAGGTACCATAGCATATGGCAGGATGAAAGAGAAGATAAAAGCATTTCTTCCGGATTATGTTTTGTTCTGTCACCACGAAATGCCGGATCAGATGAACCTTCTATAGCCACTTTATTTTCTGCTGAAATCGTGTGGCTTCTTTCGTAATCTCTATATCCGCTTGTTCCAGTTCCTTTGTTTCCTGTCCACTGGATGGTGGTTTTGTAATGATGGTGTTTGCTCATTTTGATTTGAAAATAAAAAAAGTATCTGCTAAAATTAAGCAAATACTTTTTTAAAAAATGAAATATGAATTCTTATTAATTTTTGATAAGTTTCTTATTCGTTGTGTCGCCATTCTCGAAAGTCACCTTTGCCGTATAGCTACCTTTGGGTAAGTCTGAAACAGAAGAATGAGAATCTTTTATTATTTTTATTGTCTGTCCTCCAAGAGAGAAAATTTCTATTTTAGCCACTTTATCCTTTGAGGTGAAGATGAGGTTTTGGCCGACAGGGTTTTCAATTGCAATGGCATAAGCAGGCTTAACCGGATTAGCTGCTCTCAGTGTCATATTATTAAGAAGGTATTTTACAATATAGCCACTTCCGTTAACAATGATATTACTGTCGTTGATGATCATATCACCAATGGTTGTCAAGTTTGAATCTGTTTCCACAAAATAATTGAAAACAGGATCTATTTGTCCATTTTGAGTAATTTTTGAAATAAAAAACTCACCTCCGTTTTGGGCATAATTCATTCCTCCTATGTAGTAGTAACCATTTTTTTCAACAATACTCAAAATATCATTCAAAGAAGAAAAAGATGAATTGAAATTAGCGACAAATGAGGGATCAAAAGTTCCATTTGCATTGATTTTGTTAAGGCTTCCGGCTGCATTCGGATCAAAGCTTGAAAAAATAATATTGTTATTGCTGTCAAGTATTGCAGATTGAATATATCCTGGATTGAAAGTTAGGTTGGCAATACCTGCGTTCCCAAAACCAGTAATAAGTTGTCCGTCTGCATTGTATTTTGCCACAGCGCCAACATATGCTGAACCTGTAGGATCTGTCTTGTTATACCCAAAACAGATTATATTGGATTGGTTGTCTAAAGCTACTAAGCTAAAGCTTGAAAAATTATTGATAAAGCCATTTGTTCCAAAAGTAGTATCAAGACTTCCATTTTCGTTCAGTCTGCATATAATTCCTGTAGGGTCTTGTAAAGGAATAATTGTTTTCTGTCCGTAAACGATTATTTTATTATTCTGAAGAACCAGCCCGTATCCCCGGATATTAAGATCGGGGTTGATATCAGGGATCTTTGAAACTCCATTGATGCCAAACGATGAATCCGGTTGCCCATTTGGAAGTATTCTAATAATTGCTGAGTAATTGGTGTCTGTGTCGGAGTCAAAAGCATGGATCAAGAGCTTGCCATCTGGCTGCATTTTCAGTTGGCTGTCATTTGAAGTATAAGGTAATTGAATTTCACCATTATTCCCAAAAGCTGAGTCTACAGAACCATTTGCATTTAATTTTGATAAAAAAGAGGATGAAGGAGTGGTTCCGTTACTCTTGGTATAGGTAAAATAAATACTTCCGTCTGAGTTTTGAATCATTTTAGACCAGGCATCATAGTTGGTAGTGGAATAGATACCATTTGAAGCAAAAAGATTGTCTTTAGACACAATCTGGGCAGAGATATTCTGGATCACCAGAATAGCCAGTAATAAAATTTTTTTCATTATTTGTTTGAGTTTTTATGTCTGGCAAAAGTAATAAAAAAAACCTCCGGTAAAAACCAGAGGTTGAATTTTGTTTTAATTAGAGAATTCTATTAATTCTTCTTTTTTAGCATTGTAGATTTTGTATTCCAAATATTTAAAAGAATCTCTTGGAACGATGGTTACCCATTTTTTGTATTTGATAAACCATTTCATTTGGATGCTTTTGATGCCTTTGGTTAAATAGGCTTCTACAAATGGGTGTACATGCAGGTAGATTTTTCCTTTTTCTTTCTGCAGGATGTTTCTTAAGGTTTCACCCATTCTTTCCACAATAACAATAGGAGCTACAATTTCTCCGTCTTTGTTCGGGTTTTCTTCTTTGGTCTCGATCTGTTTTTCCGGACGGTTTCTTTGTCTGGTAATCTGGATCAGTCCAAATTTACTTGGAGGAAGGATTTTGTGACGTGCTTTGTCACGTTTCATTTCCTCTTTCAGATGCTCGTAGAGATCTCTTCTGTGATCAGAATTCGGCATGTCTATGAAATCGATTACGATGATCCCTCCCATATCGCGGAGGCGAAGTTGTCTTGCGATTTCAGTAGCGGCCATTTTGTTCACTTTCAGTGCATGTTCTTTGTTGACAGCAGTTCCGGTGGTAATATTATTACCAGAGTTGACGTCAACGACGTGAAGTGCTTCTGTGTGTTCAATAACAAGATAGGCGCCTTTGGAACTTGGAATGTTTACGTGCTTTCCGAAGCTCTGTTTAAGCTGTTTTTCAACATTGTAATATTCCAGAAGAGGAATATGGGAATCATAAAACTGGACAATATTTTTCTTTTCAGGAGCAATTACTTCTACGTAATTTGTCATTTCACTTACCATTTGCTCATCATCACAGATGATATTGACGAAATCCTGATTAAAATTGTCTCTTAAAATAGCTGAAGCTTTGTCTTCTTCGCTTAAAACTTTGGATGGAACTTTATTTTTCTGAATGTTTTTAAAAGTGCTTTCCCATTTCTGAACCAGCTGGTTCATATCATTATGAAGGTCTGCTACTTTTTTTCCTTCGGCTACTGTTCTGATAATAACCCCGAAACCTTCAGGCTTGATGCTGTCGATAAGGGTTCTCAGCCTTTCCTTTTCTTCAAAGCTTCTGATCTTTTTGGAAATAGAAACTTTATTGTCGAAAGGAATCAGAACAAGAAAACGTCCTGTCAGAGAGATTTGGGTAGAGATTCTTGGGCCTTTTGTAGAAATAGGCTCCTTAGTGATTTGCAGCAGAACTATATCGTCCTTGGCAATTACTTTATCTACCGTTCCATTTTTGTCTATTTCGGGTTGTATCTCGAAATTTTTTAAGCTTGAAGTGCTTTGTTTTTTAGAAATAGTATCTTTTAAAAACTTCCTGTATGTAAGATACTGAGGTCCCAGATCCTGGTAATGCAGAAATGCATCCTTGTCATATCCGATATTCACGAATGCTGCATTCAGATTGGGTGCTAGTTTTTTTACTTTTCCTATAAACAGATCTCCAACTATAAAATCGCTTTTGTCCTCTTGCTCATGAAGTTCACATAGTCTTCCGTCTTCCAGTAGTGCAATCTTTGTAAGATCATCTTCATGCGAAACTATTAGTTCTTTCTTCATTTTTTAATAAGATAAAATTGTTAAGATTATAGGAAGTGGATGTTTTTCTTGATTAATTCATCTATTAAATATAAGGATTTTGAATGAAAACCATTATATTTTTATTAAAATAATATTTGAAACCATCCGCTTTCCGCGGAATCTTATAGTTGCAAACAAAAATATAGTCGGTGAACTTTAGAAACTAAAAACCACCAACTATATTATTATATTGTAAATCTCGAAAAGAGGAGATTATTTTTTCTTATGTCTGTTTGCTCTTCTTCTTTTCTTTCTTTTGTGAGTCGCAACCTTGTGTCTTTTTCTTTTCTTTCCGCTTGGCATAATTTTAATTTTTAGTAACTAGTTAATATTCAGTTAATGTTCTTATTTTACTGCAACTTTAGTCTTTACTTTCTCAACAAAAGATTTTGAAGGTTTGAAAGCAGGAATGTTATGAGCAGGTATCTCAATTGCAGTGTTCTTAGAAATATTTCTTCCTGTTTTAGCAGCTCTTGTTTTAATGATAAAAGATCCAAAACCTCTTAGATAAACGTTATCCCCATTATACATAGAAGTTCTGATCTCCTGCATAAAAGCTTCTACAACTTTCTGTGTTTCATTCTTTTCTGTTCCCAACTTATTTGAGATGGTGTTTACCAATTCTGCCTTTGTCATTTCCTTATTTTAATTTTAAATTTTAGGTGTGCAAATTTAGTTAAAAAAATTGAATACTAGCAAATTAGTGGCAAAATATTTTTATTCAAATCGTTGAGCTTTTAATGTATATAGTATATTAAGGCAGGGTTATTATAATTTAACAATAAAATAATCTAGCGGCATAAAGGTACAAAAAAATAATGAACAAAATTTAATAAATGCCGGTAACGATAGGTTCTGCAGGGTTTTCTTACTTTAAACAAAGTGTTCACAAAGCCTCTTCAGCCTCCATCTGTTATCCGGAATTTTAATTTTTTAAATCTGAAATCAGAATTTTTATAAACTGGAATTGTAATATCCGTTTTCTACGCAGAAACGTATAAGGTGAAGCTTGGTTTTCAGCCCCAGCTTTTCTGTAAGCCGGTTGATATAAGTGTCAATGGTTCTTGTGCTCAGGTTAAGTTTTTCTGCAATTTCTTTATTACTGAAGCCTTCATAGCAGAATCTCATCAGCTGTATTTCAGCCGGAGAAAGCTCTTCCTGACCCTTTTTCTGTCTGTCCATATATTCCTGTACTGCAAGCGGCTGCTGCTCCCATTCTTTGGAATAGGTTTGATAGTCAAAGTCTTCAGAAGCAATGCTTCCTTTGATGATATCTTTTATAATAGTGCTTTTTTTCTGGCAGTAATAGATATTAGGAATCTTTGAAAGGATTTCAGCCATATCTTCCTGATAAGTGCCGGAATAGGTAATAATAGGAGTTTCCGAGTTATTTTTTCGGATATATTTGATGGCTTCAATTCCACTTAACACGGGCATAAAGAGCTCAATGATGAACACATCCTCCTGTCTTCTGTAGATTCTGTTTACCAGCTCGTGTCCATTGTTACAGTCATTTAGGAGCATATAGAAAGGATTCTCCATGAGAGTTTTGATCATTATTTTTTTAAAATAAAAATCACTGTCAGCAATAGAAAAACGTACGGTATTAGATAATATTTTACTCATTCTTAATATCGATTTGGCGAATGATATTTAAAATTTAGAGGTCTAATTTATGAAAAACTTATCAAAGTGAAAATTAATATTAATTTAATCAGGGTTTTTACGAAACAGACTTGGGGAAATTACGTATTGTGCATAAAATTTTTTTTTTATATTTTCACAGGCCAAACAAATCGCAAATTATGTCTTCTAACAGGGAAAAAAAATTAAACAAATCTGACGTCAGAATAGGCATTTGGAAGTTTATTCTGTCTTTTGTCGTTTTGTCGGTTGTAACTTTTACGTGTTTATTTCTCTTCTTTAAGAGTTATGATATACAACGTGAAGGGATTAGCCGGGAAGCTGAAGCTTATAAAGAACTCATGCTTCGAAGTGACGTACTGAAAGATCATATTGATGAAATTTATGACAAAATGAACCAGCTTAGTATTAATAAGGTGGAGAATGACGTATTTCTCAGAACCAGTATTATGGATAACGTGAGAGATGCCAAAAACATTATGGGTAAAGACAGTGCACAAAGCTTTAAGCATTATGCTGTACTGATGAAGCAGATAGTACCTATGATGACTTTAAAGGCGAAGATCATTGAGGTAGAATATAAGAAGAAAACCGTTCTAAGAGATCTGGATGAATGCATGGGTAAAATAAAAGTAACCAATAACGAGCTTAGAAAAGACCCAACAAGAAATTTCACAGGAAGTAAAAGAAGAAGATAAAAAGAAAAGATATGCAAGGACAAATCACATTATCGAAGAAAGAAAGGCATTATCAGTTTTTTTATTTAATACTGATGCTAGTGACTGCTATGTTATTTTTGGGGGTAATCTTTTTAAAAGGATTTGTATCTCCATTTTCTGATGAAGACGTAAGAGGGATTCAGAATCTTGAACAGAAAGCTGAATTTGAGCATCATCAGAAAATTGTGATCCCAATCATGGACAGTACTTATACCATGATCACAAAGCTTACCAATGACGGTCCGCAGCCTTTTATAGAAAATAATATTCAGTTAGGGGTGAATGATCTTAATAGCTATTTCAACAGTACTGATGTTATTGATATCAGAAAAGATGCCTATCCTCAGATCGCAAAATTCTATAAAATGTACTTTGATGACAAAAAAGTGATTTCAACCACTACAGAAGATATTAAGATTTTCCAGAAGCAGGTGGATGAATGCAGAATCGGATTTAAGGACAAGCAAAACAGGCTTTATCAGCGTGAGCAGGACCTGAAAGCGAGAGTGCAATAAGTAGTATAAATACTAGGAATTTTATATAGAACACATCACAATTATTAACTATGAATTATTTTCAAAAGAACAAGAAAAACATTATTATCGGTGTTGTCGCAACTTTGCTCATCGCAGCATTGGTTGCTCTATGGCTGCAGAAAAAAGTTATCCATTCAGCCGATGATATTGTTGGGGTGGTTTATCCGTCTTCACTGGCGGTAGGAGACACGCTTTTATTCGAAGATAAAACCCAGTTTGCGAAAACCAAAAGATGGAATTTCGGAGACGGTACAACTTCAGATAAAAACAGTGGAATTCACTTCTACAATAAACCGGGATACTATCAGGTGAGTTTGATCGTTGACAATAAGTATACGAAATCTTTCCCTGTAATGGTAGGCGCAAGAAGCGTTCAGAAAGCAAAAGATACAGCAAAAGCAGCAACTACTATAGAAGCAGTAGCTCAGGCTATGCAAAATGAAAGCGTCTCTTTCCGTGCCATTTCTGATGCAAAAGTTTTTGCATGGAAATTCGGAGAAACAGGAAATACAGATTCTAAAGATAAGTTTACAATCTATTCTTATAAAAAACCCGGAGACTATGTGGTAACGCTATACACTGAAGAAACTCAGGAGCCTATTTATCACCATATCAAAATTATTCCGGCTTATGATGCTCTTGCAGAAGAAGAAGTATCTGTAGAAGACTCTTACGCAAAGGTAGATAATGATTTCAAATATCACCTGCAGCAGATTGCAAATGGAAACAGTTTCAATATGCACTACAATTACCTGTTGAAAACCTATCTGTGTAACAATGAAAACACAGTAGTAAAGGTAAATGACAGCAAAGTGAACAACTTCTACATGTATTGTGCCGGTCTTCAGTTTGACAAAAACACGGTGATACAGACTGTAAAAGTGAACCTGGATGATAAACAGGAGTGTGTAACTAAAGTAGAAATCAACCAAAGCAAATAATATCATCCGGTTTTACGGATGCGCCAATCATTAAAGATAAAATAGGATGAGAAATAAATTTCCTCTAGCAGCATATTATATAGGGTTATCAGTATTATTGACGAGTTGCCAGGTAAAACTGCCGTCAAAGAAAACCCCGGAACCGTCACAGTACGGACAGGTGGACACTTCCCCTGTAGTAAACGGTTATCCTAAAAAGTCAGCTCCATGGATCGTTATTTCAGATAGATCGAGAAATACGGCCTATCTGGATAAAGATGATGAGAAATCTTACAAAGAAGTAAAATTCCTTGAACCTTTAATGGTTTTAAAACATAGAGACGGAATGGTAAAAGTAGCGGAATATGTTCCGGATGCTTTAATGAAAAAAGTTTCGTCAAAATCCATCAAAACATATGGATGGATTCCTGAATCTGACCTTCTTCTTTGGAACAACGCTTTAAAAAGTGAAAAAACAGGATATCCTGTAAGAGTAGCCGCAGTGCCAAGTAACAGCGAAGTCATCAGGAATGCTGAAAGGTACTATAAGAACGACTCTATTATGGTGTTTAATTCACCAAGTCTTATTGAAACAGCCAATGTAAAGATTCCAAACGGACAAATTGTATATGTCTACAAACAGGCTGAAAACAACAAACGCTTTTTAGTAGGTAAAAAACCTTCAATTGATATAGACAGCATCGGCAAAGGACTCTACGGATGGGTAAGTTCTAATGTAATTTCAAGCTGGGGAGAGCGTTCTGCTATCAAGCTGAAAAATACAACAGGGATCAATGATTCTGCTTTAGGAATTTATGAAGGATATCCGGGAGGATCAGGATCAGATGCCGAAAATAAAAAAGCAATTCTTCTTACAGACGTTAACAAAAGAACACAGCTTGAGAATATTTTCCCTGTAAACCTTCCATTAGAACAAGCTCCGACTCCGGATTCAAAAACAAAATATTTTACCAATATTTTAGATTACAGCAAGAACTTTGTATCCAATGTATTGGGGGAACCTATTTATTTTGACCGTTACAGAGAGATCACAGAAAGAGATAAAAATATCAATATCGTTTTTGCTTTGGATGTAAGTGCAGGAAATGCACCTTATGCGCCTATCGTAAAATCATTGCTGCAGGATCTTCAGCTTAGATTTGAAAAACCATCTTATTTTAGCAATGTTAAATATGGTGTGGTGCTGTACAAAAATAACCCTTGCGGGGAAAATATTTCTGTATCAAACTTAAGCGCAGATTACAGCAAGATGACCACGTTTATTGATCAGAAAACGAATGAGATGAACTGTGCAAGCAATAATGGGTACCAACCGGTAGGTGAAGCTCTTACAGCAGCAGGAAATCTTCTTTCAAATGTGGCTGATGAAACCAATATTGTAGTCACTGTAGGAACTTCTGCTAACCAAAGCGGAAATATGTATAGTGTGATCAGCTCACTTACTCAGGCTCAGGCAAGACTGATTATGTTCCAGACAAGCGCAAGATCATCAGATACCTACAATGATTTCGTATTGATGGCAGAAAATGTTGTTACCAATACGGCCAAAAATATTGCTGAACTTAAAAAGCAAAAGATCATCAACCAATATGATGTTCTTACCAAGAATAACTTCAGCCTGGTAGAAGGTGATGCCGGATTCTTCTCATTGGCTTACCCTAAACAGAGTATGTCTCAGGGATTCGTTATCTTCCCTAAAAAAGGTGATATTACGACTCCTGGATTCCTAAAAAAATCTGTAGACAGCCTTATTTCACAGGTTACTTTAGACAATCAGAATATTGACAAATCACTTAATGAATATTTCCATTCATCCGTAGGAGCAGGAAAAACAGATGTTGATGTAAAATACAAATATCTGTATCCAGGTCTTACCAATCCGGTTTCTGCAGGAATTGCTGCACAGCTGATCAACTACGGAAGCCCATTCCTTGTAAAAGGATATATTCCGAAAGATCTGAAAGATTTTACTCCGGGAATAGAAAAGGGAATCCTTATTTCTGAATCGGAATATGATAACTTAAAAGCTTTCTACACCGAAGTATACAGAAATACTCAGGCAGACCGTCCAGACTTTAATCAGGCAAGAGCAGTGAAAGAATATGTAAAGCTGCTGAAAAAATATAATCCGACTATCAAATTCCTGGATAAAGGAGATCTTTATGAGCTTCCAATGTCTTACGCTATCGGAATGAGTACAGGATTTGATCTTTCTGAAGAAGAACTGATGGCTAAGTACAAACTGAAAGGTTGGAAAAAAGCAAAAATTGTTCCTAGTGAGACTGTGAAAAACTATTTCTATCACTATAAAAATTTAGCAGACAGAATGCTTGCCAACAGAAACAATCCGGCTGTAAAGATTCAGCAGAACGGACAGACTTTCTACTGGCTTAATGAGTACTTTACACCGTCAAGAATTCCGACAGAACAACCGGAATATACAAAGCACTAAGAATTCATTTTTAAAATATCAAAAGCAGAAGTACATACTTCTGCTTTTTTTGTGCCTGAAACTGGAAGTGAAAAATTGAAATGCTTACACCTTAAACTTTGAACTTTGAACGGAAAAATTCACATCAATGCGAATTGACCACTCATAATTCAGTCAAAATTTCCCAATTATTTCTCTTTGCAGTGTAAAATTGTTTTTTATCTTAAAAATGGGATTTAATTTAAAATACTGTATTGGTGGATGTTGTGTGAAGGTGTGTAAATCTTTTGTCGTAGAATTACGACAAGAAATCGTAGAACTACTACAATTTCTCAGATTTATATTGAAAAGTTTTTTTTAGCGGAACAGAGCCTCTATATTTGCTAAATAATCACTGAATCACAAAATATTACTAACGATTAAATTTACTAATCATGGCCGAAAGAAATTCAAGAGGAATCTTAAAATTCAACAACGGTGAAGGGCAGAAGCTGTTAAAAATGAACTACAGTGTCTCCAGATCTACAGACGTTTCAGGACGTGTAGCATCCGATCCTTCTAACGCATTGATCAAAGTTACAGTAGAAGCTACTGAAAAATCTGATATTCTTGAAAGTTTATTAAATGGTAAATACAAGCCTACAGTAGGTGAAATTACATTCAACAAATCTCACGAAGAAGGAACATTGATTACTTTGAACTGGCAGAACGGATATGTAATCCAGCATCAGGTTGATTTTGATGCCATAGACAGCAACAGTATGCTGATCAGCTTCGTAATAAGCGCTGAAACGATTGACTACGGTACTTCTCAGTACGCTGGACTTTGGCCGTCAAGCTAACATTTACACACATTATCAACATTCATAAGAAAAAAGACTGTCCCTATTAAAGGCGGTCTTTTTTTGCCTGATGAAAACTTATACCAGAAAATTTAATTCTATAACATGTTTATATAATGTATGTTATGTAAAATATTGTTATCTTTAACACAAACACAAAGCATATGAAAACCGAATCACAAACAAAAGGATCTTCCTTCCGTCCGTCACAGAATGCAGACGGAATATCCGAGAATCATCATGCAGGAATCAATCGGCTGGTAAAATTGTCACTGGTTGTGGAAGGTAAAATTATTAAGTACTACAAACATTTCACTCTTAAACAAAAAGCTAGCTGCCACCACGAATTCAGTCTTACCCTTGCCCATGACGCACTGGGAGACAGACAGAGCCATACCCTTGAAGAAGCCAATAAATTTTTGGGAAAACGCCTTACTGCCGTTATTTCTTACAAAGATATTGAGAAAAGCCCTGAAAGAAACTTTGTGGGGATTATTACCAAAGTAGGATTCAGCCAGGAAAAAATGAGTCTTGGAAATATTATACTTTCCGGATACAGCCCAACGATCTTATTGGATGGAGCTCCACATATCCAGAGTTTTGGCGGTGGACAACCCGTTAATATGGGAATCATAGCTGAAGAAGTAATCAAGCAGGGAATTGATAAAGAACGATTTGATATAAGAATTGACACAAATGATTATTCTCAGATCATTTACAGCAGCCAATACAATGAAACCCATTATAATTATCTGGCAAGAATGGCAGAAGCTTATGGGGAACAATTCTATTATGATGGCGAGGTATTGCATTTCGGAAAACTTCCTCCACAGAATAAACCTATCAAACTGCTTTACGGAAGCAATGCAGATAACGTCAGAGTAGAGCTAAAGGCTGTACATACAAAACCTCAATACTATGGTTATAACAGCAGTAAAAATGAAAAACTGACTTCCGGAGAAACTCCTGTAAGTCATTTGGGTGATCTTGCCCGTACTGCATACAGCCATAACGATAAAATATATAAAACTCCGGCACTTCAGATTGCACCTATTAAAGCAACAACCCATCTGGATGTTGAACATTCTCAAAGAAGCACTTCAGGAAGTGAAGCCGTAAACGTATTTTCTGTTTCCGGATCTACAACAGTTCCGTTTTTACATCCGGGATGTATTGTGGATATTCACATGAGAAAGCCGGACAGCAATGAAACTTCTTATTTTACCAAAGTGATGGTAACAGAAGCTGTCCACGAAATTGATACAATCGGACATTATTCAGGAACCTTTGAATCGATTGCCGCAGATACTGGGTTTTTACCCAAACCGAAATTCAATGTACCTGCCGCACAACCGCAGATTGCAACCGTAATTTCAAATACCGATCCAGAAGGACAGGGAAGAGTTCAGGTAAGATTTGACTGGCAGATGAATGATACCACTCACTTTGTCCGTGTAATGAGCCCTGATGCAGGAGGAACTGATCAGATTACCCAAAACCGCGGTTATGTAGCTATTCCTGAAGTAGGAGATCAGGTGATGGTCAATTTTGTTCACAGCCACCCTGACAGACCTTTTGTCATGGGAGGAATGTTCCATGGCGGAATAGGCCTTGGCGGAGGTGCAGACAACCGTGTAAAGTCTATCCAGACAAGAAGTGGGCATAGAATTGTTTTCACAGAAGATGAAAGTATCATTATTACTGACAAAAGTGGTAATGAGATTCATCTGGATACTACGGGAAGCAACATTAATATAACGGCACTGGAAACGATGACCCTGAACTGTAAAAATATGAATATTAATGTAGGGGAGAATATGACTACGACGGTGGGAATGAATAAGTCTGATAGTATTGGGCTGAACAATACAGAAAGTGTGGGTGCTATGAAGCTTACATCGGTAATTGGAAATGCAAGTACTTTTATTACAGGAAAACTCACAGAAATTATTGAAGGAGATGTGCATAGCGAGACAAAGAAAGAAAGAAATGAAATATCTGAAAAAGAATTTAATATAAGCTCTAATGCTTCCATTAATAAACATGCACAACAGGAAGTACAGAATAATAGTGGGGATAAATCTAAAGCATATTAATCATGAGCAGAACGAGAATTGTAAAAGGTACTTATACCAAAATCTCTCAGGAAGATCATAATATGTACTCCCGGGAGAGCATTATATCCCGTGCAATGAAATGGATTTCTGAAAAGGGTGATTCAAAAGGAGTAAGTCATAATACACCACAATCTCCACCATTAGCTTCTCAGCTCATACAACTTATTGTTCAGTTTAGACCTAATAAAGTATGGAAAGGAGAATTTGGTTTTGATTGGGTGAGAACGGGTGAAACCAGCCTTTTTAATGATCAAAAGTTTAGTGATATTATAGCTTATCAGTATGAGGATGCCAAGTTTACTACAAAAGTAAAAAATGGCAATAAATATGATGGACACTTTAAGGTTGACGAAACTATGTTTAATAATCTGAAAAAGGAGTATACACCTTTCTCTATTTTATGGAAAACTAAAAAAGATAAAAAAACAGGGAAAGATATTCCAGAAGAATATTTTGTGCCCTGGTTGTCTATTATAAAGGATAAAGAAGTTAAGGTTACTTTTTTTGCAGAGATTCAACAGGAAGCTGATTATTTGGAATTTACTAAATCCGATTATTTTACTTTTACTCCTAATAAAATAGAAATAAAAGGTAAAAAGAAAGTTTCCTTGAATGATTATGAGATTACTATTAAATGTGTTAAAGAGTTTGCTGCAGATCAAATTATTGAGTTAAAAGCATTTAAAACTGATGCAGGTGCAACTATTGAATCAATTGCTGGGAAAATAAATGTCTGGAAAAATGATAATACCAAACAGAAGAAAAAAGATGTCGTGTTTGTTGAAATAAAGACTCCAGAATTGTCTACTGGATTGGGGAAAAATAAACCTAATGTTAACGATGAAAAAAATAGGATTAATCAATATCTTGAGCAAGCGTATATCAAGTTATCCGATGACTCTGATATTGTTGAGTTAGATTTAACGGCAGATAAAAATTTTGTTGATTTTGTAACCAATGGAGAAGTAGATTCTGATAAAAAGAGCAGTGGAAAAGAATTGCAGGATTATTTGAAAGTTCAATTAGAAAAAGCCTACCCTAAGAAATATACTAAGCATTTCAAAGCTTTTTATTTTGCAGAACATGGTTACAATGCAGGTGGAGGGCATGTCTCTGGGTATTCAAATTATGGAGCTGATTATGTAGTGGTATTTAAGAGCAAAAATGATCAGACAGCAGCACATGAGTTTCTTCATTCTATGAATTTAGCCCATACATTTTCTAATAAAGAAGCGTCTTCTCATGCGTTATATACTTATGAATATAAAAAGACAGATAATTTACTGGATTACTCACATCATGGAGGAAATGATAATAAGCGATGTTCATTATATTATTGGCAATGGAAAAAAGCCAATTCATCTATAAAATAGATAGTTATGAATAAAATAATTATGTTAATATGGTTGAGTATATTTATACAATGCCAATCTCAAAAAATAAATAAGTATATGATGCCAATTGTTGACAATAAATATGAAAAATTTGATATTGAAAACTTCCAAAAGAAATCAATAAGAGGATACCTAAAAGGAAGGGAGAATAGCAATATTAATGTTCAGGATTTTCAATCACCAGGTTATAGAGAAATGATTTATAATGATAACTTGTTTTATAAGATAAATAAATTTTTTTATAATAATGGTAATATTGAAAAAAAGGGATGTTTGTTTAATGAAGGCTCGGCAGTTGGTATTTGGTACCATTTTGATGAATCTGGCAAATTCGTGAAAGAGGAAAACACGGATGAAGGCTACAATTTTAAACCTGAAAATATTATTGCATACTGTGAAAAGAATAAAATTAATCTGCCGAAAGGCTACCATGATTCAGGTTATCAGGCAAGAGTACTAAAACAGGATTTTGAAGGCAAAAAAGTATGGTGGATTTCTCATCAAATTGCGGGTGACAAAATAGAGGAAATCATTTTGGATGGTAAAACTGGGAAAGAGCTTCAGAAAAAGGTAGTACCTTTTTATAATCCGTAATTATTGATTAATAAAAGTTTAATAGGAGATTATATCTATTCAAAATCACTATTTGATAGTAGAAGCAACTCATAAGACATGTATACTATTGCATTAAATTATTCATTTGAGACACAAGAGAGTATATCCGCAATAACTCTTTTTAAATATAAAAACAGAAAACGTAATGGATTATATTTATGGAGATGTATTGATCACTTTTTGGAAGTGGCAATGGGATAGAATTCATAAAGACTCGGATGATATGAAAGCAATAGATAAATCGAAAAAAAATGAAACTGAAAAATAAGAAGTCCATCATCTTTAAGATGTTAGTTTTTATTGGCATAGTAATAAGTTGTCATTCAAATAGTCAAAATATGCAGGAATATAATAAAGAGGTTGAAAAGTTTAACACTAAAGAACTGTACCTAAACCAGAAGAGTGCTTATGAAAAAAATGGAGATCTGGTATTGTTTTACTCACCTGGCAAACAGCATGAAATATATGCAAAGGTTGATCTTAAATCGCATGTTTTTGATATACTAAATTCAAAGTTTATGAATACGGATGACTTGCTGGAGATTAACCATCTCAAATATTTTTCTCCCAAAAAGTATTCTACCTTTTATAAATATCCTATTGGAAGAAGCGGAACCGCAGGAGGTGATTTTTTTACACTCATAGAATTTAATGAGCTTGGACTCATTAAAAGTATCGAAAAAAACCTGCCGGATGCTAAAAACAAATATTTGTATCATTACAATAAATATGGGCAGTTATTGCGGATAGCTGAAGATAAAATGATTGACAAAATATTGTTAGAAAACACGTATGATGAAAACGGAAGGCTTATTTCTCAAAAGAAGAATACCAAAGATATACAGTCAGAAAGAGAATTTACTTATGATAAAAATGATCATATTCTAAAAGAAAGCATAAGAGAAAAAGAAATAGCACCTAACGGAAAAGTAGTGAAAAATGAAACTTATACCTTACTCTATCAATATAATAGTAAAGGGCAAGTCGTAAGGAAATATACTGAAAATGAAAATCATATTGTTGAATTTCAGTATGGCCCAGTGGGTAATGAACTCATGAGTGCTGTTGAATACTATGGAGATTCGGATAAATCTGATGCTAAAAAATGGATAAATCATTTTATGAAAACAACCTATAGCTATACTAAAAATCAGATTACCGAAGAGAAAAAATATGAATATATGATTGTAAATGCTTCGGTTCTTGTAGATAAAAAATGGACTCCAATAACTGTTGAACAACAGAAAACACTAGGCTGGAAAAAATTTAAAGAAGAATCTGAAACACCACTATCAGGAGTTGAAAAAAAATATAAATACGAGCCAGAAGCAATAACTACAGAAATCAATACCTACAATTTTTCCAACCAGTTTAAAAATGGTAAAACAGAAGTAAATAAAGAACTTTCCAATGCTGAAAGAATTAAATTTACACTGGATAATAACGGAAGAATAACCCAGAAAGAAATTAATAATACTCAAAAAAACACCTCAGAAGTACAAGTGTTTTATTATTAAATTTCTGTAAAAATGTATATCTTCAATACCTATTTCAATAACTCTTAACTATAAACAATCAATGCAAAACCGCTTTTCATAAAAGCACTCCATAAAACTAAATAACCTTCAACATCAATGAACAAAATCACGGATCACTTAAAATACTTTTCCAAACTATCCGCCGCATTTATCCTGAGTATATTTAAAATTTATGCAATAGGGCTTATTTCCACTATTGTTTCCCTGATATTGGGGATTTATATTTTATCAGATCGTTTAGGCCCGTCATTGGGACATGCAGGAGCAATTGCATTTTTAATAACAACAATTAAAGCAAAACCTGTTTCGGCGGTTATATTTTATTTGTTGATGATTATTGCTCCGTTTTTTACAATTGTTTTTGCTTCAAAATATGCGATGTCTGTAGTGATTAGCAAACTCCTTCAGGATCATTCCAAAACAATCGTAGTCCCGTTTATTGATAAAGTGATTGGGATTTTTAAAGCGAAACAACCAGCTGTTATCCGTACAAGTGCAGATTTTGCAATCGCTAAAGTAAAATTGCTGAATGAGTTTAAAAATAGTTCAGAAAACAAAATACTCAAACGTATCCTAAGCTATGCCTTAAATAAAATAAAGTTTGACGAGCTGAATCTGGGAGATGAAAATGCAGACTTTTCTGAAATTATCAAAACTACATTAATTGAAAAACTGCATGAACTGGCAGAACCTTCAGCCATGATATTCTATATCTACATAGGGCTGCAATGGATCAGTTTAATTGCTTTATACTTTCTAAATATATAAAGAAAAGAAAGATATAGGACAACAATTGGGTTATATAGTGTAACCAAGGAATCATCCTTAAAAAGAAAAAAATACCGTTGTTACTTCTCTAATTGAAGAATTAACTATCTTTATCTCGTTTAGAATAAAATAATTAATTTTAGCTACACAAAAAATAAAGGACTTTTGATTCTCTGACAGACAGGGATGAAAAATACAGATCAATACCATCAAATCTGAAGTACATTACAACAGAACGCAAATATATTAATATAAGAAAATTATAAATGGGAGTACTAGTAACCAACGAAACCGTAAAGCAACTATTTCACATTGCTCAGTCGATAGCGAAGGAAAATTATAATGGAACCTATGGAGGTCCGCATATTCTGCAGGCTTTAATGCATAAAGATATCGGCCTTAATGAATTTCTGAAAAGTATAGATAAGGATCCCGGATATTTCTATGAATGGGCAGATGTCCGTATTGAAGAATATCCTAAGACCAATCATCTTCCCGATGAAGTAGGTCAGGATGATGCTATAGATACCCTTGTAGAAGAAGCTGACGATATCCGTTTAAAATTAGGACTAGATGAGATTACACCCATCTGTCTCCTTACAGCAATTGTAAAACCACAGGTTGTATTCTCCCTTCAGCAGCTGAAATCGCTTCCGTTGAGAGAACATGAGATATTCAATCTATACAGAAAAGATACACCGTTTACCGTTTCAGAAGATGGTGATTTTTCATCAGTGTTTTCAAATGGTTCAGACTATTCAGATTCTTCATTTCCTTCCATCAAAAGTTACTGTGTAGACAGAACGGCACAGGCAAGAAAAGGTGATCTTGAAAATATCATCGGGAGAGATAAAGAACTCAGAATGCTCGTGGAAATTCTTTGCCGGAGAAGCAAACCCAATGTGATCATCATTGGGGAACCAGGAGTTGGAAAAACGGCATTGGTAGAAGGATTTGCTACCGAAATTATCAAAGGAAATGTTCCCGAAATGCTTAAAAACGGTACCCTTTTAGAATTGGACACCGGAGCATTACTGGCCGGAACTTCTTATAAAGGAGAAATTGAAGACCGTCTGAAGAAAGTAATCAATGAATGTAAGAAAATTGAAAAAGCCATTCTTTTCATTGATGAAATTCATACCCTATTAGACCCAAAAGGAAGCATTGGAAACGTTGCCAACCTATTAAAGCCTGAACTTGCCAGAGGTGAAATTACGGTTATTGGAGCTACAACACAGGAAGAATATAGAAAAATTATAGAGCCGGAACAGGCTTTTAACCGTCGTTTTGAGGTCTTAACCGTGCATGAGCCGGATGAAAAGACCTGCGTAAAAATGATTGATGTACTTCTTGAAGGGTACAAAAAACACCATGGTATTGAAGTTGAAAAAACTGCGATTCCGGAATGTGTACGTCTGGCTAAAAGATATGCAAAAGGTAAAAAATTGCCAGATGCCGCTATTGATTTATTAGACAGGACAATGGCAGCCATCAAAATGCTTGATGAATTGTCAGAAAAAGAACTCAGCAGCTGGAAAGAAAGCTATGACGCTATTTTAGAAGAAGAATTTGCAGACAGCAAAGATAAAGCAGAAGAACTGATCTGGACTTACAACCTCCTGAGAGATAAAATAAGTCCGATCCTTTGGGGTTCGCTGAGTGAGCAGCCTGCCATTGACAACTCTATGCCGGTAGATCAGATTCAGCAGATCATTGAAGACTCTTACGCCGAACTTCTACAGCATGCTGCCAAGAAAAGAGAAAAAGTAGACAGGTTGGAGCTTGCTGCTGTAATGGCTGCTAAAACCAATATTCCAATCGGAAAAATCCAGGCTCAGGAAAAAGAAAAACTCCTGAATATGGAATCTCTTCTATTGAACAGAGTAGTAGGACAGGATCATGCATTAAAAATTCTTTCCGATGCTATTGTTGAAAACCGAAGCGGATTGAACAAGCCAGGTCAGCCTATCGGATCATTCTTCCTTCTGGGACCTACAGGAACCGGGAAGACAGAGCTGGCAAAATCAATGGCCGAATTACTTTTCAATGATGAAAAGGCTATGGTGCGTTTTGATATGTCAGAATTTAAAGAAGAGCATTCTGCTGCATTACTATACGGAGCGCCTCCTGGATATGTAGGATACGAAGAAGGAGGTATGCTTGTCAATAAAATCAGACAACAGCCATATACCGTTGTTTTATTTGATGAAATTGAAAAAGCCCACCATTCAGTTTTTGATGTATTCCTTCAGATCATGGACGAAGGAAAAGTTCACGATAAATTGGGTAAAGAAGGAGATTTCAGCAATGCATTGATCCTGTTTACCTCCAATATAGGAAGTGAAGAAATTGTAAAACAGTTTGAAGAAGGAAAAATTCCGGAATCATCTTCACTGATGCAGATTATGTCAAATTCAGGACGATTCAGACCTGAGTTTTTAGCAAGAATTACAGAGATCATTCCTTTTGCACCAATCACAGAATCTATTGCAGAAAGAATCTTCAATATTCAGTTGAAATCACTTCATACCTCACTGACAAGGTTAGGAATTGCTTTAAAGATCAGTGATGATGCAGTAAGAAACCTTGCATTAGGCGGATTCAGCAGCAAATATGGAGCGAGACAGATCTCAGGAGTAATCCGTGCACAGCTTGCCAGACCAATCTCTAAAATGATTGTTAGAGAAGAAGTAAAATCCGGCCAGACCATTCATGTAGATTGGAATAAAGACGAAGAAAAACCAAGCTGGAAAGTAGATTAAATAGAAGGCGAAAGGGCAGAAAATACATTTGCCCTTTCGCTTATAAATACAATTAAAAATGAAAACCATTGTCAGAAATATTTTTACAGGCTTACTATTGTTGGGAACTGTTATCAGTGTAAACGGACAGTTTCTTGCCGCTTCTGATACATCAGAAAGCAGTGTGAGAAAATATAAGGGCATCATTAATGCCAATAAAGACCTTGTAGAATTTATTGAACAGTTACTTCTTCAGAAAGGTCTTCCCAAGCATTTGAGAAACCTTGCTCTGATAGAATCCCATTTCGACAGAAATATTACTTCAGGTGCAGGAGCAGTAGGCATATGGCAGTTGATGACTGCACATGCTAACCAGTACGGACTTACAGAACAAAATCGTACCGATGTTTATAAAAGTACAAAAACAGCTGTTATCTCACTAGGAAATCTTTACAAAAAGTATAACAATTGGGTGACCGTTGTAGCTGCTTATAACTGTGGTGAAGGAAATATAGCCAAAGCGATGGAAGCTGCAGGCTCCTCTCAATATCATGAATTTTCAAAATATCTTCCCGCAGAAACCATTAATCACGTGAAGAAATACCTCAATGCATGCTATGCTACCGGAGAACTTCAAAGTGTATTGAGTAACTATAATTCTGCAAGAATCAACAAAATTTTCTTTGAGGATGGAAACAGAAGAGTAGTCACTGCCGCGCTTTCAGAAACGGAAATCAATGCAGGATTCAGTCTGAAAGTTGTAGCAGATGAACTGAATGTAGATATGGATAAAATACTCACCTGGAATCCTGGTATTGTAGAAGAACTGCAGAGAAAAGGAGAAAGTCCTTTCTATCTTCCGGTCGACCTGATGCCGGATTTTCTGCTAAGGAAAAATAAAATACTGGTTCGTTCCATCAAAGAAGGAGCAAGTACCCAGCAGTAAATAATGTCAAATACAAATAGAAAAGCAATCAGTTTTTACTGGTTGCTTTTTTTATGTAAAAATTAAACTGTTAAAACAAGCCAACTTTATATTAAAAAAATCTTAATATTTCTCACTCATGTGGATAATTATTGTATTTAATTTTGTTTTCCAATAAGAGGAAATCCTTTTCTGGTGACGTTTTAAGTGGTTTTATTAAATCCATTGTCGTAGAATTACGACAAGAAATCGTAGAACTACTACAATTTTTCAGATTTATATTCAAAAGTTTTTTTTAGCAATAAAGAGCCTCTATCTTTGCTAAACAATCACCGAATCACAAAATATTAACGATCAAAATTTACAATCATGGCAGAAAGAAATTCAAGAGGAATCTTAAAATTCAACGGCGGAGAAGGACAGAAGCTGTTAAAAATGAATTACAGTGTATCAAGATCTACAGACGTTTCAGGACGTGTAGCATCAGACCCTTCTAATGCATTGATCAAAGTAACAGTAGAGGCTACTGAAAAGTCTGACATCCTAGAAAGCTTGTTAAACGGTAAATACAAGCCAACAAAAGGAGAAATTACATTCAACAAATCTCACGAAGAAGGAACATTGATCACTTTGAACTGGGAGAACGGATACGTAATTCAGCATGAAGTAGACTTCGATGCAATAGACAGCAACAGTATGCTGATCAGCTTCGTAATCAGTGCTGAAACTATTGACTACGGTACTTCTCAGTTTGCAGGACTATGGCCTTCTGCAGGTAATTAAGCCTATTCATCATCTTAGTAAAAATAAAATTGGTACAGGACAGTACACTCACCCGAGTATACTGTCCTGTTTTTTTATGTAAGGTCATATCATCCGGAAAGTTTATGAACAATAAAAACAATAGAATAGTGGCTTTTTTTAGTCTCAACCTGTACAGTATTAAAAGGAATAGATAATAAGGTTTTTGATTCCTTTAAAACTGCCTTTTTAAGATATTATTTCTCTTAGTGGTGTGATATTTAGTGAAATCCTCCTATTTTTAAATGAAATTTAATAGGTTTGTTTATAATAGGTTATGCTTTATTTTAATTCTTTTGTCGTAGAATTACGACATGAAATCGTAGAACTACGACACCAAATCGTATAATTACTACACTTTTTCATATTTCTGTTCAAATGCTTTTTTTTCAAAACCAAGGGGGCTATCTTTGTTATATAATTATTGAATAACAATTTATTACTAACGACTAAAATTTACAATCATGGCAGAAAGAAATTCAAGAGGAATTTTAAAATTCAACGGAGGAGAAGGACAGAAACTGTTAAAAATGAATTACAGTGTATCAAGATCTACAGACGTATCAGGACGTGTAGCATCAGATCCTTCTAACGCATTAATCAAGGTTACAGTAGAAGCTACTGAAAAATCTGACATCCTAGAAAGCTTGTTAAACGGTAAATACAAGCCAACAAAAGGAGAAATTACATTCAACAAATCTCACGAAGAAGGAACATTGATTACTTTGAACTGGGAGAACGGATATGTAATCCAGCACGAAGTAGATTTCGATGCAATAGACAGCAACAGTATGCTGATCAGCTTCGTAATCAGTGCTGAAACTATTGACTACGGTACTTCTCAGTACGCTGGACTATGGCCTTCTTCAGGAGGTAAATAATCCACTACAGCTTAAAGAAAAAGGAACAGTATGCCATTGGTATACTGTTCTGTTTTTTATCCATAATGAAAACTATCTATTAAAAACTAACAAACATGTTCAGACAAATTCTATTGATTCTTGCTTTTACAATGTCTTTTCTTTCCCTGCAGGCACAAAACTCTTCTACTTTATACAAAGGTACTGTTAATGGAAAATTGCCGATCACATTATTCTTCCAGTCCGTAGACAGTGATTGTGGAAGTGGTGTTTATTATAATGCAATGTACAAGTATGAAAAAGTAAGCAATTGGCTTGAACTAAACGTTACTGAAGGAGCTCACAAACAGTTTTCAATGGTAGAAGAACACTTTACAGGATTGATGATCATAAAAAAAGAAGGTGATATGATGAATGGAATATGGATAAGTCCTGACGGAAAAAGACAGCTTCCCGTACAATTAAAAAAAGTAACCATAAGCAGCAAAGAAATGGAAGATTACAGAAACAAAATGGAACAGGTGAACTACGAGAATCATGACTGCTAGAAAATGGACGGTGAATGATTGCTGTTACATAAAATTGAGAAGCAAAGCGAATTGATCATTCACTATTCATCATCTGAATCCCGAATCCCTTCCGCGAACTGCCAACTTTTACTCCTATTTTCTTATATTTGTTCATTATTCAAAATATGGACGCAACACAAGATAAAAGGCTGTTTCTCATCGATGCCTATGCGATGATTTTCAGAGGATATTACGCATTAATCAGGAATCCGAGAGTCACCAGCAAAGGATTGGATACTTCTGCTATCTTTGGTTTTACCAATTCTTTGATCGAATTGATCAGAAGAGAAAAACCTACCCACCTGGCAGTAGTTTTTGACGTAGGGCAGGCTAGTGTAAGAACTGATGACTATTCAGAATACAAAGCCAACAGAAGCGAAACTCCTGAGGCGATTAAAGTTGCTGTTCCATACATCCACAGAATTCTTGAGGCCATGCATATTCCACGATTAGGAGTAGAAGGCTATGAAGCTGATGATGTAATAGGTACCATTGCATGTAAAGCTGAAAAAGAAGGCTATACCACTTTTATGGTAACACCGGATAAAGATTTTGCACAGCTGGTTACAGACAAAATTAAAATTTATAAACCAGGCTTAAAAGGTGGTGATATCGAAGTTCTGGGAGTAGATGAGGTAAAGGCAAAATACGAGATCGAAGATCCTAAACAGGTTATTGATTTCCTTGCAATGATGGGAGATGCGGTAGATAATATTCCCGGACTGGAAGGTGTGGGAGAAAAAACGGCAATGAAGTTCCTTAAAGAATACGGAAACATTGAAACTCTATTGGCCAATACTGATCAGCTGAAAGGAAAACTGAAGGAAAAAGTGGAAGCTTCCGCAGAACGCGGTATTTTATCTAAAAAATTAGCAACCATTATCTGTGATGCTCCCGTAGAATTCCATCAGGAACAGTATGACCTGGAAACTCCGGATTTTGAAAAAGTAAAAGAAGTTTTTGATGAAATAGAATTCAGGAGACTTTACGAAAACCTTTACAGAGCTTTTGCACCTGCTCCTACAGAAACAGTGGTGGTGAGCGAAGTGGAAGTAAAGCAGACTCCAACTGGAACAGAAATAAAAGGACAGGTGATGCAGCTTGACCTTTTTGCCAATTTTGAAGAGCTGGAGCAGGCTACTTCTACCAAGTCTACTATTGAGCAGAACGATCATCTTTATCAGTTTATCGATAATCCGAAAGCACAGAAAAAGCTGGTTGATAATCTATTACAACAAAATATTGTTTGCTTTGATACGGAAACCACTTCATTAAACGAGCTGGAAGCAGAATTGGTAGGAATGAGTTTCTCCTATAAAAAAGGACTTGCTTATTATATCCCGCTTTCTGAAGACAGAGCTGAAGTTTTGCAGACCTTAGAGATTTTCAGACCGTTTTTTGAAAAAGAAGACCTGCTGAAAATTGCTCACAATCTGAAATACGATTATAAAGTTTTAAAACAATATGACATTACCGTTAAAGGGGCGATGTTTGATACTATGATTGCCCATTACCTGCTGAATCCGGACGGAAGACACGGTATGGATTACCTTTCAGAAGTATACCTGAACTATAAACCGGTATCCATAGAAACCATTATCGGGAAAAAAGGAAAAAAACAAGGCAGCTTCAGAGATGCAGATCTGAGAACACAGACAGATTATGCAGCGGAAGATGCAGACATCACTTTCCAGTTGTATGAGCTTTTTGCACCACAGCTGAAAAAAGAAAATCTAGAAGAGCTTTTCTACAATATTGAAATGCCTCTGATGGAAGTCCTGGCAAAAATGGAACTGGCTGGTATTTCTCTGGATGAAAAATGGCTGGCACAGGAAAGTATAGATCTTGAGAATGACCTGAAGCAGTTAGAAACCACCATTTTTGAACTTTCCGGAGAAGAATTCAATATGAATTCACCAAAACAGCTGGGAGAAATCCTATTTGAAAAAATGCAGCTGGATCCGAAGGCAAAAAAAACAAAGACCGGGCAATATGCAACCTCAGAAGATGTTCTTCAGAAGTTAAGTTCAAAACATGAGATCATCAAGCATATTCTGGAATACAGAACCTATCAGAAATTAAAATCAACCTATGTAGATGCGCTGCCTTCACAGATTGAAAAAGAAGATAATAGAGTACACACCAATTTCTCACAGACTACAGCTGCTACAGGCCGTTTGGCGAGTGTAAACCCCAACCTGCAGAATATTCCGATCCGTACTTTGAGAGGACAGCAGATTCGTGGCGCTTTTGTTTCTGGAGAAGGAAAGAAAATTATCTCTGCCGATTATTCACAGATTGAACTTCGTTTAATTGCTGAAATTTCCGGAGAAGATAATATGATCAAAGCTTTCCAGGATGGAGAAGATATTCACGCTTCCACAGCAGCAAAACTCTTTAAAATTCCTTTGAAAGAAGTTTCCAAAACCCAGAGAAGTCAGGCTAAGACCGTAAACTTTGGTATCATCTATGGACAGGGAGCTTTTGCATTAGCAGAACAAACCGGATTATCCCGTACAGAAGCCAAACAGATGATCGAAGCGTATTTCGAAACCTATCCAAAACTAAAGGAATACATGGCAGAACAGGTGAATAAAGCACGTCAGATGGGCTATGTGGAAACCATATTAGGAAGAAAGCGTCACTTGAAAGATATCAATTCCAACAATTTTGTGGTAAGAGGCCATGCAGAAAGAAATGCAGTAAATGCACCCGTTCAGGGAAGTGCTGCTGATGTTGTAAAGCTTGCCATGATTAAAATAGACCGGGAACTTGAAGAACAACAGTTAAAAACAAAAATGCTGCTTCAGGTACATGACGAATTGGTATTTGAATCTCCGGCAGATGAGATTGAAGCCGCTTCAAAACTAATCAAAACTGAAATGGAAAATGCTTTAAAAACACAGGTTCCTTTATTAGTAGAGATTGGAGTAGGAGATAACTGGCTGGAAGCGCATTAATCAATACTGCAAATCATACTTTAAATAAAAAACTTCCGTCTTTTGGGCGGAAGTTTTATTTTTATTAGAGTCAGGAGATCTTTATTATTTATCTACAGAATTGTATGCATTGCTGACAACATCATCCAGAGAAACATTTTCAAATAAAAATCTCTCCTTTTTCACTTGGGCTTTTTGAGTAGTTGAAGGCATTTCCTCTTTCATTGTATTGATACTCTCAAGCGTAATGTTACCTTTCATCGGTTCGTAATAGAGCGCAGAGTGAGAGCCTGCCCCCATATTATAAGTTTCAATATAAGTAAGAATAAGATGATCGCCGATATATTTAAACTTACTGAATTGATTGCCATTTGGCCCGATATCATACAGATTGATATTCAATGTTCCTTTCTCAATACTGATATCTTCAGTTTCATGCATTTTATAACCGTATTCATTGTATTCTTCAGGAAAAACAGTTTCAGAACTTGTAAATAACCGATATGTTTGATCAGGATTTTTTAAAAGAATAATAGTTTTTCTCTGTGCTAAAGTGTCCTCTTTTTTTCTTAAAACCAAAGCTTTGTCAGGAAGGCCATCCTGATTGAGGTCACCTTCAGTTTCATATTGAATTTCATACTGATTTGAAACAAAATCGGAGACTTGTTTTCCTACTGTTGATCGGTCGTTTTGAATTGGTGGACTATTTTTCGCTGTATCCTTTTTTATAGGGGCCGAAGAGTCTTTCGGAGCGTCTGCTTTAGTTTTATCGCATGAATAGATAAGCAAAGAAGACAGAAGTACAATAGAAATGATTTTTTTCAATGGTGTTTGTTTTTATAAGATGCAAATCTAGTTTTTATTTCCTGATAATGTAAAAATGAAATACACAAACATCCCAGAAGGATAACGGGAAAAAAAGACAGTGATATTGTATATTGAACCTCTGTTGTGAAGTCATAAGTACTCCATGAAGACTCTCTGTCTACAAATATGGAGTAGTTCCAAAATAACCAGACAAAGACCAACAATAAGAACTTAATGCCCATTTTGATCAACATCTTTTTAATAAAGGAAAACAAAGAAAAGATAACAGAAAGAAAAATTCCGATGATCAGTGACATAAATAATGCATCTTCAACAAACCAACATTCCAGACATCCACTTGACATTCGATCTGAAAAGCTACCCATTGACCAGTAAAATTGTACAAATGTAACCGCGGAAATAATCACTGTAACAATGAACAGTTTTTTTAGAAATGAGTAAAACCGATGAGGTTTTGAATGTTCCATGATGTTCAAAATGTATGAATTATTTTATGATTCTGACGATAGCTAAGTCATCTGTCGGTTTTACGCCAAATTGATACTCCAACTGCTTAAGTTTTCTGTTGAGCATTTCTTCCGTATCGTTATTTTTCTGGTCAATCATTAAATATTGTGTAAAGTTGATTCCTTCATCAGAATCAGTCTTTTTAATTTTTGAAAAGCTCGAAATACCATCAGTTGCAATGGAAACATCATCCAAATGATCAAAAAATATTCTCTGAGACAAGCTAAAATACCAATCTTCAAAGTTTTCATGAAGATGATAGGCAAGGTAATCAGGTTTGTTATCACGGTCAAATTCCGTGATCTTTCCATTGATGCAAACAACGCCGTCACCAATGGCTAAGACTAATCCTTCGTCCATTGTGATGTCATAAACTAAGATAATAAGAGTAGTTAGGAGCTCTTTTTCATCCAGCATCAGATGATTTTTAATAAATTTGAGTTCGTTGAATAATCCTTTTATAATTTCTTTGAGTTCTTGTTCTAAACTGTGTTCGTTATCTTTTTCATATAATGTTCTGTAACCAGCTTCAATAATAACTTTACGCAAAATTTTCCCAAAAAGTGTCGAGACAAAATGGCTATCCATTGCTGTAGAGCAACCGTCCATTACAGCACATACAATCTTATCCGAACCAATTTTTTTGATAAGAAGATCATCTTCACAATGATTAATATGATAATCTCCGATTTGTAAGGTAGAATATAGTTTCATGATTTATTGTAACGAAATTTTAGCAGGAAATTTGTTTTCACAGATAAGCAAGTTCTCCATTAATCAGGCTTATTGGAATTCCGGGATGGCTATAAGCCCATCCAAGATTAATTGCTTCTATTATTTTAGATTGAATTAGGGCAGGTGTTATTGCCATTGCTTCTCGTCCATAGTATTCGGATCTGCAGAAATTTACTATTATAAATAAAATTTGCCCCTCACTTTCATGTAGTATGGGAATTCTATAGTCGCTGTTATGTTGCTCATTATGAGAAATCTTTTTTCTTATTTTCCAGTAAAAAGTTTCATTTTTAACCACAATTTTTCTGAGTCCTTTTTTTGCTATAGCCATGATATATTTATTTTAGACGGTCAATTTCCTCCTGCATTCTTTCTTCCCAGCCTTTTCCATTTCTTTTTTCAAGATAAGGATTTACAGTCTCTGTATATTTCTTTTGTGCTTTGGTATCAATAGGATCAATGATACAGCCTGTATTGATATAGGTTATGCCATATTTCTTTCGGATATTCCGAATTTTACTTAGGTTTTGCTGGTCATGAGCGGGAATTGAGAAACCTCCTGCAAAAGATATGGCAACCTGGTCATTTTTTATATCCTTTTTGGCCTTTACAATATATTCACTTTCTTTTTTTGAAAGTTCCTTTTTATTCTTTATCAATTCATTTCCTGATGAAAATATAAAAAAAAGAAGAACAATAGAATTAATAATGGGATAAACTCTTAAAAACTTAGCCTTAAAATTTAATTTTTTAATAGGTAGGTTACTCACAAGATAAGTGACAAGGGCAGTGATAGCCAATATAACTGGGAAATATTCTAAACCGGATTCCTTTACAGAATACCAGAAATTGAACTGTGTGGGGTAATTAATAAAATAATATCCGGAAATATAGGCTGCAGCCAGCAACAGTATAATGATGAAATTAATGATTATAAGATTCCTGTTCATGATGATAGTTTACGAACTAAATTATCACTTTCTATGCCATTTCAGAATCTTTTATCAATAACAGGTGACTGCATTTCTGATGAAGTCACCTGTTATCAATAAGGGGAGATCATTTCCCAATATTAAACGTCATATTCTATTTGACCTACATAATGCAGGGAAAAATCATCGTTTTCTGTAGAAACCGGATTCGGAATAGCAAATCTGGTTGCAAAAATGATGGTATTTATAGGGGTGTCCAGACTTAGTTCGTTCAGTTTTTGTTCCAGGATCGGAAGCCATTGGTCAGCATAAGAATATTCTGCAAACTTGTCGTAAAGTCCAAGATTTTCATCCTCAAAGCCATATTCTATAAAATCATCATCAAACCATTTGATGTTCTGTGATTCTGCGAACTTTGAAACATACTGATCGTCTGTTTCTTCTTCTATATAATAATTTTCATCCTCTTCTACGAAACTATAAAAATCTTCTTCATTCTTGAAATACCCTAACCAGAAGTGTGAAATTTCTTTATCCATAATATTTTTTTATTCTAATCTTTTTGATTGTTTACTTATATCAATGGCTTTTTCATGCCTTGAAAGCCTTGTTTTTTCCTGTTTGGCACTCATGATCCAGTGTATGATCACCTTTTTATAGGATGGAGCCTGGCTTTCAAAAAAATCCCAGGCTGCCTGATGATCTGTAAATTGCTTTTGATAAACAGGATCAAGAGCAACTTCTGCTTTTTCATGAGAATAAATTCCGGATTTGTTCTCTTTTCTGAGATCAAATGCTTTCTGTCCGGCAGGAGTCATCAGCCCTGCTTGGGTGAGCTTTTCAACTTTCTTTATATTAATGTTGCTCCAGATGCTGGAAGACTTTCTGGGAGTAAATCGTATAGAATAACTTTCGTGATCTATTGATTTTCTCACGCCGTCTATCCAGCCAAAACATAAAGCCTGATCCACAGATTCAGACCAGCTTATCGAAGGTTTTCCACTTCCGGTTTTATAGAACCCCACTAAAAGTTCTTTCTCATCCTTGTAGTGCTTTTCAAGCCATTCTCTGAATTTTTCTTTTGTCGAAAAAAATGTAGGTTTCATAACTCCTGTACTTGCCTTTTACATTTAATCTGTAAAATTACGAAAGTTTTCACTCAAATAAAATCTTCTTGCCCTAAACAAAGTGCAATGATAGCCCCTGAAGATAAATTTTTTATTGTAATTTTATTCTACATTTAAATTGTGAAAAATGGATTTTCTTCAGGATCATTATGCTGTCAAAAATGAATTGCTACTTATTCTTATTTCTGTTATTTTAGGGCTGTTTATTGGTGCTGAACGTGAATACCGTAATAAATCTGCGGGTCTCAGAACCTTTATATTGGTTTGTTTCGGGGCTTGTCTCTTTACTATTCTTTCCATAAAAATAGGCGTTGAAAATCCGGATCGTCTCGCAGCCAATATCATTACCGGGATTGGATTTCTGGGAGCAGGTGTTATTTTCAAAGGAGATAATAAAATTGAAGGAATTACGACAGCAACCACCATTTGGGCAACAGCTTCAATAGGAATGGCTGTAGGTTCCGGATATATCTATATTGCATTGTTGGGAACCGCTTTAGTATTAATCATTTTGAATGTATTGACTTATCTTCAGAATTTCATTGATAATTATAATAAAGTAAGAGAATACAAAATTGCTGTGACAGGTTCTGCGGATATTCAATATTGTGAAAATATCTTTAAAGAACACCACTTAAAATATCTGATGATCAAACAACAGTATTCGCCCGAAAGTTTAACCGTTATCTGGCGGCTTACCGGGAAAAATACCCGTCATGAAGAAGTAATCAGACGTTTGGTAGACGACCCTAGAATTAAAGCCTATCAGTTTTAGATGAGATATAAGTAAAAAAATAAAGGCCGAAGCCTTTATTTTATTTTTTCTTGAATATATAAAGATCCTTGTTTGGACCGTCAATTTCTTTTCCATCCATGTCAAGTTGGATCAGCATATTCTCACCAACCTTATATTTATAATTGGCAGATTTCCCTTTTAAAGTGATCATACTTCCTGTTGTATCCCATGCAAAAGATCCTTTATCCTGATTCTTTGAATTTCTGTCAAGATATTCTTCAGAAATGCTGAATGTTTTATCATTATTCAATGTTAAAGAAGTCTTGATTCCCGGACAGTCAGCACAAGGAACTGTCGCTTCATAAGTTCCGGCCCAGTCTAATGCATTTTCAGAAGTGTCACCCGCTGCTGTAGGAGTAGCCTTAGTAATGCTGTCTGTAGCAGCAGGTTGTACAGCTGTTGCAGAATCTGTGGTTGTACCGGTTGTTTCAGTCGTTTCTTTTTTAGAACATGAAGCAAGGAATAAAACCGTTCCCATTCCCAACATGAGCATTTTGCTTTTCATCATAATAATTGATTTAAATATGTTTTTAATAATAAAGTTACTTCCAATCAACAAAAACTAAGCCAGAGGACGGAGGGTTTAATGTTTAACGTTGCTGGTTGTCAGTATACGGTTCGGGTTTACTGTATAGATCATTAAATGAATTTTCTGCTTTCTCTTCATTAATACATTTTACAAAAACCTACTCTTAACAACTTTTCCGCCTGTTTTATAAGGCCTATTCTTATTTTTCTTTGTAAATTCGGGCAAAATTTTGATTATGACAAAAAAGATACTTTTATCTGTATTTCTTTTGCCAGCTGCAATGGCATTTGCACAACAATATGGAGGAATGTGGATTCCTACTGAGCTGAATGAAAAGGAAATGAAGGATTTGGGAATGAAGATTTCTGCAAAAGATATTTTCAACCCTCAGAAACCAAGCATAAAGGATGCAGTAGTACAGTTTAACGGCGGATGTACTGCAGAGATTATTTCGCCTAAAGGACTGCTTTTAACCAATCACCACTGTGGTTTCGGTCAGATTCAGGCACATTCTACTGTTCAGAATGACTTGCTTTCAAATGGATTCTGGGCAAAAAATACAGATGGAGAACTTCCTAATCCGGGAGTAAAAGTAGATTTTATTGTAGATATAAAAGAAGCTACTGATCAGGTTTTAGAAGGTACAGATAACCTGACGGAGCCGGAACTTACCAAAAAGATCAACAACAATATTGAGGTTTACAAAAACGCTCAGAAGATTGAATCTTACCAATCAATTATGGTAAAGCCTATGTATTATGGAAACAAATACTATGCTTACACAATTGAAACGTACAAAGACATCCGTCTTGTAGGAGCTCCACCTCAGAGCATTGGGAAATTCGGAAGTGATACAGACAACTGGGTTTGGCCTAGACATACCGGAGATTTCTCTATGTTCAGAATCTATGCAGACAAGAATAATAAGCCTGCAGAATATTCAAAAGACAACGTACCTTACGTTCCAAAACACTACTTACCGGTTTCTATAAAAGATAAAAATGAAAACGATTTTACTTTTGTATTCGGATTCCCGGGAAAAACTACAGAATATCTTCCTGCAGTAGGCGTAGAGAAAATCATGAAGGATATTGATCCTGCAAGAATTGCTGTACGTGATGTTGCTTTAAAAACATTAGACGAAAAAATGCGTGTGGATAATGAGACACGTATTAAATACGCTTCTAAATACGCTTCCGTAGCGAACTATTGGAAAAAATGGATCGGTGAAGTGGAAGGGTTGAAAAAATCCAATGCTGTAGAGAAGAAAGTAATGTACGAAGGTTCTTTGGTTGCTAAAAATCCGGAGATTAAAAACACATTGGATCAGTTGAATAAACTGTACAATGATCAGGCTCCTTATGCTTTAAACAATGCTTATTATACAGAAGTGGTAAGAAATGCGGAGACTTTAAAGCTTGCAGGTGACTATTATGACTTTGTAGCTTCTGTAGAAGCGGGAAGAATGGATGAAAAGGAACTTACAAAGTTAAAAACAAAATTAACCTCTTTCTACAAAGATTACAGCGCTGAGCTTGATGCTAAAGTAACCGCAAAATTATTGGCATTATATGTTAATAAAACGGCACCACAGTTTTTACCAGCAGGTTTCAGCAAATATAAAGATGAAAACCCGAATATCCCTGCAATAGAAGATATGTCTAAAAACTCTATCATCACAGGAAGAACTGCTGTGAATGGAGCAGCATTGACTACTGATATTGATAAAGTGTTTTCTAACCAGGATAAACTGATCAAGACTTTAAAGAAAGATCCTATTTATCAGCTGTATGTTTCTATGAAAGAAACGTATATGAAAACGGCAGATCCGCAGTACACTTCAATGCAGGCAAAAATTGATGCATTGCAGAAAAAATTCATGGCTCAGCAGATGCAGACGGATAAAGACAGAAAATTCTTCCCGGATGCTAACTCAACGCTTCGTGTAACATATGGTAAAGTAAAAGGATCTACGCCTAGAGATGCGGTTTCTTACGGATACCAGACTCACCTTGCCGGAGTAATGGAAAAATATGTTCCTGGAGATTATGAATTTGATGTTCCTAAGAAACTGATTGACCTTTACAACAAGAAAGATTTCGGAAACTATAAAGATAAAACGGGTGACGTTCCTGTAGGATTTACGGCAACAAACCATACAACAGGAGGAAACTCAGGAAGCCCTGCTCTTGATGCCAACGGAAATCTTGTAGGATTGAATTTTGACAGACAGTGGGAAGGAACAATGAGTGACATCAACTATGATCCACGTTTCAGCAGAAACATCATGGTAGACACAAAATATATCCTTTTCATCATCGAGAAATTCGCTGACTCTAAGTGGCTTGTTGATGAAATGAAAATTATAAAATAATTTTTAAAAGTTATACCTTTAAGAATCTATTTGAACTGAGTTTTGAATAGATTCTTTTTTATTTTAAATAAGATGAAAGACAGGATCATCAATGTTTTGGCAACTTTTGAATCTGGTAATATCGGGAAATATTTTCCGCTGGATTACTGTTTGCCGCTTTATCACAGTGTCTCAGACAGAGAACTTCCTCATATAAAACATGTGATCCGTTATAAGACTACCAAACAGTTTGAAGAAGATCTGGATCATCTATCAAAGAATTTTCAGTTTGTGGACTGGCAGGAGTTCAAAGAATTTACTTCTGGGAATTTTAAGCCTAAGAAAAAAATTGCCCTGCTAACTTTTGATGACGGTTTCAGAGAGTTTTATGATATTGCTGCTCCTATTTTGGAACGAAAGGGAATCTATGCCTGCAATTTTGTAAATCCGGCTTTCATAGACAATAAAGATATGATGTTCAGATGCAAGGCCAGTCTTCTTGCTGATGCTGTTGAGAGAAAGAAAACTATAGATTCAGAAATTTATTTTGTCTTATCGCTTAAAAATTTAGACAGACGTTTTTTACAAAAGAAAATTTTAGCAATAAATTATCAGGAAAAAGATACTTTGGACTGGCTTGCTGAAAAACTTGAAGTAGATTTTAATGCTTATTCAAAGGAATTCAAGCCTTATTTAAGTACAGAAGAATTAAAGGAACTTACCAGAAGAGGTTTTGGAATCTCTTCGCATAGCTGGGATCACCCGAAATACGGAGATTTATCTTTGAAAGAACAGATGGAAACTACGGATAAAACTTTTGTTTATTTGAAAGAAAATGGTTTCCTCTATGAAAGCTTTGCATTTCCGTTTACTGATTTTGAAGTCCAGAAAGATTTTTTTGATGAGCTTTTTAAAAATGAAGAAATCTACTGCAGCTTTGGCTGTGCAGGAATAAAACTGGATAGTGTGAAGAGAAATTTTCAAAGGATTCCAATGGAAATGGGGGAGAGCGGAGAACAGATACTGAAAAAGGAGATGGCCTATTTCAAACTGAAAAGACTGATAAATAAAAATACGATCCTGAGAAAATGATAACGCTGAAAACATTCAACAGAAAAGAACTGGGAGATTTTATATCATCCGGAGCATTCCTGCAGTATGATTTTCTTCCTATTACGAAACATCGTGCATTGTCACATATTCAGAATCCTAAAGCATCAGAGGAAGATACCCTTCTTATTCTGGCTTTCTTTGAAGAAAAATTGATTGGTTATGTAGGATGTTTCCCGGATTATTTTGTCATTGATGGAAAAGAAATCCGTTATGCATGGCTGAGCACTTTGTATGCAAACCCTGAATACCGAAAAAAAAGACCCGCAAAAGCACTGCTGAAAAAAGTTTTTGAAGAGTATGAAGGGAAAATTGCCATTACAGAATTTACCAAAGAAGCAGAAGCGCTTTACACTATCATGGGTGTTTTTGAATATGTCTTTCCTAAAAAAGGGAAGAGGTATTACTTCAAAACCGATGCGGCTAAAATGATTCCTGAAAAAAAGCCGGGAACACAACCATTGAAACCTCTTTTTCAGACTCTGGATGCGGCTGCCAATTTATTCATCTCAATAAAGAATTTATCCGTACAGAAACCGGATTTCAAATATGAAGTTCTTGATCGTATTGATAAAGAGAGTGCTGATTTTATGGCTGAATTTTCAGGGGCACGCAATGCAGATGAAATCAATACTTTTATAGATAATCCATGGGTTTTGGAAGGCCAAAAAGACGAGAAATATCTCTTTTCAAGTTTTGCTGGTACATTTAAATATTTTTGGATTAAGATTTTCGATCAGAATAATCAACTCAAAGCTTGCTTGTTATTACTGCTCCGCGATGGATATCTTAAAATTCCTTATCTGTTTTCAGCTTCTGATTTGGCTGAGGTAGTTCAGTTTTTGAATTATTTCATACTTACCCATAAAGTGAAAGGTTTTACCAGTTATCAAACCAGATTGAACGAGGTAATACAGCAATCAAAAGGAGTTTCTCACATCTACGAACGTGATTTTAACAGAGAATATCTCTTTCATAAGCAATTATTGGAACTGCTTCCGAATAATTTTAACCCAAACTATCAGGATGGAGACGGGGATTGTATGATGACGTAATTGAATTATAAATTATCACTGATCAATTATCATTCATCATTGATAAAAAACAAACCGCTCGATAATGCTATCGGGCGGTTCGTTTTTTAATGTCCGAAAATATCTTTCAGACTTACTTCTTTAAATGTTCCCATTTTATTGACAGCTTCCATATTCAGATTTTCTTTTTTACCGATAATGGCTGTATTAAAATCTATGGATTTGACTTCTGTCTGATAAAAATGCCTGATATCTTCAAATTTCAGATCCTGAATCTGATTATAGATGTCTTTCCTGAAATCATGATAAATATTAAGCTTTTTCAATCTTAATGTATTGAAAAATATATTATTTCGGGTTACCCTTGTTGAGGCAATCTGTTTCAGAGCAGCATTTCTGGCATTCTCAAACTGAATAGTCACTTCAGGAAGCTCGTTCATCAGTTCATTCAGTGTATCCACAGCTATCATAAGTTTGTCAGGCTGAGTTCCGATATAAGTTGTTACATAATCAGGATGGTTGAGTTCAGAGTTGGCAGCGTAAGAAACATAGGCTGAATAAGCAAGACTCTTACTCTCACGGATCTCCTGGAAAACAATGGAGGATAATCCACGTCCAAAATACTCATTAAATACATTAACCTTTCCAAAATGAAGCGGGTTCACCAGATTTCCTTTTCCGATCTTACTCATTTCCATCTGAACCATATCATAATTGATGAAATTTACATTTCCTCCGGTGGCAGGTTCAGGATATTGCTTAGCCTCTGGCATCTGAAGACTTTCAGTTTCTATATACTGACCAATATATCCTTTGAAATTGTCAAAGTTTTTACCATAGAAGAATGCCTGATAAGGGTATTTGAAAAGCTTTTTCATTCTGTCAGTGAATACTTCAGAATTGCTGCCTTCAAGCTCCTCTTTAGAAATAACATCCGTAAAACGTGAGTGAACACCCAGTTTGGTGTAATTGGTCAGGGCAGTCATAATACGGTTTTTATCTTTTTTGATGGCCTGTCGGTTTTCCAGTACAGTTCCCACAAACTGATTGTAGATTTCCTGGTCTGGTTGTACATCATGCATCCAATGCTGCAGGAGAGCAATTCCTTTTTCTATATTTTCTTCCAGTCCGCTTAGAGAAATGATCAACTGGTCATTCGTAGTTTTGAAATCATTGCTGATTCCAATTTTGAAAAATTCCTTTTTTAAATCTTCAGGCGAAAGAGTATCCGTACCCAAATATTGCAGCAACTGAGTAGAAATTCCTAAATCTCTGTCATTGTCACTTCCAAAAGGGAAGATGAAATGAAGCTGTGCAATATCATTATATTTATTCTTTACGAAACTTAATTTCTTTCCGTTAAGCTGATCAGTGGCAATTTCTTTCTGATAGTCGATAAATTCAGGCTTAATATCCTCAGTCTTGTCCGTTAAAATCTCTTTTAAAAACTCAGACTGAGTATCACGGTTGATCTTAACAGGCGTAATACCTGGATTTTCAACTCTGATCAACATATCATTAACACCTTTTTCTTTATTGACAACAACATAATTTTCTTTGAAAAAATCCTGGGCAAAGTTCATTATGTCTTCCTTCGTAAAAGCAGCATATTCATCCATCTCATTCAGTTCCTGTTCCCATGTTCTGCCTTTTATATAAGAATCGTACAAGGTTGTAGCAAGTCCTTCCGCTGTTTCAAGGCCCTTCATTCTCTGAATTTTGAAATCATTAATGATTGCTGGCAGCATCCAGTCCGGGAAATCACCTTTCTTTATCAGCTCAATTTCCTCCAATACCATGTTCTTTGCTTCCTCAAGAGTTTGGGTTTCTTTTGGTACAGCAACAATAGAAAAATAACCATATTGTCTTAAACCTACAGAAAAGGCCTGAGCCCAAAGCATTTTTTGCGTCTGATTGATGTGTAGATCCAGTAATCCGGCTTCACCTCTGTTACTAAGAATATTGGCAACAACATCCGCAAGCATGGCATCCCTTGTTCCATAGCTTTCCGTTCTCCAAGCCAGTTGAGCCCGTGGAGTAGTAGGGCTTTTTACTGTTCTTATTACAATCTCTGTAATGGGTTGTTCAATTATTGGTGTCTTTTGAGGAAGCTCTTTATAGGGCAAAGTGCCGAAATATTGATCAATTAATTGAATAGCCTCCTCAAAATCAAGATCACCAACCAGTACCATTGCATAATTATTAGGAACATAATATTCATCAAAATACTTGTGAATAGCCTTCATAGAAGGATTTTTCAAATGCTCGGGTCTTCCCAGTGTTGTCTGCTGGCCGTTGGGATGCGTAGGAAAAAGAGCATCCATCAATTCATAGCTTACAAGTCTTGTGTCATTATCCTGAGCTCTGTTGAACTCTTCATATACAGATTCCAGTTCCGTATGAAAAAGACGAAGTACAATTTCAGAAAACCTTTCCTTTTCTATTTTCAGCCACTTTTCAAGTTCGTTATTTGGAATATTGTTTTTGTATACTGTTTCATCAAACCAGGTATGAGCATTTGTTCCAGTAGCTCCCAAAGAAGAAATAGCTTTGTCATATTCATTGGCAATGGCATATTGACTGGCTTCCTGAGAAACTTCATCAATCTTTTTATAGATCTCCTTTTTCTTTTCGGGATCCTGTTCCGCTTTATGCGCTTCATATAATGCTGAGATCTGGTCCAGAAGTTCTTTTTCCTTTTCCCAGTTTTGGGTTCCTATCTGAGACGTTCCTTTAAACATCATATGCTCAAGATAATGAGCCAGTCCGGTATTATCGGCCGGATCATTATTGCTTCCGGTTCTTACAGGAATAAAAGTCTGTATCCTCGGAGCATCAAAATTTTGAGCAAGAAAAACCTTCAATCCATTTTTCAAGGTATAAATTCTGACGTTATTTTCGTCGTGGGCTATTGTAATATATTCGTATTGGTTTTTATCAGTATGAACCGTTTCCTTATATTTTCTGTCTGTCATATAAAACTCATTTCACTCCTTAGAATCCGGAATGCACTACAAATGTATGAAATCAAAAAAAATGTTAGCCGGTTTTTATCACTATTACATCTATGGTTATAGTTGAAAAGGTAAATCAAAAGTATGAAATGCCCCATGGTAGAAAGGAAATAAAGATTACTTTCCGTTATTTCTTTTTATATAATATCTTTCATTACTATAGATAGATATATAATCTTTACTATTCATTATTATATATAGAATATTTTTAAGGAGCATTCTCCTGCTATCCATTCATACTCCTCACGCCCGGCTTTCCCTGGCTAAAACCCAC